>NZ_JBIRPZ010000002.1:0-363408 GCF_044332925.1 Streptomyces sp. NPDC021212
TTGGGCTTGACCGTGATGACCGGCGTGCCCTTGGAGACCCGGGACTTGGTGGTGTACGCGGCCGCGAACACCGACTGCGTCGCCACCGGACCCTCGGCACCGGCCTCCAGATCAACGGCGTCGGTGATGATGCCCGACCCGATACGGACCGCCAGACGGGCCGCGATCTCCTTGCCCTCCGCCGAGGAGGGGACCAGGACGGCGGCCGGGTTCACGGCCTCATACGCCGCCTGGAGCGCGTCCACCTTCGGTACGACGAGGTAGTCGGCGAACTCCGGGGCGTCGGCGGTCAGCACCCGCACCGCGCCGTACTCGGCGAGGGTGGCGGCGGTGTCCGCGGCACCGGCGCCCAGGGCGACGGCGACGGGCTCGCCGACGCGGCGGGCCAGGGTCAGCAGCTCCAGGGTGGGCTTGCGGACGGCACCGTCCACGTGGTCGACATAGACGAGGACTTCAGCCATGGGACTTCTTCTCTCCTGCGAATGCGAGGGGGCGGGGGGCGGCGGTGGCGGTCAGATGAACTTCCGACCCGCCAGGCTGCCTGGTCAGACGAATTTGCGCTCCGCGAGGAAGGCGGCGAGCTGCTTGCCGCCTTCGCCCTCGTCCTTGACGATCGTGCCCGCCGTGCGGGCCGGGCGCTCCTCGGCGCCGTCGACCTTCGTCCAGGCGCCCTCAAGACCCACCTCCTCGGCCTCGATGTCTAGGTCGGACAGGTCCCAGGAGGTCACCGGCTTCTTCTTCGCCGCCATGATCCCCTTGAACGACGGGTAACGGGCCTCACCCGACTGGTCGGTCACCGACACCACCGCCGGAAGCGACGCCTCCAGATGCTCGGTCGCGGTGTCACCGTCCCGGCGCCCCTTGACGATGCCGTCCTCGACCGAGACCTCCGACAGCAGCGTCACCTGCGGCACACCCAGCCGCTCGGCCAGGATCGCCGGCAGCACGCCCATCGTGCCGTCCGTGGACGCCATACCGCACACGACCAGGTCGTAACCGGCCTTCTCCACAGCCTTGGCCAGCACCAGCGAGGTGCCCAGCGCATCCGTGCCGTGCAGATCGTCGTCCTCGACGTGCACGGCCTTGTCGGCACCCATCGACAGCGCCTTGCGCAGCGCGTCCTTGGCGTCCTCCGGACCCACGGTCAGCACCGTGATCTCCGCGTCGTCCGCCTCGTCCGCGATCTGGAGGGCCTGCTCGACCGCATACTCGTCCAGCTCCGAGAGCAGGCCGTCCACATCGTCACGGTCGAGCGTCAGGTCCTCGGCGAAGTGCCGATCGCCGGTGGCGTCGGGCACGTACTTCACACAGACAACGATCCTCAAGCTCACGCCGGCTCTCCTACTGCATCGTCTCTTCCGGGCTGCCTTGTGCTGGCAGCATAGGCGCCCTCGGGGGCTCTTCCCGGTCGGTTGGCGGCCGGGGGCGGCCCATGCACCGAACGAAATATTACTCGCCAGTACACCCAGGGTGTTCCCCGTACGCAACCCGGTTGAACTGTGACCTTGCCAACGGATGATCAGCGGGACGGATCAGTCGCGCAGCGCGTTGAAGCTCCCCTGGTGGTACAGGAGCGGACGGCCGGCGCCCGCCGGGTCGCCCGCGACCACCTCGCCGATCACCACGCGATGGTCCCCGGCGGGTATCCGGGCCACCACCCGGCACACCAGCCACGCCAGCACCCCGTCCAGCACCGGCACCCCCTCGGGCCCGGTGCGCCAGCCGGTGCCGGGACCGAAGCGGTCCGCGCCGCTGCGCGCGAAGGTCGCGGCCAGCTCCCGCTGGTGCTCGCCCAGGACGTGCACGCCGACGTGCTCGGCCTCGGCGATCACCGGCCAGCTGGAGGAGCCCTTGCCGACACCGAAGGAGAGCAGCGGCGGCTCGGCGGCGACGGAGGCCAGGGAGGTCGCGGTGAAGCCGACGGGGTGCGTCCCGTGCGCGGTGATCACCGCGACACCGGCGGCGTGCCTGCGGAAGACGGAGCGGAAGAGTTCGGGGGCGCTGAGCCTGGGCGCGCCGAGGCTGGGCGAAGCGGTCATGAACGTGTCCTTCTGCGGTGGGGTGCGAGCGGGGGGAGCCGTACTGTCGTCGTCGCTCACCCGCCCGGACACCGCGCACTCGCGGTCCGCACGAGATCCACGTGTACGCGTCCGTAGAGAAGAAGAAGTCCAGGCCGCATGACGTCACCTTGACGATGCCCGCAGCGCACCGTCAAGTACGGACCGGTGGGCGGAAGTCCGCCACGGGGTCATCTGTCGTGATCTCACGCCGGATCAGACCGCTTCGCCCAGGGCGGCGATGACGTCCGCGGTCCGCGGCTGTCCGGCCGCCCGGCGCACGACCCGGCCGTCCGCGTCGAGGACCAGCACGGTGGGCGTCCGCACGATGTCCAGCATCCGTACGAGTTCCAGATGCGCCTCGGCGTCGATCTCGACATGGGCCACGCCATCGACCATGTGGGCCACCTCGGCCAGGACCCGCCGGGTGGCCCGGCAGGGCTGGCAGAAGGCGCTGGAGAACTGGACGAGGGTGGCCCGGACGCCCAGATCCGCTCCGAGCTGGGCGGCTTCGAGCCGTCCGCCCTGGTCCGCCTCGCCCTGTCGCTGCTCGTTTCGCACGCTGCCCTCCGCATCGGATGCCGTCATAGGGTGCAGCGACATGGGCCTTTAGGGGATTCCCCAGAGCCCGACGTGATGAGGATCTCGCGACCGGGCGGGGACCCGCGCTAGCACAGAGAGATGACATAGGGCACCATCTGCCAGAAGCCGGGAAACCTACGGCTGCGTAACTTCCGCCGGGAGAGCCCTCCCAGGGAAAACGATGAAGGGTCCCCTCTATGGCAGAGCTCGTCTACCCGCCGGTGATCGGCGCGGCCCGCACCATGTTCAAGGTGCTGGACCTGCGTATCGACATGAAGGGCACCGAGAATGTCCCGGAGCGGGGTGGCGCGGTTCTGGTGAGCAACCACATCGGCTATCTCGACTTCGTGTTCGCCGGGTTCGCCGCCCGTCCGTCGAAGCGGCTGGTGCGATTCATGGCGAAGGAAGCGGTCTTCCGGCACAAGGTCTCCGGGCCGCTGATGCGGGCCATGAAGCACATTCCGGTGGACCGGGCCGCGGGCATGGACGCGTACAAGCACGCCCTGAAGGCCCTGCGCTCCGGCGAGATCATCGGCGTCTTCCCCGAGGCGACCATCTCGCGCTCGTTCGCCCTGAAGAACTTCAAGTCGGGCGCGGCCCGGCTGGCCCAGGAGGCGGGCGTACCGCTGCTGCCGATGGCGCTGTGGGGGACGCAGCGGTTGTGGACCAAGGGCCACAAGCGGGCGCTGGGCCGCAACCACTTCCCGATCACGATGCGCGTCGGTGAGCCGATGGAGGCCGACCCGACGGAGCCGTCGGACACGCTCACCGAGCGGGTGCGGGGGCGGGTGCAGGAGCTGCTGGAGGCGGCGCAGCGGGCGTACCCGGTGCGGCCGAAGGGCCCGGACGACACCTGGTGGGTCCCGGCCCACCTGGGCGGTACGGCCCCCACCCCGGCGGAGGCCATCGCCCTGGACCGCGGGCGGTGATCCCCGGGGCCCCGGAAATCCTCTTGGGCCCCGGCGGCCGTGCACCGCTGGGGGCGGCCGCCGGAAGCGCCTAGCGCCTCATCTCCTCCCGGAGGGCCGCCACGAAGCCGTCGACGTCCTCTTCCCGGGTGTCGAACGAGCACATCCACCGCACGTCGCCCGCCGCCTCGTCCCAGAAGTAGAAGCGGTACCGCTTCTGGAGGCGTTCGCTCACGTCGTGCGGCAGCCGGGCGAAGACCGCGTTGGCCTGGACGGGGTGCAGGATCGTGACGCCGTCGACCGAGCGCACCCCCTCGGCGAGCCGCCGCGCCATGGCATTGGCGTGGCGCGCGTTGCGCAGCCACAGGTCACGGGCGAGCAGGGCCTCCAGCTGGACGGAGACGAACCGCATCTTGGACGCCAGCTGCATGGACAGCTTGCGCAGATGCTTCATGGCGCGCACCGCGTCCGGGTCGAGGACGACGACGGCCTCGCCGAAGAGCATGCCGTTCTTGGTGCCGCCGAAGGAGAGCACGTCCACGCCCGGCACATTGGTGAACGACCGCATCGGCACGTCCAGTGCCGCGGCCGCGTTGGCTATCCGGGCCCCGTCGAGATGGACCTTCATGCCGCGCTCATGGGCGTGCTCGCAGATCGCGCGGATCTCGTCGACCGTGTAGACCGTGCCCAGCTCGGTGTTCTGGGCGATCGAGACGACCTGCGGCATCGCCCGGTGCTCATCGTCCCAGCCGTACGCCTCGCGGTCGATGAGGTCGGGGGTGAGCTTGCCGTCCTCGGTGGGCACGGTGAGCAGCTTCAGCCCGCCGACCCGCTCGGGCGCACCGCATTCGTCGACGTTGATGTGCGCCGTGTCGGCGCAGATGACCGCGCCCCAGCGGTCGGTGAGCGCCTGGAGCGCGACGACGTTGGCGCCGGTGCCGTTGAACACCGGGAACGCCTGCGCGTAGGGGCCGAAGTGGCTGCGCATGACGTGCTGGAGATGCGCGGTGTAGTCGTCCTCGCCGTAGGCGACCTGATGGCCGCCGTTGGCGAGGGCGAGCGCGGCGAGGATCTCCGGGTGGCCGCCCGCGTAGTTGTCACTGGCGAAGCCGCGTACCTCGGGGTCGTGGTGACGGCGGGCGTCGGTGCTCACGGCTTGGGGGTCAGCCACTGGCGGGTTCCGTTCACTTCCCGGGCGGGCCGCTCCCAGACTCCGGTGATGGCCTCGGCCAGCTCCGTGACGTCGGTGAAGCCCGCGAACTTCGCGTTGGGGCGCTCCGCGCGCATGGCGTCGTGCACCAGCGCCTTGACCACCAGGATGACAGCCGCGGCCGGGGGGCCGCTCTCGCCCCCCAGCTTGCGGAAGGAGTCGCCGAGCGCAAGCGTCCACGCCTCGGCGGCGGCCTTGGCGGCGGCGTACGCGGCGTTGCCGGCGGTGGGCTGGGACGCGCCCGCCGCGCTGATCAGCACATAGCGGCCGTTGCCGGTGCGCCTAAGGGCGTCGTGGAAGGCGAGCGAGGTGTGCTGGGCGGTGCGGATCAGCAGATCGTGCAGGGTGTCCCAGTCGGCGAGCGGGGCGTCGGCGAAGGTCTTGCTGCCGCGCCAGCCGCCGACGAGGTGGACCAGGCCGTCGACGCGGCCGAACTCCTTCTCGGTCCGGTCGGCCCAGGCGCGGGTGGCGTCGAGGTCGAGCAGGTCGACGGTCTCGCCGGTGACGACCGCGCCGCCGTGGGCGTAGCGCGCCGCGTCGACGGCCTCGGCCAGCCGCGCGGGGTCGGAGTCGGAGGCGACGACGGTGGCACCGGCCTCGGCGAGGCGGAGCAGCGCGGCACGGCCCGCCGGGCCCGCCGCACCGGCCACCGCCACCACGGCGCCGTCCAGCGGTGTCCTGCCGCTCGGCTCGTTGGGGGTCGGGCTCGACGTCGGTGTGGTCATGCTCGCTGTCTCCTCGTCATCCGGTGCGGTGCGTTCGTCCGGTGGGCGGCGTGGGCGGTCCGCCGCGGGGCTCACGCCGCCGCTCGTAGGTCGTCCTCGCCGGCCGTGATGCCCTTGGTGGAGGCGACCACGTCCCGCAGCTTCTTGGCGAGCGCCTCGTAGAACATGCTCAGCGGAAACTCGTCGGGGAGCACGTCGTCGACGAGCTTGCGCGGCGGCTGCGTCAGGTCCAGCGCGTCGGGGCCCTTGGCCCAGACGGAGCCGGGGTGCGGGGCGAGATAGGTCGACACCAGCTCGTACGCCTTGAACCAGTGCACGAGCTTGGGCCGGTCGATGCCGTCCCGGTACAGCTTCTCGATCTCGCCGCACAGCTGGTTGGTGACCTGCGAGGCGCGCGACCAGTCGATGTGCAGGGTGTTGTCCGTCCAGCGTACGACGTCGTGCTGGTGGAGGTAGGCGAAGAGCAACTGGCCGCCGAGCCCGTCGTAGTTGCGGACCCGCTCGCCGGTGACGGGGAACCGGAACATCCGGTCGAAGATGACGGCGTACTGGACGTCACGCGCCTGGGCGAGCCCCTCCGCGTCGAGCTTCACGGCCTCCTTGAAGGCGGTGAGGTCGCAGCGCAGCTCCTCCAGGCCGTACATCCAGAACGGCTGGCGCTGCTTGATCATAAAGGGGTCGAACGGCAGGTCGCCATGGCTGTGGGTGCGGTCGTGGACCATGTCCCACAGGGCGAACGCCTCCTGGCAGCGCCGCTGGTCGGCGAGCATGTCCCGGATGTCGTCGGGGAGTTCGATGCCCAGCGCCCGGACGGCGGCCTCGCTGACCCGGCGGAAGCGGGCGGCCTCGCGGTCGCAGAAGATGCCGCCCCAGGAGAAGCGCTCGGGGGCCTCGCGCACGGCGATGGTCTCCGGGAAGAGCACCGCCGAGTTGGTGTCGTAGCCGGGGGTGAAGTCCTCGAAGGCGAGACCCAGGTAGAGCGGGTTGTCGTAACGGGTGCGCTCCAGCTCGGCCAGCCAGTCGGGCCAGACCATGCGCAGGACGACCGCCTCAAGGTTGCGGTTCGGGTTGCCGTTCTGCGTGTACATGGGGAAGACGACGAGGTGCTGGAGGCCGTCGGCGCGCTGCTTCGCGGGCTGGAAGGCGAGCAGCGAGTCGAGGAAGTCGGGGACGCCGAAGCCGTCGTCGGCCCAGCGGCGCAGATCGGCGACGAGCGCGCGGTGGTATGCGGCGTTGTGCGGGAGAAGCGGGGCCAGCTCCTCGATGGCCGCGATCACCCTTTCGAGCGTGTCGCGGGCGCGGTGACGTGGTGGCGCCCCCTCGGCGTCGAAGTCGATGGAACCGTCCTTGGACTGCCAGGGGCGAATCGTTTCTACAGCGCCTTTGAGGGATGGCCAGGCCGGGTGTTCGATCACACGCTCCGCAGGCAGAATGCCACCGTCCGCTATCACGGACGAAAGAATTTCCGTCATGACGACTCCTTCACCGGAGAACCTTCTGTATAGACACCGTATCCGTGGATGATCCCCCACTCAAGGCCGGGCAACGGAAATCGTCCTGCGTCACCTCCGCACCACCGCCGTTTTTCCTGCCCCATCCGCCCCGGACCATGCCACGGCCCCGCTTGAGCGGTCCTGCCGGAGGCGGCCGTTAGGCTGAGCGCCGGTCCGGCCAGCCCGTGCCTCCACACAGCCGAAGAGCGACGAAAAGCCCGACAGAAGAGCGAGATCACGTTGACCTTTCTCACCATCGGACACCGCGGAGTAATGGGCGTCGAACCGGAGAACACCCTGCGCTCCTTCGTCCGGGCCGAGCACGAGGGCCTCGACGTCATCGAACTGGACCTCCACCTCAGCAAGGACGGCGCGCTCGTCGTGATGCACGACGCCGAGGTCGACCGCACGACCGACGGCAAGGGCCCGATCAGCGACTTCACCCTCGCCGAGCTGCGCGAGCTGGACGCCGGGGACGGGGAGCGGATCCCGGTCTTCGAGGAGGTCGTGGACGCGGTGAAGGCGCCGCTGCAGGCCGAGATCAAGGACGTGGCCGCCGCACGGGCCCTGGCCGACGTGCTGACCGACCGCGATCTGCTCGGCCGGGTCGACGTGATCTCCTTCCACGACGAGGCCCTCGCCGAGATCCGCACCCTCCTGCCCAGCGCCCGCACCGCCCTGGTGGCCAGCCGCTACGGGCTCGACGCCATCGACCGGGCACACGCCGTCGGCGCCGGGATGCTGGTGCTCAACATCCGCCGGCTGACCCTGGAGCTGGTGGAGCGCGCCCACGCCGCCGACCTCAAGGTCATCGGCTGGACGGTGAACACCCCGGACCATCTGAAGCTGGCCCGCGGCCTCCGCCTCGACGGCGGCACGACCGACTTCCCGGAGATCCGCCGGGCGGCGCGCTACACGGCGTGAGCGCCGCTGTGACCACGCTCAGCCCAGCGGCTTGATCAGCAGCTCGAACTCGAGGTCAGGGCGGTGCGGCACGCCGAAGCGCTCGTCGCCGTACGGGAACGGGGTCATCCGTCCCGTACGGGCGTAGCCGCGCCGCTCGTACCAGGCAATCAGCTCCTCGCGGGCGGTGATCACGGTCATGTGCATCTCGCGGGCGGCCCACTCGGTCGCCGCGAACCGCTCGGCTTCGGCGATGATCATCTTCCCGAGGCCGCCGCCCTGCAGCCCGGGCCGCACGGCGAACATGCCGAAGTAGGCATATTCGCCGCGGCGCTCCAGCTGGCAGCAGGCGATCAGCTCACCGCCCCGCTCGACGACCGTCATCCGGCTGTCCGCGCCCCGTACGACGGCCCCCACGCCCTCGGGATCGGTGCGCTGCCCGCCCAGGATGTCCGCCTCCGTCGTCCATCCGGCCCGGCTGACGTCCCCGCGGTACGCCGACTCGATCAGCGCGACCAGCGGCTCGATGTCGGCCTCGGTGGCCCCTCGGTAGGTGAGCTCGGCGGTGTTCATGGCGGGCGTGTTCACGGCGGCGGTGTCCTTACAGGTCGACGGGCGGCACAGGTCGACGGGCGCCGGGCGGCGGGCGGCCGGAACCGGCGGATGACGTGAAGATGACCCTAACCCTGCCCCGCCCGGCGCGGGGTGCGTAGGGTCGCGGTCATGGTGCACCCACTGAGCAGCCGCACACTGCTGCGGCCGACGGATCCCGAGCGCTCGCGGGCCTTCTACGGCGAGGCGCTGGGCCTGGCGATCTACCGCGAGTTCGGGACCGGCCCCGAGCGCGGCACGGTCTTCTTCCTGGGCGGCGGCTTCCTGGAGGTGTCCGGCCGCTCCGAGACCCCGCCCGCGCCGGGGCTCCAGTTGTGGCTCCAGGTCGCGGACGCGGAGGCGGCCCACGCGGAACTGGCGGCCCGGGACGTGGAGATCCTGCGGCCGCCGAAGAAGGAGCCGTGGGGACTGATCGAGATGTGGATCGCCGACCCCGACGGGCTCAAAATCGTTATCGTGGAGGTCCCGGAGGATCACCCGATGCGCTATCGGCCGGGGATCTAGCAGCGGAGCACCGACCCCGACGGCGTGCGCATCGCGGTCGTGGAGGTCCCCGAGGACCCCAGCCCCTGCGCTACCCCGCCCCTGACGCCCCCCGCCGCCCCCCAGGGGCCTCTAATGCACACCGAGCAGGCGCAGCCCGGCAGCGGTGGCGGCCGCGGCCAGGACGACGACCAGGAACGGCGCCTTGCGCCAGGCGAGCACTCCGGCGACCGCGACCCCGGCCGGACGGGCGATCCCGGCGGGGCCGTGGTCCTCGGTGAGCGCCGTCGTCGCCGCGACGGCGGCCAGCAGGACGATGGCGGCGGTCTCCATCAGCTTCTCCGTCCGCGGCGGAAGCGTGATCCGGCTGCGCAGCAGCGGTCCGGCGATGCGGAGGGCGTACGTACCGGCCGCGAGCGCGAGGATCGCGGCGGCCAGCGTCAGGGGGCCGGGCACGGGCGCTCCTTCTCGGGATCGTTCGTCCTCCCCGGTACGGCGGCGAGCGCCACCCCGGCCAGGGCGAGCAGGACGGGCACTCCGGCGGGCAGGAACGGGGTGGTGGCCAGGGCGATGGCGACGCCCGCCGGGACCGCCAGGCGCTTGTCCCGGTCGCGCAGCGCGGGCAGGACCAGGGCCAGCAGGATGGCCGGGAACATCGCGTCGAGCCCGAACAGGTCGGTGTCGTCGATGACCGTGCCGATCAGGCCGCCGGCCACCGCACCCAGCGGCCAGCAGAGCAGGACGCCCAGACCACAGGCCCAGTAGGCGGCGCGCTGCCGCGCGATGCCGTCCTGGGCGAGCGCGAAGACGACGCTCTCGTCGTTCATCAGATGGCTGCCGAGGAGACGCCGCCGGCCGCGGCCGAGGACATCGGGCAGGGCCAGCCCGAACGGCAGGTGGCGGGCGTTGACCACCAGCCCGGCCAGCACCGCCGCGATGGGGCTGCCGCCCGCGGCGACAAGGCCGACGAACAGGAACTCCGAGGCTCCGGCGAGCACCAGCACGCTCAGTGCCGCCGGAACCCACAGCGGGAGACCGGACGCGACGGCGATCGCCCCGTACGACAGGCTGGTGACGCCGATGGCCAGGCAGACGAGCGCGATGTCCCGTAGCAGCACACGATCGAGCGTTCTCCATATCGAATGCATGACGCATAGAATGAACACCGCGGGGCTCGTTCGTCAAACCGAACACATCACGTATGGAGCGAACGGATGGCACAGGAAGTACCGGCAGCGACTTCGGCGGCCTCGGCGGCTTCGGCCAAGGTCCCGATGGACTCGATCGCGGCCGTACTGCGACGCGAGCGCGGCCGGGCCGGGCTGTCGCTCACCGAGGTGGCCCGGCGCGCCGGAATCGCGAAGTCCACGCTCTCCCAGCTGGAGTCGGGCAGCGGAAACCCCAGCCTGGAGACCCTGTGGTCGCTGTGCGTCACCCTGGACGTGCCACCCTCGCGGCTCCTCGACCCGCCGCGGCCCCGCGTCCATGTGATCAGGGCCGACGAGGGGGTGACGCTCGCCTCCGCGCAGGCCGACTACCAGGCCGCCATGCTGTCCGCGGGCCCGCCCGGCGCGCGCCGGGACATCTACCGCCTCACCGCCGAGCCCGGCGCGGTGCGCGCCTCCGATCCGCACATGCCCGGCGTCGTGGAGCACGTCGTGCTGGCCACGGGCCGGGCCCGGGTCGGCCTCGCCGACGACCCGGTCGAGCTGCGCCCCGGTGACTACGTCGCCTATCCGGGCGACCTGCCCCACATCTTCGAGGCGCTCGAACCGTCCACGCGGGCGGTACTCATCTCCGAGCACAACTGACCCGTCCGTACCGCCCGCCGGGCGTCCGCGCGCTCCCCCGCTGCGCCCGTGCGCTCCCGTAGGCCGGTTCGCGCGCGGGCAGTCTCCCGGCAGACGTCCGCCGCGTTCCGGACCGGGAGGTGTGCCGTGCACGGACCTCCGCTGATCGGCTGGCTGCTGGTCGCGCTGTGCGCCGCCACCGGCACGTACTGCCTGCTGAATACGCGCGGCGAGCCGCCCGGGCCGGGCCGCCGGGTCGCGCGCGCGGAGGCGCTCATGGGGTGGGGGATGGCGGCGATGGCCGTGCCGTCCGCCGCCCTGGACCCCCGGCCGTGGGGCCCGCCCGTTTTCGCGGCGGTGTTCGGCGTCGCGGCCGTACGGGCGGTGGGGCACCATCATCTGCACCACGCCATAGGGGCGTTGGCGATGGTGTACATGGCGTGGGCGATGATGACGGCCTCCCCGGGCGGCCACGGCCATGACGCCGCGATGGCCGCGAGCGGAGACATGGCGGCGGGCGGCATGGCAGGCGGCATACCGGTGCTCACCGGCGCGCTCCTCGCCTACTTCGCGGTCTACGCGGTCCGATCCGGTCTGCGGCTGCTGCCGATGACGGACGGCGCGGTGGCGGCGGTCGGCGCGCCGTCCGCCGACTGGTCGCGGCGGCCCGAACTGCGCCATGCGTGTCGGCTCACGATGGCCATAGGGATGTTCGCGATGCTGCTGACGCTCTGAGCCCTCCGCCGGGCATGCCGGGCGACGACGCCAGGCAAACCGTGGCGTACGTCACTTCGCCCGCGCGGACGTACCCGGGCCGACCGCGCCGACCATAGGGTGACGGCCATGATGGTCCCGCTCGCGCTGATGGGCCTCGGCGCACTGGTGGCGGCAATGGCGCCGCGCCTGATGTCCCGTTCCACATGGGTCGACCGCGAACCCGTACTCGCACTGTGGGTATGGCAATGCGTCGTCGTCGGAGTGCTGCTGTGCTGCGCGCTCACCATGGCACTCACCGCCGCGGCGGCCTCCGAGGCCGTCCGCGGGAACGTCTTCGCCCCCGCGCCCAACGGCGTCGTGGAGGCGTACGCGCTGTCCGGCTACGGCCCCTGGGCGGCACCCGTCGCCCTCGCCCTGGCCTTCGGCGCCGTATGGTCCGCCGTCATGCTGACCCGCGAGATCGGCCGCGCCCACGCCTGGCGCAGGCAGCACCGCGCCGAACTCCTCGTCCGCTCCCCCGTCTTGCCCGGCGAGGAGCCCGCCGGGGAGCGGCTCGTGGTCCTGGAGGGCGACAAGCCCGACGCCTGGTGGCTCCCGGGCGCCACGCCCCAGCTGGTCATCACGACCGCGGCCCTGCGCCGACTCAAGGGGCGCCGGCTGGACGCCGTGATCGCCCATGAGCAGGGCCACGCGCGAGCCCGCCACCACTGGCTGCTGCACTGCGCCGCCGCGCTCGCCGGGGGATTTCCGCAGGTGCCGGTGTTCGCGGCGTTCCGGGACGAGGTGCACCGGCTGGTCGAGCTGGCCGCCGACGACTCCGCGTCACGGCGGTTCGGGCGGACGACGACCGCGCTGGCGCTCGTGGAACTCAACGAGGACCGGGGGGTGTTCGGCCCCTGCCCCAGCGGACTCACGCAGGTCCCGCAGCGCGTGGACCGGCTCCTGGCCCCCGCGGCGCGCTTCTCCCCCGTACGCCGTCTGCAGCTCACCGCCGCGGCCGCGCTGGTCCCCGTCGTCCCGCTGCTGGTCACCCTGATCCCGGCGCTGCGGGTGCTGGGCTGACCCGCCGAGGTACGGCGCCCTCTCGCGTGCTGGCCCCGCGCACCCGGCATCGGCGATCATCGACACCATGCAGCCGCAGATCCACCACCCCCACGCCCTCCGCATCGCAGCGGTGCTCAGCGTTCTCTCCGTCGCGCTGCTCGCTCTCGTCGCCGCCCGCTGGGGGCCGCTGACGGGCGCGGACCGGGACATCGTCGTCCCCCTGCACCGCTCCGCGCTCGACCATCCCGGCTGGACCGAGACCAACAGAGTGCTGACGGACTGGTTCTGGGACCCCTGGACGATGCGCGCCCTGACGGCCGTGATGGTCCTCTGGCTGCTGCTGCGCCGGGAGCGGACGCTCGCCCTGTGGATCGTCGTCACCGCGGCCTCCGGTACCGCCCTCCAGCAGGGCGTGAAGGCACTCCTCGACCGCCCCCGCCCGCACTGGGCGAATCCGGTGGACTCGGCGCACTACGCGGCCTTCCCCTCCGGCCACGCCCTCACCGCGACCGTCACCTTCGGACTGCTGCTGTGGATGCTGAAACTGCACGGCGCGCCCGCCCCCTGGCAACGCCTGGCCACCGCCGTGGCCGCCGTCTCCGTGCTCGGCGTCGGAGTCACCCGGCTGTACCTGGGCGTCCACTGGCCCACCGATGTCCTCGGCGGCTGGCTGCTGGGCGCGGCGCTGGTCGCCTGGGCGGTCGCCACCTGCCCGTACTCCGTTATCCACAGGGACGAGCGGAAATCCTCCTCCGATGGGAGAGTTCGTCCATGAGCAATCTCGATCCGCGCCCCACGGCGACCGTGTGCGGCGGCCGTGCCGACGTCACCGCGCGGCCGGTGCGCGAGCTGCTGACCTCCAAGCAGGTTCCGCTGGGCGAGTCCACCGTGGTGCGCCGCCTGCTGCCGAACCTGGGCCGGCGCATGATCGGCGCCTGGTGCTTCGTCGATCACTACGGCCCGGACGACATCGCCGACGAGCCGGGCATGCAGATCCCCCCGCACCCCCACATGGGCCTGCAGACGGTGAGCTGGCTGCACGACGGCGAGGTGCTGCACCGGGACAGCCTCGGCAGCCTGCAGACCCTGCGCCCCGGCGAGTTGGGGCTGATGACCTCGGGCCGGGCCATAGCGCACTCCGAGGAGTCCCCCCGCGCCCACGCCCCGCTCCTGCACGGCGCCCAGCTATGGGTGGCCCTCCCCGACAGCGATCGCCACACAGCCCCGACCTGGGAGCACCACGCCGCCCTGCCGCAGATCACCGGCGGCGGAGGCCTGCGCGCCACCGTCATCCTCGGCGACCTCGACGGCGCGGCCTCGCCCGGCACCACCTTCACCCCGCTGATGGGCGCCGACATCACCCTGGCGGCAGGCACCGACGCCCACCTGCCGGTTCGGCCCGACTACGAATACGCGGCCCTCACGATGTCCGGCGAAGCCGAGGTGGACGGCGTCCGCCTGGCCCCCGGCTCACTCCTCTACCTCGGCTGCGGCCGAAGCGAGCTTCCCCTGCGGGCGGACGTGGACAGCGCGTTCATGCTGCTGGGCGGCGAGCCGTTCGAGGAGAAGATCGTGATGTGGTGGAACTTCATCGGCCGCTCCCACGACGACATCACCCAGGCCCGCGAGGACTGGGCGGCGGGCCGCCGCTTCGGCGAGGTGCAAGGCTACGACGGTCCTCCGCTCCCCGCCCCCGACCTCCCTCCCGTCCCCCTCAAACCCCGCGGACGCACGCGCTGACCTGGGCTTTCATCAGAGGCGAGGAGTTCCGACCGCTTGATCATCCCCGGGGTCGGTGACGAGTCCCGGGATTGGCCGCCTGTGACAGCCTCTGGCAGACCTTTTGCTGACCCAATGCCGACTTTCCTGACTACCCGTCAGGGACACTTGATCCGTCGGCTGAAGCGACGGCCTAGGTGTCGCGAACGCCTGGACCGCCGCCTTCGGAACACGACCACGCCCCCGGCCGCGATCACGCCTGCCGCGGCGAGCGCGGGGCCACCGAGCGCGAGAACCCGGTGCAGAGATGTCGCGGCGGCATACCCGGCGCCAACCTCGGCTGTGGCCCACACGCAAGCGCCGGCGACGCTGTAGGGAGCGATCCGGTGGTACGGCAGGCGGGTGGCGCCCGCGAAATGGGGCGCCAGGGTGCGGACCACGGGAAGGAAGCGGGCCAGGAAGACGGCTCGGCCACCGTGGCGGGTCATCAGTGCCTCGGCGTGCCGCCAGGCCGTTCCGGGGATTCGACGGCCCAGGCGCCCCGCACGCAGCTGATGGCCCAGGAGTCTTCCCGTGCGGTGGGCGAGGAAGTCACCTGCGATCACCGCGCAGGCCGCAACCGCGATGACGGGAAGGAGGCTGACGTGACCGGTGCGGGCCAATGCGCCGGCGGTCAGCAACAAGGTGAGCGTGGGGATGAAGGCGCCGATCAGCAGGACCGACTCGGCCAGGACGGCGAGGACCACCACCGCGTACGCAGAAGTGGGGGAAGGGTGGTCGAGGAGGCCGGGAAGCGCGTTCACCGCCTCGCTCCGGTCGGGGGATGCTCCTGCTCACGGTGGGAGGCGAGGGGGCGTCGCAGGTGCCAGACGTGGGCCGGGGGCAGGTTGGCCCACACGGTCCAGCAGCCGGTGGCATAGCGGCGCTGGTAGGAGCCCATGACCTCGCCGACCGCCGCGTGCCGGCGTGCCTCGGCGCGAGAGGCCAGCAGAGCGCGGGCCTTGAGCGTGCCGCGGTAGGCGAAGTAGGTCAGTGTGCCGCCGGGATGCAGCAGTTCCATGTAGCGACTCATGATCGTCTCGACCTGGTGGGGGGCGAAGTTGGTCAGCGGCAGACCGGAGACGATCACGTCGTAACGCTGAGCGGTGTCGAGTTGCTCGATGAAGGTCTGGTGCACCCGCACCTGCCGGGGCCTGCCTGCCAGATGCGGGTGCGTGGCGACAAGGTGGCGCAGCCGTGCGGTGAAGCGCGGGTTGGCGTCGACGATGTCCAGGCGGCTGCCCGAGGAGAGCTGTGGAATCAGAGCGCGGGTGACCGCCCCCGTGCCCGCACCGGCTTCCAAGATGGCCAGCGGGCGGGGGCCAAGCACCCGTACCGGGTCGGTCAAGGCGCGGGCCAGGGCCGGACCGCTGGGGGCTATGGCACCGGTGGTCCGTTGATCACGAGCCGCTTCGAGCAGGAACATCCAGCCTTCGGCATGACGCCGCGCGAGGACGCGGTCGTGGGAGGTGGTCCGATCGTTCATGGGAATTGACGCTAGGCAGCCGCGCCCGGCACTGAATCCGCCGTTCTACGACGGTGTCCCCCTACGAAAGTAGAGGGCGAGGATCGCCGATCGTCGGACGGATCGGGAGAGGGGCTGCCTAGGATTGTGTGGGTGAGCAGAAGCACGGTCTCGGGATGGGCAGCACTCGTCGGGCGCGTGGGGCTCGTGGTGTTTCTTGTGCTGATCGCCGGGTTGAACGGTGCATCGATCAGTGGCGGTCGGTACCGGGCCCCGATCATCGCGTCGGCAGTGGTCTGCGGTGTGGCCCTGCTCGTGCCGAGGCTGCGATGGCCTCTCGCACCGTTTTTGGTCACCGCGGTGACGGTGTGGTGGGGATGGCTCACGGTGTTGCTGCTGGCGATCGTCATGTTCGACCTGGCCCTGGCTCGCAGGATGCGGGTGGCGGTGGGTTGCACTGCCGTCGCGCTGGGCGCCAACCTCATCGGTTACCCGGAAACCCGGCTGTGGGCAGAGCAGAGGTATGTCTCAGCACTGGCCTTCATGCTCTTGGCCTTCGTCGTCGGGCTGTGGCTCGGTAACCGTCGGCGCCTGGTCCGGGCACTGGCCTCCGAGGTCGAGCATCTGCGCACCGAGGCGCAGTTGCGCGAGGAAGCGGCCCGCGCCGCGGAACGTTCCCGCATCTCCGCCGAGATGCACGACGTCCTGGCCCACCGGCTGAGCCTGATCGCCCTGCACACCGGTGTCCTGTCCACCAGGAAGGACACGTTGCCCGGACCGGTCGGCGAACGGCTCGGGTTGCTGCGGGAAACGTCCGTCGAGGCTCTCGCCGACCTGCGCGATGTGCTCGGGGCTCTGCGCGAGCCCGACTCCACTCGGGCAAGCGCCACGCGCACACCCATGGTGAGAGAGGTACAGGGCCTGGCGGACGAAGCCCGCGCCGCCGGTCAGCACATCGAGTGGACCACGGACGGTCTTCCCGAACACGCCCCCACAACCCACCGGCTGGCCGTCTACCGCATCGTCCAGGAAGGGCTGACCAACGCCCGCAAGCACGCCGACGGTGCCCCGGTGACCGTACGCGTCGACTACCGGCCCCCGGCCACACGCGTCGAGATCACCAACCCCCCTGGTAGTCCCCGCGCGGACACCGTCGGCAGCGGATACGGACTCGTCGGCCTCCGCGAACGCGTGACCGCCCTCGGTGGCCACCTGAGCGCCGGACCGGCCGGTGCGGGCGCCTGGCGGATGACCGCCCGCATCCCCCACCCGTCCAGCATCGAACAGAACGGCACCCCCACATGATCCGCGCCATGATCGTCGACGATGACGCGCTGGTCCGACTCGGCCTGGCCGACCTCCTCGACGGCGACGAGGGCATCGAGACCGTCGCTCAGGCCGCGGACGGCCTCCAGGCCATCGAACAGGCCACCGCGCACCGCATCG
Organism: Streptomyces sp. NPDC021212; assembly: GCF_044332925.1. Classification (NCBI taxonomy): domain Bacteria; kingdom Bacillati; phylum Actinomycetota; class Actinomycetes; order Kitasatosporales; family Streptomycetaceae; genus Streptomyces; species Streptomyces sp. NPDC021212. Next base: position 17,194 of record NZ_JBIRPZ010000002.1, read on the forward strand.
ACGTCGCGCTCGTCGATGTACGCATGCCCCGCATGGACGGCATCAGCGCCACCACCCGGCTCCGCGCCCTCCCCCACCCCCCGAAGGTGATCACCCTCACCACCTTCGACCTCGACGAATACGTCTACAACGCCCTCGCCGCCGGAGCCGACGGCTTTCTACTCAAAGACACCGACCCCGCCGAAATCCTGCGCGCCGTCCACCTGGTGGCGGCCGGTTCCGCCATGCTCCACCCCACCGCGGCCCGCCACCTCCTCGACCGCTACCACGCCACCACCCAGCCCAAAGCCACCGCCGCCCAGGCCCGGCTGGAGCGGCTCACCCCCCGCGAACGCGACGTGCTCGGCCTCCTCGCCCGGGGCGAGACCAACGCCGATATCGCCACCCGCCTCACCATGCGCGAAAGCACCGTCAAAGCCCACGTCAGCCGCATCCTCGCCGCACTGGAGGTCACCAACCGCGTCCAAGCGGCCCTCCTCGCCCGCGACGCGGGACTCAACTGACCCCCCTGACCCACCGGCGCGTCTCTTGCCATTGTCGGGGTCATCCGGTTCTCTATGGGGCCACGGCCTCCTGCCGCGCTCCGGCCCACCCGCGGACCTGCCCGTTCCTGACCACTGCGCCGAACGGAATCGAGAGGACATGCCCGAACAGGACCCCGCCTCGCCGATGACGGTCCAGCGCCCGAAGGGCCTCGACTCACCGGTCGTGACGAAGATCATGAAGCTGATGTCCCGGCTGAACGTCCTCGTCTACCGCGCCACCGGGGGCCGGATCGGCGGCACCTGGCGGTTCGGCAGCGCCTTCCCGCGCGGTGTGCCCGTCTGTCTGCTCACCACCAAGGGCCGCAAGACCGGGCGGCTGCGTACCCTGCCGTTGCTGTGTCTGGTCGACGGCGACCGGGTGGTGCTCGTGGCCTCTCAGGGCGGCCTGCCCAAGCACCCGCTCTGGTACCTCAACACGCAAGCCGATCCCCGGGTCACCCTCCAACGGCGAGGCACCATCCGCAGGATGCGCGCCCGCACGGCCGGCCCTGCCGAGCGAGCCGAACTGTGGCCTCGCCTCGTCGCGATGTACGCCGACTTCGACAAGTACCAGGCGTGGACCGCCCGGCAGATTCCCGTCGTCATCTGCGAGCCCGCCCCGTAGGCCGGCCTGCCCGGCCCGGCCTTCGCCGCACTACCCGTCCTCGCCGACAGCGACCTGGACCGGGCGTCGTTTCTGCCGAGGAATCCGGAGAACCCGTACCGCTGATGAGCATCAAGACCACGGTCAGCCGGGAGATCCCCGAGGAGAAATGATGACGGGACGGAATCCGGCCGAGCGCATGGCCGAGGCCGCGAAGACCTGGCTGGACAGCCTCGACGACGAGCAGCGCGCGGCGGCCGCGCTGCCGTGGCCGTCCGAGGAGGAGCGCCACCGCTGGAACTACACCCCGACCGACCACGGCGGTCTCCCGCTGCTCCGGATGCGCCCCGCGCAGCAGCGCCTGGCGATGCGCCTGGTCGCGACCGGCCTCTCCGAGGCCGGCTATGTGACGGCCTCGGCGATCATGGGCCTGGAGAACGTCCTGGACCGGGTGGAGGGCTGGCAGGCGAACTGGGGGCGGGAGCGTGGCCGCGACCCCCAGATGTACTGGCTGCGGATCTTCGGCGAGCCGAGCGCGGACGGCCCGTGGTCCTGGCGGTTCGGCGGCCACCATGTGTCGGTGCAGCACGCGGTCACCGACGGGCGGGTAGTCGGCAGCACCCCGTGCTTCCTCGGGGCCGACCCCGCGGAATCCCCGCTGCTCGGCCCGCACCTCCTCCGCCCGCTCGGCGCAGCGGAGGACCTGGCGCGGGACCTGGTGCGCTCCCTCGACGAGGAGCAGTCGGCCCGCACCCTCCTCTCCCCCATCGCCCCGGCCGACATCGTCGGCGGCAACCAGCCGCGCATCGGCGACGGCGACCTGGTGATGCCGCTGCCGGAACTGACGCGTGGGCGGCCGGAGGACCACCAAGCCGTCGAGCTGACCACGGCGCCGAAGGGGCTTCCGGCCGCCCAAATGTCCGGTGAACAGCGGGATCAATTGCGGGCGCTGCTGGATGTGTACCTCGGCCGCATCCCCGAGGAACTCGCCGAGCGCGAGGCGGCGAAGTTCGCCGACGACAAGCTCCACGACGTGCACTTCGCCTGGGCCGGCGGCATCGAGAAAGGGCAACCGCACTACTACCGCCTCCAGGGCCCCCGCCTGCTGGCGGAGTACGACAACACCCAGCGCGACGTCAACCACATCCACACGGTCTGGCGCGACCCCGAAGGCGACTTCGGCGACGACGTTCTCGCCCGACATCTCAGGGAGTTCCACGGCCGCCGGTAGCGCTGTCGCCAGGCTGCACTCCGCGGTGCTGCCCTCAATCTCGCGGTCGCGGCCGCGTGGCGGTGGCCGGCACTGCTCGCCGCGTGGACCGCGTTCGGCGCCGCGTGCTCGATGGTGCTCACCCCACCGGCCTTCTGATCCACCGCTCGGCGCCCGGCGGCACAGCCACAGCCATGTCGTCGACGACCTCCACGCCACCCGACCCATGGCCTGGCCGCCCCGTCGCCACTCCTTGACAGCGAAACCATTCTGTGCGATTCAATAGGTGCTTTGGTGCACTCGTATGCACATGAGAAAGCAACGGCGACGTCCCTGGAAGGTGAGCCATACGTGAAGGCCCACGAACACCCCCACACACCGGCTCACCGCGACGGGCACGGGCACGGCCACGACCATGGGCACAGCCACGACCACGACCATGGCCACGGCAAGAGCCCGTGGTCGCGCTGGAAGCACCAGGTCACCCACCTGGTGAAGCCGCACTCGCACGAGGCGGCGGACAAGGTCGACTCCGCGATGGAGTCGTCGGCCGAGGGCATGCGCGCGCTGTGGCTCTCCCTGGCCATCCTGGGTGCCACCGCGGTGTTCCAGACCGTGGTCGTCCTCACCTCCGGTTCGGTGGCGCTGCTGGGCGACACCATCCACAACTTCGCCGACGCGATGACCGCGCTGCCGCTCGGCGTCGCGTTCGTCCTCGGGAGGCGCGCGGCGAACCGCAAGTTCACCTACGGCTACGGCCGCGCCGAGGATCTGGCCGGGATCGTCATCGTCCTCACCATCGCCGCCTCCGCGGCCGTCGCCGCCTACGAGGCCATCGACCGGCTGATGAACCCGCGCGACATCTCCCATCCGGGCGTCGTGGCCATCGCGGCGGTCGTCGGGTTCATCGGCAACGAATGGGTGGCCCGCTACCGCATCGGCGTCGGCCGCAAGATCGGCTCGGCGGCGCTGGTCGCCGACGGGCTCCACGCCCGCACCGACGGCTTCACCTCGCTGGCCGTGCTGGCCGGAGCCGGCGGCGCCGCACTCGGCTGGCGGCTGGCCGACCCCCTCGTCGGGCTGCTCATCACCGCCGCGATCCTGCTCGTCCTCAAGGACGCGGCACGCGAGGTCTTCCGCCGCCTCATGGACTCCGTCGACCCCGCCCTCGTCGACACGGGAGAGGCCGCGACACGCGACGTACCCGGCGTACTGCGCGTCTCGGAGCTGCGGATGCGCTGGATAGGCCACAAGCTGCGCGCCGAGGCAACGGTCGAGGTGGACGGCGGACTGAGCGTGCAGGAGGCGCATGCCGTGGCGGTCGAGGTCGAGCACGCGCTCATCCACGCGGTACCACGGCTGACCGCCGCGCTCGTGCACACCGACCCGGCCCTCGGACCGGGCGTACATGATCCACACCTGAAGCTCGCCCACCACACGACGTGAAGGAGGGCCCCGGCCGCGCCGCCGGGGCCCCTCCCAACGACGCCGTCGTGCGTACCGGAGGGCGCCGCGACGGCGCGTTCCACTGGCCGACCGCGCTCACGAACGTGCCGGCCGACGCGAAGGTGATGACCGAGGAGGTCTTCGGCCCGGTGCTCGTGGTCGAGCCGTTCGACACGGTGCACGAGGCCGTCGTCCGCGCCAACGACACCCCCTACGGCCTCCAGGCGGGTGTCTTCACCACGGCGCTGGAGAGCGCCCTGGACATCGCGGAACAGCTGCGGGTGGGCGCAGTGATGATCAACGACAGCAGCGACTTCCGGATCGACGCCATGCCCTTCGGCGGGCCCAAGCGATCGGGCGTCGGCCGTGAGGGCGTGCGCTACCCAGTGGAGGCCCCGACCGAGCCCAAGATCGTCGCCGTACGCCGCGGCGCGTGACCGCTCACGAACCGCCCGGCCTCAATCGTGGGACGGGGCTCCGGTGATCATGTGATCGGCGTGGTTGACGGCCTCGACGACCAGGCGGCGCAGATGGCCGTCGTGGAGGGAGTAGACCGAGCGGCGCCCCTCCTTGCGCACCTCGACCAGCCCGGCCAGCCTCAGCTTGGCCAGATGCTGGCTCACCGCCGGGCGGGCCGCTCCGCTGGCCGAGGTCAGGGTGTTCACATCGGCCTCCCCCCGGGCGAGGGACCACACCAGATGCAACCGGGTCGGATCGGAGAGCAGCGAGAAGACATTGGCGGCCGCGGAGAACTGCGCCGCACCGCTGGGATGGGTATGCGCTGTCGCCGCAGTCGCGGATTCTTCACTCACCGGCATGCACCCATCGTAGAGCGCGCCCCTGATGCGGCGGCCATGATGTCCCGCCCATGGCGGCGCCCAAAAGATATACATGTGCATTCATAAGCACATAGTCGTAGCCGAGAACCGCACGCCGTCCAACGCCCTCGTCAGCCCGGCCGCCCTTCGACCAGCCGGGTGAGTCCGCCCGCCGGGCCCGTATGTGAGCCAAGGCTGCGCGGTACGACAATAATATGTCCACACATCCTGACCCGAATTCGCACACGGAGGCCGCCGGCCGCGAGTCCCTGGCGGATCGCAAGGGCTACAACGACCGCTTCCTGGGGCCGGCCGTACCGCTGCCCGCACCCGCCGATTCGGGCATCAAAACCGTGATCCTCCCCTACACCAACTTCAGCGTCGTCTTCCGTCCGGACCGGCGGCTGGCCGCCGCAACAGCCGTCACGATCGACGGCGCGAACCTCGTCGATGTGCCACGCACCGACGACTGGCGCTTCGACCCCCGCCTCCCCGAAGCCCAGCAGACCGGCGACCCCGTCTACCAGGACAACCCCCTCGACAAAGGCCACCTGGTCCGCAGGCTCGACCCGGTATGGGGCCTGCAAGCCTCCACGGCCGACCAGGACACGTTCCACTACACGAACGCCGCGCCCCAGATGAACGTCTTCAACCAGGGCAAGCAGCTGTGGCAGGGCCTGGAGAACTTCCTGCTCGAACACGCCGAAAACTTCGCCCGCAAGCTGACGGTCTTCACCGGGCCCGTGCTCGAGGACTCCGATCCGCCCTACCGGGGCATCCAGGTGCCGCTCCGGTTCTGGAAAGTCGCGGCGTTCATGCAGGACGGGGACCTGGCGGCCAGCGCCTACGTGCTCGACCAGAGCCCCGACCTCACCAAGGCCGCCGCGGCCGAGGCCATGGCGGAAGCCGCGCGAGTAGGAGACCCTCCCCCGCTCGGCGCCTTCCGCACCTTCCAGGTGCCCGTCCTGGACATCGCCCGGATCACCGGCCTGAACCTGGGCCCGCTGCCGGCCGCCGACCGGCTCCCCATCGGAGTGCGCACAGCACGGCCCTGGACCCTCCTGGAGTCCTACGACGACATCGCCATGGACGAATCATGAGCCCGGGAAAGGCGCCCTGTTCACAGCACCGCGGCCAGCGAGTCCAGTGACGCGAGGCAGTCGGTGCCCACCGGGGTGAGGACGGCGCTGCCGACGCCCGCGGCGAAGAGGTCCGTCAGCCGGGACCGTGCCTGGTGCGGCGTGCCCGCCACGGCGAGCTGACGTACCCACTCCTCCGGCAGGGACCGGGCGAACTCCCGCGGGCTGTCGCAGCGCGAGCGCAGGGAGACGAGGTCGTCGTGGAAGGGCAGTGGGGTGATGTGGGGGCGCCAGTCGGGCTCGCCGACCACCGCGAGGGCGGGGCGGACGGCCTCGTATGCGGCGGCGGGATCCTCGTCGACCGACGCGACGTTGTAGGCGACCATGCGGTGCGGACGGTCGGGGGCGATGTGCGTGAGGGCCTGTCGTACGTAGGCGGGCGTCACCGGTTCCGCGAGCAGGGTGCCGTCGGCCACCTCGCCGGACACGGCCAGCGACCGCGGGCCGCGCACGCCCGCCAGGACGGCGGGGACCTGCGCCGGGAGGGCGCTCGCGTCCAGTCGCAGCCCGTCGACGCGGACGTAACGCCCGTCGTGATGGACGAGTTCACCGCTCAGCAGGCGCTTCAGCACGGTGATGTATTCGCTCAGGAGGGTGAGGGGGCTCGCCGGCCACACACCGAGGTCACGCATCCAGGACGGCATGCCGTGCCCGACGGAGATGTCGATGCGGCCGGGGTGCAGCTGGGCGAGGGTGGCGATCTCCATGGCGGCGAACGCCACGTTACGGGCGGCGGCAGGCAGCAGCCCGACGCCGACGCGGATCCTGGTCGTGGCGCCGAGGACGGTCGCCGCCTGGGCCAGTCCTCCCCGGTAGCCGAGGTCTTCGACGACCCACAGTTCGCCGAAGCCGTGCGTCTCCGCGCGCTGGGCGAAGGCGACGATGTCGCCCGCCGGGATGTCGCGGGGCATGAGGACGCCGATCGTGCCGTCCTGTGTCGTCATGGTGCTCCCTCGTTCGTCGGGTAGCCGACGGTTGCGCCGGCCGGTCTCGCATGGTCCCTACCCGTCAAGGGCTGCTCGGGTACGGATCGTCGGGCAGGCATTCGCGGGCTCCGCGGGAGCGCACGCGAATGCCTGCCGGAAGGTGTGCGAGTGAGTGTTCGCCGTCAGCCGGCTCCTCGCGATCGCCGGTGTCGCGGGTGATCGCGAGGACCGGTCACGCGACGAGGCGCAGCCAGGCCGCCGCGAGTGCGGCGTGGCCGGCCGGCGTCGGGTGTACGCCGTCCGCGGCCCAGTACTCCGGCCCGGTCGTCGCGGCGAGTTCGGCGAACATGCCGTCGGCGGCGAGCAGTTGCGCGCCGTACGTGCGGGCGAGCTTGCGCACGGCCTGGATCTTCGGGTCCAGGTCGATGCGCCATTCGTCTCGCTCCATCTCTCCGATGAGCGCGGCATCGGCCTCGATGACGCCGTGGATCGGCTCAGGAACGGCTCGATGGGGATCAGCCGCGTGCCCGCCTCGGCGAGGGGCGCGAGCAGACGGTCATAACGCGCTTCGAACTCCTCCACGGGGATCACGTACCCCTGCGGGTCCAGCGTGTGCCAGCCCATGTCGTTGACCCCGACGAGGATCGACACCACGTCCGGGCGCGCGTCGAGTACGTCCGTCTGCCATCGCGCTTCGAGATCCCTCACCTTGTGGCCCCCGATCCGAATCGCCGGTGCACATCACGGTGCTTCCCGGCCGGAGAGTGATCGTCATGTGTGCTCCTTGAACTCCGGTGAGGAGAGGAAAGGAAAGGGGACGAGACCGGTCTGGCTTTCCGGGCCACCGAACCAATGACCGGCGGCCCGCTCGAACGCCTCACGATCGGGGGTGCGCTCGCCTGCCCAGGCGACCACGCCGTCGGGTCGGACGAGCACGGCGCCCAACCCGAGGTCGTTCCTCGCCGGACCCGCCGCATACCGCATCCGACTCCCCCAGCCCCTCGCGGAACCGCGCAGGCATCCGTCGGTGCTGAAATCGAGCGCGACGCCCCGTCCGTCCCGCATCAGGTCGCCGAGGCGAGTGCCGTTTTCGAGGCGAAAGTCCGGGGCGTTGCGGCCGACCAGTGGGTGCTCGCCGCCGAGGTCGTAACGGATCGACGATCCCGAGATCCTCTCGAACACGTAGGTCGAGCCGTCACGGGTCCCGATCAGGTCGCGAAACACTCCTTGGACCGCCTGGCCATGCGGGTCCGGCCGCATGGCCGCCACTTGGGCGCGCGACCAGTCGAGCACCGCCGCGCCGGCCGGACGGCGCTCGCGGGTGTAGGTGTCGAGCAGCCCGTCCGGCGCGTGCCCGTGCACGGTCGCCGCGAGCTTCCAGCCCAGGTTCATGGCGTCGCCGATGCCGGTGTTGAGCCCCTGCCCGCCAACGGGCGAGTGGATGTGAGCGGCGTCGCCCGCGAGCAGGACGCGTCCCCGCCGGTAGGTCGTCGTCTGCATCGCCCGATCGGTGAAGCTCGAGGCGAGACGCACCTCGCTCAGCGTCACGTCGGTGCCGGACACCCGGCGCAGAACCGCCTGGAGATGTCGCGCGTCGGCAGCTGCGAGCGATCGAACGCGCCGCCGTCGAAGTCCATCATGCTGATGTGCCCTTCGGAGGGCTGGAGGTACATGCCTGTCGGCGTCAGGTTGAACCCGAGGCGCAGCTTCTCGGCATCGGCGACGGTGGCGTGCATGGTGTAGCCGGTGAACTGCGGCCCGGTGCCGACGAATTCGAAGCCCGCGAGGCCACGCACCGCGCTGCGTCCGCCGTCGCAGCCGACGACCCAGCGCGCCGGATACTCGTCCTCGCCGGCGTGCGCGACCACGCTCTCCTCGTGCTGGGCGATGGCTGAGACCGTGACGCCGTGCCTGATGTCCACGCCGAGCCGGGATGCCCGCTCGGACAGCAGCGTCTCGACCGCTTCGAGGTAGGTCAGCACGCCCTCCATCGCCGGGCCGGGAAGCCGGTACGGCAGGGCGGCGACGTCGACCTGTGCCGGATCGAGCATCATGCCCGCGAAATGGCCCACGCCACGAAGGCGTGACGGCTCGTGCGCGTCGGCGTCCGCGCCGGGATCGCCGTCGACGCCCGATGCCGTCAGCAACTGGTGCAGCATCCCACGGCGGTGGAACGCCTCGACCGATGCGGCGGACAGGCCCCGCATCCCGAGCGGCTTCGCCTTGAACGGGGAGCGGAGCTCCGGCTCCCGCTCGAGCACCAAGACGGAGCAGCCCGCAAGGCCGAGTTCGCAAGCGAGTAACAGACCGACCGGGCCGGCGCCCACGATCACTACATCATGCACAAGAGATCCCCTTCGCAAACCCACAGCCGGATGCGCACCCGGCAGGACCTCTCGAAAGGTGTCAGACCCCGCCAACATCGGACCGACAGTCCCCGATACGGCACCGACACCGGACTGACAGCCCCGACATGCCGCCGACACCACCACGATCGCCGGACACCCGCACCCGGCCACTAAGGGTGTTCGCCGAACGCGGTGACCAGGCTGTGGGGTGCGTTGTCGCCGAACATGACCTCGTAGAGGTCATCACCTTCGGTGGCGGCTTCGGCGCTGCGGGGGAACATGGCCTGCTCGTACTCGGCGAGCGCGGTCTCGATGTCATCGGGGTGCGCCGCGAGGGCCTTGCCGAGTTCGGCGCCGTCGTACATGGCCAGGTTGGCGCCCTCGCCATTGGGGGCCGAGACGTGGGCGGCGTCGCCGAGCAGGGTCACCCCCGGTACCCGATCCCACCGGTGCCCGACCGGCAGGGCGTTGAGGAGGCGCAGGACCGGCGCGGTGTCGCCGTCGGTGATCAGCGCGGTGAGTTCCGGTGCCCAGCCGTCGAACTCGGCCGCGATCCGTGCGGTGGCCGCGGTGGAATCGGTGAAGTCGATGGCAGCGAACCACTCCTGGGACCGGTCGAGCATCACGTAGGTGTGCAGGGTGCCGCCGCGCTCCCGGTGACCCAGGAATCCCTTTCCCGGCGCGAGCGCGAACAGCGACCCGCCGCCGGCCGCTTTCGCACTGGCCGGGTGCCGGGTGTCGGCGTCGAACAGGTAGGTCTCGACGAACGACATGCCGGTGTACTCAGGCGTGGCGGCGGAGAGCAGCGGCCGGACCCGTGACCACGCGCCGTCCGCGCCGATCAGCAGACTCGTGGCGACGCTGCTGCCGTCGGCGAAGGTCACCTCGTGGCGGCCCTCGCCGAGGGAACGGGTGATGCTGACCTTGTGTCCCCACCGAACGGTGCCGACGGGGAGCGAGTCGAGCAGGATCTGTCGCAGCTCGCCGCGCTGCACCTCGGGGCGTCCGCCCGTGCCGTCGTCGGGTGTGTCGACCAGGACGGTCCCGTCCCGGTCGAGAATGCGCATGGACTGGCGGCCGTCCAGAATGAGGCCACGGAACTCGTCCATCAGGCCGGCCGCCTCGAGGGCGAGCTGCCCGTTGTAGTCGTGGATGTCGAGCATGCCGCCCTGCGCACGCGCCGTCGGTGAGGCCTCCGCCTCGTAGACCGTGGCCGGGATGCCGTGGACGTGGAGGACGCGGGCGAGCGTGAGGCCGCCGAGTCCGGCGCCGATGATCGCGACCGGAGTGGTCATGGTGATTCCTTCCTGGTGCGCTGATGGCAGGCGCCAACCAGCTCCAAGGTCCCGGCAGCCATCGACAGATCACCGATGGATCGCCGCCCGCCGCCGACAGCCCACCGACACCGACCTCGGTAGCCGGGGGGCAGGTAGTTCACGTACACGTCCCGGCCGCCGCCGCCCATTCCGACGCCGATTGAGCCTCCGAAGGCGTATGCGAACAGCAGAAGCATCAGGATCGGCATCATGGCGCTGCCGAACCCCACGGCCGGATAGCGGATCGCGTGCTTCAGGTTGCGCCGTAGCATGATCCTCGAGTCGTGCACGGCGTAGGCGAGGGTGCTCATCGCAGGGTCTCCTTGACGTGAAGCGGGGCGGCGTCGTTGCTGTCGCCGGTCAGGGCGAGGAACACGTCGTCGAGGTCGGGGGTGTGCACGGAGAAGTCGGCGGCCCGGATACCGGCGGCGTCGAGCCGGTCGAACAGGGCGCGCAGCGCGTCGAGGCCGCCGTCGCCCGCCACGCGCAGGGCGAGGTTCTCCTCGTCGCGGGTCGCGCCGGAGAAGGCCGCGGCCGCGCGCTCGTACGCGTCGGGCTCGGTGAACCGCAGCCGTACGTGGCTGCCGGGGATCTGCGCCTTGAGCTCGTCGGCGGTGCCCTCTGCGACGATCCGGCCGCCGTCGAGCACGGCGATCCGGTCGGCCAGCTGGTCGGCCTCTTCGAGGTATTGGGTGGTGAGGAAGACGGTGGTGCCGCTGGCAACCAGCGAGCGCACGGTCTCCCACATGGTGCGACGGCTGCGCGGGTCGAGCCCGGTCGTCGGCTCGTCCAGGAAGATCACCTGGGGGTCTCCGACCAGCGTCATGGCGAGGTCGAGCCTGCGCCGCATACCGCCGGAGAAGGTCGCGGCCCGGTTGCCCGCGACGTCCGCGATGTCGAACCGCTCGAGCAGTGCCGTGGCGCGCTTCTTGCCCTCGCGCTTGCCGAGGCGCAGCAGGTCGGCCATGAGAAGCAGGTTCTCCTCGGCGTTCAGCAGGTCGTCGAGCGCGGCGAACTGCCCGGTGACGCCGATCGCGGCGCGCACCCCGTCCGGTGACGTGGCGACGTCGTGGCCCGCGACCTGGGCCTGCCCGCCGTCGGCGGCGATGAGCGTGGAGAGGATCTCCACGGTGGTGGTCTTGCCGGCGCCGTTGGGCCCGAGCAGCGCGAACACGGACCCGGCCGGGATGCGCAGATCGATGCCGTCGAGCACGGTCTTGTCGCCGTACGACTTGCGCAGACCGATTGCGGAGACGGCGGCGGGCGACCGTGACCCGCCGGGGCTTTGGATGTGGGCATGACAGATGCCCTGGAGCCCTCCCCTATGAAGGCTGAGGTGATCAGTGGAGTGTGGGTGAGCCGACGGGGTGGCGCTCAGGGCCGGGCGCGGCGCACGTCGATGGTGCCCCAGCGGGTCCGGGCGCGGATCGTGACGCTGTCCTCGGTCTCCCCCGGCGCCTCGGAGGAGGCGAGCGTGTTGCGCACCTGCCCTCGCTCGGAACTGGCGTCGAGCCAGGCGGCGGTGCCCTCGCGGACGCCGACCTCGATGCCGCCGTAGCCGGTCTCCAACTGGACGGTGCCGCAGGAGACTTCGCCGACGCGAAGGGTGCCGTGGGCGGTGGTGGCGGTGACCGAGCCCTCGGCACGCTCGATGTCGATGCCGCCGTGGGCTCCGCTCACCCGCAGGTCACCGGTCACGGTGCCGACGGTCGTGGTGCCGTGCGAGTTCTTCAGTACGGCGGGGCCGTCGACGATGCCGACGCGCAGGCTGCCGGTGCTGGTGGTGATCTCGGACGTGCCCTCGATCCGGTCGACGGCGATCGAGCTGTGGGAGACGGTCATCTGGAGCGGCCCTGTCGTGTCGAGGCGGACATCGCCGCCCGAGGTCTTCACGCTGACCTCACCGAGCCGGCCCTCGCCGAGCACCGGGGTCCAGGAGCCGGTCACGTCGAGGCGCGAGCCCGTGGGCAGGTCCACCGTCACGTCGACGGCGCCGGAGGGCCCGATGAGGCGGCGCTCCTTCGTCCTGACGGTCAGCACGCCGCCCGCGTACGTGACCTCGGTCTGCTCGGCGGCCCGCACGTCCTTGTCCCGCTTCGAGCTGCTGGGCCGCACCTCGACGACGGTGTCGAGGCGGTCGCTCGCGGTGATCCGGAGGGACCCGGCGCCGATGTGCGCGTTGACCGCGATCGGTTCGGGAGTGTCGAAAGAAGGCATGGCTGTACCGTCCTCATGGGTCCTTGGGGCGTCCCCGCTGGTGGGACGCGGTGTGGGTGAGGTGCCTTTCGGGGGCGGGCGCGGTCAGCGCACCCAGCCCGTGAAGCTCTGTCCGACGGTGCGGGTCTTCTCCGCCGTACGCGGCCGTGCGCCGCCGTCGACCGCGGCCGACACGGCCCGCACCAGCCACGCGTTGACCGACAGGCCCTCGCGGCTCGCGGCCTCCTCGGCGCGCGCCTTGAGGTGGGCCGGAAGACGCAGGTTCACGCGGGCGGTGCCGCCCTCGTCGCCGTCGGCGGCTGCCTGCGCCTGGTGCGGTTCGACGGGCGCGGCGGCCGCTTCCATGGGGCCGCTGTCGGCGGGTGGCAGCGTCACCACGAAGTCGGGGTCGAGCCCGCGCAGCCGTACGTCGACCGAGCCGGGGGCGAGCTCGCGGGTGATCTCGTCCATCGCGGCGGAGAGCACATTGAGCATGGTCAGCCGGGTCGCCGACTCCAGCGGAGCGGTGAGCCGATCGGCCAGCTCGCGGGCTTCTTCCCCGCCAGCCTCGGCGGCCACCGCGAGTTCACGGCGGAGGATGTCGACATACGGGGCGAGGTCCATGACGCCATGATGGCACCATCGTGGCGCCATAGGCAAGTCCGGGTGACACCATGCACGCTCACACACCTTGAGGAACGCGGAATGGCACCGGATGGCACCGCGTGGCGCCATCCGGCACCATGTGGCACCACAAGGGAGACCCGCCTCCGACTGGAGCATTCCGTGGCCGACCCCGGATTCAGGGGGTGCTTGGCACACTATTTGCTGTGCCGGGGTGGCGGCCGGGGCGGGGCGCGTGGAACCCCGCCCGGCTCCTGCGTTGCGTTTCGGCTCAGCGGTGGCCCGTACGTACGGCACCCGCGCTCGCCGTGACCACCATCGCGATCGCGGCGCACTGCGGCAGCGACAGCCCCTGGTCCAGCACCAGGTAGCCCGCCGCAGCGGCGGCGGCCGGGGCCAGGCTCGTCAGGACCGCGAAGGTCGCCGCGGGCAGCCGGCGCAGGGCGAGCAGTTCCAGGGTGTAGGGCACGCCCGAGCTCATCACCGCGATCGCCAGGCCCAGGCCGAGCGCCGCCGGTTCCAGCAGCGCCCCGCCCGATGCCGCGACGCCCAACGGCAGGCTGAGCAGCGCGGCGACCGTCATCGCGATCGCCAGGCCGTCCAGGCGCGGGAAACGGGCGCCGGCGCGGGCGTTGAGGACGATGTACGCGGCCCACATCACCCCTGCGCCGAGCGCGAAGGCCACGCCCGAGGCGTTGAGCTGTCCGAAGCCGCCGTACCCCAGCAAGTACACCCCGGCCAGGGCGAGACCCGCCCACAGCAGGCTGACGGCGCGGCGCGAGGCGACGACCGACAGCAGCAGCGGTCCGAGCACTTCGATGGTGACCGTCGCGCCCAGGGGGATACGGTCGATCGCCTGGTAGAAGAGGATGTTCATCCCGCCGAGCGCGAGCCCGAACCCGCAGCCCACCGCCCAGTCGGTGCGCGTGTGGCCGCGCAGCTGGGGCCGGGTGACGACCAGGAGCAGCAACGCGGCGATCGTGATCCGCAGCGCGACCGTGCCGAGCGCCCCGGCCCGCGGGAACAGCAGCGCGGCGACCGCCGATCCGAACTGCACGGACACGGTGCCGGCCAGCACCAGGCCGACGCCGCCGAGCGTGCCGCGGCCGTGGGCGTGGCGCAGGAGGACAGGAGCGGTCGTCGTCTCTGAGGAGCTGTGCACCGGGGATGTCATGGCCCTCACGCTAGGAACCCGGCACACGCCGTGTGAAATGCGGATTTCCCCGCGGTTATGCTTCTCGGACATGACCATCGAGCTGCGGCACCTGCGCGCCTTCCTCGCCATCGCCGAGGAGGGCAACGTCACGCGTGCCGCCGCCCGCCTCCATCTGAGCCAGCCCGCGCTCTCCCGCACGCTGCGCCAGGTCGAGGATCACTTCGGCGCCCGCCTCGTGGACCGCTCGACCCATCACCTGGAACTGACCGCGGAGGGCCGTACGTTCCGCGACAAGGCCCGCGCCGCACTGGCCGCCGTCGAGACCGCCCTCGACCCCCGGGGCCTGCGGAGCCGGCCGCTACGGCTGGGCCACCCCTGGGCGGCGCTCGGCGACCACACCGTCCCGCTGCTGCGCCGCTGGGACGAGACGCACCCCGGCACTCCGCTGGAGCTGCTCCGCATCGACGACCGTACGGCGGGCCTCACCCAGGGGAAGGTCGACGCGGCCCTGCTGCGCGGCGAGGTCACCGCGGCCGGGCTCCGCACGGAGCTGCTGATGTCGGAGGAGCGGGTGGTGGTCATGCCGGCGGACAGCCCGCTGGCGGCCCTCCCCCGGGTCACCCTGGCGGACCTCGCCGCCCATCCGATCGCCGTCAACACCGTCTCCGGCACCACGACGATGGACCTGTGGCCGCCGACGGCCCGGCCCGTCGCGACGATCGAGGTGACCAACACCGACGAGTGGCTCATCGCCATCGCGGCGGGCCGCGCCGTGGGCATCTCCACGTCGGCCACGCCGAGCCACCACACCCACCCGAAGCTGGTCTTCCGCCCGCTCATGGACGCGCCGGCCATTCCCGTCGCCCTCGCCTGGCGCGAGGGTCTTGGGCACCCGGCCATCCCGAACCTGGTGGCACTCGCCCACCAGGTCATCGGTCGGCGGAGCTGAAACCACCGGTTCGGACGATCCCCCGCGTCGCCCGAACCGGCGGCGGTAACAAGCCATCCTCAGTGATCGTCGGACAGCGTCCTGCCACCTGAGTATATTGGCTCGCAGCCAGCCAACGCAGGAGTTAACAGGATGTCCCCCCGCAGCCCGTCGGTCAATGAGGAGTTGCGCCGCCGTTCCCAGGCCCGCCTGTTGCAGGCGACGGTCGAACTGGTCGGTGAGCGCGGCTACGAGGCGACGACGCTCGCCGACATCGCCGACCGGGCGGGGGCCGCACGCGGGCTGGTCTCGTACTACTTCCCGGGCAAGCGCCAGCTGTTGCAGACCGCCGTGCACCGGCTGATGCACGTGGAGCTGGCCAGGGCCCTGGAGCGCGAGCCGCGCCCGGAGGGTGCGGACGCCGGCCGCGAGCTGCTGGCGCGCGCGATCGACGCGATCCTGGGGCTCGCCGGGGACCAACCACGGCTGATGCGTACGCACATGGCGGGGATCCTCATGGCGGAGGGGTTCATCCAGTGCCCGGAGCAGCAGCGGCTGGCCGCCCTGCTGCGCGACACGGTGACCCGCTACGGCTCCCGGGACCCGGAGGCCGACTACCGGCTGCTGCGCGCGCTGTTGATGGGCGCGGTGGTGGCGGTGCTGCTGCCGGGGGCGCCGATGGAGCCGGAGCGGCTGCGGGCGGAACTGTTCCAGCGGTACGGGCTGGACTGGGAGTTGGGTGTCCCGCCGGGCGGGGAGCCGCCCGGCGGGAGCGGTCAGCGGTAGTCCGGCTGCGTCTGCACGTTCAGCTCGGGCAGCCGTACCGACCGGGCGCTGTCCGTGCGCCGGTCGTCGATCTTCAGGACGTCGAAGCCCTTGGCTATGTCGTTCGAGTAGATGTAGCCGTTGTAGTAGTACGCGGACCAGGCGCCGCCGGTGACCAGCGTGTCGGACGAGAGCGGGCCGCGTTCGAAGTAGCCGATCTCCCGGGGGTGGTCGGAGTCGGTGAAGTCCCAGACGGACACGCCGCCCTGGTACCACGCCTGGACCATGATGTCGCGGCCCTTGGCGGGGATCAGCGAGCCGTTGTGGGCGACGCAGTTCTCGGTGTCGGCCTGGTGACGCGGGATCTTGTAGTAGCTACGGAATTTCAGCTTCCGCTTGTCGCCCTTGCCGACGATGTCGTAGATCCCGTCGGCGCCGCGCGTCGGGCCGGTCGCGTCGTTGCAGGTCGCGGCCCCGCCGCCGCCCAGCTCATCGGTGAACACGACCTTGTTTCCACGCTCGTTGAAGGTCGCCGAGTGCCAGAAGGAGAAGTTGACGTTGTCCTCGACCCGGTCGATGACCCGTGGCTTCGCGGGGTCGGCGATGTCGAGGAGGATGCCGTCGCCCATGCACGCGCCCGCCGCCAGCTTCAGCTCGGGGAACGTGGTGAGGTCGTGGCAGCCGGTGGTCTTGCTGACGCCCGGGTTGGTCGGGGCGCCGGGGTTGCCGCCGTCCGGGAAGAGGACGGGAAAGTCGATGACCGCGGCCTTCTCGGGCGCCTTGCGGGGCACCTTGATGACGGAGATGCCGTCGTGCGGCGGCTGGCAGTCCGGGAAGGTCTCGCTGGGCGCGTACGAGGAGACGTAGATGTAGACGTTCCGGCGGTCGGGCGCCAGGGTGTGGGTGTGCGAACCGCATGAGGTCTCGACGGCGGCGACGTACCGCGGGTTGCGCTTGTCGCTGATGTCGAAGACCTTCATGCCCTCCCAGGAGGACTTCTCGGTGGCGGGCTGCGTGGTGCTGTTGCAGGAGTTGTCGCTGCGCGAGGAGTCGGTGGACAGGAAGAGCAGGTCCCCGGAGACCGAGACGTCGTTCTGCGAACCGGGGCAGAGCACCTGGCTGACGATCTTCGGGCTCTTCGGCCGGCTGATGTCGTAGACGACGAAGCCGTCGTAGTTGCCCGCGAAGGCGTACTTGCCCTGGAAAGCCAGGTCCGAATTGGTTCCCTTGAGGTCCTGCTTGGGGATGTTGGTGAGGTGACTGACGTTGTCGCTGTGAACGATCTCGTCCACCCCGGGGATCTCGCCGTTCTCGATGGCGGCCCTGGTGCCGGATGCCTGATCGTTCGTCACCCGCTTGCTGTGCGGCGCGTCACCGGGGTCCGGTGTCGCGGCCGCGGGACTCGCCGCCAGCAACGAGGCCACCAGGCCGAAGGCGGCGACGGCCGCACCGAGATATCCGCGCCGCTGCGGGGATCTTTCCCACGGCTTCACTGCGTCCTCCCTTATGCCCCTTGCCCGCTCGGAGTTGAACGGTCCATCGGGACGTGGGCAGTATCGCGCCTCTCATGTACACCACAACAGACGGCACCCATGGTCGTCACCGAATTCCCGACTCTCCCTGGAGGCAATGGTGTTGCACCGGCGTACGAGGCTTCACGCCGCATCCCTCGCGTTCGCGGCGACCGCCGTCGCCGCGGCGCTCGCCCTCACCGGCTGTGAGTCGGAGGACGGCAGGGCCGACACCGGCAAGGGGAAGGACGGGAAGCCCGCGGTGATCGCCCCGGGGCGGCCGGGCGAGGCGGCGAAGAAGCTGTCGGCCGAGGAGGCGGCGAAGGCGGGCGAGGACGACTCCCCGAACGCGGCCGACCGCGCCTATGTCGCCATGATGATCGAGCACCATCGGCAGGCCCTGGTCATGACCCGCCTCGCCCCGGACCGCGCGAGATCGGCCAAGGTCAGACGGATGGCCGAGCGCATCGCGGCGGCGCAGGGGCCGGAGATCGACGCGATGCGGGGCTGGCAGAAGACCACCGGCGGCCCGACGGCCGGCGAGCACCACCATGGCGGGACGGCGGACATGCCCGGCATGGCCACGCCGAAGCAGCTGGACGCGCTGCGCGCCGCCGAGGGCGCGGACTTCGACGCGCTCTTCCTCAAGCTGATGATCGCCCACCACCGGGGCGCGGTCTCCATGGCCACGGACGTGCTCAGCCGCGGCAACAACATCCGGGTGGAGGAGATGGCCACCGATGTGATCGCGCAGCAGAGCAGCGAGATCCAGCGGATGCGGCGGCTGGCGTGAGCGGCTGCTGTGAGCTGCTCGCCTGAGCGGGCCTCGTGAGCGGCTTGCGCCGGCGTCCCACGTACACCAGGAGCCCCTTCCGTCACTCGTCTTCGTCGCCCGGCGCGTAGTGCCGCACGCCGTCGCCCGCCGGGTGCGATGCTGGAGACAGCCTGCGGAAGGAGTTCCTCCGTGCTTCGCGTCGCCGTCGTGGGATCCGGGCCGAGCGGCGTCTACGCCGCCCAGGCCCTCGTCCAGCAGCAGGCCGTGCCCGAGGTGTCGGTGCATGTGCTGGACCGGCTGCCCTGCCCGTACGGGCTCGTGCGCTACGGCGTCGCCCCCGACCACGAGAAGATCAAGTCGCTGCAGAACACCCTGCGCGCGGTCCTAGAGCACCCGCGGGTCAGCTTCCTCGGCAATGTGCACGTGGGTCCCCCGCCGCTGGTGCCCGAGCGGCTGCTCGGGCTCTACCACGCGGTGGTCTACTGCGTCGGCGCGGCGACCGACCGGCGGCTCGGCGTGCCCGGCGAGGAGCTGCCCGGCAGCTTCTCCGCCACCGAGTTCGTCTCCTGGTACAGCGCCCATCCGGACGCCCCGGGCGACGCCTTCGCGCTCGGCGCGCGCTCGGCCGTCGTCGTCGGGGTCGGCAATGTCGCGGTGGACGTGGCGCGCATCCTGGCCCGTGGGGCCGAGGAATTGCGGCCCACCGACGTGCCCCATCTCGCCCTCGGCGCGCTCGCCGACAGCCGGGTCGCCGATGTGCACGTGGTCGGCCGCCGCGGCCCGTCGCAGGCGAAGTTCACCACCAAGGAGCTGCGCGAGCTGGGCTCGCTGACCGGTGCCGATGTGGTCGTACGCCCCGAAGAGCTGGCGCTGGACCCGGCGTACGGCGACCCCTCGGGGCTGCCCGCGGCCAACCGGCGCAATGTCGAGGTGCTGCGCGACTGGGCGCGGCGCGAGCCCATGGGCCGTCCGCGCCGCATCCATCTGCGCTTCTTCCTGCGGCCCGCGGCGCTGCTCGGCGAGGGCGCGGTGCGCGCCGTGCGGTTCGAGCGGACCGCGCCGGACGGCCGGGGTGGGGTGGGCGGCACGGGCGTCTTCGAGGACATCGAGGCGCAGCTGGTGCTGCGGTCGGTGGGCTACCGGGGCGTGCCGCTGCCCGGGCTGCCGTTCGACGAGCGGCGCGGCACCGTGCCGAACGAGGCGGGGCGGGTGCTGCGCGGCGGTGTGCCCGCGCCCGGTGAGTACGTGGCGGGGTGGATCAAGCGCGGGCCGACCGGGGTGATCGGCACCAACCGTCCGTGCGCGAAGGAGACGGTCGCCTCGCTGCTCGCCGACGCGGACGTGCTGGCGGCGCGGCCGGTGGCCGAGGACCCCCTCGCCGCGCTGCGCGCGGCGGGTGTGGAGCCGGTCGAGTGGACCGGCTGGCTGCGGATCGAGGCGGCGGAGGCGACGCTCGGGGAGGCGCTGGGGCGTACGAAGGTGAAGATCCCGGACTGGACGGAACTGCTGGACGCGGCCCGTGCGGAGGACTGACCGGGCTCAGCCCTGGTCGCCCGCCCGGTCTTCCTGGCGGGCGACGGCGGTCAGAACGCTGTCGAGCAGCCCGGGGAACAGCGCGTCGAGGTCCTCGCGGCGCAGCGCGTTCATCTTGGCGGTGCCCCGGTAGATCTGGTGGATCACTCCGCATTCGCGCAGCACCCGGAAGTGGTGGGTGGTGGTCGACTTGCTGACGGGCAGGTCGAACACCGAACAGGACAGGTCGCAGCTCTCGTCGGCCAGGGTGCGCACGACCCGCAGCCGCATGGGGTCGGACAGTGCGTGCAGCACGTCCTCCAGGCGGATCTCCTCGCGCCGCGGATGCTCCAGCGAACGGCCGGTCGCCTGCGCCTGAGGGGTGATCTGCGTCTGCACGACTGCTGCTCCTCGTCGCGTCGTTCCGGGATCCTCATTGTACGAGGACAATCGTAGTTTGACACCCACCGTACTACGACGGCTATCGTACGAGGCATCCATGGTGGAGACATGAGACGGAGCCTGCCGTGAGCGCCCTTTTCACGCCCTTTTCCCTGCGGTCGCTGACCATCCCGAACCGGATCTGGATGGCGCCGATGTGCCAGTACTCCGCCGAGGTCTCGGGACCGGCCGCGGGCGTGCCCGGTGACTGGCACTTCTCGCACTACACCTCGCGGGCCACCGGCGGCGCCGGGCTGATCCTCGTCGAGGCGACCGCGGTCGGCCCCGAGGGCCGGATCAGCCCGGCGGACCTGGGGATCTGGAACGACACCCAGGTCGAGGCGTTCCGGCCGATCACCGCG
Source organism: Streptomyces sp. NPDC021212 (assembly GCF_044332925.1). Taxonomy (NCBI): domain Bacteria; kingdom Bacillati; phylum Actinomycetota; class Actinomycetes; order Kitasatosporales; family Streptomycetaceae; genus Streptomyces; species Streptomyces sp. NPDC021212. The sequence goes on from NZ_JBIRPZ010000002.1 coordinate 37,795, forward strand.
TTCCTCAAGGAGCGCGGTACGACGCCCGGCATCCAGCTCGCCCATGCCGGGCGCAAGGCATCGACCGACCGGCCGTGGCGGGGCGGCGCGCCGCTCGGGGTCGGCGAGGAGGGCTGGCGGCCGGTGCTCGGGCCCAGCCCGGTGCCGTTCGACGCCGGGCACCCGGTCCCGGAGGAGCTGACCACCGCGCAGATCGAGGAGGTCGTCGGACAGTTCGCGGACGCGGCGCGGCGCGCGCTGGCGGCGGGTTTCGAGGTCGCGGAGATCCACGGCGCCCACGGCTATCTGATCGGCGAGTTCCTCTCCCCGTACAGCAACCACCGCACCGACGAGTACGGCGGATCCTTCGAGAACCGGTCGCGCTTCGCGCTCCGGGTCGTGGACGCGGTGCGTGCGGTGTGGCCGGACGAGCTGCCGCTGTTCTTCCGCGTCTCCGCCACCGACTGGCTCACCGAGACCCGCCGGGACCGGAACGCGGACGCCGACGAGCGGGACGGCTGGACGGCCGACGAGACCGTACGGCTCGCCGCGGCGCTGCGGGCCCGCGGCGTGGACCTGCTGGACGTCTCCAGCGGCGGCAACGCGGCGCGGGTCCCGATCCCGACGGGCCCGGGCTACCAGGTCCCGTTCGCCTCGCGCGTCCGGGCCGAAACCGGGCTGCCGGTCGCCGCGGTCGGACTGATCACCGAGCCGGAGCAGGCCGAGAAGATCGTGGTGACCGAGGAGGCGGACGCGGTGCTGCTCGGCCGCGCGTTGCTGCGCGACCCGTACTGGGCGCGGCGCGCCGCGCGCGAGCTGGGCGCGGACGTGCCGGTTCCGCCCCCGTACTCCTGGGCCTGAGACACCCGCTCCTACCTGCGGGAAGACGCTTCCACGGGCCGTTGTCGGTGGTGGGGTGCAGACTCTGTGATGCCGGACACATCCTTCATCGCATCTCTTTCCCCCTCCCCTCCCGCTACGTCCCAAGGAGTGAGTCCGTCATGGACGATGTTCTGCTCGCCGTCGGCACCCGCAAGGGTCTCTTCCTCGGCCGCCGCCGCTCCGGCCCGGACTGGGATTTCACCGGGCCGCACTTCCCCATGCAGGCGGTGTACTCCGTCGGCATCGACACCCGCCGCTCCGGTGCGCCGCGGCTGCTGGCCGGCGCGGACAGCTCCCACTGGGGCCCGTCGGTCTTCCGCTCCGACGACCTCGGGGAGAGCTGGCACGAGCCCGCCCGGCCCGCGGTGCGGTTCCCGGAGGGGACCGACACCTCGCTGGAGCGGGTGTGGCAGCTGCACCCGGCCGGACCCGCCGCGCCCGGGGTGGTCTACGCGGGCACCCAGCCGGGCGCGCTGTTCCGCTCCGAGGACGGCGGGGAGACGTTCACCTTCGTGCGGAGCCTGTGGGACCACCCGCAGCGGGCCGAGTGGGGCGCGGGGTTCGGCGGCCAGGCGGTGCACACGGTGGTCACCGACCCTCGGGACGCCGACGCGGTGACGGTGGCCGTCTCGTCGGGCGGGGTGTACCGGTCGGCGGACGGCGGGGCGAGCTGGGCGCCGTCGAACAGCGGCCTCAGGGCGGAGTTCCTGCCCGATCAGTATCCGGAGTTCGGGCAGTGCGTGCACAAGATCGCGCAGGACGCGGCCGACCCCGACCGGCTGTATCTGCAGAACCACGGCGGGGTGTACCGCAGCGACGACCGCGGGGCGCACTGGTCGGAGATCGGCCAGGAGCTGCCCGCCGACTTCGGGTTCGCGGTCGCCGCCCATCCGCGGCGCGGCGGAGTCGCCTATCTCTTCCCGGTGTCCGACGGCTCGGACCGCTATCCGCCGGACTACCGCTGCCGGGTGTTCCGCACCCAGGACGCGGGCGCGTCCTGGGAGGAGCGGTCCGCCGGGCTGCCGGGCGAGCCGCACTACGGGGTGGTGCTGCGGGACGCGCTGCGTACGGACGACGCGGACCCGGTCGGGGTGTACTTCGGCAATCGCAACGGGGAGGTGTACGCGAGCGCGGACGAGGGTGAGAGCTGGCAGCAGATCGCCCGGTACCTTCCCGATGTGCTCTGTGTGCGAGCGGCGGTGATCGGTTGAGATCGATGCGGCCGTGACCGGGTGAGACGGCGCGCGGCCACGGGCTGAGCCACTAGAGTGACGCGGTGTGGCTGCACGACCGTTGAACGAAATTGTGGAACCGGGCTGGGCCAAGGCACTTGAGCCCGTGGAAGAGCGCATCGCGGCGATGGGCGACTTCCTGCGGGCCGAGATCGCGGCGGGCCGCACCTATCTGCCCGCCGGACCGAATGTGCTGCGCGCCTTCCAGCAGCCCTTCGACGAGGTGAAGGTCCTCATCGTGGGCCAGGATCCGTATCCGACGCCCGGTCATGCGGTGGGGCTGAGCTTCTCGGTGGCGCCGGAGGTGCGCCCGCTGCCCGGCAGCCTGGAGAACATCTACCGCGAGCTGCACACCGACCTCGGTCTGCCGCGCCCGTCCAACGGCGACCTGACGCCCTGGACCAGGCAGGGCGTGCTGCTGCTCAACAAGGCGCTCACCACGGCGCCGCGCCGTCCCGCGGCACACCGTGGCAAGGGCTGGGAGGAGGTCACCGAGCAGGCCATCCGGGCGCTCGCCGCGCGCGGCCGCCCGCTGGTGTCCATCCTGTGGGGCCGCGACGCGCGCAACGTGCGGCCGCTGCTGGGGCCGCTGCCCTCGGTCGAGTCCGCGCACCCCTCTCCCATGTCGGCCGACCGGGGATTCTTCGGTTCGCGCCCGTTCAGCCGGGCCAACGAGCTGCTCGTGCAGCAGGGAGCGCAACCCGTCGACTGGCGCCTTGCCTGAGCGCTTCTTTCCAGGTGGGCGACGGGTAGTCTGCCCGCCATGACGACACATCCGAACACCCCTGCGGGCTGGTACGCGGACCCGCAGGGCACCCCTAACCAGCTGCGCTGGTGGGACGGTGCCCAGTGGACCGAGCACACCCACCCGGGGCAGCAGCCGGGCCAGCTCCCGCCGCAACAGGCCGCCCAGCCGGGGCAGCAGGGCCACCCGGGGTACGCCGCCCAGCCTGGGCAGCCAGGGCAGCCGGCTCAGCCGCACCCCAACCCGGCCAAGGTCCAGCAGCAGGTGCAGCAGCAGGCGCACGTCGCCCCGGCCGCCGGGGGCGGCGGCACGCTGTTCACCGAGCCGGTGCTGGTGGTGAACCAGAAGGCCAAGCTGATCGAGCTGACCAATGAGTACAGCGTCTTCGACCAGCACGGCCGCACCATCGGGTCGGTGGTCCAGGTCGGTCAGAGCACGCTCAAGAAGGTCGCGCGGTTCGTGTCGAGCCTCGACCAGTTCATGACGCACAAGCTGGAGATCCGGGACGCGGCCGGGCAGCCGCATCTGGTGCTCACCCGGCCCGCCAAGTTCATCAAGTCCAAGGTGCTGGTGGAGCGCCCGGACGGCCAGCCGGTCGGCGAGATCGTCCAGCAGAACGCCATCGGCAAGATCAACTTCGGGATACAGGTCAACGGCCAGCAGATCGGCGCCATCAAGGCGGAGAACTGGCGGGCCTGGAACTTCGCCATCGTCGACCACACCGACACCGAGATCGCCCGGATCACCAAGACCTGGGAAGGTCTGGCGAAGACCATGTTCACGACGGCGGACAACTACGTCCTGCAGATCCACCGTCAGCTGCCGGACCCGCTGCTGAGCCTCGTGGTGGCCACCGCCCTGACCGTGGACACCGCGCTCAAGCAGGACGCGCGCGGGTTCGGCTGAGCCGGTGGACGATGCGACACATGTGCTCGGGATCGACTCGGGCGGATCGGGCGTACGGGTGGCTGTGGCGTGCGCCGAACCCCGGCTCGGCGGCGCCGCGGAGACGCCGCTGACCTGGTCCTCCGCCGCCCCCGCCGCCGTCGGCGACCGGGGCATCGACGCGGCCGGGCTGCTGGAGCGGGTGCTGCCGGCCGCCCATGAGCTGCTGCGCCGGGCCGGGACGCGGCGGCCGGCGGCCGTCTGCGTGGGCGCCGCGGGGATGGCCTCGCTCGGCGACGATCTGCGGGCGACGCTGCCGGGCGCGCTCGCGGAGGAGTTCGGGGTGCGCCGTCTCGCGCTCGCGGCGGACGCGGTGACCGGCTATGCCGGGGCGCTCGGCCAGCGGCCCGGCGCGGTGGTCGCCGCGGGCACGGGCATGATCGCGCTGGGCGCGGTGCCGCTGCCGGAGCCGCTGCCCTTGGCCGGGGGCGCGGCACCCGACCGTACGGGCGGCCCGGACGGGCCGGACGATCACACGCCCGGCGACCGTACGGCCGTGGGGCGCGCGGCGCCCGGGTGGCGGCGGGCCGACGGGTGGGGGCATCTGCTGGGCGACTGCGGCGGCGGGGCCTGGCTCGGGCGGGCCGGTCTGGAGGCCGCGATGCGCGCGTACGACGGGCGCGAGGGCGGCTCACGGCCGCTGCTGGCCCGGCTGGAAGCGGTCTTCGGCCCGGCCGCCGAGCTGCCGGGACAGCTGTATCCGCGGGCCGACCGGCCCGCCGTACTGGCCTCCTTCGCGCCGGAGGTCGGCCGGTGCGCCACCGAGGCCGATCCGGTCGCGGAGGCGATCCTGCGGGACGCCGCCCGCCACATCGCCCAGGCCGCGAAGGCGGTCTGCCCCCGGCCGGAGCCCGGTGAGGTCGCGCTGACCGGCGGCCTCTTCCGCATGGGCGCGCCCCTGCTGGCGCCCCTGCGCGCCGAGTTGGCCGCACGGCTGCCGGGGGTCCGGGTCACGGAGGCGACCGGGGACCCGCTGGACGGCGCCCTGCGCATCGCGGCGGCGCTCGCCGCCGGGGAGCTGCGGCTGCCGCCGGCCGCGGGGCTGCTGAGTATCAGCACCGAGTGATGAACGACGGCAACGGCCGATAACCGGGACGGCGGTTCCGGATGACGAACACCCTATCGGCTGTACGGGCAGCTCTGTTCGCCCACCGCACAGCAACGAACAGCAAGGCTCGGCAAAAGGGGACAGAAAACGCCCAGTCGCCCCCCTCCCGAACAGCCAACCCTATAGAGCGACTAACATGCGGCGCCATGAGCTCCCCCACAGGGCCCGCGTCCGGCCTGCCAGTACGAATGCCGCGTCCCCGCCAGCCCGGACGGCACCGCCGCCCGGAGCCGGCGGCCGCACCCCTGGGCGCACCGCCGCTGGTGCTGGCGGTTCCGGGGGCCGCGGAACCCGCCACCCGGAGCCTGGCCGAGGAGGTCGTGAGCATCGCCCGCTCCGAGCTGCCCGGCCTCGACGCCCACGTCGGCTATGTGGACGTGGAAGGTGAGAACGAGGAGTTCCCGCAGCTCGAGGCCGTGCTCGCGCGCGCCGCCCAGGACCGCAGCGAGCGGCTGCGCCAGGCACGGGAGGCCGCCAAGGCCACCGCCGCCGCCACCGCGGAGGCGATCGCCGCGGCCGAGGCCGCGGGCGAGGAGATCCCGGAGATGCCTCCGCCGCCCTCCGTCCCGACCGACGGCCCGTCGGCCGTGGTGGTCCCGCTGCTCGCGGGCCCGGACAACGCGCTGCTGCGGCGGATACGCCAGGCCGTCGTGCACAGCGGCTCGGCCGCCGACCTCACCGACGTCCTCGGCCCGCACCCGCTGCTCGCCGAGGGGCTGCACGTCCGTCTGTCGGAGGCGGGCCTCGCCCGCGCCGACCGGGCCCGCCTCTTCACGGTGGCGACCGCCGCGGACGGCATCATCCTGGCCACCGTGGGCGGCGGCGAGGCGGCCGACGCCGGTGGGATCACCGGCATGCTGCTCTCCGCGCGCCTCGCCGTGCCGGTGATGGCCGCCGCGCTGGACGAGGACGGGGCCGTGGTCCGCGTCGCCGAGCAGCTGCGCTCCGCCGGTTCGGCCCGGCTCGCGCTCGCGCCGTACCTCATCGGCCCGGAGGTGTCCGCCGAGCTGACCAAGGCGGCCGCCGAGGAAGCGGGCTGCGCCGCGGCCGAGGCGCTGGGCGCGTACCCGGCCGTGGGCAAGCTGGTGCTGTCGAAGTACGCGACGGCGCTGGGCATCACGCTTCCGGCGTCCTCGGGGCTGCGCTGAATCGTCTCGGCACCCGGGGAGATGGCGATGCGCGGGGCGTGCGGCCCCGCGCCCGCCCCGCCTCCCCCGGCGGGCCCCTGCGGCCCCCTCCGGCCCCCTGCGGTCAGCCGAAGAGCACGCAGGACGCGGCCGATGCCTCGATCGAACCGCCACGGCCCGGCACCCCGGTGGTGGGGTCGAGGCCGAACCAGGTGACCTCGCCCGAGCGTTCGTTCGCGACGTAGAGACGGCTGCCCGAGGGATCCAGGGTCAGGTCACGCGGCCAGTGGCCGCCGCAGGGCGTGGTGGTGACCAGCTCCATGCGGTCGCCCGGGGTGTCGAGGGCGAGCGTCGCGACGCTGTCATGGCCGCGGCTCGCGACCCAGACGAAGCGTCCGTCCGGGGAGACCACCGCCTCGGAGGGGAAAGTGGCGGTTTCCGTGCCAGGCGGAACGACGCGGGTCTCGCCGAGCGGTTCGAGGGTGCCGGACGCCGCGTCCCAGCGGCACACCGTGACCGTCGGATCCAGCTCGTTGACGACGTAAGCGCGGTCGCCACGCGGATGGAACGCCAGATGCCGCGGCCCGCTCCCCGCCCGCAGCCGGACCTTCCGGTGCGCCCGCGGCCCGGCGGCCTCGTACACCCACACCGCGTCGGCGCCGAGGTCGACGCTCAGCAGCCAGGCTCCGGACGGGTCGGGCAGCACCTGGTGGGCGTGCGGCGCGCTCTGCCGCTCGCGGTCGGGGCCGCTGCCCTCGTGCCGCAGCACCGTCGTCGGCTCCCCGAGCCCGCCGTCGTCGCGGACCGGCAGCGCGCTGACGCTGCCGGAACCGTAGTTGGCGGTGAGCAGATGCCCGGCGGCGAGCGCGAGATGAGTGGGCGCCGCGCCCTGCACGGGGACGGGGCCGCCGAGGAGGGTGAGCGGGCCGTCGGGGTCGTCGCCGGCCCGGAAGGCGGCGGCCGCGCCGTCGTCCGTCTCGCTCACGGCGTAGAGGACGTCCCCGCCGGGTGAGAGCGCGAGGTAGGAGGGGTTGGTGACCTCGTCCGTGGCGTACCGCGGTGTCAGCGCGCCCGTGTCGCGGTCGACGTCCACGACGGTGACCCCGGCTCCGCCCGCCTCGGTGAACGACCCGATGTACGCCCTGTACGCCCGTTGCTCCGTGCTCACCCCGTGCCGCCTCTCCAGCGGTTCCGCTTGCGGCCGACGCTAACAGCCCGGTCCGGACCAGGACTCTGGAATGGCCGATTCCGTGGCGGACGCGCCGTCGGCGCGCCCCGGTTGGGGGAATCGCGGCCGGTACTGCGCTCAGGCCCGCAGCGGGTCCGCGAGCCCCGTCAGGGCGGCCTCCAGGCCGTGCAGATGGGCCAGGGCGCGGTCCGTGGCCGGGTGGTGGGGCGACGGCCCGGCAGCGGGCGCGGGGGCGGCGGCCGACGGGGTGACGGGGGCGGTCAGGCGGCTCACCGCCGCCTCGACCCGCGCGCACGCCGCGGTCAGCCGGGCGTCGTGGGACGCCACCGGGTCGGCGGCGAGCGCGGCGAGGCCGCGCGCCTGGCGGGCGCAGTCGTCGAGGGCCAGCATGACCCGCCGGGCCCGGGCCCGGCGGGCGCGCAGCGGGCTGAGCGGGTGCAGCAGCGGGGCGATCGACATCCGCAGGCCCCGCAGCGCCGACTCCAGCTCGGCGACGTGCGGCGCGGGGGCCGCGGCCGGGTCGCCCGCGAGCCGCCGTGCGGCGTCGGCGGCGCAGTGCCGTACGGACTCCAGGGCGCGCCGGATCCACGCGTCCGTCGTGGCGTGGGTGGTCACCGGGAGCACGAGCGCCACGGCCAGGGCCGCCCCGGCCGCGCCGACGGCGGTCTGCTCCAGGCGCAGCGCGAGCAGCCCGGGGTGCAGCACGCCGAGCAGGCCGTACAGCAGCCCGGCCATGAGCGTCACGAAGAACACCATCCAGCTGTACGACAGCGGCGCGGTGTAGAAGATCCCGAAGACGCAAGCCGCGACCAGGACGGCCGTGGGCGCCGGGGCCCCGTGCAGCGGTACGGCGACGGCGAGCCCGGCCGCGATGCCGCCGGCGGTGCCGAGGACCCGGCGGAAGCCGCGTACCAGCGTCTCGCCGCGCGAGGCGGTGTTGACGAAGATCCACCAGGCGGTGCCGACGGCCCAGTACCACCGCTCCCCGGAGACGGCCTGGCCGACGGCGAGCGCGAACGCGCAGGCGGCGGCCGCCTGGAACGCCTGCCGGGTGGCGGGCCGCGCCAGGCCCTGCCCGGCGGGCGGCGCGGGCGCGGCGGCGGGCGCCCCGGGCGTGCGCCGCTCGACGCACCACACCCCGAACCGGACGAGAGCGGCGACCGCCACGCCCAGGGACACCGCGACCGCCAGCACGGGCAGCTCCCGCCGCTCCGCCTCCAGGAACTGGGCCGCGAAGAACATCATGAACGCGAAGATGCCGAGGGCGTTGCCGCGCGGCCCCCACCGCCGGGCCGCGACACCGCAGAAGACCACCGCGAGAAAGGCGGCGTCGCGCCCGGCCGGATCCCGGTGCAGTACGGCGGCCAGCGCCAGCACCGGGAGGCCGACGGCCGGGAGCAGCGCGGTGGTGACGGCCTGCCGCCGTACCGTCGGGTCCGCCACCGTGAAGAGCGCGAGGAGCGCCGCGAGGCCGCCCACGACCGCGGCGGACAGGGGCAGCCCGGCCCACGCCACCGCGGCGACCGCCGCGCCGACGCCGAGGACGGCGCGCGCCGAGATCCGCAGCCGCCGCAAGCCCGGATCCGGGGCGGCGAACATCGTGGCGCACAGCCCCGCCACCGTCCGAAAATCGCGCAGCACCGCCGTGACCTGTCCTTTCACGTCGATAAGTCCGGGCATGACAAAGGCGCTGCGGGGACCCGGATGCGGCTTCCTTGCCGTCCGGCGCAGCCCAGCGCAACGCCATCTACCCACAAGAGAAGCACCCCGCCGCCATCGGCTCAAGCGATCGCCGTATCGCTGGGCCATTGGTACAGTCACCGGGCGAATGGACCGACCATGAGGGAGCCGATGGCCCATGTCCGCACCGGGGGACGCGGTGGACGCGCTCGACGCGAAGATCCTTCGGCTGCTGCTGGAGCAGCCGCGCACCAGCGTGCGTGAGTACGCCCGGCTCCTGGGCGTCGCCCGTGGCACCGTGCAGGCGCGGCTGGACCGGCTGGAGCGGGAGGGCGTGATCACCGGCTACGGGCCGTCGCTCTCCCCCGCCGCGCTCGGCCATCCGGTGCTGGCCTTCGTGCACATCGAGGTCACCCAGGGCCATCTGGACGACGTGGGCGACGCGCTGGCCACTGTCCCGGAGATCATCGAGGTGTTCTCGACCACGGGCGCCGGAGATCTGCTGACCCGGGCCGTGGCGCGGGACAACGAGCATCTGGAGGACGTCGTGCAGCGGGTGATCCGGCTTCCGGGGGTGGTCCGCACGCGCACCGAGATGGTGCTCCGGGAGCGGGTGCGCCATCGGATGCTGCCGCTGGTCGACGCCGTGGGGCAGACCGCCGGGACCCGCCGCCGGTCCTGATCACGTCGTTGACTTGCCGCCCCCTACCGTGTGCGCGACGCCGTACCCTCCCACAGTCAGACCGAAGATCGGCTTAACATATAGACAGCTTTGCCGTGCTCAAAACCGGGGGATCCATGAGCAACGAGGACCTGCCCGAGCCGAAGGACAGTGAGCTGCCGCTACCGCCGGGCAAATCTCCGGTCCGCGACGGCTTCTTCGCACCACCACCTCTGGCTTCCCAACCGGGCCGGAGCAACATCTACGACCCCACCGCACCCGCCCCCAAGCGGCCCCTTGCCCCCGGTGTGCAAGGGCCGGTGCCGCAGAACCTGGCGATCGCGCCCAGCGTGCTGCGCGGTGCGGCCGGCAAGGCGGACGAGGTCTACGACACGCTCCACAAGCAGGCGGCGTCCCTGGAGGAGCCGACGGCCACGGCGGCCAAGGCGGTGGACGGCCTCCAGGCGCAGAGCGCGCTGAAGCGTTCACACAAGCACTGGGAGGAGCAGGCGGGTACGGTCACCGCCTGGCTCGCCCACATTTCCGAAAGCCTGCGCCTGGCGGCCAACACGCATGTGAAGCAGGACAAGGACACGGGAGACTCTTTCGGCGGGGGAAAACAGAGCCCCTATCTCAAGGACCAGAGTCTGCCCCAGGATCCTTCGACTTCCTCCATTTGGAGGTACTGATGGTTCACTACTACGAGGACTTCTACCAGGATTTCAGTACGGCCGACTTCGCCGCCCTGGACACTCTGGCGACGAAGTGGAAGGGCGTCCACGAAAAGATCAAGAACCTCGACGACAAGATCCACGACGAGGTACTCAAGCCCCTACGGGACAAGGGGTATTGGGAGGGCATGGCCGCCCCCTACGCCTGGGCGCAGATCGACGATATCCAGCGGCAGGCGACCGCCGCCGCCAAGGTCGTCGACGCGGTGCGCAGGTCCATCGAAGATGGCGCGGGAGAGCTGAAGGCGATTCAGAAACGGCTGCACGAGGCGGTGAAGGGATTCGGCGAGGAGGGAATGTACGTCGGGCCGAAGGCCAAGGTGATCCTGGGGAGCGCCTGCGATGTACAGGAAAACCTCTCCGACAAGGAGGGCAAGAAGCTCGACGCCGCCCAGAAGAAGCTCGATCTGATCCTCCGCGACGCATTCGAGGCCGACCAGAACCTGTCCGTCACCCTGATGGACAATATCGGCACCGACCTGTGGTTCAACACCAAGAAGCTCCGCACGGACATCAACCACACCGGCGGCATCAGCACGGACCGATTCGACGAAATCGGCCGCGAGCTGAACGGCCTGGACCCCACCCCGGGGAAGAACCACCTCACCCCCCGCACCCTCCTGGCCAACTGGGTCGCCGGGACGGGGGACGACCAGTACCAGTTCTCCCAGCACGACCCGTTCGTCAAGCAGCTCCGCGAGAGCGAGAGCATGAGCAAGATCCGGAGCGAGACCGTAGAGGCGTGGAACGGGGGCCATGCGGAGGGCAGGCTGCACCACAGGATCGCCGGGAAGTCGTTCCTCGGACAGGTGGGTACGTACGCGGGTGACATGGCCGGGCTGTCCGGAATAGACAACCTCTGGGGCGGCGACACCAACGAGGCGCAGTCCCTGCTCGGCTCCTACGACATCGACTACGAGGTCAAGGGCACCGACGCCGACGGCAAGCTGATCGTGCAGTACACCGTGAAGAACGACACCAACATGGAGTCGTTCATGCCCGGCTACCAGAAATGGCAGGAGGGCTTCAACCACGACAGCGGGCCCACAGCGGACATCAAGGAACGGATGGTCTGGACCGAGCGCATCGATCCGGCCGAGCACTGACAGGCTGATCACGTGACGAAGACCGAGGAGCCAGGACGCTTCCGGAAGCTCTGGCGCAACCGCCCGCTCCGTTTCACGCTGATCGGGATGGTATGCCTGATGTTTCCGGTGGGGTGCATCGGGGTGCTGAACGCCGTGTCGGGGGAATGTCCGCGACCCAACGCCAAGGTGTCCGAGACCGCCCTGCCCGGGGCCTACCGAGGCCCCGACGGCATGCGTGTCACTCTCCACCCCGATGGGCAGCTCGCGGTGCGCCACTGGCCGTACGACCCCTTCCTGGACGACGAACGCCGCTTCGACGGCCGCGGCAGCTGGGCCTACGAGGCGACGGAGGCCACCAACGGGGAGCGCATCCCCGAAGTGGAACTGAGCTTCGACGGGGGCAGCCTCGACGAGGACGTGCCGACGGAGGACCAGCGCCTGGTGGTGAGCGGCACTCCGCAGGAGCCCGTGCTCTTCGAGCAGGACGACCCCGACAGCTGCCCCGACGCGGAGTTCCGGCGCTAGCCGATCATGCCGGGTGCGGCGCGCCGGTCCGTACCCGGCATGCTGGTGCCCATGGACATCAGCACTTCCGCGCCGTGTCTCCCTTCCGTGATCTTCGACCTTGACGGCACGCTCGTGGACAGCGAGCCCAACTACTACGAGGCGGGCCGGCGCACCCTCGCCCGGTACGGCATCACGGGCTTCACCTGGGAGGAGCACACCCAGTTCATCGGGATCGGCACCCGCGAGACCCTGGAGACCCTGCGCGAGCGGTACGCGATCGACGCGCCGGTGGACGAGTTGCTCGCCGTCAAGAACGGCCACTACCTGGAACTGGTCCGCACCGCCACCACCGTCTTTCCCGAGATGCGGGCGTTCGCCGAGCGGCTGCACTCCGCCGGGCATTCGATCGCCGTCGCGTCCGGCTCCTCCCGGCCCGCGATCGAGGCCGCGCTGACCGCCACAGGTCTGGACGCGCTGCTGCCGCTGTATGTCTCCGCGGAGGAGATCGGGCGCGGCAAGCCCGAACCGGATGTGTTCCTGGCGGCCGCGCGCCTGCTGGCCACCGATCCGGCCGACTGTGTGGTGGTCGAGGACGCCGGGCCCGGGGTGGAGGCGGCGCGGCGGGCCGGGATGCGCTGCATCGCCGTTCCGTACCCGGCGAGCCCCGAGGACCCGGGCGACGGTTCGTGGTACGACTCCGCCGGGCTGATCTTCCGTGGCGGGCAGCGGGAGTTCGACGCGCGGGCGGCCTACGACTGGGTGATGTCCAAAAGGTGACACCTTGACACATCGCCATTTCTCCTGCGGTGAGACGATGCGGGCGCCCAACCCATCATGTGAGGAGAGCGAAGGCGTATGGGAAGACATGGGGGTGTAGCGGTCCGCCGCTGGGGAGCGGCGGTCATCGCATCCACGGCGGCGCTGGCCGTCGCCTTACCGGCGGGCGCCGCGCAGGCGGCACCGGCCGCCCCGGCGGCGCAGGCCGCCGCCGGACCGTCCGGCATCAGCGCCAAGGGCGCGTATCTGCTCGACAGCGGCGCGAACAAGAAGCTGTGGAGCAAGGGCCCGGACGCCAAGCGCCAGATGGCGAGCATCACCAAGCTCATGACGGCGGTCGTGGTGCTCGACACCCGCGGGGTGAACCTCAACAAGAAGGTCACCGTCAAGCAGGCGTACCTGGACTACATCAGGACCAGCGGCGGCAGCGCGGCGGACCTGAAGAAGGGCGACAAGCTCAACGTCAGGCAGCTGCTGTACGGCATGCTGCTGCCGTCCGGCTGTGACGCCGCGATGGCCCTCGCCGACACCTTCGGCAGCGGGAGCACCACCGCCAAGCGCACCAAGTCGTTCATCTCCAAGATGAACAAGAAGGCGGACGCGCTGGGGATGACCAGGACCCGGTACGACTCGTTCGACGGCATCTCCACGCACGGCTCCAACTACACGACCGCGCGCGACCTGTCGAAGCTGGCGCGGCACGCGCTCGGCAACGCCACCCTGCGCAACGTCGTCAAGACCGTCGACACCGAGCAGAAGGCCCCGGCGGCCAACGGCCGGACCAGGTACTACTACTGGACCAACAGCAACAAGCTGCTGGGCTCGTACAACGGCGCCATCGGCATCAAGACCGGTACCGGCACCGCCGCCGGCAAGTGCATCGTGTTCGCCGCCAAGCGCAGCGGCCGGACGGTCGTCGGGGTGCTGCTCGGCGACAGCAAGCGGTACCCGGACGCGAAGAAGATGCTCGACTGGGCGTTCCACACCCGCACCACGGTGACCTGGCGCGAGCTTCCCGCCGGCACCCCACAGGACTGACGTGACGCACGCCCGGCGCCCCCGCGGGGGCGCCGGGCGTGCGTCACGTCGCTCAAGGGGCGCCGCTCAGGAGACCCCGCTCAGGCGCGCTGCGCGAAGTCCCGCCAGGGCTTGCCCGCGACCGGCTCCGTGTCGACCCACAGGGATGTCACACAGTGCGGGCAGACGTAGGCGACGGCGGTGAGCGCGTCGTGGACCCGTACGGAACGCCGAGCCCTTGCCGAACCGGCCCTCGTAGGTGTCGATGAACCGCTCGACCAGGGCGTTCACGCCGTCGCCGGTGACCGGGCCGCATGCGAAGCCGACGGGTGGTGTGGGACATGACGGGACGCTCGTCCAGCACCAGCCCGACGTCGAAGCTGGTGCCGCCCATGTCGGTGGTGACGATGTTGCGGTGCTGGTCGCGGCTGCCCAGGGACTGGGAGGCGACCACCCCGCCGACCGGCCCGGACATCACGGCCGCCGCCGCGCGCTTCTCCGCCTCGGCGAAGGTCGCGAGCCCGCCGCCCGACTGCATGAGCAGCGGTCCGGTCCGCAGGCCCGCCGTGGCCAGGGTGGATTCGAAGCTGTCCAGCGACGCCCCCAGCAGCGGGCGCAGGCCCGCGTTGACCGCGGTGGTCAGGGTGCGCTCGTACTCCCCGATCCGCGGCAGGAACTCACTCGACAGCGTGACGCTCGCCCCGGGCACCTCCTCGGCCACGATCTCGCCGACCCGGCGCTCGTGCGCGTCGTTGGCGAAGGACCAGAGCAGCGAGACGGCGAACACCTCGGCCCCGGCGTCCCGCAGCCGCGCCACGGCGCGCCGCACGTCGTCCTCGTCCAGCGGGCACACGACCCGGCCCGCGTAGTCGATGCGCTCGGTGACCTCCTCGGTCAGCGAACGGGGCACGGCCGGAGGCTGTTTGACCAGCGTGCGGAACCGCTTGATCTCCTCCTCTTCGAGTCCGGTCCCCTTGAACCCGCGCATGGTCGTCAGGGTGTCCCCGAAGCCACGGGTCTGGATCAGGCCGACCTTCTTGGTGCGGCCTTCGAGCATGGCGTTGGTGGCGATCGTGGTGCCGTGGGCGAACATCTCGACGTCCGCGAGCAGTTCGCCCAAGTCGACGCCGCGCTCCTCGGCGGCGTCGACCAGGGTGCCCAGCACCCCTTCGGCGGGGTTGTCGGGAACGGTGGAGGATTTGTACCGGCCGACGCGTCCGGTGCCGTCGATCACGACGGTGTCGGTGAAGGTGCCACCGATATCGGAAGCCACGTAGTACGAAGGCATCCGGGAAGGATCACTCCGTGGCATTCAGGCGATACACGACGTGACGAGCCTTTCCGTCACGCCGGATCGCTGTCAACCAGAGATGATCTTCATCGGGTGCCCAGGAGTCACGCGGCCACGTGTGCCCCCGCCTCCCCGTCGTGGTGGATGGGCGTCCCCGAGCCGGTCAGCGGCACGCCCGTGCCACCCCGCCGCGCCGCGACGATCTCCGCCGCGATGGACAGGGCGGTCTCCTCGGGCGTACGGGCGCCGAGGTCGAGGCCGATCGGCGAGCGCAGCCGGGCCAGTTCACGGTCGGTGAGACCGGCCTCGCGGAGCTTGCGGGTGCGGTCCTCGTGGGTGCGGCGCGAACCCATCGCGCCGACGAACGCTACCGGCAGCCGCAGGGCCTCCTCCAGCAGCGGAACGTCGAACTTGGCGTCATGGGTGAGCACGCACAGCACCGTGCGGCCGTCGGTCGCCGTGCTCCGCAGATAGCGGTGCGGCCAGTCGACCACGATCTCGTCGGCCTCGGGGAAGCGCACCCGGGTGGCGAAGACGGGGCGGGCGTCGCACACGGTCACGTGATAGCCGAGGAACTTGCCCGTGCGCGCCAGCGCCGAGGCGAAGTCCACCGCACCGAAGACGATCATCCGGGGCGGCGGCACGCTCGACTCGACGAACACCGTCGGACCAGGATCCTCCGGCAGGGTGAACGCGCCGGTGCGGCCCGCGGCCAGCAGTGCGCCCGCCTCGTCCGCCGCCGTACGGTCCAGCTCCGGAGCGCCGCCGAGGCCGCCCTCGTACGAGCCGTCGGGGCGGACGAACAGCGCCCGGCCGAGGAGTTCGGCCGGGCCCCGGGACACCCGGGCGACCGCGGCCGTCTCCCCGCGGGCGGCGGCCGCGAGGGCCGCCGCGAACACCGTCCGGCCCGGCGCGTCCGCCCGCACCGGCGTGACCATGACCTCCAGCACCCCGCCGCAGGTCAGCCCCACCGCGAAGGCGTCGTCGTCGCTGTATCCGAACCGCTCCAGGACCGTCTCGCCGTCCTGGAGCGACTGGACGCAGCGGTCGTACACCGCCCCCTCCACACACCCGCCGGAGACCGAGCCGATGACCGTGCCCTCGCCGTCGACGGCGAGGGCGGCGCCGGGACCCCGCGGCGCGCTGCCACCGACGGCCACGACGGTGGCGACGGCGAAGTCCCGGCCCTCCTCGACCCACCGGTTCAGCTCGGCGGCGATGTCAAGCATCCCCGTCCCCACCCGGGGCGGTGCCCGCCAGCAGGACGCGGTCGGGACGGATGGGCAGGTTCCGGTGGCGTACCCCGGTCGCGTGCCAGACGGCGTTGGCGATCGCCGCCGCCGCTCCGACGATCCCGACCTCGCCGATGCCCTTGATGCCGACCGGGTCGTCCGGGTCCGGGTCGTCCACCCAGCCCACCTCGATGGGCGGCACGTCGGCGTGCGCGGCGACGTGGTAGCCCGCGAGGTCGGGGCCGACGTGGCCGCCGAAGGCCCGGTCCCTGACCGCCTCCTCGTGCAGCGCCATGGACAGGCCCCAGACGATGCCGCCGCGGAGCTGGCTGCGCGCGGTCAGGGGGTTGACGATCTTGCCCGCCGCGAAGATGCCGAGCATGCGGCGCACGCGGACCTCGCCCGTGGTGGTGTCCACGGCGACCTCGGCGAACTGCGCTCCGTAGGAGTGCCGTTCCTTCTGGGCGAGGGCGCCGATGGCCTCGGCCGTGTTCGACCGCGCGGTGATGCCCTGCTCCGGGATGCCGCCGCCGAGGGCCAGTTGCTCGCGCAGCTCCTTGGCCGCGGAGGTGACGGCCCAGGCCCAGGAGCGGGTGCCCATGGAGCCGCCGGCGATCATCGCCTGGCCGAAGTCGCTGTCCGCGATCCGCATGTGGACGCGGCCCGGCTCCACCTCCAGCGCGTCCGCCGCGATCTGGGTCAGCGCGGTCCTGGCGCCGGTCCCGATGTCGGCCGCGGTGATCCGGACCGTGAAAGTGCCGTCCACCTCGGCGGTCACGGCCGCCGTGGACGGCATGGCGTTCGAGGGGAACGTGGCCGCCGCCGTGCCGGTCCCGAGCAGCCAGCGGCCCTCGCGGCGCAGCCCGGGACGCGGGTCGCGGTCCGCCCAGCCGAACCGGCGGGCGCCCTCCTCGAAGCAGTCGATCAGCCTGCGGGTGCTGAACGGCAGCCCGGATACGGGGCCCGCCTGGGGTTCGTTGCGGGCCCGCAGCGCGATCGGGTCCAGGCCGCACTTCTCGGCGAGTTCGTCGAGCGCGGACTCCAGCGCGAACGAGCCCGGGGCCTCGCCCGGCGCGCGCACGAAGGTCGGCGTCGGCACGTCGAGGGCCACCACGCGGTTGACGGTGTGGTGCGCGTCGGCGTCGTACATGGCGCGCCCGTAGTCGGCGCTGCGCTCGATGAATTCGTGCACGGTCGAGGTGAGGCTGAGGGCCTGGTGGTCGAACGCGCACAGCCGCCCGTCCGCGTCGGCGCCGAGCCGGACCCGCTGCACCGTGGGGCTGCGGTAGCCGGTGATGGAGAACATCTGGCGGCGCGTCAGGACCACCCGGACCGGGCGGTGCAGGACGGTCGTGGCCATCACCGCGGCCACCTGGTGGGGGCGGAGCCCCTTGGAGCCGAAGCCGCCGCCGACGTGCTCGGACCTCACCCGCACCGTGCCCGGGTCGAGGGAGAACATCTTCGTCAGCTCGTCGGCCACCCACATGCTGCCCTGGTTGGAGTCGACGATCTCCAGCCGGCCGCCCTCCCAGCGGGCGGTGGCCGCGTGCGGCTCCATCATGGCGTGGTGCTCTTCCGGAGTGGTGTACTCCGCGTCCACGACGGTGGCCGCCGCGGCGAGCCCGGCCTCGAGGTCCCCCTTCTCGGTCTCGGCCCCGGCGTCCTCCGGCTTGTGCGCACCGGGGTGCCCGGCGGAGAACGCGACGTCGTGCGGCTCCTCGTCGTAGTGGACGACCAGCGCCTCGGCAGCCTCCCTGGCCTGCTCCGGCGTCTCCGCGACGACGAGCGCCACCGGCCAGCCCACGAACGGCACCCGGTCGTTCTGGAAGAGCGTGACGGTCGGGTCGGGCTTCCCCAGCAGGCCGACGTACTCGCCGTCGACCTGGGGCGCGTTCCCGTGGTGCAGGACGGTGACGACGCCGGGCATCGCCTCGACGGCTTCGGACTCCACCGAGCGGATGCGGCCACGGGCGATGGTGGACACCACCAGCCAGCCGTGGGCCAGGTCGGCGAAGGGGATCTCACCGGCGTAGCGGGCCGCTCCGGTGACCTTCTCCCGGCCTTCCACGCGGGTGCGCGCGGCTCCGACGGACGGGGTGACGGCGGCGGTTCCGGTCGTCGTGGTCATCGGACGGCCTCCTCGGAGAGTTCGGTCAGTATGGCCACGACGAGGTTGCGCATCAGCGTCACCTTGTATCCGTTGCCGGGCAGGGTCTCGGCGGCCGCCAGTTCGGCGTCCGCGGCGGCGGCGAACGCCTCGCCGGTCGCCGGGCCCCCGGTCAGCACCCGCTCGGCCTCGCGGGCGCGCCACGGCCGGGACGCCACCGCGCCGAAGGCGAGGCGCACTTCCTGGACGACACCGTCCCGGATGTCGAGGGCGGCGGCGATCGAGCCGATGGCGAACGCGTAGGAGGCGCGCTCGCGCACCTTGCGGTAGCGGGAGTGGGCCGCGACCGGGGTGGGCGGCAGCGTGATGCCGGTGATCAGCGCGCCGGGCGGCAGGGCGGTCTCCAGGTGCGGGGTGTCCCCCACCGGCAGATAGAACTCGCCGAACGACAACTCGCCCGGCCCGCCCGCCGTTTCGTAGTGGACGACGGCGTCGAGGGCGGTCAGCGCCACGCCCATGTCCGAGGGGTGGATGGCCACGCAGTGCTCGGAGGCGCCGAGGATCGCGTGGTTGTGGTTCTCGCCCTCGACGGCGGGACAACCGCTGCCGGGAATCCGCTTGTTGCACGGCTTGGCGGTGTCGGTGAAGTAGCCGCAGCGGGTGCGCTGGAGCAGGTTCCCACCGACCGTGGCCATGTTGCGCAGCTGGCCGGAGGCTCCGGCCAGCACGGCCTGGGCCAGCGCCGGGTAGCGCGTACGGACGTCGGGGTGGGCGGCGAGGTCGCTGTTGGTGACGGTCGCGCCGATCCGCAGACCCCCCTCCGGCGTGGCCTCGATCCGGTCCAGGGGCAGGTCACGCACGTCGATGAGCCGCGCAGGGCGCTCCACCCCGGTCTTCATCAGGTCGACGAGGTTGGTGCCGCCGCCGAGGTAGCGCGCGTCGGGGTCGTCGCCGAGCAGGGCCACCGCCCCGGAGACGTCGTGCACGCGCTCGTATCCGAATTCCCTCATACCGCTGCTCCCGCTTCCGCCGCGCCGATTCCGTCGATTCCGTCGCCCGAGCCGCCGGGCCGCGCGGCCTCCGCCGCCCGCGCGACCGCCTCGACGATCGAGACGTACGCGCCGCATCGGCACAGGTTGCCGCTCATCCGCTCCCGGATCTCCTCCGCGGTGAGCGGCTGCACTTCCGCCTGGGGTTTCACATCCTGGGTCGCGGCGCTCGGCCAGCCCGCCGCGTGTTCTTCGATCACGGCGATGGCCGAGCAGATCTGCCCGGGGGTGCAGTAGCCGCACTGGTAGCCGTCCAGGTCGAGGAACGCCTGCTGCACCGGGTGCAGGTCCTCCCCGTCGGCCACGCCTTCGATGGTGGTGACTTCACGCCCCTCGGCGGCCACCGCGAGCTGGAGACACGAGACGGCTCGGCGACCGTCGATCAGCACGGTACAGGCGCCGCACTGACCTTGGTCACATCCCTTCTTCGTGCCGGTCAGATCGAGGCGTTCGCGCAGGGCGTCGAGCAGGGTGGTGCGATGGTCGACGGGCAGCGTGTGCTTCTCGCCGTTGATGTTCAGCGTGATGGCGCTGGACGTCGAGGGGGCTGGGGCCATGATCAGCCTTCTTTCGCGTAGCTGGTGCGCGTCGAGCGAGATGATCGGGGCAGACGACGGTGCGGGAGGTCCCGGGAAGGTCCGGGCAGAACGAACGGTGGCGACCGGCACCCGGCCATTCGCTCTGGCCAGGCGCCGGTCGCTATGGTAGCTCTAAGCGGA
This sequence comes from Streptomyces sp. NPDC021212, assembly GCF_044332925.1. Taxonomy (NCBI): domain Bacteria; kingdom Bacillati; phylum Actinomycetota; class Actinomycetes; order Kitasatosporales; family Streptomycetaceae; genus Streptomyces; species Streptomyces sp. NPDC021212. The sequence goes on from NZ_JBIRPZ010000002.1 coordinate 57,861, forward strand.
CAGCTGTCCGGTGGCTTTGAATCTATCGGACAGCTGTCCGGTCGAACAAGGGCGGCCCGGCGGCGATTCCCGAGAGGAGGACGAGTGCGGGAGCGGAAGGACAACCCACTGCGCTCGGACGCGCAACGGAATCGCGAGCGCATCCTGGAAGTGGCCCTGGTGGAGCTGACGCGCTCGGCGTGCGCCCCACTGAGCACGATCGCGAAGAAGGCGGGCGTCGGGCAGGGCACCTTTTACCGCAACTTCCCCAACCGGGAGGCCCTTGTCCTGGAGGTCTACCGCTACGAGGTGCAGCAGGTCGCCGACGCCGCGGCCCAGCTGCTCCGGACCCGCGCACCGGACCGGGCGCTGCGGGAGTGGATGGACCGCCTCGCCCAGTACGCCATGACCAAGGCGGGCCTGGCCGCCGCGCTGCACAAGGCCACCAGCGCGCACGGCGGCCTGGTCAACCTGGCACGCGGCCCGCTGACCTCGGCCGTCACGCTCCTGCTGACGGCGAACGAGGAGGCCGGGACCATCCGTCCGGGGGTCACCCCCGACGACTTCATGCTCGCCATCGCCGGACTCTGGCAGATCGATCCGCACGGGGACTGGCAGTCACGCGCCGGACGGCTTCTGGACCTGGTCATGGACGGCCTGCGCTCCGGCGCGCCGGGCCCCGGACCCGGCTAGGAACGGCGGCGGGGCCTGCCGCGCCTGCCGCCGCTCTTGGGGGCCGCGGAACGGCCCCGCGGGTTCTTCCCGGCCGCCTTGCCGGACCCCGGCTTGCCCGCCGCTGTCTTGCCCGCCGCCTTGCCGGAGGCCGTCTTCCCCGCCGCGGGCTTGCGCTTCGGCTGCGCCGGGGGCGGCGTGCGGCCCCGGGTGCTGTTGACGGTCCGCCCGCGGACGATCCCGATGAAGTCCTCCACCAGGTCGGTGGTCGCGTCCTCCGGCCACGACAGCGCGACGCTCGACTCGGGCGCGTCCGTGACCGGCCGGTACGTGAGATCCCTGCGGTGGTGCAGCCGGGCGAGCGACTGCGGCACGACCAGCAGCCCCACCCCGGCCGCCACCAGCTCGATGGCGTCCGCCGTCGTGGCGGGGCGCTCGATCGCGGGCCGCCCCGGCGGCCGCTCCCAGCCGAGCACGTCATCGAGGGGGTGCAGCACGATGTCCTCGGCCAGATCGTCGGCGGACACCTCGTCGACCGCCGCCACGACGTGGTCCTTCGGCACCACGACCACCGTGGTCTCGGTGTAGAGGGGGATCGCGCTGAACACCGTACGGTCGACCGGCAACCGCACGAGCCCCGCGTCGGCGCCGCGGTCGCGCAGCACCTCGGGCGCTTCGGCGGCGGTCACCGGGACGAGGGCGAGCGGGACGTCGGGCAGGCGCTCGTTCCAGATCCGCACCCACTTGGCGGGCGTCACCCCCGGGACGTACGCGAGCCGGAACGAAGGGGATTCTTCCGAGCCTGTCACCCCGCCAGGCTACCGGTCGCACGGCCCCGGGCCGTGGTCCGGGGCCGCCTACGCGCTCGATACCCTTGACACCATGAAGTCGCACCAGACCACCCAGACGATGAAGCCCGCGACCGCGGCGAAGAAGCTGGGTGTGTACCTCCAGGCCACCCCCGCCGAGTTCCAGGAGGGTGTCGTCTCGCGGGCCGAACTGAACGCCCTCCAGGCCGATCCCCCCGAGTGGTTGCGGGAGCTGCGCCGCAACGGCCCGCACCCCCGGCCGGTGGTCGCGGCGAAGCTGGGCACCTCCATCGCGGGTCTCGCGCGCGGCGGCATCACCGACCCCCTCACCACCGAGCAGATCGACGCCCTGAAGGCGGAGCGGCCCGAGTGGCTGGAGAAGGAGCGCGCCACCCAGGCCGAGGTGCGGAAGGAAGCGGCGCGGATCAAGGAGAAGAAGGCGGAGCGCGCCGCCGAGTCCGGCCAGCCGCACTCCTGACCCTTCTCTCCGTCCTTTCTCAGTCCTTGCAGTCGGGCGCGATGCGTTCGACGAGCCGGAGCATCGCCGACCAGGCCAGGTCGTACGCCTTGTCGTCCCGGAGGTCGGAACTCTCGTCCTCACCACCGAGTTGACGGGCGGTCAGCTCGCAGATGTCCGGATGAGGGGTGATCGGTTTCGCGCCCCCGGCCGTCGCCGCGACCTGGATCTCGCACGCCTTGTCCAGGTAGTACATGCGCAGGAACGCCTGGCCGGGGGTTTCCCCGACGGTCAGCAGGCCGTGGTGGCGCAGGATCATCGCCGGGTGGCCGGCGAGATCGGCGACGAGCCGTCGTTGTTCGGCGAGGTTGAGGGCGACGCCCTCGTAGTCGTGGTACCCGAGCCTGCCGTAGAACTCCATCGAGATCTGGTTGAGCGGCAGCAGGCCGTCCTCCTGGGCGGCGACGGCGCAGCCCGCCCTGGTGTGGGTGTGCAGGACGCAGTGGGCGTCGGCCCGGGAGGCGTGGACGGCGCTGTGGATGACGAACCCGGCGGGGTTGACGGGGTGAGGGGTCTCCTCGACCGGGTGGCCGGACAGGTCGATCTTGACCAGGTTCGACGCGGTGATCTCCTCGAAGAGCAGACCGTAGGGGTTGATCAGGAAGTGCTGTTCGGGGCCGGGCACGCGGGCGCTGATGTGCGTGAAGATCAGGTCGGTCATCCGGAAGTGCGCCACCAGGCGGTAGACCGCGGCGAGCTCGCGGCGCAGCCGTCGTTCCTCCGCGGAGGTGTTCCCGGCGGCCTGGTCGGTGCGGCGGGGCGAAGCGGTCACTGAGTCAATTCCTTCGGTCGTGGGGTGATACATGACGCTATCCAGGTGCACACTGGCGCTGAACCCGAGGATTCGGCCGATGGGCGGCCGTCCATTGGACGAATCCGACACCCCGGCGCGGGGCCGGAGGATGAGAGGATCCCTGCCTTGTGATCGAGCGCGAACCATGCCGTACGACGGGCGCCGACCCGGCCGCCGATGAGGCCGCCGATGAGGCGTCCGTCCCCCTCGGCGTGCTGCTCGCCGACCCCTCGCTGGGTTTGCGCCAGGTCGCGGGCCCCGCCGAGGACCGGCGCATCGGGACCGTCGGCACCACCGAGATCGAGGACCCCACGCCCTACCTGGTCGGCGGCGAACTCCTCCTCACCGCCGGAGTGCGGCTGCCGCAGGACGCGGACGGCGTCGACACCTACGTGGCGCAGGTGGTGGCCGCCGGGGTCGCCGCCCTCGGCTTCGGTGTCGCCCCGGTGCACGAGGAGGTGCCGGCCGCTCTCATCGCCGCGTGCGACCGCCATGGGCTGCCGCTGCTGCGGCTGCCGCGCCACACCCCGTTCGTCGCCGTGGGCCGGGCGACCTACGCCGCCATCGCCGAGGCCCGCAACCGCGATCTGAAGACGATCTCCCGAGCGCAGTCGGCCCTCGCGTCGGCCGCCGCCCGTCCGGACGCGCTGCAGGCCGTACTCACCCAGCTCAGCACCCACACCGGCACCTGGGCGGTCCTCTTCGACGGCCAGGGCAACGAGCTGTTCCGCGCGGGCCGGCGCCCCCCGGAGCCCGCCCCCGGCCGCTTGCGCGACCTCGCGGTGCGTACGACCGCCCGTACGGCCGCCCGCCCCGCCACCGGCCGGGCCGCGGGCGGGCCGCCGCCTCCCGCGGCGGCGGCCGACCACCACGACGGTGTGCATCTGACCGTACACACGCTGCCCGGCGCCGACGGCACCACCACGCCACTGGCCCTCGGCCAGGCCGCCGCCACCGCCCCGTCGCTGGTCCACCGCCAGGTGACCAGCACGGCGACCGTCCTGCTGGCCCTGCTCACCAGCCCTCGGCACGCCCTGAGCACCGACAGCCACGGTGTCGGAGCCCTCGTACGGCTCATGCTCGGTGCCACCCCGGCCGAGGTGGCACCCGCCCTCGTACCCTCGGAACACCCGGCGCACGACCACTGGGTCGTCGTGCACGGTCGGCAGGATCCCCGCGGGCCCGCGCGAGCGCCCCGGCCGGGCGCGGACCCCGCACAGCTCGCCGCGCTCGGCACGGCCCTCGGCACCCCGTACGTGCACATCGACGGCCCGGCCCTGCGCGCCCTCGTCCCCGGCGCACCGGGAACCCGCGCGGCCGCGCCCGCGCAGGCCGGCGCCCTCGGGTGGACCCTCGGCTTCAGCAGCCCCTCCCCCGCGGACGAGCTGCCCCGCGCCGACGCCCAAGCCGGGCAGGCGCTGCAACGCGCGATCGCCGCCGGTGCGGCGGCCGTCGTGCACGAGGCCACGGCGCCGGCCGTGCACAGCCTCGTCCCGCCCGCCGCCGCCCGCGAGTTCGCCCGGGCCCGCTTCGCCGCGTTCGACGGGGCCGGTACGCCGGGTGGCTCCGTACTGCTGGGCACCCTGCGCACCTGGCTGACGTTTCACGGCAGTTGGGACCGTACGGCCACCGAGCTACAGGTCCACCGCAACACCGTGCGCCACCGCATGACGCGGGTCGCCGACCTCCTCGGCGCCGACCTCCAGGACCCGGCCGTCCGCATGGAACTCTGGTTCGCCCTGGAGTGGCATTCCGGCGAGGGGGACGGATAGCTCAGTCCGGGAGCCCCCACGGCTCGGCGTCGCCGACGGCCGGTACGTCGCGCGGCCCCGGGTCCGGATGGGCGCCGCGCGGGGCGACGAGCGCCGTCCCCTCCCGGCCGAGCGGGATCTCGATCCGGCCCGGCCCGGTCTCCCGGTACCGCAGCCGCCGGCCGCGCTCGTCCGTTACGTCCACGGCACCGCGGATGCCGTGGTCCAGCACCAGTGGCGCGCCCGCCTCGCTGTGGACGCGCACCCACCGGGTGCGGCCGCCCGACCGGTCGGCGTCGATGAGGAACGCGCCCTGGGCACGCAGGGACTGGAACGAAGCGTCGGGCCAGCGCCGCGACACGGAGGGGAAGACCCGAACGACGCCGCCGTGGCTCTGCACGGCCATGTCGAGCACCGACTGCGTCGCCGTCAGGGGGCTCTCGATGCCGAGGTTTCCGCCCTCGACGTACATGGTGTTCGGGGTCATCCAGGCGTTGTTGATGACGTTGCCGCCGGTGAAGAAGGTGAGGAAGTCGAGGGCCTCCTCGGGGCGGTTCATCCGCGAGGCCATCGACGAGGCGGCGGCGTAGCTGTAACCGGCCCACAGGGCACGGTCCTTGATCCAGTGGTCGAAGGTGGTCCGCATGATGTCCCGGTCGCCCGGCCGGTCCCGGTCCAGCTCGTGCAGCGGATACAGCCACAGCATGTGGGAGAAGTGGCGGTGGGATTCGGTGAGCGGTTTCCCGGCGCCGATCATGACGCCGGTCGCGTCGCGCGGGTAGTCCACCAGGCGTTTCAGGATCTCGCGCCAGCGCGCGGCGCGCGGATGGTCCGTACGGAGGATCCGCAGGCAGTCCAGGAGCGTGGCGCAGCCCCAGCGGAGCAGGGAGAGGTCGTAGGTGCAGTCCTCGGCGTCCGCCCACTCGGGTGAGCGGGTGAGCGGCAGGTGCAGCTTTCCGTCGGAGCCCTCGTGGAGGAAGTGGTCGTAGAAGTTCACCGCCTTGACCAGGATCGGGTAGAGGACGTCGCGCACGATGCGGGTGTCCATGGTGTGCCGGTAGCTGAGCCAGACGTTGTGCATGGCCCAGATGAGGTTGCCGTTGTTGTCGGTCTTGGTGGCGGTGCCGGGGATGCCGACGGTCTTGGCGCCGGGGCGCAGCATCCAGTCGGAGGGGTGGGCGAGGGCGTAGGTCTGCCCGTCCTGGTACTCCGGCGGGACCGAGAGCGGCAGATTCTTCTCGAAGTCCTTGAAGGTGGAGGTGACGGAGTCGAGTTCGAGGTGGTTGGACCCCTGGATCAGCCAGGTGGCGATCTGCACGTTGAGGTTCCACCAGACGGCGGTCCAGCTGCCGCCGGTCTCCGGGTACCACGGCCCCCACTCGGACATCGAGGGCCCGCCGGCCCGGGTGGCGCAGGCCGCCTTGTAGAGCTGGATCCAGTAGAAGTCCTGGAGGCGTTTGTCGGGTACGGACAGCAGGCTGCGCCGGTAGAAGCGGTGCCACCAGGCGCGGTGTTCGCGCACCAGGCCGTCGGGGTCCGCGGACAGTGTGCGGGCCACTTCGGCGACGGCCAGCTCCGTGGTGCGCGACAGGTCGCCGGGGTACCGGTAGACGATGTGTGCGGCCAGCAGCCTGCCGGTGCCGACGCGCCGTTCGCGCCAGGCGGTGGTCCACCCGCCGCCCGCGACGAGCGGCTGCTCCACGTATCCGGTGTCCCCCGCGGAGCCGGTGCGCGGGTCGGGGTTGCCCGTGTAGTCGGCGGGCTTGTCCTTGGTGCGCGGCGAGGCGGCGGGCAGCCACGTGAACGACCAGGCCGCTTCCCGCTCGCCCGCGCTGGGCCGGGTGGAGATCAGCAGCGCGGTACGGGCGTTGTGCACCAGCATCGAGAAGCGGACGCTGCCCCGGGTGGTGGTGACGGTGCCGCGCAGCTCGGCGTCCCAGAGGTCGAGGGTCCAGTCGACGCCGGTCACCTCGCCGGCCAGGGTGAGGTCGAAGTGGCCGATGGGCAGCCGGGAGAAGCCGTACGGGGCGCGCCACTGCGGTCGCTGGTCCTGCACCTGGCTGTGGCTGACCATGACTTTCACGGAGTTGGGCGTCGCGCCCCGGTAGACCTGCGCGCCGAGGAGTCCGTTGGCGAGGAACGGGCCGTCCTTCCAGTCGCCGGGCATCCGGCGCCACCGCAGCGCCGCGGCCCTGGCCATGCGTTCGGCCGTGTCCTCCGACCCGCCCGAGTGCTGGGGCGCGGCCCAGGCGGTGGCGGATCCGGTCAGTAAGCCCGCGGTGCCGACGGCGGCCGCCGAGCCGATCACACCTCTTCGAGAGATCCCGTTCCCTGTCATCGGGGTCACGTATGTGCCTCCCATGCCTGGTGATGAACTACCCGGCATGGTGCAGGGGTTGGAGCAGCTAGGGAAGACCTCCGACGTATCGGAACTGGACGCGTTTCATATGCGCAGGTGAATGAGGCGTGCGCGATCGCATCGCGACGAGAGGGGTGCCAGTCAACCGATCTCTCAGACGCTGACCATGAAGAGGAGAGCGACCACGCCCCCGAAGCCGAGACCGCCGAGAGCGGTTCCGGCGATGGCCGTCCACAGACGGCCCGCGCCCCGGCGGGCGTGGTGGATGCCCATGACACCGAGGGCGACGGCGAGGCCCCCCGCGATGGGCACCAGGGGGAGGGTGAAGGACAGCAGGAGGGACGGCAGTACACCGACGATGGCGAGGACACCGACGACGGAGAAGACACCGAGGACCACGGCGGTGGGCCCGAGCGCGACGGCGGGCGTGTCGGTGCGGCGGGCCGTAGCCGGTACAGGCATGAGCGTCCTCCTTGCGAAGCCCCCGGAGGGGGATCATCGACGTACCGATCGTAGCTGGGGTACCTCGGCGCTCCAGTGGGCAGGGTCGGTGCGTCAAGTCCCCCTGATGGAGAGGACGTTGCAGTGCGAGGAATTCTTCGAAGACTTGGTCCGCCGGTGGCGGTTCTCCTCGTCGTGGCGCTGGTGTCCATCGCCCAGGGTGCCGCGCGGAGCCGGACGGGCGGCGCGTCGGCCGACGAGGGAAGCGGGCCCGGTCCTGGCAGCCACTGGGTGGGGACGTGGACGTCCATGCCGCAGCTGACCGAGCCGGGCAACATGCCGCCCCCGCCGTACACCCAGGACGGCGTGGTGTTCGCCGACAGCACCCTGCGGCAGACCGTTCATGTCTCGGTGGGCGGCCGCCACCTGCGGCTCCGCTTCTCCAACGCCTTCGGCGGGGCGCCCCTGCCCCTCTCCCGCGTCTCCGTGGCCCTTCCCGCGGGCGGCAGGGCCGGCGCGAGTGGGATCGAACCGGGCACTTCCCGGCCCGTCACCTTCGACGGGCGCCCCGCCACGACGGTGCCGACGGGCGCCCTGATGGTCTCCGATCCGCTGGACTTCCGGCTGCCCGCGGGCTCGAACCTCACCGTGACGGTGTACCTGGCCGCCGGACAGCAGTCGACCGCCCTCACCTCCCACCCCGGCTCGCGCACCGCCTCCCACATGGTGCGCGGCGACCAGGTCGACGCGGCGGACCTGAGCGGCGCGGCCTCGGTCGAACACTGGTACTTCCTGAGCGGCATCGAGGTGTGGTCACCGGCGCGCACCAGGGCCACCGCCGTGCTGGGCGACTCGCTCACCGACGGACGCGGCTCCACCAGCAACCACAACGACCGCTGGACGGACCAGTTGACGGCCCGTCTGCGCGCCGACCACAGGACGGCCGATACCGCGGTGCTCAACCAGGCGGCCGGCGGGAACCGGATCCTCCAGGACGGTCTCGGCCCGAACGGCCTGGCCCGGCTGGACCGCGACGTCCTGGCGCAGAGCGGTGTCACCTCGCTGGTCGTCTTCGAGGGCATCAACGACATCGGGACCGCCCCCACCACCCCCGACGCCCAGCGGGACGTCGCGGACCGGCTCATCGCCGCCTACGGCCAGATCATCGTGCGCGCCCACGCGCAGGGGATCCGCGTCTACGGCGCCACCCTCACGCCGTTCGGCGGCAACACCCCCTACGACGACGCGGCCGGCCACCGCGAAGCGACACGGCAGCGGGTCAACGACTGGGTACGGACCAGCGGCCGCTTCGACGCGGTCGTCGATCTGGACCGGGCGACCCGGGACCCGGCCGATCCGCGACGGCTGCGCCCGGACCTCGACACGGGCGACCATCTGCACCTCAACCCCGAGGGCTACCGCGTGATCGCCGACGCCTTTCCACTGCGCCTCTTCCTCTGAATGCGGGGCAGCGCCCGTTGCCCGCGTGGCCGCCCCCGCGTTCCTTGTCGTCCCTCGTTCCCGTCCCCTACCACTGGAGGGTCCTGCGCCTGTCGGCGGAGGACGAGCGAACGAACGGCGAATCAGGAGCATGCGCATGCAGACCGACCGCACGGTCGAGGCCGGGACGTCCAGTGGGCAGGGGCGGCTGTCGCGCCGGTGGTTCCTGGGCGTCTCCGGTGCGGCCCTCCTCACCGCGGGCTGTAAGGACACCGAGGCGAAGGGCGAGGGCACCGGAGGGAAGGGCGAGAGCACCGGGAACACCTCCGGGCACCGGGCCGTCGTCCCGAGCGGCGCCCTGGGCGCCAACTTCAACGAGGACCCCTCCACCATGGACTTCTCCATGCTGGAGGGCCTCTCCGCGGGCTGGCTGCGCGGCTTCGTGCCCATGCCGCAGCTCGACGAGACCGCCGCCGGACAACAGGCCGCGATCAAGGCGCTTCTGAGCGCGCACGACAAGGGGTACGGCACGATCCTGTCGCTGAAGTTCCCCTACAACCACCGCCCGATGCCCGCCGTGGACAGCTCGGAGATGGACGCCGAACTCGCGCGGGTGGACAAGGTGCTGGACGCCGCCATGGACAAGGCGGACATCCTCGCGCTCGCCAACGAGCCCTTCATCGAGAGCCTGAAGAAGGACCACGACGACGGGACGCTGAACGCCTTCTACGAGAAGGTCGCGCAGCACGTCATCGCGTACCGAAAGAAGCACTTCGGGAAGCGCTGCCGGACACGGCTGTACATGGGCTCCCTCAACCATCTCGACAGGCCCGACTGGCGTACACCGGCGACCGATCGGTGGATGGAGTTCACCCGGAAGACCCCGGAGATCGAGGGCGTGGACATCCACCCGCATGTAGCTGCCATCGAGGACTCGCAAAAGTACCTGGACTACATCCTTCCCACGCTCCGCCACGACCAGAAGTTCCTGGTCACCGAGTTCTCCCTGGTCCTGTGGTGGGAGCAGCACCTGCGCGACACCATCCCCGCCGAGTTCGCCCGGCGGTACCAGCTGCCCGCGGACACCAAGGTGTGGCAGGTCATCAAGCAGGCGACCGAGCTCCCCTTCTCGCAAGCGAAGTGGCAGGACTTCCTGTCCATGAGTCCGTGGTACGAGACCCACAAGCATTACCTGCGGAACCAGATGAAGAAGTTCCGTGACACGGGACAGCTCGCCGTGGCCACCTACGGCGTGGCGCAGGCACCGGCGATGGTGAAGGACTTCGGGCCCGGCAAGCAGCCGTGGCTGCTGAACAGCCTGTACTCCAACCTGACCGTCAAGGAGGGCGAGGACGGGAAGCCCGCGCGGAGCTATGGCTTCTTCGACGACTTCCGTGCCCTGCAGCGTGCCGAGGACCGCCGCCCGGTGCGCACGGCCGAAACGACGACGTGAGCCGCACGCGGGGACACCGGCCGCTGCCCCCGATGGGGAACGTGCGCACATGGTGAACCCCGTGGAGGTCCCGCAGGATGGCTGCCCGCGGACCGGTGCCACGGTCCGGGGGGGGGCAGGACGTACCACCGGCACGAGGAGCGGCAGCACGTGATCCACGAGATCGATGAGGCGATGCGCGGCCTCCTCCGCTCACCACTGTCGGGTTCGGGCGCCGAACTGGTCCTGGACGCGCCCACCAAGGACTGGGCCGCGCGGCGCACCGGGCCCGCGGTCAACGCATATCTGTACGACATCCGGGAGGAGCTGTCACGCCGCGAGCGGGGCCCGATGGCGCTGCGGGACGATCGCGGTGTCGTGGTCAGGCACCGGCAGCCCTACCGGTGGTTCCGGCTCTCCTACCTGGTCACGGCGTGGACGGCCAACCCGCAGGACGAGCACCGGCTGCTGTCGGCCGTACTGGCGTGTCTGCTGCGCAACGAGTTCCTTCCACCGGACGCGCTGGGCGGCGTGCTGGCCGAGCTGGGCGTCCCGGTGCCGGTGAGCGCGGCGGTACCACCGGCGGAGTCGCGTTCCATCGCGGACATCTGGTCCGCCCTGGGAGGAGAGTTGAAGCCGTCCCTGGACGTGGTCGTGACGACCCCGTTCCCGGTGTCGCCCGAGTTCGAGGCCGCTCCCCCGGTCACCCAGGCAGGGGTCCGGGTCCGCAGCACGACCGGCTCTCCGGACGACTCGGCCCTGCGCACCGGCCCCCGCACGGAGCTGCCATGACGGCGGCCGCGGGTACCGATCCGGCCGGTCCGCTGCTGTCGCGGCTGGCGCTGCTGCGTGAGCGGATCGCGGCGCTCGTGGCGCGGCGCGGCGAGGGCGACCCCACGGCGGGCGACCCGATGCGGGGCCTGTACGTCTCGCCCGAGGCGGCCCACCACCTGCTGCACGCGCCGCCGGTGCGGGAGCAGGTGGCGGACGACGACGCCTACGCACCGGTCCTGCGCGGGCAGGCCGGGGGCGAGGAGCACGCGGGGCGGGACCGGGTGGCCGAGGTGGCGGAGCGGTTCGGGCTGCTGCCGCTGGACGTGCACATCCTGCTGGTGGCCGCCGCGCCCGAGGTGGACCGGTCGCTGGAGCCGCTGTACGGCTACCTCAACGACGACGTGGGCCGCCGGCGCGCCTGCGTCTCCCTCGCCGTCGAACTCGCGGGGCTGCCCGCGCACTCGGCCGCCGCCCGGGCGCGTTTCCACCCCTCCGCTCCGCTGCTGCGGCACCGGCTGCTGGACGTCGCCGACGAGGACCGGCCGCTGCCCGGACGGGCGCTGAGGGTGTCGGAGCGGGTGGTCGCCCATCTGCTCGGGGACGACGCCCCGACCGGGGAACTGCTCGGCGCCGTGGAGGCGTTCGACGCCCCCGGCGGGGGGCGGGAGCGGCAGCGCGCCTCCGGTGAGGGGTTCTTCCCCCGGCTTGCCGGGCTGGCCGCGCGGGTCAGGGACGAGGGCTCCGCGTCCCTCCCGGCAGTGGTCCACGTACGCGAGACCGGGCCCGCTGCGGTGTCAGGGCCGGTGATCTCGGCGCTGAACGGCGCCGGGCTGCCCGTGCTGCGTCTCGATCCGTCCTCCCGGACCGCCGATGAGGTGGCGGCGCTGGTCGGTCCGCTGCTGCGGGAAGCGCGACTGCGGGGTGCGGGCGTGGTGGCGGGGCCGCTTCCGCGGGAGGCGGGGGCGCTGGTGCGGGCGCTGTGCGCCGCGGCGCCCGGCGATGCTTCGGACGGGCCCGCGGCGGTGCCGGTGCCCGTCGTGCTGTTCGGCCCGCACCCGTTCGACCCCGGCTGGACCTCCGTGCCCGTACCGCCCTTCGACGCCCCGGACACCGGGGCGGCCCCGGACGCCTGGGCGGACGCGGTCCCGGCGGAGGAGACGGCCGGGTTCGATCTCGCGTCCGCCGTCTCCGCCTACCGCCTCGACCCGGAACGGGCCGGGCGCGCGGTGACGGCCGCGCGGGGGCTCGCCGCGCTGGACGGCGGGCGGCTGACCGCCGACCACGTGCAGCGTGCGGCGCGCCAGCAGTCCGCGCCCGCCCTCGAACGCCATGCCCGGCGCGTGGAGCCCGGCGTGGACTGGTCGGACCTGGTGCTGCCCGCCGAGCCGCTGGAGCGGCTGCACGAGCTGGTGTCCCGGGCGCGGCACCGGGACCGGGTCCTGCGGGAGTGGCGGCTGCGCCCCGGCGGCGGGCGCGGACGCGGTGTGGTGGCCCTGTTCACGGGTGACTCGGGGACGGGAAAGACGCTCTCGGCGGAGGTGGTGGCCGCCGAACTGGGGCTCGACCTCTACGTCGTGGACCTGTCGGCGCTCGTGGACAAGTACATCGGAGAGACCGAGAAGAACCTCGAACGTGTCTTCACGGAGGCCGACCGGACCGACGCCGTCCTGCTGTTCGACGAGGCGGACGCGGTGTTCGGCAAGCGCGGTGAGGTGAAGGACGCGCACGACCGGTACGCGAACCTCGAGAGCGCGTACCTGCTCCAGCGTCTGGAATCCTTCGACGGCATCGCCGTGCTCACCAGCAACTTCCGGGGGAACATCGACGAGGCGTTCACTCGGCGCCTCGATCTCGTCGTCGACTTCCCGTTCCCCGACGCCGAACACCGCCTCGCCCTGTGGCGGGGCTTCCTGAAGGACGCCCCGTGTGCGCCGGATCTGGAGCTGCGGGCTTGCGCGGCCGAGTTCGAGCTGGCGGGCGGCGGCATCCGCGGAGCGGCGGTCACCGCGGGCTACCTCGCGGCCGCCCGCGGCGGCCCGCTGAGCACGGACGACCTGCTGGAGGGCGCGCGGCGCGAGTACCGGAAGGCGGGACGCCTGGTCGTGAGCGGTGGCGCCCTGTACTGACCTTTGGGGCCCGACAGCATGCGCTCAGCGGTGCGGCCGTCCGATGGACCCCGCACACCGCCCCGGGCCGTGTCTACACGGCGGCGGCACGGGTACGAGCGGGTCCGCTGCCCGATGCGGCGCCCGCCGATGCGATCCCCGGTACAGCCCCTGGTGCGGCGCCCGGTGCGGAGCGCTCTTCCGGGAGCGGGGGCGGTGCACCGGCGTGATGGTCCGCCGCGGCGACGAGATGCGCCTGTTCCCGTCTCAGCCAGCGGCGGGCCAGTGCGATCTCCTCGGCGTGGGCCTCGCGGGACATGCCCGCCGCCAGCAGCCGCCGGAGGTACCCGTGTAACGCCATGCGCAGGGCCGCGGTGCCGGGCTCGGCCAGTCGCTCGCGGGCGTAGAGGCGCAGCAGGTCGTGGAGCCGGTACCGGCCGGACGTGGTGGCGGGCTCCACGAGCCCCAGGTCCGCCAGCTCTTCCAGCGCCGCCACCGCGCTGCGCCGGTCGCACCCGGCGGCCGCCGCGATCACACAGGCGTCGAAGTCCGGTATCTGGACGAGGCCGAGCCGGTCGAAAACCGTCCGCGTAACCGGGCTGAGCTTGTGGCGGGAGCGCGCGAACGCGGCGGAGACCTCCAAGTCGCCGGAGCGCAGCCGGGTCAGCCGCCGCCCTTCGTCGCGCAGCTCCTCGGCGAGCGGAGCCAGGCCCCACGAGGGTCGCGCCGCGAGCCGGTTGGACACGATGCGCAGCGCGAGGGGCAGATGTCCGCACAACTCCGCGAGGTCCCGGGCAGCGCCGGGTTCGGCCCGGAGCCGGGCGCCGCCCACGCCCTGGCGCAGCAGGTCGTGGGACTCCTCCGGGGTCATCGGGCCGGGCCGCAGACGGACGACGCCATGCAGGCCACTGAGCGGGCGGCGGGAGGTGACCAGGGCGAAACTGCGCGACCCCACCGGTAGCAGGGGGCGCACCTGGGCCTCGTCCGCCGCGTCGTCGAGGAGGACGAGGACCGACCGCTCGCGGGTCACCGACCGGTACAGCGCTTCCCGTTCCGCCCCGTCGGCGGGAATGTGCTCGGCGGGCAGTCCCAGCGCCCGGAGCAGGGAGCCCAGCAGACGTTCCGGGCTCGGCGGCGCGTCGCGCGTGCCCCCGAGGTCGAGCGCCAGCTGTCCATCGGGGAACAGGGGCGCGGCCTCCTCGGCGGCCCGTACGGCCAGCGTGCTCTTGCCGGTGCCCGGCTGACCCGAGACGACACAGGCAGCCGTCTCGGCCAGCCCGCCGCCGGACGCGCGCTCGGCGAGGTCGCGCACGGTGCGCAGCTCGGCGGTGCGGCCGGTGAAGCCGGCGAACCGGCCCGGAAGGGTGCAAGGGGCGGCGGGTTCGGGCACGTCCGGCGCGTTCCGCCGCCCCGTCAGGGCGCGGTACTCCCGCTCGTCGAGACTCAGCGCGTCGGCCAGCATGCGCAGGGTTCTTCGCTGGGGGCTGCGGCTGCGGCCGCTCTCGATGTCGCGAAGCCCGCGGACGCTGACGCCCGCTTCCTCCGCGAGTTCCCGCTGGGTGAGACCGACGGCCTCACGCCACTCACGGACCATGTCGCCGAGGGGCACGCGTGCCGCGCCCGCTCCCCCGGCCCTCATCCCTTCGTGTCCCCCTGTGCGTTCGTGCCCGACCATGTGTCCCTCATCCCACCCCGTCGCGACGATTTGCTGACACCTCGCCGGTGTTCGTCCCACCGAACAGGTGAGTTCTCGTGAGCGTAACGCGATCACATGCCGCCTCCCCTGACGCACCACGCCGACCGGCAGTCATCTGCGGTTTTCTGCCGCAGACTGCCGGTCGCACTGCCTGCTCGTTGTAGTGCCCATGTGGTTGCCTGGCCATGTCCCGGCAGGGCCACGGGACTCGATCCGAGTGGAAACACAACAACAAACGGGGAGAGTGAACGGAGCGATGTCGACACATATGACGTCACCGCCCATCGAGGTGGCGGTCCACGCCGCGGACCCGGTGTCCCGGGCCGGAGCGATGGAACTCATCCGCCACCAGCCGGATGTCGAGGTGAAGGCGCGAGGCGACGCATCGGTGGCGGTGCTGCTGGTGGAGTCCCTCGACGAGGAGATCCTCGGCACACTGCGCCGCCTGGTCCGCAACGGGGCCCGCGTGGTCCTCGTCGCCCGCGGCCTGCGCGAGGCGGACCTGCTCACCGTGGTGGAGTGCGGGGTGTCCGCCATCCTGTGGCGGCACGAGGCGACCGGGGAACGCCTGTCCCGCGTGGTCCGCTCGGCCCACCGCGGGGACGGCGACCTTCCGCCCGACCTCCTCGGACGGCTGCTGGAGCGGCTCGGGCAACTCCAACGCAGCGCCTCACAGGGAACCTCCGCCCCGGCCACCGGCCTGACCTCCCGTGAGGTCGATGTGCTGCGGCTGGTGGCCGAGGGCCTGGAGACCCGGGAGATCGCGTCCAAGATGGCGTACTCGGAACGCACGGTGAAGAGCGTGCTGCACGATCTGATGGCGCGGCAGCTCCTGCGCAATCGCGCGCACGCGGTGGCGTACGCGCTGCGCGAGGGCTACATCTGAGGGTCCCGGGGCGGACTCGCCACGAGGGCCGGGGCCCTCATGCGGAAAAGTCCCACTTCTGGTTGTCGTGCCCGGTGCAGTCGAACAGCTCGAGCTTCGTCAGGTTGTCGTCCTTGCCCCCGGTGGGATCCACGCACTTGCCCGACTGCGGATTCACCAGGGTGCGCTCCTTGGTGTACTGGAACTGCTGGGCCGGCTCCCCGTTGCAGCGGGCGAGCTGCACGGCCGTGCCGTTCTCCCGGCCACCGCCTGCCGCGTCCATGCACTTGCCCAGCGACCGCAGGGTGCCGTTCTTCTCCATGGTCCACTTCTGCCCGTCCGGACCGTTCTGCTTGCAGTCGAAGATCTGCAGTTGCGGGAGATGGTCGAGGTCGGCGCTGCCGGGGACGTCGATGCACCGCTTCGACGTCACGCCCACGATCGTGCCCGTCTTGGGCTGCTCTTCCTTCTTCTTGTCGCCACCCGCGGCCGGTGGCGGGGCCGGCGCCGGGGCTGCGGGAGGGGGCGGTGTGGTCTTGGGCGTCTTCGGAAGCTCCTGCTTCTTGTCGCCGCCGTCGTCGCCACTGTCGCCGCTCTCGCCGCCCTTGTCGTCGCCCTCGTGCACGGGCTCGTGCGTCGCGGCCGCGACCTGCCGCGCCTTGCTGCCGGGAGTCCGGTCGACCGCGAGCCACAGCCCGACGAACGCCACGGCGAGGACGAGGGCGAAGGCCCCGACGCTGAACAGCCAGCGCGGGAAGACCGGCCGCTGGACGAACGTGCCCGCGACATCGATCGGGGTGGCGGCCGACCGCTGCACCGCGACGGTCAGGGCGTGGCTCTCCTTCTGCCCCGTCCACATGATGTTCGAGGGCCGCAGTCCCACCTTCACGAACGCCGCACGGCCCGGCTCGATCTGCACGGCGCCCGGCCGCACGTCGAACTCCAGCGCGCTGCCCTGGTCCCGGCCGGAGAGGGAAGCGGTCAGCTTGGTATTGCCGTAGTTGTCCACCGCCAGCTTGGGCCTCGCCCGGAACCGGCCGCGAGTGGTGGGCGGCAGCAGCTCCGCCTTCGCCTCCACGAACGGCGCGATGGTGAGGTTGCCCTCCACCACCGTCGTCAGCTCGGGGTTCTCGGTCGGCACGATCTGCACGCCGTACGGGTTCGCGCCGGCGTGGGCCTCGGGCGAACGCGGCGGGGAGAAGGTCAGCTCCACACTCCCCGTCGCCCCCGGGTACAGCCGCAGCGTGGCCGGTTCCACCGAGCACCACAGGCTCGGGTCCCCGACGGGGACGACACGGTACTCCTCGACGACGTCCGCCGTGTTGCGCAGCCGCAGCGTGACCGTGGTGCTGCCACCCGCCTCTACCGGGGTGGATTCGGGTTCCAGGGAAGTCCAGATGCTCACGCCCCGCACGCTAGGAGGCGGAGGCGGCGCCGTCACCGCACGCGGGGGAAGCACCGCGGGAAGCCCGCGGGGACCACAGGGGCAGCGGAGCGCCTTCGGCGTGGTGGCGCGGCCTCTCCCTCCCTGGCCGGGGCCGCCGCCGTGATCACGCGGGGCCGTGATCACGCGGGGCGGGGCCGGGCCCCTCGTCCACACCGCCGCGAGGACGAACCGCCGTCGTCCGGGCAGCGGCTCCTTCCCTCGGGGACGCCCGCCGCCGCCCCGGACCCTGCACGGCCACCCCTCCCCCCCCGCGTCCGCCGAACACCGACGCTGGGCTGCGCAGTCTCGTACACCGCCTTGTCCTTCAAGGAGCATGCATGCCCACGTACCTGTCCCCCGGCGTCTACGTCGAGGAGGTCGCCGGCGGCTCACGTCCCATCGAGGGGGTGGGCACATCCGTCGCCGCCTTCGTCGGGCTGGCACCGACAGGCCCGCTCAACGAGCCCACACTGGTCACCAACTGGTCCCAGTACGTGGCGGCGTTCGGCGAGTTCACGGACGGGTACTACCTCGCGCACTCCGTCTACGGCTTCTTCAACAACGGCGGCTCCGCGGCGTATGTGGTGCGGGTCGGCGGCGCCACGGACGGCCAGAGCACTCCGGCCGAGGGGCGCGGTGCCACCTCCCAGAACGCCCCCGCGCAGATCACGGCGGGCGAGCCGGCCACGCTCGGCGCGTTCAAGGTGGCGGCCCTGGCCGCCGGTTCGGCGAGCGAGGACGGCTCGCTGCGCGTCGAGGTGACGCACCCCGAGGGGGACGGGCCCGCGGACCGCTTCACGCTCACGGTGAAGGACGGTGACCGTACGGCCGAGACGTTCGAGGTGAGCGCGAAGAAGACCTCGCGCACCTACGTCGTCACGCAGGTCAAGGAGCGGTCCAAGCTCATCGCCGTGGAGGAGGCGGCGCAGGGCGGGCAACTCGCCCGGCCCGACGCGCAGAGCGCCGTCCTGGCCGCTCCCGCGAAGGCCAAGGCCCCCGCGCCGGCGCGCGGCGGCGCGCCCGCGCAGGAGGGGAGCGCGAGCGCGTCGCAGTACATCGGCGATCCCGCCGACCGCACCGGTTTCGGTGGCCTGGAGGCCCTGGACGAGGTCAGCATGGTCGCCGCGCCGGACCTGATGGCGGCCTACCAGAGCGGAGCCCTGGACCTGGAGACCGTCAAGGCCGTCCAGCTCGCGATGATCTCGCACTGTGAGCAGATGGGCGACCGGATGGCGGTCATCGACCCGCCCCCCGGGCTCAACGCCCGCCAGGTGCGCGAGTGGCGGCAGGACACCGCGGGCTACGACTCCCGGTACGCCGCCCTCTACTACCCCTGGATCAAGATCTTCGACCCGTCCACGGGCCAGGGCCGCACCGTCCCGCCGAGCGGCCACATCTCCGGCGTGTGGGCGCGCAACGACTCCGAGCGCGGTGTGCACAAGGCCCCGGCGAACGAGATCCTGCGCGGCGCCGTCGACCTCGAACTGCAGATCACCCGGGGCGAGCAGGACCTGCTCAACCCCGTCGGCGTGAACTGCGTCCGCGCCTTCGCGGGCCGCGGCATCCGTATCTGGGGCGCGCGCACGCTCTCCTCGGATCCGGCCTGGCGGTACCTGAACGTGCGCCGGTACTTCAACTACCTGGAGGAGTCGATCCTCGTCGGCACCCAGTGGGTGGTGTTCGAGCCCAACGACCAGGCGCTGTGGGCCCGGATCCGGCGCAACATCTCCGCGTTCCTGGTGAACGAGTGGCGCGAGGGCGCCTTGTTCGGCGCGAGCCCGGAAGAGGCCTTCTACGTCAAGTGCGACGAGGAGACCAACCCGCAGGAGTCCGTCGACGTGGGCCGGGTGGTCTGCGAGATCGGCATCGCGCCGGTGAAGCCCGCCGAGTTCGTGGTCTTCCGGCTGGCCCAGTTCTCCGGTGGCGGCGGTGAGCTCGACGAGTAACGGCCGACGGCCGACGAGCCGTGGCACCCACCGCCCCACCCACGACGAAGCAGAGGAAGCCCCAGCATGTCCCTCCAGCCCGGTGACGCCCTCACCTCGCACAACTTCGGCCTGCAGATCGACGGCGTGATGGTCGAGTACCTGCAGGAGGTGAGCGGCCTGTCCATCGAGCAGGACGTCATCGAATACCAGCAGGTCTCCGCCAACGGCAAGCCCGTCACGAAGAAGCTGCCCGGTGTGAAGAAGGCCGGTGAGTGCACGGTCACCCGCGGTATGACGTCCTCCGCCGCGTTCACCCAGTGGATCAACAACTCCATCTCGGGGAACATGGGCAGCGCCCGGAAGAACGCCTCCATCATCATGATGGACTACCAGAACGCGCCGGTGAAGCGGTACAACCTGCGCAACGCCTGGTGCAGCAAGGTCGAGGCCGGTGGCGTCAAGGCCGGGGACGCCTCCGCGCTCACCGAGCAGGTCACGATCGTCTTCGAAGAACTGGTCATCGAGTGATGCGTCGCTCGGCACCCAGGGGGGCGGCCGCGGCCGCCCCCGCCGCCCCCTCCTCCCCGGAGCTTCCGGTCGACCCGGCCTCCCCCGCCGAGGCGCCCGCCCAGCCCGCTCCTTCCGCTCAGCAGGAAGCGCTGCGGACGGAGTTCGCCTTCGAACTGCCGCGCGGCTACATGGACGAGAGCGGCACCGTCCATCGCTCCGGGACGATGCGCCTGGCCACCGCACGGGACGAGCTGATCCCGCTGCGCGACGTGCGGGTGCAGGAGAACCCCGCCTACCTGTCCGTGGTGCTGCTCGGCCGGGTCATCACCCGGCTGGGCACGCTTCCCGTGGTGCACGACGGCACCGTGGAGAACATGTTCGCTTCCGACCTGGCCTTCCTCCAGGACTTCTACCGGCAGATCAACGCCGAGGGCCACACCCGCGCGGCCGTGGCCTGCCCGCACTGCGAGGAGTCCTTCGAGGTCGAGCTGGCCGGGAGCCGCCTGGGGGAATCGTGACGTACGCGGCCGAGCGCATCCACGAGGAGGTCGCGTACCTCGCCTACCACTTCCACTGGAGCATGGCGGACATCCTCGACCTCGAACACCGGGACCGCGGCCGGTACGTGGAGCAAGCCGCGGCGCTGGTCGCCCGCGCCTCCGAGGGGAGCCGGTGACCTGACCATGGGCATCAGGGACGTATGGAACAGCCTGCGGCGTGGCACGCCCGCGGGGCACGGCGGCACGGAACCGGCGGCGGCCGGTGCGGAGTCGCCCGTGGAGGACGCGGCCGGCGGCTCCGGAGCCCGCACCAGGGGTGCGTGGGCCACCGCCGGGCCGGTACAGCGCGTGCTGAGCGCGCCGCGGACCGTCTCGGCGCCGGACTTCGCGTCCCGGCTCAGCGCGCACCAGAACCCGTCGTTCCGCAGCGAGCCCGCCCACGTGGTCGCCCGTACGGCACCGTCGGGCATCATCCACGGTCTGGTCACGCCGAGCCCGCGCACCTCCGACGTCCCGCCGCCGCCCCTGCCGGTCGTACCGCCCCCCGGCACCGAGGACGGCGGCGGCGACGCGGCCGGAGGGCCGTCGGGCCCCGGCCTGCCGGGCACGCGGCCGACGGTGCGGCGACGCACGGCCGAGCCGTCGCTCCCCGGCCCGGCCGGTACGCCGCGGCCGAGTGCCGTCCCGGAGACCCGCCGAACGACACCGCACCCGGCCGCCACGGGCGACGCCCCCGTGCAGCGGACGCCCGCGCCCGGCGACGTCACGGGCAGCACGGCACCACCCACGGCCGGGGCCCCCACGGCACACCACCGCAGCAGCGGCTCCCCCGCCGCACGTCCCCGGTCCGCAGCCGGCCACGGCGGTCCATCGCAACGCGACGGCGCGTCCCCGACCAGGCCGGGTGCCGCCTCGGGCAGGACGGGGACCTCGCAACCTTCCGGCACCCCGGGCGGTGCGCGTCCTACCCCACGGCCCGCAGCCGCCACGGGTGACACCACCGTGCGGCGCTCGCCCGCGCCCGGCGACGCCGCGGGCAGCCGGGAAGCTGCCGTCGAGCCGTCGGCTCCTTCCGGGGAACCGCATGCCTCCGGGGCCCCGAGGCGCAGCGAGCCCACCGCCCCGGTGGCGCACCGCGCACCGGGCACCCGCGCTTCCGGGCCCTCCATGACCACCGCGCCACGCCAGGTGACGCCGCGTCGGCTCGGCGCCGTCCAGCGGGCGACGACAGCACCGAAGGTCGAGCGGCAATCCGCGGAACCCTCCGCGGACGGCCGCGCCGGAGCGGGCTCCGCCCGCGCGGGTGCGGCGCGCACTCCGTTCACGGGCCCGACGCCCGAGAACACCGACGGATCCGACACCGCCCCACCACCGGCCGAACCGGTGCAGCGGGCAGCGGCAGCGAAGCCCACGCCCGGAGACGGCGATCCCGCACCATCGGCACGCGCCGACACGCCCTCACCGAATCCGGGCGAGCGGACACCGACGACACCGCCCCCCACCCAGCCGGCACCGTCCCCGCACACCCCGATCCAGCGAGCCACGGCACGGCCGAACGCCCAGCCGCAAGAGTCCGCGGAATCCTCGGCGGATGGCCGCGCCGGAACGGGTCCCGCCCACGCGGGTGCGGCGGGCACCCCTTTCACGGGCCCGACGCCCGAGAACACCGACGGATCCGACACCGCCCCACCACCGGCCGAACCGGTGCAGCGGGCAGCGGCAGCGGCAGCGGCAGCGGCAGCGGCAGCGAAGCACACGCCCGGAGACGGCGATCCCGCACCATCGGCACGCGCCGACACGCCCTCACCGAATCCGGGCGAGCGGACACCGACGACACCGCCCCCCACCCAGCCGGCACCGTCCCCGCACACCCCGATCCAACGGGCCACGGCACGGCCGAACGCCCAGCCGCAAGAGTCCGCGGCCGGCCGTAGCGGGGCGAGCCCCGCCACCGGGGGCCCGGAGCGTGCTGCCGCGAACCCCGTCCCGGGAGGCCCGGACGCCGCCTCGCGACCGGCCGAACCGGTGCAGCGGGCGGCGACGACGGCGAGGCCCCTGCCCGGCGGCGTTCCGCTGCCCACGGCAGACGCGGGCAACACGCCGTCGCCGAGCCCGGGTGAGGAGGCACCGCGGTCGGAAACGCCGACGCACGCCCCGATCCAGCGGGCCACGCCGCCCGGCCCGGCCCGGCAGGTGCCCGGTCCGGTGACGCCGCGTCGTACGGACACGGCCCCGGGCAGCGGCCCGGCCACCGCGGGGCCCGCTGCCGCGCCGCGCGTCCAGCGCAGGCGGGCGGGGCTCGGCGCGCCGCTTTCCAGTGCCCCGGCGCCGCCGGAGGCCGCGTCGGCCCCTCGCGCCGCCCCCGTACCGCCCACGGCCGGGACCCCGCGTCAACGCCCGCTGTTGGGCGATCCCGTCGCCGCGGAACCCGCTCCCCGGACGCCGAAGCAGGACTCCGGGCCGGTGACGGCGCAGCGCCCGGCCTCCCCGGCCGCGGGGCAAACACCGAACGGCGCGGCGGGCGGGCGCCCGGCCGTCACGCCCCCGGTCCAGCTCCGCCGGATGCCCGGCGTCGCACGGACACCGGAGGCTCCCTCCGCTCCGTCCGCGCCGCTCGCGACGGCGCGCGCCCTGA
Organism: Streptomyces sp. NPDC021212; assembly: GCF_044332925.1. Classification (NCBI taxonomy): domain Bacteria; kingdom Bacillati; phylum Actinomycetota; class Actinomycetes; order Kitasatosporales; family Streptomycetaceae; genus Streptomyces; species Streptomyces sp. NPDC021212. Next base: position 80,493 of record NZ_JBIRPZ010000002.1, read on the forward strand.
CGGCACCGGACTCCGCGACACCCGCCGGGCCCGGCCCGTCGTCGCACGCGCCGGGCGGCGGACCGGCACCTGCCGTGAGGCCTCGTGCGGCGCGGCGCCCCGCCGCTTCGGCCGGGCAGGAGCAGGGTGCTCCCCGTACCGCCGCACCCGTCGTACGGCCCGGTCCGGTGACGTCCGGCCCGCGTTCGTCTCCCGCGCCTCGTGCGGAGGCCGCCGCGGCGGCGGCTCCGGCGGCCGTGCGGCGGAGCGCAGGCGCCCTCGGCGCGCTGCCCACCGCCGCGCCCGCGCCGAGGGCGGGAACCGGGGCGGGCGCGTCTGCACCCGCGCCTGCCCCGGTGCAGCGCCGGACCGCACCGCCCCCGGCGGCCGCACCGGCCGCGCCCACCGCCGTGCAGCGGCAGGCCACACCGCCCCCGGCACCTCCGCCGCGCCCGGCGGCGGCCCCCGGCACGTCGTCGCCGGCGGACCGGCCCGCCGCACACGCGGCCGCGCCCGCGCGGCAGCAATCCCCGGCGGAGCTGGACGAGTTGGCGCGGCGGCTGCTCGGGCCGCTGTCCCGGCTGCTGCGGGCCGAGTTGCGGACCGACCGCGAACGGGTGGGGCGTCTGCGCGACCCCCGCCGCTAGCCCGCCCGCCACCTCAGCACCACCACCCACCTCCCGGAGAAAACAGTCACCGATGACCACCACCCAGGACCCCGGCTCCACCATCTACTTCAAGCTGACCATCGACGGCCAGAACCTCGGGCTGTTCAACGGTTGCGAGGGCCTGTCGTCCGAGGTGCAGGTGGAGCAGCGGGAGGAAGGCGGCAACAACGGGTTCGTGTGGCAGCTCCCGTCCCGGGTGACGTTCTCCTCCATCCGGCTGACCCGTCCGCTCACGCCGGACACCGCGAAGGTGGCCGCGTGGATCTCGTCCGTGGCCACCGGGATACGACGGCCCACCGCGCAGATCGCCGCGTTGCGCGCGGACGGTTCGCTGGTGGCCCAGTGGGGTCTGGTGGATGTGCTGCCGATCCGCTGGCAGGGGCCGACCCTGGATCCGGCCAGCCCGGCCGTGGCCACCGAGACGCTGGAGATCACGCACCACGGCTTCACCGACGCCGGAGGGGCCTGATGCCCGCGATCGGTTCCCGTGGCGGGGGCGCCAGCCTGGTCCGTGCCTCGCTCGCCGTGCACCAGCCGCCGACCAGCCTGGAAGCCGGGATCGGCGGGCGGGTCGGGCAGGTGGAGTTCCAGTTCAACCCGAGCCAGCTCCAGTTGACGCGGTCGGCGTCGTGGAGCGCCCAGCCGTCCGTGGGCTACGCGCGGGGCGCGCCACCGGAGTTCGTGGGCGCCCAGCCGGCGTCGCTGGAGCTGGAGGTGTTCCTCGACGCCTCGGCGAAGCCGGGGGCGTCGAAGGTGCAGAAGCAGGTGGACCTGCTCCTGTCGTGCTGCGAGGTGTATCCGCCGTCGCTGTCGACGAACCGCCCCTCACCGCCCTGGGTCAGGTTCTCCTGGGGTTCGTTCAACACCGTGCAGTTCGTGGCGCACGTCGACAGCGTCAGCGCCACGTACACCCTCTTCAGCCCCACCGGGGAGCCGACGCGGGCGACCTGCCACCTGACGCTGACGGAAGTGCCGCTGCCGACGAAGGGGCAGAACCCGACCTCGGGCGCACTGTCCGCACGGCGGGTGCACCGGGTGGTGGCCGGGGACACCCTCCAGTCGCTGGCCTGGCGGGAGTACGGGGACGCGACGGCGTGGCGGGTGATCGCGGAGGCGAACGGGATCGACGACCCGATGCGCCTCGCCAACGGCACCGAACTGCTGCTGCCCGCGATCGACGACTCCGGGGGGTGATCCCGGTGCCGTTCCGCCCCGACGCCCGCGACACCCGAAGCGCGCGCACCGCCCGAAGCCCGAGAGAGGAAAGACCACTGCGATGAGCCAGAAGACGTACACCAGCGTGCTGCACGTGGAGGTGGAGGGCGCCAAACTCCCCGACGGGCTGGCGCGGTTGCTGGTCGACGGCTGGGTGGACGCCAGCGTCAACGTCCCCTCGGCCTTCCAGCTCACGTTCAGCAACGTCGGCAGCGACGTGCTGAAGACGTTCCCGCAGCTCTCCATGGGCGCGAAGGTGGCGCTGTTCCCGGTCACCGACGGGCGCAAGGGCAAGGCGATGCTGACCGGTGAGATCACCGCGATGGAGGTGGACAAGGACGGGGCCGGCAGGTCACTGGTGGTGCGCGGTTTCGACCCGGGCCACCGGCTGCTGCGCAATCGCCGGGTCGAGGGCTACCCCAACATGACCGCCGGGGACATCGCCCGCCGCCTCGCGACGCGCAACAAGCTGACCCCGGGGCGCATCGACAGCACGCGCTCGGTGTACGAGCTGGCCACCCAGCCCAACATCACCGACTGGGACTTCCTGTCCCGGCTGGCGCAGGAGAACGACGTCCATCTGTACTTCGACAACACCGGCAAGATGTGCTTCACGGACCTGGTGTCCGCGTCCGGTGCGCCGTCCGACTCCACCCCGTCGTCGCGCAGCCCGTACGTCCTGGAGTTCGGCACCAACGAGCTGCACAGCCGGGTCGGGGTCACCTCCGCCGGGCAGGCGCGGACCGTGCGGGTCCGGGGCTGGGACGTAAAGACGAAGCGGCCGCTGCGGGGCCAGGCGAGCGCGGGGACCACGCAGGAGGCGCGTACGGACCTCACCCCGGCCAAGGCCACGGCCCGGTTCGGAAAGGCGGAGCTGGTCGGTACGGACGTGCCGTACGGGACGCAGTCCCAGGTGGGGCACGCGGCGCGGGCGCTGGCCGAGGACGTGGCGTCCTCCTTCACCGAGCTGGAGGTGGCGGTCACCGGCAATCCGGATCTGCGGCCGGGCGTGCCGGTGGCGTTGAACGGCGCGGGGTTTCCGTTCGAGGGCAAGTACACGGCGACGGGTGTGCGCCACGTCTTCGCCAGTGGCAGCCCGTACACGACCTGGGTGTCGGTGACGGGCCGTCAGTTCCGTTCGCTGTACGGGCTGGCCTCGGGCGGCGGCGGGGCCGAGGACGCGCAATCGCTTCCCGGTGTGGTCAACGCGATCGTCACCAACATCACGGATCCGCTGCGGATGGGCCGCGTCAAGCTGCGTTTCCCGTGGCTCTCCGACACCTACGAGAGCGACTGGTGCCGGGTGGCCCAGTTCGGCGGTGTGCGCGGTGGCGGGCTGCTGCTGCCGGAGGTCGAGGACGAGGTGCTGGTGGCGTTCGACCGCGGTTCGCTGGAGCATCCGTACGTCCTTGCCGGGCTGTACAACGGGAAGGACAAGCCGACCGACGACCCCGACGGCGTGCAGCCGGTGGACCGTACCCGGGGCCGGGTCAACTACCGCAGCCTCGCCTCGCGCAACGGCCACATCGTCGAGCTGCTGGACCGGCAGACCCCGCCCAAGCAGGGCATCCGGCTCCAGACGGGGAACGGCAAGGTCACCGTCCACCTGGACCAGACCCGGACGTCGGTGACGATCAACAGCAGGGGCGAGGTGTCGATCGAGGGCACCCGGTCCGTCCAGGTCAAGAGCGGCGGAAACCTGAGCCTGCGGGCCGGGGGCGCGGTGAACATCCGCAGCGGTGGCGCGGTCAACATCCAGGGCGGTGGCGGAGTGAACGTCCGGGCGGGCGGCCAGATCGGCATCCAGGCCGGCGCCGCGCTGAACATGAGCGCGGGCGCCGCGGCCACGCTGCAAGCGGTCGGCACCCTCCAGCTCTCGGCGACCGTCTCGGCACAGCTCCGGGCGGTCTCCGTGATGCTCCAGGGCGCGGTCACCGCGAACGGGATCCCGGTCCCGCCGATCCCGTGACGGGGCCACGGAACGAGCGGCGGCAGGCGAGGCGCGGCGTGTACGGATCGGAAGGACGGAGCGGACATGGGTGAGCAGTTCGTCGGCGCGGGCTGGGGTTTCCCGATGCGCACCGACGCGTCCGGGGGCATCGCCCTCGTACAGCGCGAGCGGGAGGTCGAGGAGGCGATCCGGCTGGTGCTGTCCACCGCGCCCGGGGAGCGGCCGATGCGGCCGGAGTTCGGCTGCGCCATCCACGACCTGGTGTTCGCGCCGGTCAACGAGGCGACGGCGGGCCGCATCCGCCACGAGGTGCGGGCCTGCCTCGACCGGTGGGAGCCGCGGATCGAGGTGAGCGAGGTGGGCGTCGCCCCCGCGCCGGACGAGCCCGCCGCGCTGCTGATCGACGTCCGTTACGAGATCCGCGGCACCAACAACCCCCGCAGCCTGGTCTTCCCCTTCTACGTCATCCCCTCGCACGAGGGCCCGGACGACGAGGAGCCGGGCGGCGAGGGACCACGCGACGAGAACAACACCGCTTTGGAGAACCACCGCTGATGGCCCTGCCCTCCCCCCACCTGGACGACCGGCGCTTCCAGCAGTTCGTCGACGACGCCAAGCGGCACATCCAGCGGCGGTGCCCGGAGTGGACCGACCACAACGTGTCCGACCCGGGCGTGACGCTCGTGGAGACGGTGGCGGACATGGCCGACCAGCTCGTGTACCGGCTCAACCGGGTGCCCGAGAAGAACTACCTGGCGTTCCTCGACCTGATCGGTGTGTCCCTCTTCCCGCCCGCCGCCGCCCGCGCGGACATCACCTTCTGGCTTTCCGCGCCGCAGCCCGAGACGGTGCGCCTGCCCGCCGGTACGGAGGCGGCGACGGTGCGCACCGAAATGGAGGACGCCGTGGTCTTCGCCACGGAAGAGGACCTGCCGGTGGTGCCGTGTGAGCTGTCCCGGGTCCAGACGCAAGGCGGCACCGGGCAGCCGCCCTCCGAGTGCACCTCGGACATCCTCGACGGCCAGGACGTGATGGTCTTCGCCGAGGCCCCGAGGCCGGGTGACACGCTGCTGCTGGGGCTCGACACCGCCGTCCCCTCGTGCGCCGTCGTCCTCCGTCTCGACAGCCGCGTCGACGGTGTGGGCGTGGACCCGCGCAATCCGCCGCTGGTGTGGGAGGCGTGGACACCGGAGGGGTGGCACCCCTGTGAGGTGGAGGAGGACTCCACCGGTGGTCTGAACCGCCCCGGACAGGTGGTGCTGCACATTCCGGCAGGCCACGAGGTCTCGCGCGTCGGCCGGTTCGACGCGGGCTGGGTCCGCTGCCGCGTGGTGGCGGCCGACCCGGGCATGACGTCGTACACCACGTCGCCCACGGTCCGCGACGCGTCCGCGTTCACCATCGGCGGCACGGTGCGGGCGGTGCACGCCGAAACGGTGGCCGACGAGCCGCTCGGTGAGTCCACCGGCGTGCCGGGGCAGCGCATGCTGCTTTCGCGCACCCCGGTGGCGGCCGGTGATCCGCCGCTGCAGCTGGAGGTGTCGGACGGCGCGGGCTGGCAGCCGTGGTCCGTGGTGCCGCACCTGTCCGCGTCCGGCCCCGACGACCGGCACGTCACGCTCGACCACGCGACCGGCGAGGTGGCGTTCGGCCCCGCGGTGCGCCGGCCGGACGGCACCCTGCGGCAGTACGGGGCCGTCCCGCCCAAGGGCGCGACGATCCGCGCCACCCGCTACCGCACCGGCGGCGGCAGGATCGGCAACGTGGCCCGCAACTGCATCACCGTGCTGCGCAGTTCGATCCCCTACGTGGCGAGCGTGGACAACCGGGAGGCGGCGCGCGGCGGTGTGGACGCCGAGACCGTCGACGAGGCGAAGGTACGCGCGCCGATCACGCTGCGCGCCCAGGACCGGGCCGTCACGCGGCGCGACTACGAGGAACTGACCCGGCAGGCGGCCCCCGAGGTGGCCCGTATCTCCTGCCAGGCCGCGGATCCGGCCGCGGCGGGCGGTACCACGGGCACAGGCGGCGCTGACGGTACGGCCCTGCGGGGCGGGGCGGACACCGGCGGAGGCGACGCCGGGGAGAACGCCGTGCGCGTCCTGGTCGTTCCCCAGGCGGTCCCGGACCTGGGCGGGCGGCTGCGCTTCGAGCAACTGGTGCCCGGCGACGAGCTGCTGGAGAAGATCACCCGCTTTCTCGACGAACGCCGCGCGATCGGAACCCGCCTGGCCATCGGCCCGCCCTACTACCAGGGCGTGACGGCGGTGGTCACGCTGCACGCCTACCGCAGCGCCGACGCCGACACCGTGCGCAGGGCCGCGCTCGACGCGCTGTACGCCCACCTCGACCCGCTGACCGGCGGCGTGGACGGCACCGGCTGGCCGTTCGGGCGGCAGGTGCAGGCGGGCGAGTTGTTCGCGGTGCTCCAGCGCGTACCGGGTGTCGAGCTGGTGGACGAGGTGCTGCTGCACCCGGCCGACCCGCTCACCGGGAAACGCGGTGACGCCACCGACCGCATCCGGCTGTCCGGTCCGTCGCTGGTCTTCCCGTTCGACCACCGCGTCCGCGTGATCGGAGGCTGATGTGAGAGGCGCACTCGAAGGGCTGGAGTCGCCGCACCCGCTGGGTGAACGGCTTCCGTCCGTCTTCGCCGACGACGATTTCGCCCAGCGCTTCACCGGCGGACTCGACGCCCTGCTGGCGCCGTTGCTCAACGTCCTCGACTGTCTGGACGCCTACTTCTCCCCCGCCCTGGCGCCCGAGGACTTCGTGGACTGGCTCGCGGGATGGGTCGGCGCCGAACTCACCGGGGACGAACCGGAACCCCTGCTGCGGCACACCGTCGCCACGGCGGTGGACCTGCACCGCAGGCGCGGCACCAGGAGCGGGCTGCGGGACGCCGTCCAGACGGCGTTCAACGCCCGGCCCGAGATCACCGAAAGCGGCGGGGCGTCCTGGTCACCCCGCCCGCTCGGCCCCTTCCCCGGCGATCCCCGCCCCGGCGTCCATGTGGTGCTGCGGGTGCCGGACCCGGACGCCGTCGACGTGACGCGACTTGACGACCTGGTGGCCGCGGCCCGGCCCGCACACCTGCCCTACACCGTGCGCGTGGAACACGCGGAGAGCACCGAGAGGAATACCCCATCGTGAATGCCAGTCCCCACCGCACCTGCACGGAGTGCGGCGCGGCCCGTCAGGACAACCAGTCGTTCTGCGACGAGTGCGGCGCCTTCCTCGGCTGGGAGGAGGACACCGCGCCTCTGCCCGGGGCACAGCGGGAGCAGAGGCCGACACCGCCCGCACCGGACCGGGACGCGCCCGGGGCCGGCCGGCCCCAGGACACCACGCCCGCCGCCCCGCACAACGCACCGCACGCCGCCGCCACCAGGGCGGACGACACGACCGGCGACACACCGGCCACCGCTCCGGAGACCGCGGCCGGTGCCGCCCAGGCCACCGCCCCGGACGCCGCGACGCCCGGACAGGACGCCGACGAACGGGCTCGTGCCCTGATCGTTCCCGTGGCGGACCCGTCGGCGCCGGAGCCCGCCGCCGACCAGATCGCCCCGGTCCTCCCCGGAACGCCGCGGGCCGACGCGCCGCGAGCCCGCGCCGTGGCCCCCGAGGAGGCACCGCGGAACGGCATCGCGTGCCCGTGGTGCGACACCTCCAACCAGCCCCACCGGCACTTCTGCCGCCAGTGCGCCATGCGGCTCGCCGAAACACCCGCCCAGCCGGTGCGGCCCCGGCTCCCCTGGTGGCGCCGCCTGCTGGGACTGCGCGGCGACGAGACGCCGTTCGCCGGCGACCGGCCGCGGCTGCGCCGGGGCGTGAGCGGCGTAGTGTCCACGGTGGTGGGTCTCCTCGTCGTCACGGCCGTGGTCATCGGCGCGGTGATCTGGACCAAACCGGCCGTGTCCGCCGTTCAGGACCACTTCTCCAAGCGCGCGCTCATCCACCCGAGCACCGTGACGGCCACGCACTCCGACTCCAGTCACCTCCCGGAGAAGGCGGACGACGGCAAGTCCAACACCTGGTGGGGGACCGGCTACTCGGGCGACTCCGCGGGGCAGGCCTGGGAGGCCAACTTCTCCGGACCGACCCGGCTCCTGGACGTCGTCATCACCCCGGGCGTCTCCACCAAGCCCGACGAGGGCCGCGACCAGTCACGTCCGCGCCAGATCGAGATGCAGCTGACGCGGTCCGACGGGAAGACCGAAAAGCGCGAGCTGAACCTGAACGACGGCGAGGTGCAGAGCTTTCCCCTGCGCGCCCAGGACGTGGTCAGGGCACGGCTCCAGATCAAGTCCGCGTACGCGGAGCCGGACAAGCAGGTCGCGGTGGCGGAGGTCGAGTTCTTCGGACCGTCCACCAACGGCAACACGGCGTGAGAGCCGCCCGAGTGACCCACCCCGGTGGCGGGGCACCCCGCCCCGCCACCGGGTGACCAGGTTCCCACCCCACGGAGACGCACCCACCATGCACGCACGGGACACCGCCAAGACCGCCGACGACGCCACCCGCGCCCCCGCGCCCGAGGTGGCCCGGACCAGGCCCGGGATCACCTCGGCCCAGTCGCTGGCCGCCCTCCAGCGCACCGCGGGCAACGTCGCCGCCGTCCGCTCGCTCCAGCGGGCCCAGGAGCAGGCCGAGGAGCAGGAGCGGCACCAGCACGGCCCCGGCTGCGACCACGGCGCGGTGCAGCGCTCGGCCGTCCCCGACGTGCTGAGCAGCGAGGGCAAGGCCCTGGACGAACCGATACGCAACGAGATGGAATCCCGTCTCGGCGCCGACTTCTCCGGCGTCCGGCTGCACACCGACAGCGCCGCCCGCGCCTCCGCGGCGGAGATCGGCGCCCGCGCCTACACCTCCGGCAACCACGTCGTGCTCGGTGACGGCGGCGGCGACAAACACACCCTCGCCCACGAACTCACCCACGTCATCCAGCAGTCCCAGGGCCCCGTCGCGGGCACCGACAACGGATCGGGGCTCAAGGTCTCCGACCCCTCCGACCGCTTCGAGCGCGAGGCCGAAGCCAACGCCACCCGCGCCATGGCGGGCCCGGTCCCACGCGACACAGCCCCCACGGAACCCGCTGGGCACCACCGAACCGCAGGTCCGGCCGACATCCAGCGTGCGCCGGGAAACGGGCCCACGGACAAGCCCGGTGGCGCACGAGAGGCGACCGCGAACCGCACCGCCTAGAACGACCTGGTGCGGAATCCCGAGCAGTTCCTCAACCGTTCCGCCCTGGCCCTGGACTTCACGGTGGGCATGACCGAGCGCACACCGGGACTGCCCCTGGACTTCGCCGCGTTCGCGAAGCGGATGGGCAGCCGGCCCCGGCACTGGTTCGTCCTGGTCCCCGACCGCCGGCGCACCAGGGAGGGTATGCCCGCGTACGTTCTGACCCCGGCCGTGGAGAAGTACGTCGAGGAGTTCGGCGGCAGTGACGACCTGCTCTCCCCCCTTGTGGGGCACCCCGCGCTGCCCGCGGTTCTGCCCCCGAAGGGATACCTCGCCTCGTCGTACGTCCCCTATCTCTCAGCGGGTCCGAAAGCCCCCGACACGTCCGTCGGCCACACCGAGATCCCGCACGACGCCGGGGCGCAGGGCCACGGTTCCGAGTTCGTCTTCACAGCCACGATGAACGGCTGTGCCTTCGCCGTGACCGGCAGCGCGCGGCAGGGCCACTTCACCGCATGGCACTATCAGTCCCCCAGCAGCCTCAGCAACCGAGGCCCGGCCAAAGACTTCCGACGGGACCGCGCCCCCACCGACTGGTTCGGTCCCGAGGAATACGAGAGCCCCGTGCAGAACGGGCTCTTCGAGACGACCGACATGCTGTGGAACGGCCCGGCCGGCTGGGAGGTCCTCAGCCAGGAGACCCATGTCAGCTCGCACGACATGGGCGACGCCCAGATCAAGTCGACGCGCCGCCGTCCCTTGCGCTTGACCGCGGGAGGTGAGGCCCAGTACACCGCGAGGATCTACGCCGGTCTCGCGAGGAATCAGCTCAAAGAGTTCATGCGGCTCCTCGCGCAGGCCAAGGGCAACAGCGGCGAGCAGTCCGCGGAGTTGGACAAGAACGTCTTCAAGCCTCTTGAGATCACCATGGCGAGAGAGCCTTTGGAGGTCGAGGACTGGGAAAGCTTCGCGGCTCTCTACAAGGTCGCGGACATGCTCCTACGGCAGCGCTTCGAGGTGCGGGACCGGGTCGGGGAATGGGTGGAGGCCCACCTCGGCGACGACACCGCGGCGCGCGGCGGCAAGTTCGCACTGGGCGGCGAGGAAAAGCTCCGCAAGCGCCGGAAGGGTGTCTCCGACCTGATCGCCGAGTTCTCCAAACTGTCCTGGATCAAGAGTCTCCTGGAGGAAGCGGCGGACCACCCCGCCGACCCTGCCACCGGGGCGGGCCCCCAGGGTCACCCCCGCGGGTAGGCGAGAACCGCCAGCACTCGGCGATGCGTCGCGTCGGCCGGGGGAAGGTCCAGCTTGCCGAGGATGCTGCCGATGTGCTTGCCCACGGCCGCCTCGGACACCACCAGTTGGCGGGCGATCGCGCCGTTCGACCTGCCCTCCGCCATCAGGGCCAAGACCTCCCGCTCGCGCGCGGTGAGCCGCTCCAGCGGGTCGCGGCGGCGGCGCAACAGCTGGCGCACCACTTCGGGATCGACGACCGTGCCGCCGTCCGCCACCTCGCACAGGGCCTCCACGAACTCCTCGACCCGCCCGACGCGTTCCTCCAGCAGATAGCCGACGCCCGTTCCGTCGCCGGAGTCCAGCAGCTCCGCGGCGTAACGGCGCTGCACATACTGGCTGAGGACCAAGATGGGCAGGGTGGGCCGCGTCTCGCGCAGCCGCACCGCCGCGTGCAGTCCCTCGTCCCGGAGCCCGGGCGGCATGCGGACGTCCGTGAGGACGATGTCGGGGGCGTGTTCCTCGACCGCGGCGCGCAGCGCCGGAGCGTCGCCGACGGCCGCGACCACGTCGTGGCCGCAGCGGCCGAGCAGTCCGATGAGCCCTTCCCGCAGCAGCACGCTGTCCCGTGACACCCACGACGGCCGCCACCACCACGACCCCGGCAACCCAGCCGACGGTCCTCTTGCCGTAGCTCTCTGACATGCTTTCAGGAAGCCTTCCCATTTGCGGCGTCTCAGGGCCGATGCACCGGGGCGGCCGCACCAGGCCGGAAGGCCAGTTGTCCGTCCGCAACCTCCACCCGGATCCGGTCCCCGGCGGAAAGAGCGCCGTCGAGAAGCATCCGGGACAGCCGGTTGTCGACCTCCCGCTGGATGGTGCGGCGCAACGGCCGGGCTCCGTACTCGGGTTGGTGGCCGTGCCGCGCGAGCCAGTCGATGGCCTCCGGGGCGAACTCGACGGCGATGTCCTGGGCGTGCAGCCGCCGCCGGGTCTCCTCCAGCATCACGTCGGTGATCCGGCGCAGCTGCTCGTCGTCGAGCTGCCGGAAGACGACGATCTCGTCGATGCGGTTGAGGAATTCGGGGCGGAAGTGCTCGCGCAACGGGCGCAGGACCCGCTCGCGCCGGGCCTGCTCGTCGGACTCGGCGTCCGTGGCGCCGAAACCGAGAACGGCACCCCGTCCGCCGATGGCCTCGGAGCCGAGGTTGCTCGTCATCACGACGACGGTGTTGCGGAAGTCGACCGTGCGGCCCTGGGCGTCGGTGAGCCGGCCATCGTCGAGCACCTGGAGCAGGGTGTTGAAGACATCGGGGTGGGCCTTCTCGACCTCGTCGAGCAGCAGCAAGGAGTACGGGCGGCGGCGCACGGCCTCGGTGAGCTGTCCGGCCTCCTCGTGGCCGACGTACCCGGGCGGGGCGCCGACCAGGCGGCTGACGGTGTGCCGCTCCTGGTACTCGCTCATGTCGAGCCGCACCATCAGCTCTTCGCTGCCGAACAGCGCCTCGGCCAGCGCCCGCGCGAGCTCGGTCTTGCCGACGCCGGTGGATCCGAGGAAGAGGAAGCTGCCGATCGGGCGGCCGGGGTCGGCCAGTCCGGCCCGGGAGCGCAGTATCGCCTCGGCGACGGCGCCGACGGCCTCGTCCTGCCCGATGACGCGCCGCCGCAGGTGCTCCTCCAGGCCGAGCAGGCGGTCCTTCTCCTCCTGGGCCGCGTGTGCGCCCGGATCGATCAGCCGCGGTCGACCTCCTGTGCGTACTGGGGCAGCCGCAGCACTCCGTGGCTCGCGTGGCCGGACAGCTCGGCACGGACGAGGTGACGCGCCACCTCATCGGCCACGTCGTCGTCCGCCCCCAGTCCGACGGCCACGGCCCGGATCCGCGGTGCGGGAGCACTTCCTTGACCGCCGTGTTCATGTCACTATTCGTGGGAGCGCTCCCATAACGCTCCCACACCCCCAAGGAGAGACATGGCTCTCACACCACGACGCGGCCGACGCCGAGCCCCGCTGCTCGGGTTAGTGGCCGCCACCGTCATGACGACGGCCGGGCTGGCCGGAACCGCGGGTGCCGCGACCGGCTCCGTGAAGGCTTCCACCCTGGGTGCTCAAGCGGCCCAGTCCGGGCGGTACTTCGGGACCGCCGTGGCCGCCGGCAAGCTCGGGGACGCCACGTACGCGACCATCCTGAACCGCGAGTTCACCATGGTCACCCCGGAGAACGAGATGAAGTGGGACACCATCGAGCGGTCCCGCGGCTCGTTCAACTTCGCCCCCGCCGACCAGATCGCGAACCAGGCCACCTCACACGGACAGCGACTACGGGGACACACCCTGGTCTGGCACTCCCAGCTGCCGAGCTGGGTCAGCTCCATCGGCGACGCCAACACCCTGCGCAGCGTGATGAAGAACCACATCACCACCACGATGACCCACTACAAGGGCAAGATCTACGCGTGGGACGTGGTGAACGAGGCGTTCGCCGACGGTGGCGGCGGCCAGCACCGCCCCTCGGTGTTCCAGAACCTGCTGGGTGACGGCTTCATCGAGGAGGCCTTCCGCACCGCCCGGTCGGCCGACCCGGCGGCCAAGCTCTGCTACAACGACTACAACATCGAGGACTGGAGCGCCGCGAAGACCCAGGGCGTCTACCGCATGGTGCGCGACTTCAAGGCGCGCGGGGTGCCCATCGACTGCGTCGGCTTCCAGGCCCACTTCGGCACCGGCGGCCCGCCGGCCAACTTCCAGACCACGCTGTCGAGTTTCGCCGCCCTCGGCGTGGACGTGCAGATCACCGAGCTGGACATCGCGCAGGCCCCGACGGCCGCGTACACGAACACGGTCAGGGCCTGCATGAACGTCCCGCGCTGTACCGGCATCACCACCTGGGGCATCCGGGACAGCGACTCCTGGCGCTCCGGGGAGAACCCGCTGCTCTTCGACCGCAACGGCAACAAGAAGGCGGCGTACAACGCCACGCTGACCGCGCTGGGCGGCACACCCACGGCGACGTAGGCCACCGCCTCACCGGCCGCCGCGCTGCCCACCAGCTACCGGTGGAACTCCAGCGGGATCCTGATGTCCCCGAAGCCGGACGCCACCCACAACATCGCCGGGTTCAAGGACCCGACGGTGGTCCACCACAACGGCAAGTGGCACGTACTCCGCCATGCCGGACGTCATCAAGCAGAACATCGGCTGCGGCTACTGGGTGGACATGTGGGTGATCTGTGACAGCGCCCTGTTCGAAGCGAGCAACATCTACAAGGTGCAGGGCGGCAACCAGTATCTGCTGATCGTCGAGGCGATCGGGTCGGACGGCACACGCTACTTCCGGTCCTGGACCTCGGGCAGCCTCGCGGGCTCCTGGACACCGCCAGCCGCCTCCGAGAGCAACCCCTTCGCGCGGGCCGGACCCCAACGCCGGCGGCGACTACAACAGCCTGCCGTGGCGGCTCGGCCTCCTCACCCAGACCAACTCCACCTGCTGACCCACCGAGAACACCGGCCCGGAGGCGCGGTTCACTTCTCCGGGCCGTCCTCGACGAGGCGTCGCAGTGAGGGGAGCAGGGCTTCAAGGTCCTGACTGGTTCTGAAGGCGACGACCGTGGTTCCGGCGCCGGTATCGGCCGGAGAGCCGGGCGCCGGAAAGAGGGCGAGCACCTCGCGCATTGCCTCGTCCATCTCGGCGACCGGGTCGGAGGACTCTCCCCGGAGCCATCGCCGCAGTACGTGGTTGTGGGCGGCGACCACGTTCGCCGCCATGAGTTCGGCCCGCAGCGACGCCGACTCCGTGGGGTCGCCCATCCAGTCCGCGATGAACTCCCTGAAGAGCCGCTGGTAGCGGGCCACGCTGGCGATCTCGCGGTCGCGGAGCGCGGCGACCTTGCTGGTGAGCGCATACCGTCGGCGCGCGAGGTCGCCCTCCTCGAGGTAGTGCAGCAGTACCAGGCGGACCGCGTCGGAGACGGTGACCAGGGCGGTGCTGTGGCTGGAGGTGGCCAGCCGGTCACGGATCAGCTCGAGCAGCCGGTCGTGATCGGGGAAGATCACTTCTTCCTTGGACCGGTAGTGCCGGAAGAACGTCGTGCGCCCCAGCCCGGCCCGTTCGGCGATGTCGTCGACTGTCGTCTGCTCATATCCACGCTCGTCGAAGAGGGCGAATGCGGCGTCCGCGAGGCGAATCCGCGCAGGTGGCTTGCTCATGAGTGCCCATCCTTCCCTGTCCCGGGCCCCAGAGGCCACTTGCCACCATCCATGGTACTGAGTACCGTCATAGCGACATCGAGTACCAGGAGGGAGTCCGGCGTGGATACCGTTGCGCAGAGCGAGTCCGGTCTGCCGATCCAGCCGCTCTACGACGGCTCGGCGCTGGAGGGCTTCGACGCGGACGCCGAGCTGGGTGCTCCGGGGAGGTTTCCGTACACCCGTGGTGTGTATCCGACGATGTACACCGGCCGACCGTGGACGATGCGGCAGTACGCCGGATTCGGCACGGCCAAGGAGTCCAACGAGCGCTACCACGAGCTGGTGGCCGCGGGCACGGGCGGCCTGAGCGTGGCCTTCGACCTCCCCACACAGATGGGCTACGACTCCGACGAGGCCATCACCCGCGGTGAGGTGGGCAAGGTCGGCGTGGCGATCGACTCGATCGAGGACATGCGGACGCTGTTCCAGGGCCTGCCGCTGGACAAGGTGTCGACGTCGATGACGATCAATGCCCCCGCCTCGACGCTGCTCCTGCTGTACCAGCTGGTCGCGGCCGAGCAGGGCGTCGCGGGACATCAGCTCACCGGCACGATCCAGAACGACGTGCTCAAGGAGTACATCGCCCGCGGCACCTACATCTTCCCGCCCCAGCAGTCGCTGCGGCTGATCAGCGACATCTTCGCCTACTGCCATCAGGAGCTGCCGCGCTGGAACACGATCTCCATCTCCGGCTACCACATGGCCGAGGCCGGGGCCACGCCGGCTCAGGAGATCGCCTTCACCCTCGCCAACGCGAAGGAGTACGTGCGCGCCGCGATCGCCGCGGGCCTGGACGTCGACGACTTCGCGCCGCGTCTGTCGTTCTTCTTCGTGGCCCGGACCACGTTGCTGGAGGAGATCGCGAAGTTCCGCGCCGCCCGTCGCATCTGGGCGCGCCTCATGCGCGACGAATTCGGCGCCAAGAGTCCCAAGTCGCAGATGCTGCGCTTCCACACGCAGACCGCCGGCGTGCAGCTGACCGCACAGCAGCCCGAGGTCAACCTCGTCCGGGTCGCCCTCCAGGGCCTCGGCGCGGTCCTCGGCGGGACGCAGTCCCTGCACACCAACTCCTACGACGAGGCCATCGCCCTGCCGACGCAGAAGGCCGCCCGGCTCGCGCTGCGCACGCAGCAGGTCATCGCCTACGAAACCGACGTGACCAAGACGGTCGACCCCTTCGCCGGGTCCTACGTCATGGAGTCGTTGACCGATGACGTCGAGGCGGCGGCCCTCGATCTGATCCAGGCCGTCGAGGATCGCGGCGGCGCGGTGGCGGCGATCGAGCAGGGCTTCCAGAAGTCCGAGATCGAGAAGTCCGCGTACAAGATCGCGCTGGAGATCGACAACCAGGAGCGGACCGTTGTCGGGGTCAACACGTACACCCTCGGCGAGGAGGAACCCTACGAGCCGCTGCGCGTCGATCCGCAGATCGAGGCCGACCAGTGCGAGCGCCTGGTCGCCCTGCGCGAGGAGCGCGACAACGACGCCGTCGAGCGAGCGCTGGACGCCCTGCGCGACGCCGCGCGAGGCACCGACAACGTGCTGCACCCGATGCGCGAGGCCCTGCGGCGACGCGCCACGGTCGGCGAGGTCTCCCACGCACTGCGCGACGTGTGGGGCACGCACGTCCCGCACGACACCTTCTGACCGGAGCCCGGGGTGGAACAGCCAGTGAACGACATCAACACGCATACGACAGCGGGCAAGCTGGCGGATCTCCGGCGCCGCATCGAAGAGGCCACGCACGCCGGTTCCGCGCGCGCGGTGGAAAAGCAGCACGCGAAGGGCAAGTTGACCGCGCGCGAGCGGATCGACCTGCTGCTGGACGAAGGGTCCTTCGTCGAGCTGGACGAGTTCGCCCGCCACCGCTCGACGGACTTCGGGATGGCGGCGAACCGCCCGTACGGCGACGGCGTGGTCACCGGCTACGGCACCGTCGACGGCCGCCCCGTGGCGGTGTTCAGCCAGGACTTCACGGTCTTCGGCGGGGCGCTGGGCGGGGTCTTCGGCGAGAAGATCGTCAAGGTGATGGACTTCGCGCTGAAGAACGGCTGCCCGGTCATCGGCGTCAACGACTCCGGCGGCGCGCGCATCCAGGAGGGCGTCGTCTCGCTCGGCGCGTACGGCGAGATCTTCCGCCGCAACACCCACGCCTCCGGCGTCATCCCGCAGATCTCGCTGATCGTCGGCCCGTGCGCGGGCGGTGCGGTCTACTCCCCTGCCATCACCGACTTCACGGTCATGGTCGACCAGACCTCGCACATGTTCATCACCGGGCCCGACGTCATCAAGACCGTCACCGGCGAGGACGTGGGCTTCGAGGAGCTGGGCGGCGCCCGTACGCACAACAGCACCTCGGGCGTGGCGCACCACATGGCGGGCGACGAGAAGGACGCCATCGAGTACGTCAAGGCGCTGCTGTCGTACCTGCCGTCCAACAACCTCTCCGAGCCGCCGTCCTTCCCCGAGGAGGCGGACCTGGAGACCTCCGACGAGGACCGCGAGCTGGATGCGCTGATCCCGGACTCGGCGAACCAGCCGTACGACATGCTCACCGTGATCGAGCACGTCCTGGACGACGGGGACTTCCTGGAGGTCCAGGCGCTGTACGCGCCGAACATGGTCACCGGCTACGGCCGCGTCGAGGGCCACTCGGTGGGCATCGTCGCCAACCAGCCGATGCAGTTCGCCGGCACCCTGGACATCAAGGCGTCCGAGAAGGCCGCCCGCTTCGTGCGCACCTGCGACGCCTACAACATCCCCGTCCTCACCTTCGTGGACGTGCCCGGCTTCCTGCCGGGTACCGACCAGGAGTGGGACGGCATCATCCGGCGCGGCGCCAAGCTGATCTACGCCTACGCCGAGGCCACCGTCCCGCTGATCACGGTCATCACCCGCAAGGCGTTCGGCGGCGCGTACGACGTGATGGGCTCCAAGCACCTGGGCGCCGACCTCAACCTGGCCTGGCCCACCGCCCAGATCGCCGTCATGGGCGCCCAGGGCGCGGTCAACATCCTGCACCGCCGCACCCTCGCCGCGATCGAGGACCCGGCCGCGCGGGAGGCGAGGCGCCAGGAGCTGATCGCCGAGTACGAGGACACCCTCCTCAACCCCTACGCGGCGGCCGAGCGCGGCTACGTGGATGCGGTGATCATGCCGTCCGAGACCCGCCGCCACATCGTCCGCGGCCTGCGCACGCTGCGCGACAAGCGCGAACAGCTGCCCCCGAAGAAGCACGGCAACATCCCGCTGTGAGGAGCCTCCGTGAGCAAGGTCGTACGCGGCAACCCCACTACCTCGGAGGCGGCATGCTGAGCAAGGTGCTCATCGCCAACCGTGGCGAAATCGCTGTCCGCGTCGCCCGTGCGTGCCGGGACGCCGGGATCGGGAGCGTGGCCGTCTACGCCGAGCCGGACCGGGACGCCCCGCACGTCCGCGCGGCGGATGAGGCATACGCCCTGGGCGGTGACACTCCCGCCACCAGCTACCTGGACATCGCCAAGGTCCTGCGGGCCGCGGCCGACTCCGGCGCGGACGCCGTGCACCCCGGCTACGGCTTCCTCTCCGAGAACGCCGAGTTCGCCCAGGCGGTGCTGGACGCCGGGCTGATCTGGATCGGCCCGCCGCCGCACGCCATCCGCGACCTGGGCGACAAGGTCGCGGCGAGGCACATCGCCCAGCGCGCCGGCGCGCCGCTGGTGGCCGGCACCAAGGACCCGGTCGCCGGAGCGGAGGAGGTCGTGGCCTTCGCCGAGGAGCACGGCCTGCCGATCGCCATCAAGGCCGCCTTCGGCGGTGGCGGCCGCGGGCTGAAGGTCGCCCGCACGCTCGAAGAGGTCCCCGAGCTGTACGACTCGGCCGTCCGCGAGGCGGTCGCCGCCTTCGGGCGCGGCGAGTGCTTCGTGGAGCGCTACCTGGACCGCCCCCGGCACGTGGAGACCCAGTGCCTGGCCGACAAGCACGGCCACGTCGTCGTGGTCTCCACCCGTGACTGCTCCCTCCAGCGGCGCCACCAGAAGCTGGTCGAGGAGGCCCCCGCACCGTTCCTGACCGAGGAGCAGAACGCCGATCTCTACCGCGCCTCCAAGGCCATCCTGAAGGAGGCCGGGTACGAGGGCGCGGGCACGTGTGAGTTCCTGGTGGGGCAGGACGGCACGATCTCCTTCCTGGAGGTCAACACCCGTCTCCAGGTCGAGCACCCGGTCACCGAGGAGGTCACCGGCATCGACCTCGTCCGGGAGATGTTCCGCATCGCCGACGGCGAGGAGCTGGGCTACGACGACCCGCCGGTGCGCGGCCACTCCTTCGAGTTCCGTATCAACGGCGAGGACCCGGGCCGCAACTTCCTCCCGGCTCCGGGGACGGTGGCCGTGTTCGCCCCGCCGTCCGGCCCCGGCGTCCGGCTGGACGCGGGGGTCGAGTCCGGCTCGGTCATCGGCCCGGCGTGGGACTCCCTCCTCGCCAAGCTGATCATCACCGGCGCCACCCGCGAGCAGGCCCTCCAGCGCGCCGCCCGCGCCCTGAACGAGTTCACCGTCGAGGGCATGGCCACCGCCATCCCCTTCCACCGGGCCGTGGTCGCCGATCCCGCCTTCACCAGTGACCCGTTCACGGTCCACACCCGCTGGATCGAGACCGAGTTCATCAACGACATCGAGCCGTTCGCCGCACCGGGCGAGGAGGACGCCGAGGCCGATGTCCGCGAGACGGTCGTGGTGGAGGTCGGCGGCAAACGCCTGGAGGTCTCGCTGCCCGCCTCACTCGGCATTCCCCTTGCCCGTGCCACGACGGCCGGTGGCTCCAAGCCCAAGCGGAAGGCCGCCAAGAAGTCCGGCTCCGCCGCCTCCGGCGACGCCCTCGCCTCGCCGATGCAGGGCACCATCGTGAAGATCGCGGTGGTGGAGGGCCAGGAGGTCGCGGAAGGCGACCTGGTCGTCGTCCTGGAGGCCATGAAGATGGAGCAGCCGCTGAACGCGCACCGCTCCGGCACCATCATGGCGCTCTCCGCCGAGGTCGGCGCCTCGATCACCTCCGGCGCCGTGATCTGCGAGATCAAGGACTAACCTCGTCTAAGCCCGGACCGGAGCGGGCCCCGCGGTACGGCGCGGGAGCCGGGCCCGGAAGACGGTGGCTCCCGGCCCGCTGGTCAGCGTGATCGTGCCGCCGTGTGCCGCGACCACGGCACGGACGATCGCCAGCCCCAGCCCCGTACCGCCGCCCGCCCGCGACCGGCCGGGATCGGCGCGGGCGAACCGGTCGAACACCTCGCCCTGGAGCGTGCCCGGGACGCCCGGCCCGTCGTCCGCCACCGTCAGCTCGGCATCGCCGTCCGCCACCGCGAGCCGCACCGTGACCCGGGTGCCGGCCGGGGTGTGGACCCGGGCGTTGGCCAGCAGATTGCCGACCACCTGCTGGAGCCGGTGCTCGTCGCCGAGCACGGTCACCGGCTCCTCGGCCAGCTCCAGCGTCCAGCGGTGGCCGGGACCGGCGGCCCGCGCGTCGCCCGTCGCGTCCAGCACCAGCCGGGTCAGATCGACCGGCCGGCGGGCCAGTGGCCGCCCCGCGTCCAGCCGGGCGAGCAGCAGCAGATCGTCGACGAGCGTGGACATCCGCTCCGACTCGGCCTGGATCCGCTCCAGCGCGTGCCGCACCTCGTCCGGCACCGGCCCCGGGTGGCGCAGCGCCAGCTCGGCGTGGCCGCGGACGGAGGCCACGGGGGTGCGCAGCTCGTGGCTGGCGTCCGCGGAGAAGTGCCGCAGCCGTTCCTCGCTCGCCTGGCGACGGGCCAGGGCGTCCCCGACATGGCCGAGCATCCGGTTGAGGGCGGTGCCCACCTGCCCCACCTCGGTGCGGGGATCGGTGTCCGGTACGGGCGGCGGCATGGCCACCTCACCACTGGCGAGCGGCAGCTCGGCCACTCCGGCGGCGGTCGTGGTCACCCGTCGCAGCGGCCGGAGCGACAGCCGTACCCACAGCGCCCCGGCCACCCCGGTGACCAGCAGTGCGCTGCCGAAGACCACGGCTTCCACGGCCTCCAGCCGGTGCACGGTCTCCTCCACCGGGCGCAGCGGCAGCCCGGTGATCAGGACGTCGCCGTCGTCCCCGCTGACCGCGGCCACGCGATAGCCGCCGAGCGCGGACAGACGCACGTCGTGGCCGGCGCCGTCCACCGGCACCCCCGCGAGGACCCGCCGGTCGGCGCCGGTCAGCGGTACAGGGGCGTCCGTATCGTCGCGCACCACCGCCGCGTCGGTCGTCGTGCCGTGCAGCAGCCGGGCCCCGAAGGTGCGGTCCGACTGGCCACGGGTGTCGGGCCGGTTGTCGGCGTCCGGGGGCCGCTCACCGTGCTCCAGGCTGGCCGGGAACCGGCCACCGGCCG
Source organism: Streptomyces sp. NPDC021212 (assembly GCF_044332925.1). Lineage (NCBI taxonomy): Bacteria > Bacillati > Actinomycetota > Actinomycetes > Kitasatosporales > Streptomycetaceae > Streptomyces > Streptomyces sp. NPDC021212. The sequence goes on from NZ_JBIRPZ010000002.1 coordinate 101,354, forward strand.
CCGTGAGCTGCTGGTCCAGCCGGCGCACCAGAAACCCCTCGAGGGCGAACACCGTGGTCAGCCCAACCGTGAGGGACGCCACCGCCAGCAGCACCACGAGCCCGGCGGTCAGCCGGGCGCGCAGCGTACGCGGCAGCCATCCGCGCGGCCGGCGTCTCACGCGGCCTCCGCCTTGAGCACGTAGCCGACCCCGCGCACGGTGTGGATCAGCGGCGCCCGCCCCGCGTCGATCTTCTTGCGCAGATAGCTGATGTACAGCTCGACCACATGGGCCTGGCCGCCGAAGTCGTAGCTCCACACCCGGTCCAGGATCTGCGCCTTGGACAGCACCCGCCGCGGGTTGCGCATGAGGAACCGCAGCAGCTCGAATTCGGTACGGGACAGCTCCACGGCCACGCCCCCGCGGGTCACCTCCCGGGCCTGCTCGTCCATCACCAGATCGCCGACCACCAGCCGGTCGTCGCCGGGCTCCCGCGCCATCCCGGCCCGGCGCAGCAGCCCGCGCAGCCGGGCCAGCACCTCCTCCAGGCTGAACGGCTTGGTCACGTAGTCGTCGCCGCCCGCCGTGATCCCCGCGATCCGGTCCTCCACCGCGTCGCGCGCGGTCAGGAACAGCACGCACACGTCCGGCAGCTCCGCCCGCAGCGCGCGCAGCACCGCGAGCCCGTCGGTGTCCGGCAGCATCCAGTCGAGCACCACCGCGTCCGGGTGGAACGCCCGCGCGGCGGCCAGCGCGGAGACGCCGTCGGCGGCGGTACGGACCTCCCACCCCTCGTAGCGCAGCGCCCCCGACAGCACCTCGGTGAGATCGGGCTCGTCGTCGACGACGAGGACGCGGACCCGGGTCCCGTCGGGCCGCAGCAGGAAACGGCTGGTGGTGTGCGCATCCATGATGAGTCCAGCATCCCTCGCACCGAACCGTGCCGAGGTCCGCCCTTCCTCTGAGTTTCCTCTGAATGTTCGGCGCCCGGCCCCGCTCATAGGGTCCTCAGAGCTTCGCCGGGGAGTCTGGCCGGGCCATTCGCCGAGAGGACTCCCATGACCACGACGACACCGCCGGTCCCGGCCATGACCCGCCCCTCCCGGTCGGCACCGCGTCGGCCCAGCCCCGTCCCGGCCCTGGCGCACCTGCTGATCTGGGGCGGGGCCGCCGCCGTCCTGGCGCTGTAGTGGAGCGACACCACCTCCGTGGTCGGCGCCGCGGGCTGGCTGACGGGCGCCGGACGGATCACCGGGCTGCTGGCCGGTTACGCGTGCGCGGTCCTGCTGCTGCTCATGGCGCGCGTACCGCTGCTGGACCGCTCGGTCGGCACCGACCGGCTGGCCCGCTGGCACGCCATGGGCGGCCGCTACACGATCTCGCTGGCGTGCGCCCACGTCCTGCTGATCATCTTGGGTTACGCCCTGGAAGCGCACACCGGCATCGTCGACCAGACCACCGCCCTGGTCCTCCACTACCCGGACCTGCTCAAGGGCACGATCGGCTTTCTGCTGTTCCTGATCACCGCGATCATGTCCGCACGTGCGGTACGCCGCAGGGTGGCGTACGAGACCTGGCACTTCCTGCACTTCGCCACCTACCTGGCGGTCTTCCTGGTCTTCGGCCACCAGCTCTCCAACGGCGCCGACTTCACCGGCAACCGCCCCGCCCAACTCGCCTGGTACGCCCTCTACATCGGGGTGGCGGCGCTGCTGGCCTGGTACCGGTTCGCCGTCCCGGTACGCCGGGCGCTGCGCCACCGGCTGTACGTCGCCGAGGTCCGGCCCGAGGCGCCGGGCGTCGTGTCGGTGTACCTGTCGGGCAGCGGGCTGGAGCAACTGCGCGCCGAGTCCGGCCAGTTCTTCCGCTGGCGATTCCTGGCCCGGGGCATGTGGTGGGCGGCCAACCCCTACTCCCTGTCCGCCGCCCCGCACCCGGCGTACCTGCGCATCACGGTCAAGGCGTCCGGAGGCCACAGCACGGCCCTCGCCCGGCTGGAACCCGGCACCCGGGTGCTGGCCGAGGGGCCGTACGGGGCCTTCACCGCCCGTCGCCGGCGCTCCCGTAAAACCCTGTTGCTCGGCGGCGGCGTCGGCATCACCCCGTTGCGGACCCTCTTCGAGACGCTGCCAGGTGAGGTGACGCTCGTCTACCGGGCCCGGCGCCCCGAGGACCTGGCGCTGCGCGCGGAGCTGGACGCGCTCGCCGCCGCGCGCGGGGCGGCCGTCCATTACGTCGTGGACGAGCCCGCCGCGTACTCCTCCCCGCTGACCCCGGAGGCGCTGCGCGGTCTGGTGCCCGACCTCGCCGAGCGCGACGTCTATCTGTGCGGGCCGCCCGCGATGACCGGGGTCGCGCTCACGGCCCTGCGCGGGGCCGGGGTGCCGCGTCGGCACATCCACCATGAGTCGTTCTCGTTCTGACCGCTACGAACAGGAGCCGGGCCGTGCGCAAAGCCGCCGTGACCACCGTCTCGACAGTGGCGGGAGTGATCCTTCTGCTGTCCCTCAAACCGCACCAGAACCCCACCGTGACCGCGGCGGAGCCGTCACCGCCATCGCCGTCCCATCACGCTCTCGCACGGCAGAATCGCCAAGGTCACGGCGCTCCGGACACCGTCCGACCGCCCCCGGTCCCAGCAGATCGCCGCCTCCGCCGTGCCGCAGCTGACCCGTGAGGCGCTGAGCGCCCAGAGCGCGCACATCGACGCGGTCTCCGGCGCCACCTACACCAGCGAGGGCTACACCCGGTCCCTGCAGAGCGCACTGGACGAAGCCGGTGTCTGAGGCGTCCGCCCCCGCGCGCGGACTGCGCCACGTCGAGCACGCCATGGGCACGGTGTTCTCGTTCGACCTCCGCGACCCGGTCACCCCGTCCGTCCACCGGGCCCTGAAAGCGGCCGTGACCTGGCTGCACCACGTGGACGACGTCTTCTCCACCTACCGCCAGGGCAGCGCGATCAGCCGCCTCGGCCGCGGCGAACCGGTCCCAGCGCCGTACCGGACCGAGGTGGCCGAGGTGTTGGCGCTCTGCGAGGAGGCGGCGGCCGCCACCGGCGGCTGGTTCAGCCACGCCCCGGGTGGCCGGCTCGACCCGTCCGGCATGGTTCTCCGCCGCAGCCAGGACGGCCGAGAGCGCCGCGTTCCGTTCCTCGCTCCGCACGGCCGAATCGCTCCCAGCGAGTGCCTCCGGCCAGGGGCCACCGCCGTCGTGTGCGTCGCTGCGTACTTCCCCAGCGGACGGATACGGAAGCTGCTCGGCGTCCAGGGACACTGCCGACCGCTCGCGCGCTGCGGCCTCGCAACGGGCCAGCACGGCGAGACGGTCCACCTTCCGGTGTTCAGCTGCGGCAGGGCTGTCAGTACGACGACCGACCCTGTTCGTCTGGAACCGCTGCACCGTCGACGGCTCGCGTCGAGAACCGCACCCGCGCCGCCCGGCCCTCGCGTCTCGGAACAAAAAATGGCACTCTCGTACACTCCTCGCTTCCCCTTCGTCGGCTCGATACGCCGCCTGCTGGAGCCCAACCTGCCTCCTCGGGAAACGGGCGCCTACCTGCTGAGGCGTGGCAACGGCTGCCTGTGCGCCGCCGGAGCGGACCTTCTCGACCCAAAGCCGTACCCATGGCTGTCCGCGGAGCCGCCGTCGGCGCCGTCACAGGTATCCCTCCCGCAGCGCGAACGCCACCGCGTGGGCCCGATTGCGCAGCTGCATCCGGGTCATCAGACCGTGCAGGATGTTCTTGACGGTCCGCTCCGAGTACGCGAGCTTCCCCGCGATCTGGCAGTTCTCCAGCCTCGGCCACGAACCGCAGTACCTCCACCTCGCGGTCGGCGAGCACGGTGGTGTTCATGTGATGAAGGGCAGGCATGCCCGCACGCACGGGAGGGCCGCCGCACGCGGATGCGCAGCGCATACCGGCGTGCGCCCTGTGGACCTGCGCACGGAACGGTGTCTGCTTCCGCACCCGGCAGCAGTGGCCGGCCGGGGCGTTCACGGTGCGGGGCGCCGAGGCCGGTACCGATGCCGGCCCAGTCGCCCGGCCCGGTTCAGAGGTTGGCTGTCAGGAAGGTGCGGATCAGTGCTGCCGCCTCGTCGAGTGCGCTCTCGAGGAGGAAGTGGCCGCCGTCGAGGAGGTGGATCTCGGCGTTCGGCAGGTCGCCCGAGAAGGCGAGCGCGCCTTCAGGGCCGAAGATCTCGTCGCCGCGTCCCCAGACGGCGAGCAGGGGCACCTGGCTCTCGCGGAACCAGCGGTGCACAGCGGGGTAGAGCGGCACATTGGTGGCGTAGTCGAGGAACAACTTGAGCTGGACGAGGTCGTTGCCGGGGCGGGACAGCAGCGCGTAGTCGCGCTGCCAGGTACCGGGATCGACCAGGGTTTCGTCGGCGACGCCGTTCAGGTACTGCCAGCGGGTGACCTCCGGGGTGAGCGCCTGACGGGCGCCCGCCTCGGTCTCCGGGCTCTGCTCGTTCCAGTAGTCCCGGACGGCCTTCCAGAACGACTCCACGAACCCTTCCTGGTAGGCGTTGCCGCTCTGGCTGATGACGGCGGTGACAGCCGCCGGGTCGCGCAGCGCGAGCCGCCAGCCGATCGGGGCCCCGTAGTCCTGTACGTACAACGCGTACCGGTCGACACCGAGCTGTCCGAGCAGGTCCTGGGTGAGATCGGTGAGCGCGTCGAAGGTGTAGTCGAACTCGGTGACCGGCGGCGCGTCGGAGTGCCCGTACCCGAGGTGGTCGGGGGCTATCAGGTGCCACCGGTCGGCCAGCAGCGGAATCAGGTTGCGGAACATGGACGAGCTGGTCGGGAAGCCGTGCAGCAGGACGAGCGTGGGGGCGTCGGCCGGACCGGCTTCGCGGTAGAACAACCGCCGGCCGCGGACGTCGGCGTAACGATGGTGGATTTCTGCCATGGTTTTCTCCTCTGGTAGCGGTCTGGGCTCTGGTCTTCTCGACCAGCGGGATCAGTTCGGTCAGGACCGTATGAAGGCCAGCAGGTCGGCGTTGATCGTGTCGGCCTGCGTGGCCGGCATTCCGTGCGGGAAGCCCTCGTACGTCTTGAGCGTGCCGTTCTGCACCAGTTCGGCTGTCCGTGGCGCCGTGGCGGCGTAGGGAACGATCTGGTCGTCGTCGCCGTGCATCACCAGGACCGGGACACTGATCTTCTTGAGGTCCTCGGTGCAGTCCTCCTGCGCGAACGCCGAGACGCAGTCGTAGTGGGCCTTCGCGGCGCCCGCCATGCCCTGGCGCCACCAGTTGTCGATGAGCGCCTCGGACGGCTCGACGCCCGGCCGGTCGAAGCCGTAGAACGGGCCTGATGCCACGCCACGGAAGAACTCGGCGCGGCCCGCGGCCAGTCCGGCCTGCAGGCCGTCGAAGGCTTGCTGGGGCAGGCCGTCAGGGTTGCTCGGCGTCTGCCGCATGGACGGCGTCACGGCGCTGATCAGGGCCACCTTCGCCACCCGGGCGTCGCCGTGGCGGCCGATGTAGCGTGCCACCTCGCCGCCTCCGGCGGAGTGCCCGACGTGGACGGCCTCCCGCAGGTCGAGCTGCTCGGTCAGGGCGGCCAGGTCGTCGGCGTAGTGGTCCATGTCGTGACCTTCGCCGGCCGCCGACCGGCCGTGCCCGCGCCGGTCGTGGGCGATCACCCGGTAACCGTGACGCAGGAAGAACAGCATCTGGGTGTCCCAGTCGTCGGACGACAGCGGCCACCCGTGGCTGAAGACGATCGGCTGACCTGAACCCCAGTCCTTGAAGAAGATTTCCGTGCCGTCCGAGGTCGTGACCGTGGGCATGCCACACCTCACTCACTATTTGTTGGCGGAAGAATGTGCGGGGCATGGCGTGAACCTGCGGGACAGCCGGCTCACACCGGGTCAGATGTCGAGGGCGACGACTTCCAACTGAATGTTGTCGATGTCCCGGAAGACGATGGCCGAGAAGACGAACGGCTCTGTCCTGCTCTGAATGCCGGAGTGTGCGACGCCGATACTGTCCAGCCAGTCCGCCCACGCCTGAAGCCCTTCGCGCCCCTCCACCCGCAGCGAGACGTGGTCGAGTCCGGTACGCGCCTCGTCGAACTCCTCGTCGTTGTTGTTCTCGTTGGTGCATCCCGCCGATGGGCGGAGCGGTCGAATCACCCTTTTCCGGCCTCCTTCCCTTACAGGGCGGAAAATCCGCAGCTACGAAATGCGGCGGTTCGTATTCGCAGTCTCTTGGTTCTCACGTTAGGGATATCTACTTGATTGCGAGTGAGTGCCTTGTGGATCGACGACTGAATATTCTGTGGCGGTGTACGCCCGCAGCCTCCGCGGCAGGTCCCACTGCTCGTCATCTGGGGAAGGGTGACCCGATCCTCGGACGCGCCGGGGCGCTCGCCTTCGCCACCGACCTGCCGGGACGGCGCGGTTCACAGATTGGTCACTGATCATCCACTGCTCCCCCCTAGCGTGGTCAGCGGTGGCAGACGCTCTCCACAGGGATGTCGGGTGGTAAGCACATCAGCCGATTCTTCGTTTTCGCGGCACGGAGTTCGCGGAGGCGGAAGACCCATTGAATGGGCGCCTTCAGGTGAATCCGAAAACCCGAACGGAGTATTAATGCTACGCAAGATTACGGTCATGGTCGGCTCCTTCACGTTATCCGCCCTGACGCTTTTTCCCGGGGTGGCGTCGCAAGCCGCTGACTTTTCCGAAGCGCCACGGGTCGCGCAGGTCGATATGGCTGCCGAGGAAAAGCTGCGCTCGGACGGTCTGGCCGCATACAAACTCATCGAGGAGCTCCCTGAATCCGACCGTTCCAACTACTCGGCCCTCTACACCGACATCAAGACTGGAAACGTTTCGATCTACTGGAAGGGGGAGAGGCCGGAGAGGCTCGTCCAAGGTATCCAGGCGCGCGGTCTCGATGACCGCGTGGTAATCAAGTCGGCCCCTTATAGCTATGACGAACTACAATCGGCTGTCCGGGACGTGGTGGGCTCCAGCGCCCCTGTCGAACTTTCGGTCGGGGGCAAGCATTTTTTGTCATCCGCACAAGTCGTTCAAGGCGCCCCGAAGGAGGATGGATCGGGGATCTCCCTTACCATAGAGTCCGCGTCGGTCCCTGCAGGGGAGAAGCGTTCCATGGCAACTCTTGAGGAGGGAAATGTTCGGCTGGGCAAGAAGGAAATGCCCATAACCGTCTCTTTCGGGGAAAGGCCGAAGCAGCTGGACCTTCGAGATAGTGTGCCTGCTCGTGGCGGCGCCGGAATCAAGGTCCCCGGCACGTCGGAAACCACCAATGCCAGTGAATGCAGCACCGCGTTCTCCGTCTTCAATTCAGCCGGGCAGCGTCGGATGATGACTGCTGCTCATTGCGCCCGGAAGGGGCAACAGGTTTCGTACTGGAGTGGGGCGGGTTACGGTGTGGTTGAGACGTCCAACAAGGGGAAGGACGTCGCCATCTTCGACAACCGCTACCAGGGTGATCCGATGATTCCCTTCATTGTAGGCGGCGCGGCAATATACAATACCCGGCAGGAAGCCTATCCAGTTGTACGCGGCGCCGGGACCAAACGCGAGGATCCCGTTATCAATGGGACGCTGGCCTTCGTATCTGGCGCCCAGACAGGTGAACAGGGCTCAGGCCGCATAGCCTCCAAGGGGTCATGCGTCACATACCAGGGCTGGGAGAGGGTATGTGATTTGTATGTGATTTCCCAGGTGGTTAATCCCGCATGGGCACTTGCAGGTGAAGGTGATAGTGGCGGTGCCGTATTCTGGAAGCAGTCGCGTGTGGGCGGCGGCTATGAAGCGATAGCACAAGGAATTCTCTCCGGCGCCTCTGGTGGAACCAAGGAAGAGTGCCCCCACAACGGGTGGAATGACGGCCGCATCTGCAGCACGATTGTCTTTGCCGAGGATCTGCGCAAAGCAATGGACGTCATCGGTGTCAGTCGTGTGGACACCCTCTGAGCTCGACCTGGCCTGAGGGTCCGTCAGCTCGCTGACGGACCCTTTCTGCTTGTCCGGACCGTGTCCACGTATGTGGCCCTCTCGGGAAGCGGTCCCGCCAGGATGTTCGCGTAGGCGTTGGTGATCTCGTCGACGCCCGAGCCCGCCGTACGAGTGGGATCGGCCCGGGTGGGGCAGGCCCTCTCGATGACAAGTGGACACCTACTGAAATCGTCACCGGCCAGCCGGGGAACGGCTTGGGACCCGGCGCGGACGCGGTGCGCGATCACCGGCCGACGGGCTTTTCCATCTCTGCCATGAACGTTTCGGCACGGCGAGCGAACAGGTGAGCCCCGCGTTCGGTGGACAACTCCCGGGCCTTTTCGGCGGCGGCCCGGACAACGGCGGCCGGTTCCCCGCGAGCCTGCAGCAGCCGCGCCCGCAACAGAAGGATCAGGCCCTCCGGATAGCGTTGGCCACGGGTTTCGAGGAACAGGTCGGCCCGGTCAAGTGCGGCGGCGGCCTCGTCTGTCGCCCCGCCCGCCAACCACATCTCACCGAGCAGCCCGTACCACGTGGCGACACAAGAACGCGGCGGGTTGAGGAGGTTCGCCGTGATGATCCGCTGGGCCTCCACCGCGGCGCCGACCGGATCGTCGCCGGTCATGGCCAGCGCCCAGCAACGGGCCAGCCGTTGGTAGGTGCCGAGGAAGACGAAGGAGAAGTCGGGGTCCACGGCGATCCCCCGTTCCGCCCCGCGTAGCGCCTGAACCGGATCACCGACGTTCGATGCGATCCTCGCCGCGAAGGTGGCCCAGATCGTGATCAGGTACGGGTCCTCGCCCGCGACGTCCTTCAGCACGTCGAGCAGAGCCCGCGCCCCCTCGACGTCACCGTGCAGCGCGGTTACCTCCGCGATCATCCCGGTCATGAGCAACTGGAGGTCGTGCCGGACCGGATTCTCCCCGCGCTGGGCGAGATCGAGGACTACGGCCCTGGACCGGTTGAGGTACCCGAATGCCTCTTCGATGTTGCCGACGTCCCATTGGTGAATGCCCCATGCCTGCAGGCCACAAGCGAGCACGAACGGATCGGAGGACGTCTCGCCCTGCTCCAGCAACCGGCGCGCGAGCGGACCGCTGCGGTCGAGCTCGATGGCCTGGGCGTGGGCGGCCCAGCGGGAATAGAGGAAGCCTGCCGCCTCTGCCTCCCGGCCGAGGCCACGGGCCACATGCTCGGCTCGCTCCAGCAGGTCGAGCGACGAGAAGCCGTACATCGACCGCATCCCGACAACGGCGGTGAGCTGCGACAGGGCCGTCAGCTCCAACTCCGTGAGGCCCGCCGTCCGCGCCACCTGCGCGGCCGACCGCAGCTGGCGCTCGGCAGCCTCCAGCGCGGATTTGCCCGCCGCGCGCCGGCCCGCACGCACCAACGTGGCCGCGGTGCGGGCGGGGTCAGCGAGCGGGCCGGCAGCCCACAGGTGATGGGCGAGGCGCTCGGCGACGGACTCGCTGTCGGGGCCTGTTCCGTCCAGAGCGTCCGAGACGCGCAGGTGCAGCCGGCTTGCCCGCGATGGCGACGTCGTCGCGGAGACAGACTCACGGACGAGGTCGTGTGCGAACCGGAACGCGAACGGATTGTCCGGCCTGGACTCGAGCAGGCCGAGTGCTTGCACGGCCTCAAGGCGTTCCAGGCAGCTCTCGGCGTCGAGACCGGCAACGCGGACGAGCAGGCCGAGTTCGACGTCGCGGCCGATGAGCGCGGCGATCTGCAAGAGGTCCCTGGCGTCGCCGTCGAGGCCGGCCATCCGGTCGAGGACGACATCCCGCACGGTGGCCGGCACCCCGGCCCGGGCTGCGGCGTCGTCGGTGAGCGCGTCGCCGTCGGCGAGCAGCCTGGACAGTTCCCGGACGAAGAAGGGGTTGCCTGCGGTACGCGTGTAGATGCTATGGGCAACGCTGGGGCCGGTCTTCCGGCCGGATTCGCGGCGGACCAGTTCGGCCACCTCGTCCGGGCCGAGCAGGCCGAGCCGGAACCGGCGGTGGCCGGGGGCCCGGCTGACCGCGGCGAGCATCCGGGACAGCTCCGAGCCGGGTGCCGGTGCGCGGTCGCGCAGCGCGCCAAGGACCACGGTGTTGGCCGGTAGCCGGGCCGCCACGTGCCCGAACAGGTGCAGAGAGGTACCGTCCGCCCACTGGAGATCGTCGATCACGAGCACCACCGGCCGCTGGGCCGAGGCCTGGCCGATGACGGCGACGACCCGCTCGAACAGGCGGAACCGGAAGCCACTGTCCGGCAGCACAGGTGCGGCAAGGACGTCATCGCGCGGTTCGAGGAGGCGGCCGAGCTCACCGGCGAGCCACTCCTTCCGGGCAGGGGAAGGCAGGCCGTCGAGGACCGTGCCGATCGCCTGCACCCACGGCCACATCGAGGGAGTCCCGTCGCCGTCCAGGCAGCGGCCCCACACGACGAGCGCCCCGCGCAGGTCTGCCTCAGCGGTGATCTCCTCCAGCAGGTGGGTCTTCCCCACGCCCGGCTCGCCCTCGACGACACCGATCGCTGTACCGCCGGTGAACGCCGACTCCATGGTCTGCCGCAGCACAGCGAGTTCCTCGGCCCGACCGACCAGGCTTCCTGCCGTACTCGCCTGCGCGCCGCCCCCGGTGTTGTCCGTACCCGTCACGGTCGCCGACGGCGGAGTGGGCATCAACACCCGCCGATGTGCGGCCTGAAGCGCTGGACCAGGGTCGATACCGAGCTCTTCGGTGAGACGTGCACGGACCGCGCTGAACAACGACAGTGCCTCCGCCTGCTGCCCGGCCGCGGCAAGGGTGGAGATGAGGCCGGCCTGAACGGGTTCGTGCAGGGGCGCCAGCGACGCGGCCAGGTGCAACGCGGGGAGCACCCGCTCCGGCCGGGCCAGCGACACCGCGAGTTCAGCCGCTGCCGCGCACGCGTCGTACCACTCGGCATCGAGGGCCGTGAAGATCGGTATCGCGGTGGGCCCGTGGGTCAGGCCGTCGCCTGCCGGACCATGCCATAGACCCAGCGCTTCAACATAGTTGTCGAACGCCGCATCGTGATGCCGCTGCGCGAGGGCGGTTTTTGCCCTCGCCACGCACTCGCGAAAGGTGACCAGGTCGAGCATTCCGAGGCCGGCGGTGAACAGGTAACCGTTGCCGCGGCGATGGAGGTACGAGCCGGTGCCGCGGGCAGGAAGTCCGGGTTCGAGCAGGCGCCGTAGGGCGCCGACGTATTTGTGGATGATATTCAGGGCGCTGGCCGGAACGTCGTCGGCCCACATCAGGTCGATCAGCTCGGTGATGCTGACCGGCCGGCCTGCGCGGGCGAGAAGCAGGGCGAGCAGATAGGCCTGCTGTCGCGGGCCTGCGTCCAGTTCGACACCGCCGCGCCAGGCCCGTAACGGACCAAGGATCTGCAGACGTAAGGAAACGTCATCAGTCGGCCGATCGTCGCCGCCGGACAGAACAGAACGGATTGCCACAGTCACGCCTACAGCCCCCGGGTACACCGATACGGATTTGTTTACCGTGCGAAGTGCGTCTGCTCGAGACCTCTGCAGGACAGAGCTTGAACGCAAGGATCGATTCAGCAGAGCCGTCACTCCTCAGGTCGAACCCACGTGTGACGACGCCAAGGCTCGGCTCGCAGGGCCGCGCACGGCAGTGCGGAGGGGATGCGCGTCAGGCGCGCGGGGGCGGTCGAACACCCACCGGAATCACCGCATCCGGACAGCAGCAGCGTCCTGCTCAGTGCTGCGCCCCTTCCGCAAGACGTACATGAATGCGACATCTTGTTCCTCCTGTTGATGTTCACACGGTGGCTGGAGGCCCGGTGTGAGGGTGTGGCGCATCGGGCCGGAACGGCGTGGGCCGCTGCCTGACCAAGGCAACCGGTTGGGTGTCTACGGCCCGTTTACGGATCGTAGACGTCCGCTTCGACGCGTATTTCGCGATACGGGCCAGGCGGGACACGGACTGCGGGCCGTAGGGTCAGACGACCGTCAAGGCCTCGGCCGGGACGCCCGTACAACCGGGAAGACCCCGCGCCATACCGTCGCGGGACACACAGCACGACGGACAGGATGAGGCACCGGACACCCCAGATCCCCCGTGGCAAGGGTGAGACCGTCGTGGGCATGGCCCTGTGCGGTCCGGTCGCCCAGCCGACACGCCGCGTCCACGGCGGCGCGGCGCACGGCTTCCTTCTCCCGCCACAGGCCACGCCAGTGCAGATGGTGGCCCATGGACCAGCTGAGTTGCCAGGTGTGGACGTCGTACCGGTGGGCGGCGGCCTGTTCGACGGTCGCGAGCAGCACCGCCTGCTCGGCGGCGAACCAGGCCGTGGCCTTCGCCGTGTCTCCGGCGAATTCCTCGGCGCGCGCCCCGTCGGCTGCAGAGGCCAGGGAGAGCAGTAGCCGTGAGGAGGTCAGCGCGGCCGCCTCACGGGCGGTGTGCAGATAGTGGTCGAACATCCGGTGCCGGGCCGCCCTCGTCTGCTGGGGCGGCACGACGGCTTCGGCCAGCTCGGTGGCGTAGGCGCGCAGCAGGTCGTGCGAGGAGTAGCGGCCGGGGACGCATCGTCCACGAGGTGGGCCTGGATGAGTTCGGACAGCAACTGCCGGGTGTGCGGGACGGTGAGCCGGGCCAGGCCGGCCGCTGCGGCAGTGCGATGTCGGGGCCGGGGGGGCAGGCCGAGCAGCCGGAACAGGCGGGCGGCATCGGGGGTGAGGGCGTCAGCCCCGGCAGGCGAGGCCGACTTCTGCGCCAAGCGTGTGGAGCACCAGGAGTTGAAGCGACTCGCCCGGCCCGGTGGTGTGCCCGCTTCCGCACGCAGGGCCAGGCTTCACATCGCTGACAGCGGCAGGTCCTGCCCTTCCTCGTTGCCACCCCCGGGCCGTGCCCGGCCTCGGGCCCGCTGTAGGCCTCGCCGAACTCGTCGCCGGTCTCGCGTGCGGCACGTAGCGCCACGCGCATCAGATTCTCCCGTGCTGGATGTCGCCGGCCCGCTGAAGATAAGGCTGCGGGGTGATGGCGAGTTGACACGCGGTGGTGCCGTGCCCGGCCTCGGCCGCCACCCGGACTGCCTCGGCCGGCGCGTCCAGCTGTCCCGCGAACCACGTGACCGCCTCGTCCTGTGTCGCCGGGCTTTCCGGGACGACGCCGGCCGGCGTCGTCGGCGGCACCGCAGGCCGGTGATGCGGTTCCCCGCACGAGCTGCGCGTAGATGCTGCTGTGCAGGTAGCACTGCAGCAGGCGGGTGAGCACCGCCTGGCGGTCCGCCGCCGGGTCGGTTGCGAGGAAAAGCCCTGCCGTGTACGCGCGCACGAGCACGTGCGACGTGCGGCGGCCAACAGACTTTCGCCCGGCTGAAACTTCGGCAGCCGTGATGAGATGAACTCAAAGAGTTGTGAACGATCACTGAACCGTCGTGACGGACGCGCGTCGGTCCGGCGGCGCCGAACCGGCGCACGTCCCTTTCATCGTGCCCGGATCAGCTCATGCGAGGCGGCCGATCACTGGAATCCGCACCCGGGATTCTCTGCGTCGACCGACAACGGGGAGCCGGTCGGCAGGATGTAGAGGACCTCCAGTACCACCGGGGTGGAACCGCGGTTGATGCCTATATGTACTTGATCCGCACCGCTCGGCTCCTGGATGAGGCTGCCGCGCGGATAGACCCCGTCAGGCTTGCACGTCGCGTCGAAGTGGCTCAGCGTGCCCTCCTTGACCCGGCCGTAGAGGGTGCCGGTGTGGTAGTGCCACCCGGTGGCCTGACCTGCCGGGATCGTGATCTCGCGCAGGATGTAGTCGGTGTCGCCGACCGTCTTCTGGGCGATGATCGTGCCGACCACGCCGGGCCCTGGCGGCGTCGCCTGCGCGGGCGTGCCAAGAACCAGCGATGCGCCGGCCGCCATCGTGGTGACGGCGGCACCGATCGCCTTCCGTTCGCTGAACAAGGCATTCCTTTCGCTCTTTCGATCACGCGCGGCCGGCCGAGGCTGCCTGCAGAGATGTCCGATCAGAGAACAGCCTCGGCCGCACCGATCACCGGTGTCACCAGTCAGGGGACTTCGTCATGATTCACCTCCCTCGTGATCGGAGACATAAAGGAGCCAGGGTGCGTCAGAACGACGTCCGATCAGAGAACAGCCTCGGCCGCACCGATCACCGGTGTCACCAGTCAGCGAGCTTCGTCATGATTCACCTCCCTCGTGATCGGAGACATAAAGGAGCCAGGGTGAAAGCGTCAGAACGACTCGAAATCCTGGCGTCCGCCCGAACCGCGTTCTATTGAACAGGCCGCGACTTCCCTCCGACTGGATCGGAACTTGCCGTCAGTGAATACATGCCGGGCGGCCGGAAGTGGATTTTCACTTCGTTGTGGAACCGTTCGATCCCATGTCGCTGATAGGCAATAGAGAGTTTCGCGCGATCGCGGTGGCCGAGACGCTGTCGGTGGTCGGCGACCAACTGTCGCGGGTGGCGCTCGCCCTGCTGGTCTTCGAGCGGACCCGGTCCGCAGGGCTCAGCGGACTGACGTACGCACTGACCTACCTGCCCACCGTCGCCGGAGGATTTCTGCTCTCCCCGCTGGCCGACAGGAGGCCGCGGCGCGAGGTCTCCGTCACGATCGACGTGGTGCGGGCGGCGATCGTCCTGGCGATGGCTGTTCCCGGTGTCCCGTTGGGCGCATTGTGCTGCCTGGTCGCCGTGTCATCGTTCCTGAGCGGGCCCTACACCGCCGCGCGCCTGGCTCTCCTGCGCGACGTCCTGCCACACGAGCAGTACGGCGCCGGCATGGCCGTGCGGCAGTCGCTGTCCCAAGGCGGGCAGCTCGTCGGGTTCTGCGTCGGCGGTTTCATCGCCACGGCGTTCGATCCGGCCACGTGTCTCCTCGTCGACGGGCTCACCTTCGGGGCGGCGGCGCTGGTGGTGCGGTTGTTCGTGAGGTCGCGCCCGCCCGTGACGACCGCCTCGGCCGCCGGCAGCGCGGCCTCGACGTTCGGGTTCATCTGGCGGTCGCCGGCGCGGCGCGCGATCCTGCTGTCCACCGTCACCGGTGTGTTCCTCACCGCGCCCAAGGCGCTCGCCGCGCCACTGGTGTTCGAGCTGGGGCTCGGCGGCGGCTGGGCCGGGCTGTTCATGGCTTCGGAGGGTCTGTTCTCCGTGGTTGCGCTGGCGGTCTTCGCCAAGTACGTGACCGCGGATCGGTACGCGCGGATCTTCCCGGTGGCCTGTCTGGCGCCGTGCGTACCGTTGCTGCTGGTCTTCACGGCGAGCGACCCCCTTCTGATCATCCTGGCCTTCGGCTTCAGCGGAGCCATGTGGGCCGTGCTGACCGTGGTCGCGGCGTCCTCCTTCGTCGACCTGCTCCCCGACGACCAGCGCGGCCGCGGCATGGGAATCGCCGGATCGATGAACGCGACGGCGCAGGGCGTGGGAGCGTTCCTGGCCGGGGTGGCCGCGGACCGGGTCGGCGCCGGCTGGTCCATCAGCCTCCTCGGCCTGGCCGGCATCCTCTTCGCACTGCTTCCCGCGTTCCTGTGGCGTTCCGCCCCCGCGGTGGGCGGTCAGGTGAATGAGGTCCAGGTCTCCACCACGCGGAGTCGCACCGACTCGTAGAGCGGACGGCTTCCCCGGGTGGAGTCAGAGGGTCGTCAGGTCCTCGGCAGGGGCAGGCCGGGACGCCGTAAAACCGCCGGGAAGAACCCCGCGCGCCATACTCGTCGGTCCTCGGCCCCGTGGGCTCCTTGTTTCCCGGGACGGCACGACGGCACCCCGACATGGCACATACGCGACCCGTCCGCGTGACCTGAGCGGCCGATGGATCAGGTGACCGCGCTCCACTTCTGGTTCTGGGCGCCCGTGCAGGTCCAGAGCCGGAGCGGTGTACGGTTGCTTCCGCGCGGGTCCGTGGCCTCCACACATTTGTGAGCCTGAAGGTTGACCAGGTCGTGGGCGGGGTTGAGCCGGAACCTCTGGGAGCCGCTGCCGTTGCAGTCGGCCAATTGGATGGCCGCGCCGTTGTCTGTCGAACCGCCCGCGACGTCCAGGCACTTGCCCGAGATCCGGATGAGCCTGTCCTCGGACACGATCTGCCAGAACTGTCTGTCGCTGCTCGAGCAGTCCAGGATCTGCAGCGGCGCGCCCCCGAGGGTACCGCCGTCAATGCACCTGTCGGAGGCGTGACTTTGTATTGCCACGCCTGAAGCAGGTTTGGAGGGGGAAGGGCTCGCTGTCGAAGAACCCGCTGTCGAATCGCCCTCGTCGGAGTCCGAGCCCGGTACGAGGAAGGGGATGCACGCGAGCAGGGCCGTCGCCAGGCCGGAGCCGGCCAGCAGCATCCAGCGGAGCCGACGGGTACGGGTACCCGGACCTCCGGTTTCCTCTCCTGAGGAGTCCCGGCCAACGAACACCGTCGTACCGGCGGGCAGCTGGTCAGGAACGGCCGGGACCGAGGCGGACACGGGGTCGGGCTCGACCGGAACCGGGGGAGCGAGGAGACCGGCGTCGGCCTGTAAAACGCGCTGGTACGTCGCCTGAAGCGCCGGCCCAGGATCGACGCCCAGCTCGCCCGCGAGCAGCGTCTGCGCCTCGCGGTAGGTGGCGAGGGCCGCGGCCTGCCGCCCTGAGCGGTACAGGGCGAGCATCAGCATGTCCCGGAACCGCTCGTCCAGCGGATGCTCGGCGACCAGACCGGTCAGCTCCGAGACCGCCTTCTCATGGCCACCCAGGTCCAGTTCGACCGCCAGCCGGGCCGCCTCCGCCGACAGACGCAACTCGTTCAGCCGCTGCCGCTGGCTGTCCGCGTACTCGCCCCGGATACCGGCCAACGCCGCCCCCTGCCACAGACCGAGCGCATCACCCAGGCACTCCGCCGCGCCTTGGGCGTCTCCCGCACCTCGCGCCCGCTCGGCCTGGGCGAACAGCTCCCGGAAGACGCTCAGATCCAGCTCGGCCGGCGAGGTGAGTTGATAGCCGTCCCCCGCGGCACGGATCATGGACGATGGCGTGTCCCCGGCGGGCTCCAACACCTTCCGGAGCCGGTGAATGTAGGTACGCAGAATGCCACGCGCGGAGGCCGGCGCTTCGGTCCCCCACACCGCGTCGACGAGTCTGCCCACCGACACCTGCGAGCCTTCGGCCAGCAGCAGCACGGCCAGCACCGCCCGCTGCTGGGGCGGGCCGAGCGCAATCTCGTCCTGGCCACGCCACGCCCTGACCGGTCCCAGAAGCGAGAACCGTAATCGCTCTTTCAACTAGCGCCCTCTTTCAGGGATGCTTGTCCGAAGCTGGCAGGCGCGGTCAGGTTTCGGGGGGCAACCGCGCGGATCACCCGAAGTCTAAACCTTGACTCCGTCGGGGACCTTGGTGTTCGGCTGCCAGTGATCATGGTGGTGCGTGGCTTTTCCGACCGCGATGCCGCCGAGGCCGTGCGCTACCGCATCGCCCTCGAGTACGCACTCGGCCTCGGTCTCGACGTCCACGGTTCCGGTATCGGCGCTGGATGGCCCGCAGTTCCATCTGCGCGCCCCAAGCCTCCATGGTGAAACGGTTCTCGTCGACCAGGTCGTCCAGATGCCAGGGACCGTCATGGCCGTAGGTGACGAGCAGCTTCCCTTCGTCACCCATCTTGTAGCCAGTGTTCAGGCAGTCCACGACATTGCGGCCGAGCCGGTCCGCGGCTGCAGCCACCAACCCGTCGTATGGGCCCCTCTCATCGCGCAGCCAAGGACCCAGCTACGGCCGGGTCATCGGGTCAGTGGCGCCCGACACTTCCCAGTCGTCGGCCCAGCCGGTGATGTGGCCCCCCCGACAGGCCCGGCGACGGTCAGCACGTCCTCGCGTTGCCGCTCCGGAGACGACGTGACGAGCTTCATCCGCGACCCGTACCGCGCAAGACTTCTCCTTTCCACCACGCAAGGTGCGGAGATTCGGCGGCCACACTCAGGACGATCCAGCTCAGCCGAGGAAGGTCAGCCGGACCTGACGGTTGGGGTTGTCCCGGTTGGTGTCGACCAGGCACACCGACTGCCACGTGCCGAGCGCCAGGCTGCCGCCGAGGACCGGGAGGGTGGCGTGGGGCGGGACGATGGCCGGGAGGACGTGGTCGCGGCCGTGGCCCGGGGAGCCGTGGCGGTGGCGCCAGCGGTCGTCGGCGGGGAGGAGGTCGCGAAGGGCGGCGAGGAGGTCGGTGTCGCTGCCCGCGCCCGTTTCCAGGATCGCGATACCGGCAGTCGCGTGCGGGACGAAGACATTGAGCAGGCCATCGGCGCCCGGGGCCACCTCGCGCAGATACGCCTCACAGTCGGCGGTGAGGTCGGCGACGGTCTCGCTGGTGCCGGTGGTGATGTCGAGCGTGTGGGTGCGGAAAGTAGCCATGACTCCATCCTCGCAAGGGCGCGCTTAAAACTCCCGCAACAAAGGTCCGAGGGGCAAGACACGGTTGACCGATTCTGGACGGCCTCGCTAGCTTCGGGGCCATGTCTACGTCAGCCCTGCTCACCACGCGCGGTCACATCGACCTGCTGCGGGTGGCGTCCGCCGCGTGTCCCGGCGCCTGCTGACCGTTTCTCACCCCTCTCTCCCCCTTCTTCTCGTTTTCGTCGTGCCGCGCTGACCCACGTGCCGTGCGGGCGCCGAGGCGTCCCACTTCATGGAGTCCCCATGTCCTCCCCGGTTCTTCTCGAACCGGTCGTGCCCCTGTCCGCGCGCCGCCGCGCCGTACCCCGCTGGCTGCGCCGCACGACCGGTCCCTTGTTTCTGCTGGTGCTCTGGCAAGTGTCCAGCGCCACCGGTGTGCTGCCCTCCGACACACTCGCCGCGCCCGGCACCATCGCCAGTACCGCCGCCGGACTGATCCAGGACGGCACGCTGCCGCACGCCATGCTGGTGTCGGTGCAGCGGGTGCTGAACGGCCTGGTGATCGGCGGAGTCGTCGGTGTCGGGCTGGCGCTGATCTCCGGTCTGTCGCGGCTCGGTGAGGACCTGGTCGACGCGACCGTGCAGATGCTGCGCAGCATCCCGTGGGTCGGGATGATCCCGCTGTTCATCATCTGGATGGGCATCGGCGAGGCGCCGAAGATCGCGCTGATCGCGCTCGGCGTCGCCTTCCACCTCTATCTGAACGTGTACGCGGGCATCCGCGGCGTGGACGACCAGCTCATCGAGGCCGGGAACTCACTCGGGCTCGGGCGCTGGGGGCTGATCCGCCATGTGGTGCTGCCGGGGGCGCTGCCCGGGGCCATGACCGGGCTGCGGTACTCGCTGGCCACCGCGTGGCTGGCGCTGGTCTTCGGCGAGACGATCAACGCGGACGACGGGATCGGCTTCCTGCTCAACCGTGCGCGGGAGTTCTTCCAGACCGACGTCATCGTGGTCTGCCTGATCGTCTACGCCGCCCTCGGCCTGCTCGCCGATTTCATCGTCCGCACTCTGGAGAGGCTGCTGCTGCAATGGCGACCGACCTTCACGGGCAAGTGACACACCGGGAGACGACTGACGCCGCCGTAAAGGTCGGGTCGCTCACCCGCTCCTTCGACGGCCGCGCCGTCATCGACAACCTCGAACTGACCGTTCAGAAGGGCGAGTTCGTGGCGCTCCTCGGCCGCAGTGGCTGCGGCAAGTCGACGCTGCTGCGCGTACTGGCCGGGCTCGACCGGGAGATCGAGGGCGAGGTGCTGGTGCCGCAGCGCAAGGCCGTCGCCTTCCAGGCGCCGCGGCTGATGCCGTGGAAGAGGGTGTGGCGTAATGTGCTGCTCGGGCTTCCCGGCCGCCCCGGGCGGGAGGTCGCCGAGAAGGCGCTGGAGGAGGTCGGTCTCGGCCACCGGACCGACGCCTGGCCCAAGACCCTGTCCGGTGGCGAGGCGCAGCGCGCCTCGCTGGCCCGGGCGCTGGTGCGCGAACCCGATCTGCTCCTGCTCGACGAGCCGTTCGGCGCGTTGGACGCGCTCACCCGGATCACCGCACAGCGGCTGGTGGCCGACTTGTGGCAGAGCCGCGGCTGCGCGGTGCTGCTGGTGACGCACGACGTCGAAGAGGCGTTGCTGCTCGCCGACCGGGTCCTGGTGATGGACGGCGGTGTCATCGCGCACGAGGTCCGGGTGGACCGGGACCGGCCGCGTGACATCGGCGACCCGCTGATCGCGCGGCTGCGGGCCGAACTGCTGGACCGGCTGGGCGTGGAAACCCCGGAGCCGGCCGAGGTCGAGAAGGTCGCGTAACACCGCCCCCCCCTGCTTTCCCCCCGTACCAACCCTCACGAACGGAAACCGCTGACATGAGACGGCGATTCGCCCCGGCCCTGCTCATCTCCCTCGCCCTGCCGCTGTCCGCATGCGTCAGCTCGAACGCACAGAACGGGTCCTCCGGCTCCGGCGGCCACGTCGACGGCAAGGGCGATGTGACGCTCAACGTCGGCGACCAGAAGGGCAATGACGAGGCGGTGCTGAGCGCCGCCGGTGAGCTCAAGAACCTCCCGTACAAGATCAAGTGGTCGACGTTCACCTCCGGCCCGCCGATCCTGGAAGCCGTCAGCGCCAAGGCCGTGGACATCGGCGGCGTCGGCAACACCCCGCCCGTCGTCGCCGCGGCCGCGAAGTCCAAGATCAAGATCGTGGGCGCCAAGCACGGTACGGCCGACGGCGAGGCGATCGTGGTGAAGAAGGGATCGCCGCTGAAGAAGACCGCCGACCTCAAGGGCAAGACGGTCGCGGTCGCGCAGGGCAGTTCGGCCCACTTCCAGCTCGTGGCCTCACTCCAGAAGGCCGGGCTCTCGATCAAGGACGTCAAGGTGAGCTACCTCCAGCCCGCCGACGCGCTGGCGGCCTTCAAGAGCGGCAAGGTCGACGCCTGGGCCATCTGGGACCCGTACACCGCCCAGGCGCAAGACCAGGCGGACGCGCGGATCCTCACCACGGGCAAGGGGGTGACCAACGGCCTCAACTTCCAGGTCGCCAACCCGTCCTCACTCGACGACAAGAAGAAGACGAAGGTCATCAAGGACTACCTGGAGCGGCTGCGGCGCGCCCAGAACTGGGTCTACAAGCACCCCGAGGCGTGGGCCAAGGTCTGGGGCAAGGAGACCGGGCTGCCGTACAAGGTGGCGCTGGACTCCGTGAAGCGGACCAACGGCACCCGGGTGTACACCGCCGTCGACAAGCCTGCCATCGCCTCCGAGCAGCAGATCGCGGACACCTTCGCCAAGCTGAAGCTCACCCCGCGCCGCTTCAACTTCGCCGACTACGTGGACACGCGCTTCAACGGCGGTCTGCCGCCGTCCAGCACCGCGCCGCGCACCTTCGGGAAGGGCTCCTGATGTCCGTCCGCCTGCACTGGTTCCTGCCGACGGGCGGCGACGGGCGCACCCTTGTCGACCGGCACGCCTACAGCGGCGGTGGCCGCTCGGGCGTCACCCCGGTGTCCGGCGTCCGGACGCCGGACATCGACTACCTCACGCAGATCGCCAAGGCCGCCGAGCATCTGGGGTTCGAGGCGGTGCTCACCCCGACCGGCACGTGGTGCGAGGACGCGTGGCTGACGACGGCCGCGCTCGCCCAGCACACCGAACGGCTGAAGTTCCTGGTGGCCTTCCGGCCGGGGCTGATCTCACCAGTGCTGGCCGCGCAGATGGCCGCGACGTACCAGCGGATCACCCGCGGGCGGCTGCTGCTCAACATCGTCACCGGCGGTGACTCCACCGAGCAGCGGCGCTTCGGCGACCATCTCGACCACGACCAGCGGTACGCCCGCACGGCGGAGTTCCTGGAGGTCGTACGGGGTGTGTGGGGCGGCAAGCCCTACGACTTCGACGGCGAGCACTACCAGGTCGCGGGCGGGCTGACCGCGGTGCCGCCCGACCCACTGCCGCAGATCTTCTTCGGCGGCTCCTCCCCGGCCGCCGGGCCCGTCGCCGCCCGGCACACGGACGTCTATCTGACCTGGGGCGAACCGCCCGCCCAGGTCAAGGAGAAGATCGACTGGATCCGGGGCCTGGCGGAGCGGGAGGGCCGCGAGGTCCGCTTCGGCATCCGGCTGCACACCATCGCGCGCGACTCCTCGCGCGAGGCATGGGCCGTCGCCGACCGGCTGCTGGACGACCTCGATCCGGAGGCGATCGCCGGGGCCCAACAGGCCCTGGGACGCAGCGAGTCGGTGGGACAGCAGCGGATGCTGGCGCTGCACGGCGGCTCACGGGACCAGCTGGAGATCTCGCCCAATCTGTGGGCGGGGGTCGGGCTGGTGCGCGGCGGCGCGGGTACGGCCCTGGTCGGCAGCCATGCGGAGGTGGCCGACCGGATCGAGGAGTACCACGCGCTGGGCATCGAGCACTTCGTGCTGTCGGGCTATCCGCACCTGGAGGAGGCGTACTGGTTCGGCGAGGGCGTGACCCCGGAGCTGGCGGCGCGCGGCCTGCTGGCGGACACCCCCGCGGACGGCCGCCCGGCCCCGGGGACAGGCGCCGCGCCGCTGCTGGTCGCCGGGGGCCGGTAGGCCCCATGGATAGGCGGCCGGTTGTCGGTCAGGGCCCGCCGTCGACGAACAGCAGCCTGCGGTCCAGGGCGTCCTTGCGGATCTCCAGCGCCTCGGCGTACTCCGGGGACGCGTACCAGCGGCGGGCCTCGGCCATGGAGTCGAACTCGAGGATCACCATCCGCCGCTCGTCCGGCCACTCCCCCTCCACCGCGTCCGGATGGCGGCCCCGGGCGAGGAAGCGGCCGCCGTACTGGGCGATCGAGGCAGTGGCCAGCTCTCGGTAGGCAGCGACGCGCGACTCGTCGACCACATCGACCTCGGAAATGACATACGCAGGCATTCCGCCCCCATGCCTCTCGCCGGACAGTTTTCCTGGAAGGTACCACCGGCCCGGCCGAAGGGATCACGCTGTCGGCATCCGTCCCGGCCTAGCCGTCGGTGATCGAGCGTACGTTGGCCCGCAGCGTGTCCAGGTCCCGTCGGACCACTTCGTAAGCGGCCTTGTTCCGGCCGATGTCGGCCCGCTGACGCTTCGCCATCACGGACCACCACACCCCGAGGGTGTTGTGCTTCCGCTTGCACTCGATGTCCGCGACGGCAGTGCCCACTTCCCGCTGGGTATGGGCGGTGTTGCCGTCGCGGCCCCGGCCCCAGGCCTTGTCCTCCTGCGCCGCTTCCGGGTCCCCGTACCGCTTGAAACCCTTGTCCACGACGCAGTCCGACCAGGTCGCGAACGCCTTCCGCATGCGCGGTTCCTTGGCCACCGCCTTCTCCAGCCGCTCCGCGCGGCGGCTGGGATACGCCCACATATGGGTGGCGTCTGCGACCCCCTTGAGCAGCCGCCGGTCTCCCTGCCCAGCGCAGCCGCCCTTCGGGGCAGCGCCGGACCGGCCGTACAGGGCCGCGTACTCCTTGTCCGTCATGGCGCGGCCCTTCGGCCCGGCCCCGCCCAACGGCCTTTCCTCGGAGCCCAGCCGTACCCCCACCGTTTCGCCCGGTCGAGGTCGAGCGGCCCCAAGGGCGTCTCGCTCAAGCGGAGCGTCAGGAGCGGCGCCCCCGACGACCCGAAGCTCTTCGGGGGCTTCGAGTCCAGGGGAAAGTCGGTGCCGAGCTTGTACCGGTCGACGGGCAGCGGCGGCAGATCGTCCGCATCCTTGACCTCCGACACCTTTCCACCTCCGGATGGGGAGGAACCGGAGCCGCAGCCCGCCACGACCGCCATCAGCAGCAGTGGGGGCGACGTGCCACCGCACCAACCTCATGCCTGATGGGCCCTTCTGACGTCGCTGACGAATGCGGCCCAGGCGGCGGCCGGGACGACCAGGGCGGGGCCGGTCTTGTCCTTGGAGTCGCGGATGCCGACCTCGGCGGTGAGGGTGAGGTGGGCGATCTCGACACAGCCGGTGCCGTTCGCTTCGCTGTAGGAGGACTTGAACCAGGCCGCCTCGGGTGCGACGTCGGTTGCTATGCCGTGGGTCATGTCAGATCTCCCGTGCTAGTCGTTGCAGGAACGCCGGTGTCTCGCCAGGAGCGAGAGCCGCGGCCCGCAGGTTTTCGAACCTGCGGGAGAAGGACCAGATCGTCGTTTCCTTGTCGCTGATGTCGGATCCGTCGACGGCGTCGCTCTGCACCACGGACGGCAGCGGGGAACCGAACTCCCACAGGTTGAAGTTCGTGTGCGGCCGATAGGCGGGTGTGGCCATCGGGACGATCTGGACCGTCACATTGTCGAGCCGCAGCAGGGTCTGGATCTCCTCGTATTGCTCGCGCATCACTTCGGGGCTGCCGACCACGCGGCGCAGCGAGGCTTCGTCCTGGATGACCCAGAGTTCCATGGGGTTGTCCCGGCGCGTCAGGGCCTTCTTGCGTTCCATCCGGATCTGGATGTGCCGTTCGACGAACTCGGTCGTCGTCTCTTCGACCGGCTTGGCGGACTGGAACAGTTCCCTCGCGTAGCGATCGGTCTGCAACAAGCCGAAGACCACGTTCGGTTGCCACGTCCGGCTGGTGCGGGCGCCGCTCTCCAAACCGATGTGCATCCCCATGCCGGACGGCAGCACACTGCGGTAGACGGACCACCAGCCCCGGTTGAGGGAATCACGGTGGATCTGCATGAGGAAGTCGATGTCTTCCTCGTCCTCGACGCCGTACCGGTCCAGGAGGGCTTTCAGGTCTGCGGCCTTGGGCAGGGCCGAGAGCCCGTTCTCGACGCGGAACAGCTTCGTGGTGGAAAACGTCAACCCGTCCACCGCCTCCGCGAGGGTGAATCCGGCCTTGTCCCTCAACCGCTTGAGCTCCCAGCCGAGTTGCATGCGACGGACCGTCGGTCCTGTTGGTGCTGCCACGAGTATGCCTTTCGTCGGGTCGAGCCTGCCATGCCGTGATGCGGGTCCTGAGTCTGGCAGCGGGAGACCCGCACATCAGGCCAATTGCCCACTCGGTCACATATGCCATCTGAAGCGGAAATTAGCTGTCATCTTGCGCGCCAGCTTCCGCGCCCCCGAAGCTGATTCCGCCATCACATCCCCCTCCCATGGAGCCGCGCCATGCCCTCCCCACGCCCCCGCCTCCTGCCCTGGCCGAACGAGAACGGCAAGCCCTGCTACCTCGTCGGCGACGACTCCGGCGCGGGCTACATCTCACGGCTCGCCGACGAGATGGAGACCGTGCAGCTCCGCACCGGAGCCGAGCTGCTGGCGCACGCGCGCCCGCTCCTCCAAGACCGCAAGACGCACACCGGTGAGCTGCGCTTCGTGGGACATCGGCTCGCCGAGGCGCTGCATGACGCGCTGCGGGTGGCGGAGAGCCGGGGCATGCGGCTGGAGGACCGGGAAGAACCGGCGCCGGAGCCGAGTTAGTAGAAGCATGAACAACGTGGACGTCGTGGTCGTGGGCGCCGGGCAGGCGGGGCTGTCCGGGGCGTATCACCTGCGCCGGGCGGGGTACGAGCCGGGCGCCGGGTTCGTGGTGCTCGACCACTCCCCCGCCCCCGGCGGGGCGTGGCAGTTTCGGTGGCCGTCGCTGACGTACGGCAAGGTGCACGGGATGTACGACCTGCCCGGCATGCGGCTGGCCGGCGACGATGCCGACCCCGGGCGGCCGTCGTCCGAGGTGATCCCGGCGTACTTCGCACGCTACGAGCGCGCCTTCGACCTGCGGGTCGTACGGCCTGTGCACGTCACCGCCGTACGCGGCTCCGGCGACGGCAGGCTACGGGTCGAGACCTCGGCCGGGACGTGGTCCGCCCGTGCGCTGATCAACGCCACCGGCACCTGGGACCGCCCCTTCTGGCCGCGCTACCCGGGGCAGGAGACCTTCCGGGGGCGGCAGGTGCACACCGCGCAGTACCCGGGTCCGGAGGCGTTCGCCGGGCAGCGGGTGATCGTCGTCGGGGGCGGTACGTCCGGTGTGCAGCATCTGCTGGAGATCGTCGAGGTGGCGGCCTCGACCACCTGGGTCACCCGGCGCCCGCCGGTCTTCCGCAGCGGGCCGTTCGGCCAGGACCAGGGGCGGGCCGCCGTGTCGCTGGTGGAGGAGCGGGTACGGCGGGGGCTGCCGCCGCAGAGCGTGGTGTCGGTGACCGGGCTGCCCATGACGGAGGCGATGGAGCGGGCCCGGGCGCGGGGCGTGCTGGACCGGCTGCCGATGTTCGAACGGATCACCCCGGACGGGGTGAGCTGGGCGGACGGCCGCACGGTGGCGGCGGACGTCATCCTCTGGGCCACCGGTTTCCGCGCCGCGATCGACCACCTGGCCCCGCTGCGGCTGCGCGAGCCGGGCGGCGGCATCGCCGTCGAGGGGACCAGGGCCGTCCGCGACCGCCGCGTGCACCTGGTCGGCTACGGGCCGTCGGCGAGCACGATCGGCGCGAACCGGGCGGGCCGGGCCGCCGTACGGGAGATCCGGGCGCTGCTGGACTCGGCCCCCGTCCCGGTCGCGGTCTGACACGTACGCGGACGCCGCCGGCGCGTACGGCGAGGGGCCGCCCGTCGCGGGCACCACGCCCCCGGAGCAGCCCACGGCTTACGCGCCCGGCTTGGCCCCCAGCGTCGAGTCCCGTACGACCAGTTCCGGCTGGAGGACGATCCGCCGGTGGCGGTGGGCGTCGGCGTCCTCGCCCGTCTCCTCGATCAGCAGCTCCGCCGCCGTACGCCCCATCCGGAACGCGGGCTGGCGCACCGAGGTCAGCGGCACCGCCGCGGCGGCCGCGAACTCGATGTCGTCGTAGCCGACCAACGCCACTTCGCCCGGCACCGACACCCCGGCCGCGAAGAGCGCCTGGAGCACACCCAGCGCCAGCAGGTCGTTCGCACAGAACACCGCCGTCGGACGGGGTGAGACGCCCAGCAGCCGCGCCCCCGCGTCGCGGCCGGCCGCCACGTCCAGCCGCTCGGCCTCGATGTGCAGCAGCGCCTCCGCTGGCAGGCCCTCCTCGGCGAGCGCGGCGAGCGCCCCGGCGCGGCGGTCCTGGCACTGCGGCAGCTGCATCGGGCCGCTGACGTACAGCAGGCCGCGGTGTCCCTGGGCGAGCAGATGGCGGACGGCGAGCGTGCCGCCCTCGATGTCGTCCACCGACACCGAGCAGCCCTCGGTGCTGGGCACCTCGCGGTCGACGAGCACGAAGGGGATGTCGTGTCGGCGGAAGTTTTCCAGGTTGGCGCCGGTGGCGTCGGCGGGGGTCACCAGGACGCCGCGCACCCGGTGCTCGGCGAAGAGCGAGAGGTAGTCGGCCTCCTCGTCGGGGCTCTGCGCGCTGTTGCACACCATGACGCCGAGGCCCGCGTCCCGGGCGGCGCGCTCGGCGCCGCTGGCCACGTCCACGAAGAAGGGGTTCGCCATGTCGAGCACCAGCAGCGAGATGATCCGGCTGCGCCCGGCGCGCAGCTGGCGCGCGGATTCGCTGCGTACGTAGCCGAGCCGCTCGATCGCGGCCTGCACCCGGTCGCGGGTGGCCTCGGCAACCATCTCCGGCCGGTTGATCACGTTCGAGACGGTGCCGACGGACACTCCCGCCTGCCGTGCGACGTCCTTGATCCCCACCATGCGTCCCACGACCTCGGCCTCCGCCTTTCCGCGACCCACCTCGGCCGCGGGACCCATGCTATGGCGTGCGCGGCGCGGATTTCCTCCACCCCGCCGCGGGTGCCGGTCCGCGGAACCGTTCTACGGGCAGTTCTCGGTGGAGCCGGAGGCGCTGATGCGCAGGGCGCCGCCGGAGGTGTTGGCGCCACCGGTCTGGCAGTAGCCGCTGACGTTCTGGAACATGAGGTCGGCGGGGCTGTCGTCGCCGCGCTGCGCGGTGAAGTGGTCCAAGCGCAGCCCGCTGCCGCCGCTGGCGATGACCGCCGGACGGCCGTCGTCCTTCGCAAACCGCACCGAACTGTCGGTGAAGGTGACGCGGTCGGTGTTGTGGAGGTACCAGCCGAAGGCGGGGCGGGTGCCGATGCTCTTCGGGTTGTAGTCCTTGGCGTCGTTGCCGGGCACGCTGGTGGACATGGTGTCGTTGCCGCCGGGCACGGTCAGGTCGACCCCGGTGAAGGTGACGTCGGTGATGTGGTTGCTGCCCGACTCGCCCCACAGGGTGGGGCTGAAGGAGGGGCTGTTGCCGGTGCCGGTGACGTTGTCGTAGGTGATGTCGCTGATGTGGCCGACGCCGGGGTTGTTCCCACAGCGTTTTCTCGTCCCGATCTTCTGCATGATGGGCGAGTGGACGTTCTTCATGGTGATGTCGCGGTAGTGGACGTCGGAGATGTCGCCGCCGTCCATGGACACCATGCCGAGACCGGACTTGTCCGCGCCGTTGATGCTGATGCCCTGGAAGTCGTAGTCCGTGAAGTCGCCGCAGGTCTCGGAGCCGAACATCAGGGCGTTGCAGCACTTCGCGGAGAGCTTGCTGTCCCGCACCTTCACATGGCCGTTGGGGAGCTTGGCGCCGAGGGCGTAGTCGCTCTTGAAGACGAGCGCGTCGTCGTTGGCGGCGATGTTCGCGTTCGTGATGGTGGCGTTGGTGGTGCTGATGACGTTCCAGCCGTCGCGGTCGCTCGCGGTGTCGATCGTGAGGTGGTCGGAGGTCACCCCGTCACAGCCGTTGATGAGCGCCGCGAAGTGGCCGCCGCGGCGCAGGGTGATCCCGCTGAGGGTCAGCCCCTTGCAGCGGGTCAGCGAGATGATCTTGTCGGCCTCCCCGGAGTCCGGGTTGCCGGTGATGAGGTTGCCGGCGCCGTCGATCGTGCCGGAGCCGGTGAAGCCGATGTTGGTGAGCTTGTCGCCGTAGAACATGGCGTTGTGGAAGTGGCTGTGCCCGTAGTCCTGGTAGTCGTCGTACGGGTTGGACTCGGGCTTGTCGTACGTGTCCGCGCTGGACCCGAGGATGGTGGCGCCGGAGTCGAGTTGGAGGGTGACGTTGCTCTTCAGGTGCACCGTGTTCTTGGACTTGTACTGCCCGGACGGGAACTCGACGGTTCCGCCGCCCGCGGCGGCGGCCGCGTTGATGGCCTTCTCGACCGCGCCGGTGTCATTCGTCGACCCGTCGGCCTTGGCCCCGTAGTCCTTGACGTCGAAGGTGGCGGCCCCGGGGTGCGGGGCGGGGGCCGCGGCGGCCACGGTGCTCGCCTGAACGGGCCCGAAGACGACGGTGAGCACGAACACCGCTAATGCGGCGATTTTTCTCATCGTTCCTTCTCCTTCGCATATCGGGGGTGATTGCTTCAAGGAGATCCGATGTATCTGCTCGATAGGTTCAGACCATGCTGGAATGTACTCAGCGCGCCGAAGCTGTCAATGGATGCCGGGAAACCGCGTGGTCAGCCGCGTAACCGGGACAGGCTCGATCCGCGGACGACGAGTTCGGGGCGGAGTACGATCCGCTGATGACGATGGTCATCGGATCCCTCCCCCGTCTCTTCGAGCAGCAGCTCCGCCGCCGTACGCCCCATCCGGAACGCGGGGCGGCGCACCGAGGTCAGCGGGACCGCCGCGGCCGCCGCGAACTCGATGTCGTCGTAGCCGACCAGCGCCATCTCCCCCGGCACCGACACCCCGGCCGCGTACAGCGCCTGCAACACCCCCAGCGCCAGCAGGTCGTTCGCGCAGAACACCGCCGTCGGGCGCGGCGCCATGCCCAGCAGCCGCGCCCCCGCGTCCCGGCCGCCCGCCACGTCCAGCCGCTCCACCTCCACATGGCGCAGCGCGGCCTCGGCGACGCCCTCCTCCCGCAGGGCGGTCAGCGCGCCGGTGCGGCGGTCGCGGCACTGGGCGAGGTGCATCGGGCCGCTGACGTACGCCAGCGTGCGATGCCCCTGGGCGAGGAGGTGGCGGGCGGCGAGCGTGCCGCCCTCGATGTCGTCCACCGACACCGAACAGCCCTCGGTGCTGGGCACCTCGCGGTCGACGAAGACGAACGGAATGCCGTGGCGCCGGAAGTTCTCCAGGTTGCCGCCGGTGGGATCGGCGGGGGTGACGAGGACGCCGCGTACCCGCTGCTCGGTGAAGAGCGAGAGGTAGTCGGCCTCTTCCTGGGCGTTCTGGGCGCTGTTGCACACCATCACCCCGAGGCCCGCCTCGCGCGCCGCGCGCTCGGCACCGCCCGCCACGTCCACGAAGAAGGGGTTGGCCATGTCCAGCACGAGCAGCCCGACGATGCGGCTGTGGCCCGCGCGCAACTGGCGCGCCGACTCACTGCGGACGTACCCCAGCCGCTCGATGGTGGACAGCACCCGGGCCCGGGTCTCCTCGGCCACCGAGTCCGGGCGGTTGATGACGTTGGAGACCGTGCCGACCGACACCCCGGCCTCCTTGGCCACCTCCTTGATCCCTACCGCATGGGCTCGCAACCCCCTACCCCGGCAGCCGGAAGTCGATGACGCGGAGGGCCGAGGGCGTGGTGCCGCTCGACTTCCGCTGGTACATGAACGACAGCACGCCGTCCTGGGCGAGGCGGGTGTCGTCCACGACGACCTCGCCGAAGGCGTTCAGCCCGCTGCCGTCGAAGAGGGTCTTCCAGTCGGTGTATCCGGACGCGCTGGACGCGGCGACGATGCGGCCGTACGGCATGACGGCGTAGGCGTTGTCGTACTTGTCGAAGGCCAGGTGGGTGCGCTGGCTGGAGTTCAGCGCCACCGGGATCTCGGTCTTCTTCCAGGCGCCCGCGGCGTCCTTGAAGAGGTGGAAGGCGCGGCCGTTCGCCGTCCGGTCGGCCACGTAGTCGGTGGTGCACTGGCCGAAGCGGCCGGGGACGTAGCTGATGACGGCGTGCGGGAGCCCGGCGGAGTCGGTGGCCTGGCTCTCCTGGTTCATCAGCGAGTGGTCGGGGCCCAGGGGATCGACGACCGTGCCGGTGTCGTTCACGGTCACCTTGTCGGCGCCGCCGGTGGTGCCGACGACGGTGCCCGCCGCGTTGCGCCACGTGCGGCCGCGGTCGGTGCTGTAGACGTAGCCGGTGTCGTGGTTGGTGAGGCCACCGGCGTTGCACATCACGGCGTTGTTCTGCTCGCGCCAGGTGTAGAAGGCGTGCAGCCGGCCGTCCGAGCCGTAGTCGATGCCGTGCAGATACATGTTGCGGGCGGTGCTGGAGCCGTGCTCGCTGGTGTACGTACCGGTGGACGCGGACCATTCGCCGAGCGCGGTCCACTTGGTGCCGTCGTACTCGGCCAGCGCGTTGCGGCCGTTGCCGGAGACGCCGACACGGTAGCTGAGCTGGAGACGGCCCTCGGGGGTGGCCACGAACTGCGGATACGTGAACTGGGAGGTGAGCGCGAGCCCGTCCAGGGTGGTCTGCACGGCGCCGAACTGCGCGCTGTTCCACGGGTGTCCGGCGGGGTCGTCCAGCAGCCCGGCGACCGACTTCACGTAGAAGAAGCCGCTGCTGTGCGAGTCCATGTTGAGGTGCAGCCGGCCGTCGACGCGCGAGATCCCCATGGAGATCACGTTGTGGGAGTCGTCGGCGGTGAGCTTGTGCGGCAGCCGGACGGTCCCCCAGTCCGCCCGGCCCAGCGCGCGGCGGCCGATGACGGCGGTGCGGTCGCCGGTGTACCAGACGGCGTACTGGTAGCCCTTGTAGGTGAGCAGCCCGTTCTTCTGGAACGCGTTGTTGTTGACCAGGCCGTTGTACGACTCGAAGTAGAGGGCCTGGGAGTCGAGCTGGGTATCGGCGACCTTGCTGACCGCCGGGCCGGGGGCACGCGGGGCCGCTGCGGTCGTGGCCGCCGCGTTTCCGGCCGGGGTGGCGGCGGTGAGGAGGGCGGTGGCCAGCACGGCGACGGCCAGGGGTCTCATATCCGTATGTCTCCGTGTCCTAGGCGAGGTGGAACACTTCGGTGAGCGGTGTCATGGCCTCATCCGGCTTGGCGCCGTCCAGGGCCTCAAAGCCCCCCTCATTCTCAAAAAATGGCGCCATCTCCGCCTGCCACCGCGCGTTGACGTCGGTGGCCGCCATCGCGGCCTGCGCCGCCGCGAAGTCCTCGGTCTCCAGATAGCCCACCAGGAGCCCGTCCTCCCGCAGGAAGAGCGAGTAGTTGTGCCATCCGGCGGCCGAGAGCGCGTCCAGCATCTCCGGCCACACGGCCTCGTGCCGCTCGCGGTACTCGGCCAGCCGCTCCTGGCGGACCTTCAGCAGAAAACACACACGCCGCATCGTCGGCCGCCTCAGAAGTGGAACTTGTCGATGTTGGACTTGTCGAAGACGGTGGGCGGGCCGAGGATGATCTCGCCGTCCTTGCCGACGGTGTACTCCCCCAGCTGCCCGGCCTTGAACTTCTCCCCCTCCGCGCCGGTGATCTGCCCGGAGGCGAGCGCCGCGGCGGCGTACGAGCCCAGGTAGCCCAGCTTCTTGGGGTCCCACAGCGCGAACTGCTCGACGGTGCCGTCCTTGACGTACTTGCGCATCTGGTTGGGCGTGCCGAGGCCGTTCAGCACGACCTTGCCCTTGTAGGAGGAGTCGCTGATGTAGCGGGCGGCCGCGGCGATGCCGACCGTGGTGGGCGAGATGATGCCCTTGAGCCCCGGGTACGCCTTCAGCAGGCCCTGGGTCTCCTGGAACGACTTCTGGTCGTCGTCGTCCCCGTACACCGTCTTGACCAGCTTCATGTTCTTGTACGCGGGCTTCTTCAGCTCGTCCTTCATGAACCCGATCCAGGTGTTCTGGTTGGTCGCGTTCTGGGTGGCCGAGAGGATCGCGATCTCGCCCTTGTAGTCGAGCTGCTTGGCCAGGTGCCGGACCTGGCTGCGGCCGATCTCCTCCGAGCCGGCCTGGTTGATGAACAGCTGGCGGCAGGCCGGGGCGGTGTCCGAGTCGTACGCGACGACCTTGATGTTCTTCTTCATGGCCTGCTTGAGCGGGCCGCACACCGCGTTCGGGTCGTTGGCGGCGATGAGGATGGCGTCCTGCCGCTGCTGGATCAGGGTGTTGATGTACGACACCTGGGAGGAGGCGCTGGCGTCGGACGGGCCGACCTGCTTGCCCTTGCCGCCGAACTCCCGGGCGGCACCGATCCCGGCGGTGTCCAGGATCTTCAGGTACGGGTTGTTGATCTGCTTGGGCAGGAAGGCGAGCTTCAGGCCCTTCTTCAGCGGGGCGTCGGGGTTGGCATTGGCCTGCGATCCGCTGTCGGCCTTACCGCTGTTGTCGGTGTCCTTCTTGGTGGTGCCGCCGCAGCCGGCGAGGGTGACGGCGAGGGCGCAGACCGCGGCGGCGGTGGCGGCGCGGTGCCGCGAGGAATGGCGCTGGATCATGGCTGACCTTTCACCTGTATCAACATCTGAAAGTCAAAATCTGAAATCTGTCATCTGTCGACCGTCATCCGCCGACTGTCCGCTGACGCCAGGCGCTCACGGTGGTGATCATGCGCGGGGTGAGGACCGACGCCACCAGGAGCAGTCCGGTGACGATCACCTGGACCTCGTTGGCCACGTCGTTGAGCGTCAGCAGGTTCTTCAGGACGCCGATGAGCAGCACCCCGGCGACCGCGCCGAACAGGGTCCCCTTGCCGCCGTCGAAGTCGACGCCGCCCAGCAGGACGGCGGCGATGACCAGCATCTCGAAGCCCTGGCCGTTGTCGGCGCGGGCGCTCCCGTACCGCAGGGTGAACACCACCCCGGCGAAGGCGGAGACGAGCCCCGCCACGACGAACAGCAGCAGCTTGATCCGCTTGACGCGGATGCCCGCGAAGTACGCCGCGTCCTCCTGGGCGCCGATGGCGAACAGCGACCGGCCGAGCCCGGTGGAGTGCAGCACCACGGCGGCGACGACGGCCAGCACGATGAACAGCGCCACCGGATAGGTGAGGAAGGTCCCGGGCACGGTGGTGGTGTCGACCGCCCACTTCGCGTACGTCTCCGGGAAGTCGGTGATGGCGTTCGAGCCGAGCACCACCGACGCCAGCCCCCGGTACAGCGCGAGGGTGCCGATGGTGACGGCGAGCGACGGCAGTCCGACCCGGGTGACCAGCCAGCCGTTGAGCAGCCCGCCGGCCACGCCGACCAGCAGCACGACCGGCACGATCGTCTCGAACGCCCAGCCCTTGTCCCACAGTTCACCGGTCAGCGCGCTGGACAGACCGAGCATCGAGGCCACCGACAGATCGACCTGCCCGGCCACCACCAGCAGCGTCATCGGCAGCGCCATCAGCGCGACCTCGGCGATGTCGTTGAAGGCGAAGGCGAGGTTGTCGCGGCTCGCGAAGCCGTCGGTCGTGGCGAGCCCGGTGACGAACACCGCCACCAGCAGCACCCCGACCGCGGTGTCCCACCTCAGCTTCATCGTGCGCTCCTCTTCCTCAGCGCACGGGTCATGCGCACGTTCACGATCCGGTCCACGCTGATGGCGGCCAGCAGCAGCGCACCCGCGATGGCGTCCGCCCAGAACGAGTCGACCTTCAGCACGGCCAGCGCGCTGCCGATGGTGGTGAGCAGCAGCGCCCCCAGCGCCGCGCCCCACACCGTGCCGGTGCCGCCGACGATGGCGACACCGCCGACCACGACCGCGCTGACCACGGTCAACTCCCAGCCGTGCGCGTTGTCCGCGACGACGGTCCCGAAGCGGGCCAGCCACAGCGCGCCGGCGAAACCCGACACGGCACCGGAGAAGAGGTACGCGCCGAGCACCCTGCGCCGGATCGGCACACCGGCGAGCCGGGCGGCCTCGGGGCTGGAGCCGATGGCGTACAGCTCGCGGCCGCTGCGGTACGTCCGCAGGAAGTACGCGGTCCCGGCGAGCACCGCTACGGAGATCAGCGGCAGATACGGCAGCCCCAGCACGCTGCCGCTGCCCAGGTCCAGCACGGACTGCGGCACGTCGGCGGCGCCGATCTGCTCGCCTTGCGCCCACCAGTAGTCCAGGCCCTGGATGATGTAGAGCATCCCGAGGGTGACCACCAGCGCGGGCACCCGGCCGAAGCTGACGAGCGATCCGCTGACGAGGCCGCAGACGGCGCCGACGACGACGCCGAGCAGCAGCACCGTCAGCAGCCCGTGGTCCGTCCCCGAGACGAACTTCCCGCAGGCGAAGGCGGACAGGCCCACCACGGACCCCACCGACAGGTCGATGTTGCGGGTGATCACCACGACGGACTGCCCGACCGCGAGCAGCACCAGGATCGCGGAGTTCAGCAGCAGGTCCTTGATGCCCTGGCCGCCCAGGAAGCGGGGCTCGGCGGCCCAGGTGAACAGCACCAGCAGCACCAGCGCGCCCGCGATGCTGATCTCCCGCGCCCGGAAGACGGCGTCGACCAGCGAGCGCGCCGAGCGTTCCGTGTCCGGCGCCGGTGCGGGTTTGTCGACCGTGACCGTCATGCCGCCCTTCCCTTCGTGCCCAGCCCGGTGGCCGCGGCCATCACCGACTCCTCGGTGGCCTCGGCGCGCGGGATCTCGGCCACCAGCCGCCCCTCGTGCATCACCAGCACCCGGTCGGCCATGCCGAGCACCTCGGGCAGATCGGAGGAGATCATCAGCACCGCGAGCCCGTCAGCCGCCAGCGACGACAGCAGCCGGTGCACCTCGGCCTTCGTCCCGACGTCGATGCCGCGCGTCGGCTCGTCCACGATGAGCACCGCCGGCTCGGTGGCCAGCCACTTGGCGAGGACGACCTTCTGCTGATTGCCGCCGGACAGCACCCCGACGTGGTCGCCGAGGCTGCCGTACTTCAGCTGGAGCCGTACCGCCCAGTCCGACGCCCGCCCGCGCTCCAGCGCGCGCTTGACCATCCCCGCGCGGCCCAGCCGGTCCAGGCCGGTCAGCCCGATGTTGCGCTCGATGGACATCTCCATGACCAGGCCGCGCTGGCGCCGGTCCTCGGGGACGAGCGCGAGCCCGGCGTCCATCGCCGCGGTCGGCGAACCGGGCCGCAGCACCGTGCCGTCCACCCGCACCTCGCCCGCGTCCGCCCGTTCCACCCCGAAGACGGCCTGCGCGACCTCGCTGCGCCCGGCGCCGACCAGCCCCGCGAGCGCGACGATCTCCCCGCGCCGCACATCGAACGACACGTCCCGGAAGACGCCCTCCCGGGTCAGCCGGGACACGGACAATGCGGTCTCCCCGACCCGGGTCGGCTGCTTGGGGTACAGCTCCTCCAGGTCCCGGCCCACCATGCGGCGTACGAGGTCGTCCTGCGTGAGCCCGTCCAGCGGCTCCGATGCCACCCAGCGCCCGTCCCTGAGCGTGGTGACCCGCCGGCACAGCTCGAAGATCTCCTCCAGCCGGTGCGAGATGAACAGCACCGCCGCGCCCTCCGCGCGCAGCGCCTCGACCACCGCGAAGAGCCGGGCGGTCTCGCTGCCGGTCAGCGCCGCCGTCGGCTCGTCCATGATCAGTACGCGGGCGTCGAAGGAGAGCGCCTTGGCGATCTCGACGATCTGCTGGTCGGCGATGGACAGCCCGCGCGCGGGCCGGTCCGGGTCGAGGTCGACACCGAGCCGCGCCATGAGACCGGCGGTCGCGGCCCGCACCGCCTTGTGGTCGATCCGGCCGAACGGCCGCCGGGGCTGACGGCCCATGAAGATGTTCTCGGCGATCGACAGATCGGGGAAGAGCGTCGGCTCCTGGTAGATCACGGCGATGCCCACGTCACGGGCGTCGGCGGGACCGTGGAAGACCACCGGCCGCCCGTCCAGCAGCACTTCACCCGCGTCCGGCCGGTGCACTCCGGCCAGCACCTTGATGAGCGTCGACTTGCCCGCGCCGTTCTCCCCGGCAAGGGCGTGCGCCTCACCGGCGAAGAGCTCCAGCGAGACGTCCCGGAGGGCCCGTACGGCGCCGAAGGACTTGTTCACCCCCTTGAGGGCGAGGACCGGAACTCCGGTCTGATCGGACTGGCTCACGGAGTCTCCTGATGCGTGCCGATGATGCGTGCCGAAATTGCCGAGTGTCGCGCGAATGAAATGTTTCAATGCGGATTCCGGGAAGCTAGCCCCGCGCCATGCACCCGTCAAGGGGGTGTGCGGCAGGTAAATCCCCTGCCTGCGCGACCACTTGACGCACCCCGGACACCGGCCCTACGGTCCAGGCGCCTGTTCGATTGAATCGTTTTCATCCAGCCGTCCCTGGAGGAAGCTCGTGATCAGCAGACGCCACCTGCTCGCCACCACCGCTGCCACCGGTACGGCCCTCACGGGTCTGCCCGCACTCGCCCCGTCCGCCGCCGCGCAGAGCACCGCGGAGAACCGCCCCACCGCCGGACTGCGGATCCGGAGCACGACGGTGGAGTACGCCACCCACCCGCTGGGCCTGGACACACCCCACCCCCGGCTGAGCTGGATCCTCGAATCCGACGCCCGCGGCCAGTCGCAGAGCGCCTACCGCATCCGGGTCGCCACCTCCCCGGACCGGCTCGGCGCCCCGGACGTCTGGGACAGCGGCAAGCGGACGTCGAACCAGTCGGTCCTGGTCCGCTACGACGGCCCGGCTCTGCGCCCGCGCACCCGCTACCACTGGTCCGTCCGCGTCTGGGACGACCGCGGCCGCCCCTCCCCGTGGTCCGCCCCCGACTGGTGGGAGACCGGGTTGCTGGGTGCGAAGGAGTGGCGGGCGCGCTGGATCACCGCGCCCGCCGCGGTGACCGCGCCCCCGTCGCTGGACGGCACCACCTGGATCTGGTTCCCCGAAGGCGATCCGGCCGCCGACGCCCCCGTGGCCACCCGCTGGTTCCGCACCACCGTCCGGGCCACCGCCACCGTCCGGCGCGCCCGCCTGGTCGTGGCGGCCGACGACGGCTTCAACGCCCATGTGAACGGCGCCGAGGTCGCCGTCCGCGAGGCGCTGGGTGTGGCCAAGGCGTGGGCCCACCCGGTCACCGTCGACATCACCGAACACCTGCGGCACGGCGCGGCCACCCTCGCCATCGCGGCCACCAACGCCGAGCAGGGCCCGGCCGGTCTGCTGGCCACCCTGGAACTCACCCACGAGGACGGCACCACCCACCACCACACGGACCGGACCTGGCGCACCACCAACAACAGGCCGCCCACCGACTGGACCTCCCCCGACCACGACGACAGCGGCTGGACCACCGCCGAGGAACTCGCCCCCTGGGGCAGCGGACCCTGGGGCCGGATAGTGCCCCAGCAGTCGCCCGCCCAGCTGCGCCACACCTTCCGGCTCGCCGGAAAGCGCATCGCCCGCGCCCGGCTGTACGCCACGGCGCTCGGCCTCTACGAGGCCCGCCTCAACGGCGTCCGCGTCGGCCACGACCAGCTGACCCCCGGCTGGACCGACTACCGCAAACGCGTGCAGTACCAGACGTACGACGTCACACACGCGCTGCGGCGCGGCGCCAACGCCCTCGGCGTGACCCTCGCCCCCGGCTGGTACGCCGGAAACGTCGCCTGGCTCGGCCAGCACCAGTACGGCACCCACCCCGCGCTGCTCGCCCAGTTGGAGGTCACGTACGCCGACGGCAACACCGAGCGCGTCACCACCGGCCCCGAGTGGCGCGCCGCCACCGGCCCGCTGGTGGCCGCCGACCTGCTGATGGGCGAGGCGTACGACGCCCGCCTGGAGACCGCGGGCTGGACCTCACCGGGCTTCGACGACACCGGATGGCAGCCCGCCACCGCCGCCGCGGACATCACCACCGAGGTGGTGGCCCAGGTCGACGCGCCGACCCGGGTGGAACGCGAGCTGACCCCCCTCAAGCGCACCGAACCGGCCCCCGGCGTCCACCTCTTCGACCTGGGCCGGAACATGGTCGGCAGCGTCCGCCTCACGGTCTCGGGACCGGCCGGCCGCACGGTCCGGATCCGCCACGCCGAGGTGCTGAACCCCGACGGCACCGCGTACACCGCCAACCTGCGCACCGCCCACCCCGTCGACACGTACACCCTGAAGGGCGGCGGCACCGAGACCTACGAGCCGCGCTTCACCTTCCACGGCTTCCGCTACGTCGAGGTCACCGGCTACCCCGGCACACCGCCCCTCGACGCGGTGACCGGCCGGGTCATGCACACCGCAGCCCCGTTCACCATGTCCTTCCGCACCGACGTGCCGATGCTCAACACGCTCCACTCCAACATCACCTGGGGCCAGCGCGGCAACTTCCTGTCCGTCCCCACCGACACCCCGGCCCGCGACGAACGGCTCGGCTGGACCGGGGACATCAACGTGTTCTCCGGCACGGCCGCGTACACCATGGAGTCGGCCCGCTTCCTGACCAAATGGCTCCAGGACCTGCGCGACGGACAGGGCAGGGACGGGGACTTCCCCGATGTGGCCCCGGTCGTCAGCGGCCTCGGCAGCGGCACCGCGGGCTGGGGCGACGCCGGGGTGACCGTCCCGTGGAACCTGTACCAGCGTTACGGCGACATCCGGGTGCTGCGCGAGAACTGGCCCGCCATGCGCGCCTGGGTCACGTACCTGGAGAAGCACAGCTCGGGCCTGCTGCGCCCCGCCGAGGGCTACGGGGACTGGCTCAACGTCGACGCCGAGACCCCCAAGGACGTCATCGGCACGGCCTACTTCGCCCACGCCACCGACCTCGTCGCCCGCACGGCACACGTCCTCGGCGAGGCCCCGGGCCCCTACGAGGACCTGCTGGCCCGCATCAAGAGCGCGTTCACCGCCGCGTACGTCTCCGCCGACGGCAAGGTCAAGGGCGACACCCAGACGGGGTACGTCCTGGCGCTGTCCATGGACCTGCTGCCCGCCGCCCTGCGCCGCCCGGCCGCCGACCGGCTCGTCGCCCTGATCGAGGCCCGCGACGGACACCTGTCCACCGGCTTCCTCGGCACCCCGCGGCTGCTCCCGACGCTCACCGCGACCGGGCACACCGACCTCGCCCACCGCCTCCTCCACCAGCGCACCTTCCCCTCCTGGGGGTACCAGATCGACCGGGGCTCCACCACGATGTGGGAGCGCTGGGACTCCATCAAGCCGGACGGCGGCTTCCAGGACGTCGGGATGAACTCCTTCAACCACTACGCCTACGGCTCGGTCGGCGAGTGGATGTACCAACACATCACCGGCATCGCCCCCGCCGCCCCCGGCTTCCGCCGGATCCTGATCCGGCCCCGCCCCGGCGGCGAGGTGCGTTCCGCCGAGGGCCGCCACGACTCCCTCTACGGGCCGATCGCCACCCGCTGGGCACAGCGGGACGGGGAGTTCACGCTTCAGGTCTCGGTACCGGTCAACACCACCGCCGAGGTCTGGGTGCCCGCGCGCCGCGAAGCCGACGTGACCCAACGGGGCGCCCGGTTCCTGCGGCTGGCCGACGGCTGCGCGGTGTACGCCGTGGGCTCGGGTTCGTACCACTTCTTGACGCGTGCCCACGGGCGCGATTAGGTTTCTTGAATCGTTTCACATCGAGGAGACCCATGTCTGACGTTCCGGCCGTGAAGGCGGCCCTCAAGAGCCAGGCGGTCGAGACGCCGTCATGGGCGTACGGCAACTCCGGAACCCGTTTCAAGGTATTCGCCCAGCCCGGTGTCCCCCGCACCCCGCAGGAGAAGCTGGACGACGCCGCTCAGGTGCACGCCCTGACCGGCGTCGCCCCCACCGTGGCCCTGCACATCCCCTGGGACAAGGTCGACGACTACGCGGCACTCGCGAAGTACGCCCAGGAGCGCGGGCTGAGGCTCGGAGCGATCAACTCCAATGTCTTCCAGGACGACGACTACAAGCTGGGCTCGGTCACCCACCCCGACCCGGCGGTCCGCCGCAAGGCCGTGGGCCACTTGCTGGAGTGCGTCGACATCCTGGACGCCACCGGCTCCCGCGACCTGAAGCTCTGGTTCTCGGACGGCACCAACTACCCCGGCCAGGACGACATCGCCGCCCGTCAGGACCGTCTCGCCGAGGCCCTGAGCACCGTCTACGACCGTCTCGGGGACGACCAGCGCATGCTGCTGGAGTACAAGTTCTTCGAGCCCGCCTTCTACACCACGGACGTCCCGGACTGGGGCACCGCCTACGCCCACTGCCTGAAGCTCGGCCCCAAGGCCCAGGTCTGCGTCGACACCGGCCACCACGCCCCGGGCACCAACATCGAGTTCATCGTCGCCCTGCTGCTGCGCGAGAAGAAGCTCGGCGCCTTCGACTTCAACTCCCGCTTCTACGCCGACGACGACCTCATGGTCGGCGCCGCCGACCCGTTCCAGCTCTTCCGCATCATGTACGAGGTCATCCGCGGCGGCGGCCTCACACCGGACATCGCCTTCATGCTCGACCAGTGCCACAACATCGAGCCCAAGATCCCGGCGATCATCCGCTCCGTGATGAACGTCCAGGAGGCCACCGCCAAGGCCCTCCTGGTCGACCGCGACGCCCTCGCCGCCGCGCAGCGTTCGGGCGACGTCCTCGGCGCCAACGCGGTGCTGATGGACGCGTACAACACGGACGTACGCCCGCTCCTGGCCGAGGTCCGCGAGGAGCTGGGCATCGGCCCCGACCCGATGGCCGCGTACCGGGCGTCCGGCTGGGCGGAGCGGATCGTCGCGGAGCGCGTGGGCGGTCAGCAGGCGGGCTGGGGCGCGTAGCGCCTGCGGCGTGCCGTATCCCCACCCCGAGCCCCCGGGGCTCCGCGACAACCAGCGGCGGCGGGCGTCCCGGCAAGTCCGCCGCCCCATCACACACATGAGGACGACATGACCGCAGAACTCCACCCCCAGGCGGCCACGCTGCTGGAGCGGAGCCACCGGCTCGGTGCCGATCCGCGCAACACCAACTACGCGGGCGGCAACACCTCCGCGAAGGGCACCGACACCGACCCCGTCACCGGCCAGGACGTCGAGCTGATGTGGGTCAAGGGCTCGGGCGGCGACCTGGGCACCCTCGCCCCCGCGGGCCTCGCCGCGCTCCGCCTGGACCGCCTCCGCGCGCTCACCGGCGTCTACCCGGGGGTGGAGCGCGAGGACGAGATGGTCGCCGCGTTCGACTACTGCCTCCACGGCAAGGGCGGCGCGGCGCCGTCCATCGACACGGCGATGCACGGCCTGGTCGACGCCGCCCATGTGGACCACCTCCACCCCGACTCCGGCATCGCCCTCGCCTGCGCCGCCGACGGCGAAGCGCTCACCAAGGAGTGTTTCGGCAACCAGGTGGTCTGGGTGCCCTGGCGCCGCCCCGGTTTCCAGCTGGGCCTGGACATCGCCGCCATCAAGAAGGCCAACCCCCAGGCCATCGGCTGCATCCTCGGCGGCCACGGCATCACCGCCTGGGGCGACACCTCCGACGAGTGCGAGGCGAACTCGCTCCGCATCATCCGCACCGCCGAAGCGTTCCTCGCGACACGCGGCAAGGCGGACCCGTTCGGCCCCGTCGTCCACGCTCCCCTCCCCGAGGCCGAGCGCCGCGCCCGCGCCGCCGCCCTCGCGCCCGTGATCCGCGGCCTGGCCTCCACGGACCGCCCGCAGGTGGGCCACTTCACGGACAGCGACACCGTCCTGGACTTCGTCTCCCGCGCCGAACACCCCCGCCTGGCGGCGCTGGGCACGTCGTGCCCTGACCACTTCCTCCGTACGAAGGTCCGCCCCCTGGTCCTGGACCTCCCCCCGGACGCCCCCCTCGACGAGACGATCGACCGGCTCAAGGCGCTCCACGCCACCTACCGCACCGACTACGCGGCCTACTACGAACGCCACGCCACCCCGGACTCCCCCGCGATACGCGGCGCGGACCCGGCGATCGTGCTGATCCCCGGCATAGGCATGTTCAGCTACGGCAAGGACAAGCAGACGGCCCGGGTCGCGGGCGAGTTCTACGTCAACGCGATCAACGTGATGCGGGGCGCCGAGGCGGTGTCGTCGTACGCGCCCATCGAGGAGTCGGAGAAATTCCGCATCGAGTACTGGGCGCTCGAAGAGGCCAAGCTCCAGCGCATGCCGAAGCCCAAGCCCCTCGCCACCCGCGTCGCCCTCGTGACCGGCGCGGGCTCGGGTATCGGCAAGGCGATCGCGCACCGCCTCGTGGCAGAGGGCGCCTGCGTCGTGGTGGCGGACCTGAACGCCGACTCAGCAGCCACAGTCGCCACCGAGCTGGGCGGCCCGGACAAAGCAATCCCCATCACAGCGGACGTCACAAACGAAGAAGACATCAAGGCGGCCTTCAGCGAAGCGGTCCTGGCCTTCGGCGGCGTGGACCTCCTGGTCAACAACGCCGGGATCAGCATCTCCAAACCGCTCCTGGAAACCACCACCAAGGACTGGGACCTCCAGCACGACATCATGGCGCGCGGTTCCTTCCTCGCCTCCCGCGAGGCGGCCCGCGTGTTCATCGCCCAGAACATGGGCGGCGACATCGTCTACATCGCCTCGAAGAACTCCGTCTTCGCGGGCCCCAACAACATCGCGTACTCCGCCACCAAGGCCGACCAGGCCCACCAAGTACGCCTCCTCGCAGCCGAGTTGGGCGGACACGGCATCCGCGTCAACGGAGTCAACCCCGACGGCGTCGTCCAGGGCAGCGGCATCTTCGCGGGCGGCTGGGGCGCACAGCGCGCAGCCGTGTACGGCGTGCCCGAGGAGAAGCTGGGCGAGTTCTACGCCCAGCGCACCCTGCTCAAGCGCGAGGTGCTCCCGTCCCACGTGGCGAACGCGGTCTTCGCGCTCACCGGCGGC
This sequence comes from Streptomyces sp. NPDC021212, assembly GCF_044332925.1. Taxonomy (NCBI): domain Bacteria; kingdom Bacillati; phylum Actinomycetota; class Actinomycetes; order Kitasatosporales; family Streptomycetaceae; genus Streptomyces; species Streptomyces sp. NPDC021212. The sequence goes on from NZ_JBIRPZ010000002.1 coordinate 144,801, forward strand.
GACCTCTCCCACACCACGGGCCTGCACATCCCGGTGGACGCGGGAGTCGCGGCGGCGTTCCTGCGCTGACGCGCGCGTGAGGGGGACGGGGTCGCAGGGGTGGGGTCCTGGACACCACGTGTATGTGTGGCGCCGTGGACTTCCGGCCCACCCCACGTCTCCGAGCACCGGCGCCGTAAACAGACGGTCCAGGGCCCTGCCCCGGAGGCCCCGGCCTCCGCCCATACGGAACCACCGCAACCACAAACCGCCCACCCCACCACGAGGTCAACGTGTCCACAGAACACCGCTTCGCCGCCGTGGACCTCGGTGCGTCCAGCGGGCGCGTCATGGTCGGCCGGGTCGCCCCGGACACGCTGACGCTCCACGAGGTGCACCGCTTTCCCAATGAACCGGTGCGCCTCTCCGGCACCCTGCACTGGAACATCCTGTCCCTCTACCAGGGCGTCCTGACCGGCCTCAAGGCAGCCGCAACGGCAACCACCGAGGCCACCCCCCTCACCAGCATCGGAATCGACAGCTGGGCAGTCGACTACGGCCTCCTCGACGCCACCGGGGCGCTCCTCGCCAACCCCGTCCACTACCGCGACCCCCGCACCACCACCGGCACCGTCGCGGACACGGTCTCGACAGCGATCCCACCCCCGGCCCTCTACGCGGCCACGGGCCTCCAGCACCTCCCCTTCAACACGATCTACCAGCTCGTCGCCGCCCAGGGCACCCCCGCCCTGGCCGCCGCCCACCGCCTGCTGCTGATCCCGGACCTCATCTCGTACTGGCTGACGGGCGAGGCGGGCACGGAGCTGACGAACGCGTCGACCACCCAGCTCATCGACCCGCGCACCCGCACCTGGTCCACCCAGGTCGCGGACGCCCTCGGCATCGACCTGTCCCTCTTCCCACCCCTGCGCCACCCCGGCACCCCCGCCGGGACCCTGCGCGCGGACGTCCTCGCCGAAACCGGCCTCCCGCACCCCACCCCCGTGACGGCGGTCGGCTCGCACGACACCGCATCCGCCGTCGTCGGTGTCCCCGCCACGAGCCCCCGCTTCGCGTACATCGCCACCGGCACCTGGTCGCTGGCGGGGCTGGAGCTGGACGCGCCGGTCCTGACCGAGGAGAGCAGGCTGGCGAACTTCACCAATGAGCTGGGCGTGGACGGCACGGTGCGCTATCTGCGCAACATCATGGGCCTGTGGCTGCTCCAGGAGTGCCTGCGCACCTGGGAAAACACCGGAACGGCCAAAACCGACCTCCCGGCCCTCCTCGAAGCGGCGGCCGAGGCCACCCCGCTCCGCTCCGTCGTGGACGCGGGCGACCCCGCGTTCATCGCCCCCGGCGACATGCCCGACCGCATCGCCGCCGCCTGCCGCCGCACCGGCCAGCCCGCACCCCGCAACCCCGCCGAGACGACCCGCTGTGTCCTGGATTCCCTCGCCCTGGCTCACCGCCGCGCGATCGAGGACGCCGTCCGCCTGTCCGGCCGTACGGTCGACACCGTGCACATCGTCGGCGGCGGCGCGCACAACACCCTGCTGTGCCGGCTCACCGCCGATGCCTGCGGCCTCCCGGTGGTCGCGGGCCCGGCCGAGGCGGCGGCCCTCGGGAACATCCTGGTGCAGGCGCGTACGGCCGGAACGGTCGGCGGCGGGCTGTCCGACTTGCGCGCGCTGCTTCACAGCACCCAGCCGCTGAGGCAGTATGAGCCCAGGGGTGATCATTCGGCGTGGGACAGGGCAGCCTCCCGCCTGGAAGCAGCTTCCCGTCTGGAAGGCGCACAGGTCACCGAGACTCAGGCAGCCGAGGAGGAACGGTGCGGGTAGCGCTCTTCATCACCTGCGTCAACGACACGCTCTATCCGCGCACCGGCCAGGCCGTGGTCACCCTGCTGGAGCGGCTGGGCGTGGAGGTGGGATTCCCGCCCGAACAGAGCTGCTGCGGCCAGCCACAGTTCAACACGGGCTACCGCCACGACACGGAACCCCTCCTCCGCCGCTACGCCACCGCCTTCCGCGGCTACGACTACATCGTCACGCCCTCCGGTTCGTGCGCCGCGATGGTGCGCGACAACTATCCGAGGATGGGTGCGAAGGCCGCCGCCGAGGGACGTGGCGAGGAGCTGGCGGACCTGGCGGCCACCGTCGTCCCGAAGACGTACGAACTCACCGAATTCCTGACCGGCATCCTCAAGGTCACGGACGTCGGCGCGTACTACCCCCACACCGTGACGTACCACCCCACCTGCCACGGGCTGCGCATGCTCGGCCTGGGAGACCGGCCGCGCGCGCTCCTCACCGCGGTCAAGGGGCTGGACCTGGTGGAGCTGCCGGGGGCGGAGGAGTGCTGCGGTTTCGGTGGCACGTTCGCCGTCAAGAACGCGGCGGTGTCGGCGGCGATGGGCGCGGACAAGGCGCGCAACATCACGGCGACCGGTGCGGAGGCGGTCTGCACCGTCGACAATTCCTGCCAGATGCACATCGGTGGCACGCTCGCCCGCCAGGGGTCGGCGGTCCGCCCGGTGCACATCGCCGAGATCCTGGCCAGCACGGAAGGAGACGTCTGGTGAGCGGAACCCACCAAGCCACCTACCTGGGGATGCCCGCCTTCCCGGCGGCGGCCGACGCCTCCACCCGCAACACCCAGCTGCGCGCCAACCTGCGCCACGCCACCCACACCATCCGCGCCAAGCGCGCCACGGCCGTCTCCGAGCTGGACGACTGGCAGCGGCTGCGCGCCGCGGGCGCGGCCATCAAGGACCGTACGCTGCGCCATCTCGACCAGTACTTGGAGCAGTTGGAGAGCACGGTCACGGCGGCCGGGGGCCAGGTGCACTGGGCGGCCGATGCCGACGAGGCGAACCGGATCGTCACCGAGCTGGTGCGGGCCACGGGCGAGCGCGAGGTCGTCAAGGTCAAGTCGATGGCGACGCAGGAGATCGGGCTGAACAACGCCCTGTCGACCGCCGGGATCACCGCGTACGAGACCGATCTCGCCGAACTGATCGTGCAGCTCGGCGACGACCTCCCGTCCCACATCCTGGTCCCGGCGATCCACCGCAACCGCGGCGAGATCCGCGACATCTTCACGGAGCGGATGGCCGAGTGGGGCCGCCCGGCCCCGGAGGGGCTGACCGACGCGCCCGCCGACCTGGCCGAGGCCGCGCGCCTCCACCTGCGCGAGAAGTTCCTCAACGCCAAGGTGGGGATCTCCGGCGCCAACTTCATGATCGCGGAGACCGGCACCCTGGTCGTCGTCGAGTCCGAGGGCAACGGCCGGATGTGCCTGACCCTCCCGGAGACGCTGATCTCCGTCGTGGGCATCGAGAAGGTGGTCCCCACCTTCCAGGACCTGGAAGTCTTCCTCCAGCTCCTCCCCCGCTCCTCGACCGCGGAGCGGATGAACCCGTACACCTCCACCTGGACCGGCACCACGGACGGCGACGGCCCGCGCACCTTCCACCTCGTCCTGCTGGACAACGGCCGCACCGACACCCTCGCGGACACCGTGGGCCGCCAGGCGCTGCGCTGCATCCGGTGTTCGGCGTGCCTGAACGTGTGCCCGGTGTACGAGCGGGCCGGCGGCCACGCCTACGGCTCGGCGTACCCCGGCCCGATCGGGGCCATCCTCACCCCGCAACTGCGCGGCACCCAGAGCGAGTTGGACGCCTCGCTCCCGTACGCCTCCTCCCTGTGCGGCGCGTGCTACGAGGTGTGCCCGGTGGCCATCGACATCCCCGAGATCCTGGTCCACCTGCGCGAGCGGGTGGTCGAGGGCGGCCCGGCGTCGGTGCGCGGCACCCGCGCGGTCGTCAAACCCGCCAAGGGCCACGCCGCGGAACGGGCCGCCATGCGGGCCGCGGGCTGGGCCCTGGACCACCCCGGCGTGCTGCGCACCGGCCAGCGCCTGGCCGCCCGCACCCGCCGCTTCCACCCACGCCGCCTGCCCGGGCCGGGGCGGGCGTGGAGCGACACCCGGGAGCTGCCGAAGGTGCCGGCGGAGTCGTTCCGCGACTGGTGGCAACGCACGCGGGGCGCGACGCAGTCCGCCGACACAAGGAAGACCTCATGAGCGCTCCGTCCGACTCCCGAGCCCTGGTGATGGCCCGAATCCGCCGCGCCCTGGCCGACGTTCCGCGCGCCGAGACGCCGTCCGAGGTCGCGGTCGACCGTACGTACCACCGCGCACACGGCGACCGCACCACCGACGAGACCGTCGACCTCCTCGCCGAGAACCTCGCCGACTACCGCGCGATCGTCCACCGCACCACGGCCGCCGACCTGCCTTCTCTCATCGCGAACCTGCTCACCACACGCGGCGCGACGAGCGTGGTCCATCCGTCCGGCCTGCCCGCCGAGTGGCTGTCGGCGACGGACGTCGTACGACTGACGGACTCCCCCGACCAGACGCCCCACGATCTGGACGACGTGTCCAGCGTGATCACCGCCTGCGCGGTGGCCATCGCCGAGACCGGCACCATCGTCCTGAACGCCGACACCGACCAGGGCCGCCGCCGCATCTCCCTCGTTCCCGACCACCACATCTGCGTGATCCGCGTCCCGGCCCAGGTCGTGGACTCGGTCCCGCAGGCCCTCGAACGCCTCGACCCGGCCCGTCCGTTGACGTGGATCTCGGGCCCCTCGGCGACGAGCGACATCGAACTGGACCGCGTGGAAGGCGTCCACGGCCCCCGCACCCTTGAGGCAGTCCTCGTAGTGGACTGAGACGCTCGCCACGCATTCGAACACGCCGCATACCCTCCGTCGCTCGCGGTGACCAAGTGTCGTACGGTGCTGGTTGGATGGAGGCCGTGTCGAACGGGGAGGGCGAGCGGTGAGCGGCGACGGCGGCGGCGCCAAGGGCGGCAACGTAGACCTGGCCCTCGACAAGGATTCGCAGGCCGAGATCGTCAAGGGCCTGCGGTCGGCGATCGGCGAACTGAAGGAGATCGCCTCGGCGTCGGACGCCGAGCTGGGGGCGGGGTTCGAGGAACTGTCCATGACGTCCATGGAGGCCGGACACAACGGCCTGGCCAAGGACTTCGAGGACTTCTGCGAACTGTGGGACTGGGGTGTGCGCGGCCTGATCGAGGACGCCGGCAAGCTCGCGGAGAAGGTGGGGCTGGCGGCCGGCTCGCAGTGGGAGCAGGAGCAGTACATCCAGGGGACGTTCAAGGTGGCCGCGAACTCGATGCTGGGCAATCCGCACCTGGATGAGAAGACGGTCGTGAAGAAGGACATGGGGGAGCTGATCTCGGTCGACACCTGGACGCCGGACTACAGCGAGGAGTCCTTCGACAAGAGCGCGGCCGACTCCGAGAAGGCATGGGACGCCGCCGGTGAGGAGACGTCCCACAAGGCATCCGGCCTTCAGCACTTCGTCGACCAGGCTGCCGCGGAAAGCGCCAAGAGGGGAGCGCGCTGATGGGTTTCGACCTGATACCCGACTCCGTCGACAACGCCCTCGAGAAGGGCACCGAGGCCCTCGGCGACGGCATCGAATGGGCCGGTAACAAGACCGCGGACGGTCTGGACAAGGTCGGCTGGGAGAGCGGGGCGGACGCGGTCCGTGACACGTCCCGTTCCGCCGCGAACTACCTGGGCGCGAACGTCGCCGAGATGCGGCTCGGGGAGACCGAGGACCCCAAGAAGCTGATCTACGGCAGCGTGCAGAGGATCCGCTCCACGGTGAAGCATCTGAAGGACTTCCAGTCGGCGTTCGAGAGAGTCGGCGACGGTCTGAAGGCGCTGGACTCCTCCCACTGGAAGGGCGAGGCCGCCGACGCCTTCCGGGACGAGGTGTCGGTCAAGCCGAAGGGGTGGTTCAAGGCCGCGGACGCGTGCAAGAAGGCCGCCGGGGCGCTGGAGGACTTCGCCGGGACGGTGGAGTGGGCGCAGGGCCAGGCGCAGGAGGCGATCGACGCGTACAAGGCGGCCAAGACCGCCTCGGAGAACGCCCGTTCCGCACACAACGACAAGGTGGACGCGTACAACGCCGCCGCCAAGGCGTACAACGCGAAGGTGGACGACGGCAAGGACCCGGGCACGAAGCCCACCAAGCCGGGCGAATTCCACGACCCGGGCGCGGCCAAGGCGGAGGCGGCGCAGGAGAAGCTGGACGAGGCGCGGCGCCAGCGGGACGAGGCGGTCATCGCGGCACGCAAGGCGGTCCAGCAGGCCAAGGACGCGGCCCCACCCAAGCCGTCGTACGGCAAGCAGTTCAGGGACGGCCTGGAAGGGCTGGACGCGGACGCGATGCACTTGACCGGCGGAGTCATCAAGGGCGTCGCGGGGCTGAACTCGTTCGCGCGCAGCCTGAATCCGATGGACCCGTACAACGTGACCCACCCCGCCGAGTACCTCACGGGTCTGAACAGCACGGCGGCCCAGCTCCACACGGCGGCCAGCAACCCGGGCGCGACCCTCAAGACCATGTTCAGCGAGTTCTCCAAGGACCCCTCGGAAGGTTTTGGCCGGGCCCTCCCCGAGTTGTTCGGCACGAAGGGGCTCGGTGCCGTTCGCAAGGGCGCCAGGCTGGGTAAGTCCGGTGGTCTCCTGAACAAGGCCCGCGAAGCGATAAAGGGCCGCAAACGCGGCCATAACACCACCGAGCACAAGGATAAATGCAGCGACGGAACCGACCCGGTCGACCTGGCGACGGGGAAGATGTACCTCCCGCAGACGGACGTCGCCCTGCCGGGTGCGCTGCCGCTGGTGTTCCGCCGCCAGGTGGAATCCGGCTACCGGGTCGGTCGCTGGTTCGGGCCGTCCTGGTCGAGCACGGCGGACCAGCGGCTGGAGATCGATGCCGGGGGTATCGTCTTCGTCAGCGAGGACGGTCTGCTGCTGGAGTATTCGCACCCCGCACCCGATGTCCCGACCTTCCCCGAGGCGGGCCCCCGCTGGCCCCTCGAACGCGACCCCCACGGCGACTACACCCTCACCGACCCCGCCACCGGCCGCGTCCGCCACTTCAACGGCCCACGGGACGTGAACCCCGGGGGCGACGGGATCGCACCGCTGGAGCAGATATCCGACCGCTCCGGCCATTGGATCACCTTCGAGTACGACGCCGAGGGCACCCCGACGGCCATCGCGCACAGCGCCGGATACGAGCTGAAGCTCAGCACAGCCGAGGGCCGGATCACCGCCCTCCACCTGGCGGGCGCGGCCGAGGACGGCGGCGATCAGGAGCTGATCCGCTACGCCTACACGGACGGCAACCTCACGGGCGTGACGGGCTCCTCCGGCCTGCCCCTGCGCTTCGAATACGACGAAGAACGCCGCGTCATAGCGTGGATCGACACCAACGACCGCCGGTACGACTACGCCTACGACAACCAGGACCGCTGCATCGCCGAGGGCGGCGAGGCGGGCCACGTGTCCATCCACATCTCGTACGACGAGGTGGATCAGGCCACCGGCCACCGCGTCACGAAGGTCACCACGCCCGAGGGCCACACCACGCGGTATCTCGTCAACGAAGCGGGAAAGGTGGTCGCCCAGACCAACGCCCTGGGCCACACCACCCGCACCACGTACGACCGCCACGACCGCGTCCTGTCCCGCACCGACCCTCTTGGCCGCACCACGGCCTTCGCCTACGACGAGGCGGGCCACCTCACCCGGATCACCGCCCCCGACGGCAGCGAGTCGGCAGCCTCGTACAACGACCTCGGCCTGCCGACGTCCATCACCGGCCCGGACGGTGCCACCTGGACCCAGACGTACGACGAGGCGGGCCGCCGCACCTCGACCACCGACGCGGCGGGCCACACGACCCGCTACGCGTACGACGCGTACGGCCACCTGTCGACCGTCACCAACGCCCTGGACGAGACCACTCTGGTCCGCTGCGACAAGGCGGGCCTGCCAGCAGAAATCACTGACCCGCTAGGAGCGGTGACCCTCTACGAGCGCGACCCCTTCGGCCGCCCGGTGAAGATCACCGACGCCGTCGGTTCCACGACCCACCTCAGCTGGACGGTGGAAGGCAAGCTCACCCGCCGCACCAACCCCGACGGCTCCACGGAAACCTGGACGTACGACGGCGAAGGCAACTGCACCACCCACACCGACGCCATCGGCGGTACGACGACCTTCGAGTACACCCACTTCGACCTGCTGGCGGCCCGCACCGGCCCGGACGGCGTCCGGTACGAGTTCGAGCATGACGCGTCCCTACGTCTCACACAGGTCACCAACCCGCAGGGCCTGACGTGGCACTACGCCTATGACCCCGCTGGCCGCCTCACCTCCGAGACGGACTTCGACGACCGCACCGTCACGTACGAACACGACGCGGCCGCCCAGTTGATCCGTCGCACGAACCCCCTGGGCCAGAGCGTCACGTACGAGCACGACACGCTAGGCCAGATAACCCGCAAGAGTGCCGAAGACCAGGTGACCACCTTCACCTACGACCCAGCAGGCCGCCTGACGTCGGCTGCCGGCCCCAATACCGAAGTGGTCTACCAGCACGACCGCCTGGGCCGGATCAAGTCAGAAATGATCAACGGCCGCGTACTGGCCCACTCGTACGACCCCCTCGGCCGTCGCACCCGCCGCGTCACCCCGACCGGCGCGACGACGACGTACGCGTACGACGCAGCAGGCAACCGCACCGCGCTGACGGCGGGCGGCCACACCCTGGCCTCCGAACACGACGAGGTGGGCCGCGAGACGTCACGCCGCGTAGGCGACTCTCTGACACTGACCAACGCCTGGGACCCGCTAGGCCGCCTGACCGAACAATCCCTCACAGGCACCTCCAACGAGTCCCCCATCCAACACCGCGCCTACACCTACCGCGCAGACGGCAACGTCACCGCCGTAAACGATGACCTGTCCGGTCGACGCTCCTTCGACCTGGATGCCGCAGGCCGCGTAACAACTGTTTGCGCCAACGACTGGATCGAGACCTACGCCTACGACGAGGCGGGCAATCAAACCCAAGCGGCCTGGCCCACCAACGGTGCACCCCAGGAAGCCACCGGCCCCCGCACCTACACCGGCACCCGAATCACCCGCGCCGGCGCCATCCGCTACGAACACGACGACGCGGGCCGCCTCACCCTCCGCCAGAAGACCCGCCTCTCGAAGAAGCCGGACACCTGGCACTACGCCTGGGACCCCGAAGACCGCCTCACCACCGTCACCACCCCCGACGGCACCCCCTGGCGCTACCTCTACGACCCCTTCGGCCGCCGCACCACAAAACAACGCCTCGCCGCCGACGGCGAAACCGTCCTGGAGCAGACCGACTTCACCTGGGACGGCCCGACCCTAGTCGAGCAAACAACCACCACCCCAGATCTCCCCCACCCCGTCACCCTCACCTGGGACCACGACGGCCTCCGCCCCATAGCCCAGACCGAACGCATCACCGAGGCCACCACCCAGCGCGAAATCGACGCCCGATTCTTCGCCATCATCACCGACCTCGTCGGCACGCCCACCGAACTGGTCGATGAATCGGGCACCATCGCCTGGCACACCCGCTCCACCCTCTGGGGCACCACGACCTGGGCCGCCAACAGCACGGCCTACACGCCCCTCCGCTTCCCGGGCCAATACTTCGATCCGGAAACCGGCCTCCACTACAATTTCCACCGCTACTACGACCCGGATTCCGCCCGCTACCTCTCCCCCGACCCCCTAGGCCTAACCCCCGCCCCCAACCCCGCCACCTACGTCCACAACCCCCACACCTGGGGTGACCCACTCGGCCTCGGCCCCTGCCCTCCGAAGGAAACTGTTCTCGAGCCATTCGATCACTTCGAACAGGCACGCAATAAGGCTCTTGATCTGCTTGGGAATGTAGATTCCGGTACCCGAGTGCCGCTTGTAGGCCGACTCGAGAAAGCAACATCGACCTACGGCAAGGTCGTTGGGTTCACAACAAGAGCTGATGGAGTATTCAAACAGTTCAGAATGGACTTCGACCCAGAAAAGGGTCCACACATCAATATCATGATCGGCAAGGGTGTATCTGGCCAGAAGTGGGCTGTGCCATGGAATGGCTCAGAAGCTGACTTCATCAAGATACTTGAGAGGAACACATGACAAAGGGAAGCTCGTACGGAACTCGCCGAGACCTTCTTCCAAAATTCATGAGGCACAACACAGGAGATGGAGGTTCAATTAAGATTCTAGATCTCCATGAAACCCGGGAATTCGAATCGATCAGCTTGAATCGGTTCCCCCATAAATCTGCAGGGACAATCGAATGGGAGGATGCTCATTACATCGATCGCTCATTCTTTACGGACGAAGAGGACGGTGCACGGAAAGTAAGCGAGCTACTTGCGAGTCTACTGCGACCCGAATCGGAAGTAACGATCTTCTGGGGTACGCTACTAATGCCGTCAGTAACCCTTTCCGCAAAAACTGCGGCCGACCACTCGCATGAAATCCTAGAGGTGGGTCCAGATTTTTGGATATTCTCTTCCGATCGACAACTCCTCTTCGAATTTCTCCAGGACGGGCAAGTAACTGTCGCCAACATTCCCTGAGGAGACGAATAAAAATAACCGTAAAACCCACAACCCTTAAATACTTGGGCCTGAGGCGTCGATAAGGTTGGGTACATCCATGCCGGGGACGAGGCAGGGAAGTACATCAAGATCCAGGAACTGCCTGACTCCCCCACTGAACTATCTGATCTTGATGGCCCGCGATCAAGACTTCCGGGATGGCTGCGGCGACTACCTTCCTCCCTCAGGCCGGCCTCGGGAAGAGGTGACGCTGTCGACGAAGTCGGCAGACTGCTGGTCCCGCAGGACGCAGCGGGCCGGATGGACGAGAGCTTAGCGGTGCCCGCCACGCACCGCCGGGTGTGGGACTTTACGCGGGACGGTGTGCTGCGCAGCGTGGAGGACTCGCTTGAGCGGATGGGCGTCGACCATATCGACCTGCTGTTCCTGCACGATGCTGAGGAGCGTTTCGATGATGCGTTACGCGAGGGCTATCCGGCTCTCGCGGAACTGCGTGCCCAGGGGGTGGTGGGGGCGATTGGCGCGGGGGGATGTACAACCCCGGCAAGCTGACCCGGCTGGTCCACGAGTCGGATGTCGATGCAGTGATGCTCTCCGGCCGTTACACGCTTCTGGACCAGAGCGCCCTCGACGAACTGCTGCCCGCGTGTATGGACCGGGCCGTCTCTGTTCTCGCGGCGTCGATCTTCAACTCTGGCCTGCTCGCCACGGCCCGGCCCGGCCCGCCGAGGGTGCCACCTTCGACTACGCGCCCACCGAGCCGCGAATGGTGGCGCGCGCATCGTATGGCTGATGTCTGCGAGGCACACAGTGTGACGCTCCCGGAGTTGGCGATGGCCTTTCCGCTCCGTCATCCGGCCGTTTCGGGGATCGTGGTCGGCATGCGCACTGCGGACGAAGTACGCCGCAATGTGGCGGCGTTCGGCGTGGAGATCCCGTCACAGGTCTGGGACGACCTGCGAAGCGAAGGTCTCCTGGACGAGCGGGCACCGGTGCCCGACTGACGATCACCGAACCAGGACCCGCCCGGCTGCTTCCTCTGGACTTCCTGCGGGCGGCGGCGGCCGACCGCACCGGCAGGCGGTGGTCCCGCCGCACGCCCCGGGCTCACGTCTATGCTGCCACCATGCCTACCGACGGCGCCCCCGAGCCCGCTCTCATCCTCTGGGATGTGGACCAAACGTTGGTCAGCATCAAGGGTGGAGTGAGCCGCAGCCTCTACGAGCGTGCCTTCGCGAAGGTGACGGGGCAAGCCCTCGGAGATCTGGCGGGCATGGCGGGGCGCACGGAGCAGGCCATCATGGTGGAGACGCTCCGCCTCAACGGCATCGATGAGCCGGACGCGCTGTTCGACGACTTCTACGCCGCCCTGGCCGCAGCCGCCGAAGAGTTGAAGGGGCACATGCGGGAGGTCGGGGTCGTGTTGCCCGGGGCACGGGAGGCCATCGCTTCGTGTGCCGGTCGGCACGTCGTCCAGTCGGCGGTCACCGGCAATCTGCTCCCGGTCGCCGTCGCCAAGCTGGCCACGCTCGGCCTGGGCGAGGGGCTCGACTTCGAGGTGGGTGGCTATGGCGACGACGGCAGCGATCGAGCCGAGCTCGTGCGGCGGGCGCGCAAGCGGGCGTCGGAGAAGTACGGACACGGCTTCGAGGGCAAGCTGACCGTCGTCATCGGGGACACGCCGCACGATGTGCGTGGTGCCCTCGATGCCGATGCCCTGGCCGTGGGCGTCGCCAGCGGTCGCAGCTCCGCCGAGGAACTACAGGAAGCCGGAGCGGACATCGTGCTGGCCAGTCTCAACGACTTCAACGGGCGCTGCGGGGAAGCCCTCGGCTGGGCGTAGCGGCCTCAGACCTCCCCCAGCACCGCCCGGATCACGTGGCGGGCGTTGCGCGCCATCGCCGGGGTCCTCGTCCGGTGGTACGGCAGCGCGATCAGCGCCTGGGAGAGGGTCCGGGCGCGGCCGCGGGTCCAGGTTGCGTCGTCCACGCCGAGCGCCTCGCGGAAGACCGCCCGCGCATCGGTCGGCAGCAGGTTCCACGCCGGGAAGAGGTCGCAGGCCGGGTCGCCCACCCCCATGCAATCGAAGTCGATGACCGAGGTCAGCCTGCCGGTGGCATCCACCAGCAGATTGCCCGGCATCAGATCGGCGTGCAGCCATACCGGCGGGCCGTCCCAGGGCGGGGTTCGGAGGGCGTCGTCCCAGATGGCGAGTGCGGCGTCGCAGTCGACGCCCTCCTCCGGGATGGCGCGCAGTTGCTCGATCGCCGCCCGGGTCTCCGCGTCGAGCGTGGCGAGGGGCCCGCCGCGATAAGCCTCAGGAACGTCGTCCGACAGCGGGATGCTCCGCATGGCCGCAACGAACTCGGCCAGGTCCTTGGCCAGCAGGAGGGGTTCGCTCAGCGCGCCCTCCTCGGGGTTCTCCCCCGCCAGCCACCGGTGCACCGACCACGGCCACGGAAACCATTCGGCGGGTTCCCCGGTGCCGAGCACCTCGGGGATGGCCACGGGCAGCCGGGGCGCGAGGCGGGGCAGCCACGTCCGCTCCGTCGAAACGTCCGGGGCTTCGTCCTGCACCAGCGGCAGCCGTACGGCCATGGCGTCGCCCAGCCGGTACACGGCGTTGACGGTGCCGCCGGACGGGAATCGCTGCACCGGCAGCCCCGCCCACTGCGGGAACTGACCGGCGATCAACCGCCGTACAAGGGAGTCGTCGAGGTGCGGTCGCCCTGGGCTCATGGGGCACCATCCCACCGCCGGACGGCGACGGGGGCAACTGATTTCCGGAGCACCGGCCCGAGCCGATCGGCTCTGACCTGCGGTTTTTCCGAGTGCCGCGCACGACGAGAGCCGGGCATATGCCAAGGAGGCGCGGGAGGGAACACCCCTGCGCCCGATGCGTCGTTCCTCACATACCGCGGGTAACACCCCAGTTGAGAGGTTTGGGCCACAGCGATTGTCGGTGGCTGCCCCTACTCTGTTTGTCATGCGTCCGACTCCTACTCCCCAGAGCCCTGCCTTAGTGACCACCTCCACCGACCAGGCCAACGAGGCGATCCGCGTGTTTCTGCGGGCCCGGGCCGGGCGGGCTTTGCGGCCTGCCGAGCGGGCGGAGTACGGGCGGCTGCTCAGGGTGTACACGCGGGCGCTGCGCGGTGAGATGGAGCAGGCGGCCTGAGAAGCGGGGCGCCGACCACACCTGGGGGCGGGCGACGCCATGCGTACAGCGGGGAGAGTCGTACTCGGTACGGCGTTAGCGGGATTCATCGGGGTTGCGGGGATCGGGGGATACAACCTCTACGTGGGGGTGACCGGCGGCAGTGGGCCGTCGGTTCCGGACGGCGCGGTGACGCCGGCCGAAGTGAAGGACACGGCGCGGGAGTTCCTGACCGCTTGGGCGGACCAGAACGACCTGCGGGCCGCCGCGTTCACCAACGATGCCCAGAGCGCGGGCGCCGCGTTGAGCGGGTACCGCGAGGACGGCCGGGTGGAGAAGGTGACGCTCACGGCGGGCGAGGCCCGCAGCAGCACGGTGCCGTTCCGGGTCAAGGCGGAGATCGTCTTCGGGAAGACCCGTTCGACCTGGACGTACGACTCGAAGCTGACCGTCGTGCGGGGCCGGACGACGGGGAAGCCGTTGGTGGACTGGAAGCCGGCGGTCCTCCATCCGAAGCTCACGGCCGGTGAAACGTTGCAGACGGGCATGGCGGACGAGCAGCCGGTCCGGGTGCTGGACCGGAGCGGCAAGGTGGTGAAGCAGGGCAGCTATCCATCCCTCGATCCGGTTCTGAACACGCTGCGGGCGAGGTACGGCGCCAAGGCCGGTGGCGCGGCCCGGGTCGCGGTGGCGGCGGTCAAGGCCGACGGGACGGCCGGGGCGACGCTGCATGTGGTACAGAAGGGCAAGCCCGGGAGCCTGCGTACGACGCTGGATCAGAAGGTGCAGCGGCGCGCGGAGTCAGCCGTGACCGGGCTGAACGGGGCGTCGGTGGTGGCGCTGAAGCCCAGCACCGGGGAGATCCTCGCGGTGGCCAACGCGGACAGGGCCGAGTTCAACGCCGCGTTACAGGGGCAGACGGCGCCCGGGTCCACGTTCAAGATCATCAGCGCCGCCACGTTGCTGGAGTCGGGCAAGGTGACGCCCGCCCAGCCGGTGCCGTGCCCGAAGACGGCCGCGTACGCGCAGGGCATGACGTTCCACAACGTCGAGGACAGCGAGAACCCGGGCGCCACCTTCGCGCAGGACTTCGCGGCCTCCTGCAACACCGCGTTCGTCTCGCTCGCGGGCTCCATACCCGACGGCGGGGTGGCGGAGGAGGCACGGGCGGTGTTCGGCATCGGGCTGGACTGGCAGGTGGGCGTCACGACGTTCGACGGATCGGTGCCCACGGAAGGCGGGGACAGCAAGGCCGCCGCGGTCATCGGGCAGGGCACGGTGCAGATGAATCCGCTCACGATGGCCTCGGTGGCGGCCACCGTGCGGACGGGCGCCTTCAAGCAGCCTGTGCTGGTGCCGCCGTCGGTGGACGACCGGAGCATCGCGGCCACCGAGCGCGCTCTGAGCCCGGCGGCCATGCGGCAGCTCCAGGGCATGATGCGGCTGACGGCGACGAGCGGCACGGCGGCGAGGGCGATGGCGGGCCTCAGCGGTGACATCGGCGCCAAGACCGGCTCGGCCGAGATCGACGGCCAGGCGAAGACCAACGCCTGGTTCACGGCCTACCGGGACGACGTGGCGGCGGCGGCCGTGGTCACGGAGGGTGGACACGGGGGCGACGCCGCCGGGCCCGTCGTACGGCAGGTGCTCGGACCCCGCTGAGAGGCGCCACGCGTGCTCACCAAGTCTCCTCTCGCCTCCGACGCTTCGTACAAGGGTTGTGCTAAGGGGTTGTCCATGGTCAGGCGCACGCTCTAGCCTGGCGCGGCATCAGCCGAGAGAGCCACGGAGGGGATCGGCGTGAAGCGCACGTCCCGCGACATACGCACCGCCAACCGCTACGGGGTACTGCGCCACATCGTCGCCGAATCCCCGGTGTCCCGGCAGGAGGTGGCCGCGGCGACCGGGTTGAGCCTCGCCACGGTCGCCAACCTTGTCGGCGAGCTGCTGGAGCTGGGCATGCTCGTCGAGGTCGGTTTCGAGGACTCCGACGGCGGCCGGCCGCGCGGACTGGTCGCCGTCAACTCCTCCGGGGGCGCGCTGATCGGGGTGGACGTGGCGGAGACGTACGTCCATGTCGAGCTGTTCGACCTCGCCCTGACCGTGCTCGCCCGCGCCGACCAGGAGTTGCGCCCGGAGCGCCCCGAGGAGAACGACCCGACCAAGGTGGTGGCGCACATCGCCGCCGCCGTGGCGTCCGTGGTCGGGCAGGCGGAGATCGCGCCGGACCGGGTGCTGGGCGTCGGGGTCAGCATGCCGGGGCAGGTGGACCGGGAGGGCGGGGTGTCGGTCTTCGCGCCCAACTGGGACTGGCACGACGTACCGCTGCTGCGGATGCTGGCCGATCACATCCCGTACCCGCTGTACCTCGACAACCCGCTGCGCGCGTGCACCGTGGCCGAGCAGTGGTTCGGCGCCGCGCGCGGGCGGGGTGACGCGGTGGTGGTGAACCTCGGTACGGGCGTGGGCGCCGGGCTCGCGCTCGGCGGGACGCTGCACCGCGGGGTCAGCAACAGCGCCGGGGAGTGGGGGCACACCACGCTCATCCTGGACGGGCGGCAGTGCCACTGCGGCAACCGGGGATGCGTGGAGACGTACGTCGGCGCGCCCGGCATCATGCGGAATCTGCGCGAACTGAGCCCGGACAGCCCGCTGCTGCACCCGGACGACCAGACGGCGACCATCGAGGCGCTGGGGCGGGGGCTGGCGGCCGGGGACCCGGTGGCCGTGCGGGTGGTCCGCGACACCGCCCGCTATCTCGGCGCGGGCCTGGCGGACCTGATCAATCTGCTCAACCCGGAGGTGATCGTGCTGAGCAGCTGGGTCGCGGCCGGGCTGGGCGAAGGGCTGCTGGCCGAGGTGCGCGAGGCGGTGGCCGGGCGCGCGCTGGGCCGTCCGCTGGCGAGCACCGAGATCGTACTGTGCCCGATCCCGTCGAACCCCGTGAGCCTCGGGGCGGCGACCTTCGTCCTGGAGGGGGCGCTGACGTCCGTGGGGCTGAAGCACCGCCGCGCGACGACCGCGAGGAGCCGCGGCACCTCCCCGTAACGGGCTATGGGAGCGTTCCCACTCCCCCGTCCGTTCGAAGCCTCGAACCGTCCCGGAAGTCGCGCCGCCCACTTCGTCCAACCCCTTGCCGAAGACTTCGTCTATGGCTAACGTCCCGCTGCACCAAGGCACTTGGCCGTGCACCCGAGAACGTGAACCGAGACAAGGACGTCATATGTCGGCAATGAACAGAGCCAGGGACTGGGACCGCCGCAGCGTGCTGCGCGCCGTCGGCGGGGTGGCCGCCCTGGGCGGGCTCGCCGCCTGCGGTTCGAACACCGGGCGTTCCAGCGGCGGCGGCAAGTCGATCAAGCAGATGTACCACGCCTACGGAGAGCAGGGCACGCAGCAGGCCGCCAAGAAGTTCGCCGACGCGTACGACAAGGCGAAGGTCACCATCGAATGGGTGCCGGGCGAGTACGAATCCAAGCTGGCGACCTCCCTGCTCGGCTCGGGCCGCCCGGATGTCTTCGAGTACCACCCCGATCTGCAATTAGTGCGCTCGAAGCAGATCGTCCCGCTCGACGACATCATCGCCGACGTCAAGGACGACTTCCTGCCGGAGGACATCACCGCGAATTCCGTGGACGGAAAGATCTACGGAATCCGCATGATCGACGACCCGCAGTTCTTCTTCTACCGCAAGTCCCTCTTCGAGGATGCCGGGGTCAAGCCGCCGACCACGTTCGACGAACTGATCGACATCGCGCACAAGCTGACGAAGGGGAAGGTCAAGGGGCTCTACATCGGCCAGAACCTGAAGACCATCAGCAAGCCGCTCGTCTGGTCCAACGGCACCCATTACCTCACCGAGGACCACAAGATCGCCTACCACACGGACGAGCTGGAAGAGACGCTCACCAAGGCGCGGGAGCTGTACAAGAGCAAGTCGCTGCTGCTGGGCGCCCCGACCGAGACCTGGGACCCGACCAGCTTCGTGCAGGGGCTGTGCGCGATCCAGTGGTGCGGCATATGGGCGATACCGGCGATCCAGAAGGCGTTCGGAGACGACTTCGGAATCTTCCCCTTCCCCAAGTCGGGGAAGAAGGGGCGCCCGGTGGTCTACAACGGCGGCTGGTCCACCTATGTGTCCGCCAAGGCCAAGGACGTCGACGGGGCCAAGGAATTCGTCAAGTGGCTGTGGATCGAGCAGAAGAAGTACCAGCAGGAATGGGCGCTGGACTACGGATTCCACATTCCCGCGCGCAAGAGCATCGCCGCCGGGGCGGACAAGCTCAAGGACGGCGTCGCGGCCGAGGCGATCGAGCTGTTCAACAGCCACGGAATCTTCGACGACCCGTACTGGACCGAGGGCATGTTCAACATCGTGCTCGACGCGGTGGTCAACTCGGTGCGCGACAGCAAGAATCCCGCGTCCGAACTCGACAAGGCCGATAAGAAGATCGAGCGCGAGCTGAAGAAGCTCGGCTAGGCCGACGGTCCGGAACTGACATGGCGACCACCACACCCACCCAGAGCACCGCCCCCGGCCGCGCGCCCCACAAGGCGGCCCCGGCCGGGCGACGGCTGCGCGGACTTGGCGGCGCACGCGGCCGCGCCCTCAACTTCTGGCTGTTCACCGGCCCGTTCCTCATCGGGCTGATCGTCTTCGTCTACGTACCGATCGGCTGGAGCCTCTGGCTGAGCCTCTACAACGCGAAGGGCACCGTCGCTCCCACCGAGTTCGTCGGGCTCGGCAACTACGCCGACATGCTCGGCGACGGCGACTTCGTGGACAGCCTCGTCAACTTCACGATCTTCGCGGCACTCATCGTCCCGGTCACCTACGCGCTCTCCCTCGCCCTCGCGCTGCTGGTGCACCGCATCCGCTTCATGAAGGCGTTCTTCCGCTCGGTGTTCTTCCTGCCAACCGCGTGCAGCTTCGTCGTGGCCTCGCTGGTCTGGAAGATGTCGATGTTCAACGGGCTGCACTACGGCATGGTCAACACCGCCTTAAGCTGGTTCGGCGTCGACTCCGTCGCCTGGCTCGCCTCGCCCCATCCGCCCTGGTACTGGCTGGTGATCTGCACCGCCCGGCTGTGGCTCCAGTGCGGCTTCTACATGATCCTTTTCCTGGCCGCGCTGCAGAACATCCCGCGCGAGCTGTACGAGGCGGCCGCCGTCGACGGCGCCAAGTCCGGCTGGCAGACGTTCCGTCACATCACCCTCCCGCAGCTGCGCGCCACCTCGGTGGCGGTCGTCCTGCTGCTGCTCATCGCCGCCTACCAGGCGTTCGACGAGTTCTACAACATCCTGGACGAGGGCCGTGCCACCTGGGGCCGGCCGCCGCTGGTCGAGCTGTACCTCCAGGCGCTCGGCGCCAACCAGGACTACGGGCACGCCAGCGCGGGCGCCCTCATCCTCGCCCTGCTGATCGCCATGGTCACCCTGGTCCAGGGCAAGCTCCTCGGCTTCGGAAGGGGCGACGAGAAGTGACCATCACCGCACCGGCCAGGAAGCGCACCCCGCGCTCCGTCATGAGCAGCACCGGGCTCTACGTCGCGCTCGGCGTGGCGACGCTGCTCTTCCTCGTCCCCTTCTACTTGATCATCCGCAACGCCCTGTCCACGGACCCGGACATCACGGGCGAGAACTGGACGTTCTTCCCCACCGATCTCCAGTGGGGGAACGTCAAGGAGCTGTTCGACGATCCCTCCGTGCCGTTCGCCCGGGCGCTGTGGAACTCCACCGTGGTGGCCGTGCTGCACACGCTCGGGACCCTGCTGGTGTGCTCGCTGGCCGGATACGGGCTGGCCCGCATCCCGTACAAGCACGCCAACAAGGTGCTCTACACCGTGCTGTTCACCCTCATGGTCCCGGCGGCCGTGACCTTCGTACCGAGCTATGTCCTGGTCTCGTCCCTCGGCTGGGTCTCCTCGCTGCGCGGTCTGATCATCCCCGGCCTGTTCAGCGGCTTCACCGCGTTCCTCTTCCGCCAGTACTTCCTGGGGTTCCCCAAGGAGCTGGAGGAGGCGGCGCGGGTCGACGGGCTGGGCTACTGGGGCGCGTACTGGCGCATCGTCGTGCCCAACTCGCTCAACTTCTTCGCGGCGATCTCGGTCATCACCTTCATCAGCGGCTGGAACGCCTTCCTGTGGCCCCTGGTGATCGGCCAGGATCAGAACTCGTGGACCGTGCAGGTCGCGCTGTCCTCGTACATGACCGCACAGACGATCAACATCCACCTGATCTTCATGGCCACGGCCGTATCGATCCTGCCACTTGTGCTCGTCTTCGTGTTTCTGCAGCGCTGGCTCGTGCAGGGTGTGGCACAGACCGGTATCAAGGGCTGACCGAGGAGAACGATGCACTCCACGCAGCACACGCCGCCGCTTCCCTACTACGAGGACGTCTCCCCCGGCACCGGATGCCTGCCGCCGCGCGCCTGGGCCCCCGGCTCCGACGCCGCCCGGCTGAGCCTCGGCGGCACCTGGGCGTTCCGGCTGTCGCCGACCGCGGCCGCCGAGGACGACTCCTTCGCGCGCCCCGGCTACGATGCCTCCGGCTGGGACGAGATCCCGGTGCCGGCGCACTGGGTGCTGCACGGCCACGGTGCGCCGATCTACACCAATGTGAACTATCCGTTCCCGGTGGACCCGCCGCGCGTGCCCACCGAGAACCCGACCGGTGACCATCTGCGCGTCTTCGACCTGCCCGGCGACTGGCCCGCGACCGGGGACGCGGTGCTGCGGTTCGAGGGCGTCGAGTCCTGCGCCCGGGTCTGGCTCAACGGGGAGGAGCTGGGCACCTTCAAGGGCAGCCGGCTGCCGCACGAGTTCGCGGTCGGGAACCTGCTGAAGCCGTCGGGGAACGTCCTGGCGGTGCGCGTGCACCAGTGGTCCTCCGGCAGCTATCTGGAGGACCAGGACCAGTGGTGGCTGCCGGGGATCTTCCGCGAGGTGACGCTGCTGCACCGGCCCGCGGGCGCCGTGGCCGACTTCTTCGTCCACGCCTCGTACGACCACGTCAGCGGCGCCGGCACGCTGCGGGTCGACGCCGAGCCGGGCGGCGGCCGGGTCACCGTGCCCGAGCTGGGGCTCGACCTGGCCACCGGGGAGAGCGCCACCGTCGCCGTCGAGCCGTGGACGGCGGAGACGCCGCGGCTGTACGAGGGCGCGCTGACCACCGGGGGCGAGGCCGTGTCCTTGCGGATCGGCTTCCGTACGGTCCTGGTCGAGGACGGGGTGTTCAAGGTCAACGGCCGGAGGGTGCTGTTCCGGGGTGTCAACCGGCATGAGTTCCACCCGGAGACGGGGCGCGCGCTGGACCTGGCGACCATGCGCCGCGATCTGGAGCTGATGAAGCGGCACAACATCAACGCCGTGCGCACCAGCCACTATCCGCCGCACCCCGCCTTCCTCGACCTGTGCGACGAGCTGGGTCTGTGGGTCATCGGCGAATGCGACCTGGAGACCCACGGCTTCGTCGACCTCGACTGGCGGAACAACCCGGTCGACGACGACCGCTGGACGCCCGCGCTGGTCGACCGCGCCGCCCGGATGGTCGAGCGCGACAAGAACCACCCGTCCATCGTGATGTGGTCGCTCGGCAACGAGTGCGGCACCGGGCGCGGGCTGTCCGCGATGGCCGACTGGATCCGGGAGCGCGACCCGTCCCGGGTGATCCACTACGAGGGCGACCTGTCCTGCGCCGACACCGGGATCTACTCCCGGATGTACGCGCCGCACGAGGAGGTCGCGCAGATCGGCACGCGAACGGAGGCGCCGTGGGGCGACCCCGCGCTGGACGCGCGGCGCCGGGCCCTGCCGTTCATCCAGTGCGAGTACGCGCACGCCATGGGCAACGGACCGGGCGGACTCAGCGAGTACCAGCGGCTGTTCGAGACGCATGAGCGGCTGCAGGGCGGGTTCGTGTGGGAGTGGATCGACCACGGTTTCGCCCAGCACACGCCGAACGGCACGCTCTACTACGCGTACGGCGGGGACTTCGGCGAGGAGCTGCACGACGGCAACTTCGTCTGCGACGGGCTCCTCTTCCCCGACCGCACCCCGTCCCCGGGGCTGATCGAGTACAAGAAGGTCGTCGAGCCGGTGCGGTTCGAGGGCGACGGGGCTTCGGGGACGGTCCGGATCACCAACGGCCATGACTTCACCGACCTGTCCCATCTCGCCTTCACCTGGACCTACGAGGCCGGGGGCGTGGCGGTCGGCTCCGGCGAGCTGACGGTGCCGCCGCTGGCCCCCGGCGAGTCCGCCGACCTCAAGCTGCCCGCGCCCGTGGCCACCGCGCCGGGCGACGAGACCCGCTGGACGATCGAGGCGCGGCTCGCCGCCGCCACGGCATGGGGCGAGGCGGGGCATCCGGTGGCCTGGGCCCAGCTGCCCGGCACTCCCACCTCCTCCGCCACTGCCTTTGAGGCCACGGTGGCGCCGCGCCGCGACGGGGACCGGATCGCCCTCGGCCCTGCCGTCTTCGACGCCGCCACCGGCACCCTGACCGCACTCGGCGGGCTCACGCTCGCCGGCCCCCGGCTCGACCTCTGGCGCGCCCCCACCGACAACGACAACGGCGCGTCCTGGCAGCCCGACGAGCGCTATGGGCTGATCTGGCGGCAGTTGGGCCTGCACCGGCTGCGGCACCGGGTCGAGACGGTCGATGTCGCGGACCGGGAGCTGACCGTCCGTACCCGGGTCGCCCCGGCCGCGACCGATATCGGGCTGACGGCGGTCTACCGCTGGACGGCGGACGGGGACCGGCTGCGGCTGGCCGTCTCCGTCACCCCGCTCGGCGAGTGGACGTGCCCGCTGCCCCGGCTGGGCGTACGGCTCGGGGTGCCGGCGGAGCTGGGCGCCGCGGAGTGGTTCGGCGGCGGTCCCGGCGAGGCGTACCCGGACACCCGGGCCGCCTCCCGGCTGGGTCGCTGGGCGCTGTCGGTGGACGAGTTGCAGACGCCGTACGTGCGGCCGCAGGAGAACGGGGCGCGGGCCGATGTGCGCTGGGCGCGCCTGACCGCCCCGGACGGCACGGGCCTGCGGATCGAGGGCGCGCCGCCCTTCTGGTTCACGGCCCGCCGCTGGACCTCGGAGCAGCTGGACGCGGCCGAGCACACCCCGGATCTGGTCGCGTCGCCCGACACGGTGTGGGTCAACCTCGACCACGGCCAGCAGGGCATCGGCAGCCAGTCCTGCGGGCCGGGGGTGCTGGAGCCGCACCGGCTGCTCGCGGCCCCGGCGGAGTTCTCGTTCACGTTCAGTCCGCTGGGCTGAGCCGCCCGATCCCGGGGGCCGGGGTCAGGTGTCCAGCACCCGATGCAGGAACTGCTGGGTCCGGGCCTCGGCCGGGCTGCCGAAGACGCGCTCGGGCGTGCCCTGTTCGAGGACGACACCGCCGTCCATGAAGACCACCCGGTCGGCGGTGTCCCGGGCGAACCGCATCTCGTGGGTGACGACCACCATGGTCATGCCCTCGTCGGCCAGGGACCGCATGACGCCGGTGACCTCGCCCACCAGCTCCGGGTCGAGGGCGGAGGTGGGTTCGTCGAAGAACATGACGGCGGGGTCCATGGCGAGCGCGCGGGCGATCGCCACGCGCTGCTGCTGACCGCCGGACAGCTGGGCCGGGTAGGCGTCCGCCTTGTCGGCGAGCCCGACCCGGGCCAGCGCCTCCCGGCCCCGCTCGTCGGCCTCCTTGCGGCCGGTCTTGCGTACCTTGAGCAGCGCGAGGGTCACATTGCCCAGCGCGGTGCGGTGCGGGAACAGGTTGAACTGCTGGAAGACCATGCCGACGTGACCGAAGATCTCGGGTGCGCGCCTGCGGTCGTGCAGCGGGACGCCGTTGACCCAGACCTCGCCGCGGTCGGCGCGTTCCAGGTCGCACATGATCCGCAGCAGGGTGCTCTTGCCGGAGCCGCTGGCCCCGATGAGCACCACGACCTCGCCGGAGCCGACCTCGATGTCGACTCCCTTGAGGACCTCCAGTTCGCCGAAGCGCTTGTGGACCCCGGCCAGGGAGACCTGGGCGGTGGTGGCGGGGGTCCGTTCCATGGGGGACTTGGTGATCATCAGGCGGTCACGGCCTTTCTCTCCATCCGCCGGACGACGATCGACAGCGGGGAACAGATGACGAAGTACAGGACGGCGATGGCCAGGTACGTCACGCCCGGGTGCCCGCCCCGATCCACGATGGCCTGGCCCTCGCGGAGGAGTTCGGCGTAGCCGATGACGACGGCGATCGAGGTGTCCTTGACGAGCGAGAGGTACTGGCCCACCAGCGGGGGCAGCACGATGGCCCGGGTCTGCGGGAGGATGACCGTCCCGAAGGTCTGGGTGCGGCTCAGGCCCAGGACCCGCGCCGCCTCCCACTGGCCGCGCGGGACGGCCTCGATGCCGGAGCGGAAGATCTCCGCGACGTAGGCGCCCTGGAAGAGGGTGAGCGCGAGGAGGGCGGCGCCGAAGACGGAGATGTTTCCGATGCCCAGGTAGGCGGCGCCGAAGTAGATGAAGAGCATCTGGACCAGCAGCGGGGTGCCCCGGAAGACCTCCAGGTAGCAGCGGGCGAGCTGGGCCAGGACGGGGATGCGGCTGGTGCGGATGGCCGCGATGACCAGGCCGAGCAGGGTGCAGGCGACGATGGCCGCGGCGGAGAGCTCGACGGTGGACCACAGGCCCGAGCCGTACAGGTCCCCGTTGGACCACAGGACCGACCAGTCCATCACGCCTCCTTGCGGATCAGGACGAGGCGGCGGGCCGCGGTCCGCAGGCCCGCCAGGACCGACTGACGGGTGCGGATCGGGCGCAGCGGCGGCTTGAAGGCCGCGCGGCCGATCAGCTCCGCCGCCAGCACGACCAGGTTGGTGAGCACCAGGTAGAGCACGGCGGCGATGCCGAATACCTGGATGGTGAGCAGGCTGCGGGAGTTGATCACCATGGCGGTGCCGGTGAGTTCGGGGACGGAGATGGCCGACAGCAGGGACGAGCCCAGGATGATCTGCACGAGCTGGTTGATCACGGCCGGGTACACGTTGCGCAGCGCCTGCGGGAGCACGACGTGCAGAAAGGTCCGGAAGGGGCTGAGGGCCAGCACACGGGATGCCTCGCGCTGGCCGCGCGGCACGGCCTGGATGCCGGCCCGGAAGATCTCGGTGAGGTACGCGCCGACGTTGAGGCCGAGCGCCGCGATGCCCGCCTGTACGGGGCTGAGGCGCAGCCCGGCCGAGGGCAGGGCGAAGTAGGCGACGAACATCTGGAGCAGCACCGGGGTGTTGCGGATGACCTCGACGTACACGGCGGCGGGGGCGCGGACGAGGGCGTGGCGCGACCGGCGCGCGAGGGCGCCCAGCAGCCCGAGGGCGCAGGCGAGGACGAAGGCGGCGAGGGACAGCTTCAGGGTCAGCCAGGCCGCGCCGAGGTAGGTGGGCCAGTCCTGGAGGGCGTAGGTCCAGTCGGCGAACATGGGGTTCCTCCACGGGGGCGGCGGCCGGAGGGCCGCCGCCCGGCAGGGCTCAGTAGGACGGGTTGAGCGGGTATACGGGCTTGACGCCGAACCACTTCTTGTAGAGGGCCGCGTTCTCGCCGGAGTGGTTGAACTCCCGCAGCCAGGTGTTGATCCACTGCAGCCAGTCGGGGTCGCCCTGGCCCACCCCGATCGCGTTGTACTCCAGCGGTACGACGGACACCTTGGTGACCTTGAGGGAGGGGTCGTTCTTGGCCTGGTAGTTGAGGAAGTTGGAGTCCTCGACCATGGCGTCGGCCTGGCCCTGCTTGACCGCGAGCACGGCGGCCGCGGAGGTGTCGTACTCCTGGATCTGCGCCTTCGGGTTGCCTTCCTTCACGGCGGCGCCGTTGGTGGAGCCCTTGGTGACCGCCACCTTCTTGCCGGAGAGGTCCTTCAGGCTCGCGATGTTGCTGGACTTCTTCACCATGAGCACCTCACCGGCGACGATGTACGGATCGCTGAAGGCGACCTGCTTCGCGCGCTCGGCGGTGGTGGTGAAGTTGCAGATCACCGCGTCCACCTTGTGCGTGCGCAGATTGGGGATGCGGTTGGCGGAGGTCGTGTCGACGATCTTCGCCTTGACGCCCAGCGCCTTGGCCATGGCCTTGGCCACGTCGACGTCGAAGCCCTGGGGCTTGTTGCCCTTGTCCGTCGAGCCGAAGGGCGGGAACGTCAGGCAGCTGGCCACCCGCAGCGTGCCGCTGCGGGTCACTTTCTGCAGGGTGGAGTTCTGCGACTGGGAGGCCGGGCTCTGGCTCGAGGAGCAGGCGGCGAGCAGGGAGGTGGCGGCGAGGGCGCTCACGGAGATCGCGGCCATTCTGCGGGCATGGGGGCGTCGTCCCATGACGGGACTCCCTTCGGGGGTGAAAAAGAGCGAGACAGATCATCGAGGCCGCGATCGGCGATGACCGTCGGGCTCTGGGGATTCTGCAATGCAGAATCGAATTCCGTATTGAGTGCGCACAAGCTAACCGAGACAGTGAAGGCCGTCAATGGCCGATTTCAAATTCCGGCATCCGATGCTGCTATGCAAAAACGAGGAGGTCGGCTACCGTCCCCGCATGACTTCTCGGCCGGACACCGCCCACGGCGGCCAGGACGACCGGCCCACCGGGTCCGGCCCTGGACGCAACACCTCGTCGTCGCTGCGCCGGGCGCTGTCCATCGTGATGTTCCTGGCCGAGGGCCGCGGGCATCCGCGCGGCGCGACGCTCACCGATCTGGCCGAGGGCCTGTCCTTGAGCAAGAGCACCGTCCTGCGGCTGCTGGCACCGCTGCGGGAGGTGCGCCTGGTGGACCAGGACGCCGAAAGCGGGCGCTACCGGCTGGGCCCTCAGAACGCTTTCCTCGGCCAAGTCTATTTGGAACGGCTCGACTTCCGTGAAACAGCCGCCCCGCATCTGCACGAACTCGCCGAAGGCATAGGGGAAACGGTCCACTTGGTGGTCTTCGATCCACCGGAGATCGTTTATATCGACAAGGTCGAAAGTCCCCAACCGGTGCGCATGCATTCACGCATAGGCAGCCGCCAGCCCGCGTACTGCACCGCCGTCGGCAAGGCGTTTCTCGCTTACGCCTCCCACGCCGTGGTGGATCAGGTGATCGCGTGGGGCATGCCGCCCCGCACCCCGGCCACCATCACCACCGCGGAGCGGCTGCGGGCCGAACTGACCGCCGTGCGGGAGCGGGGGTACGCGATCGACGACGTGGAGAACGAGGAGGAGATCCGCTGCGTCGCGGCGCCGGTCTTCGACCACAGCGGGGCGGTCGCCACCGCGATCAGCGTCTCCGGGCCCGCCTCCCGCGTCACCCGGGAGCGCGTCGCCGAGATCGGGGAGAGCCTCCTCGCCTCGACCAGGGCCCTGTCCGAACGCCTCGGCGGGACGCTGCCGCACCCGTCGGCGCCGTAAGACGCCCGGCACCGTCCCGTTGTCGGTGGCGGCCTCTAGGGTGACGCCATGACTCTGCTGAGCTTTGACCGCATGTGTGCCGAGATCGTCGCGCAGACCGGGCTGCTGGCGTCCGGGATCGAGGGCGCGGATCTGACGGTGCCGGTGCCGTCCTGCCCCGGTTGGAACGTGGGCCAGTTGCTCCGGCATCTCGGCGGCGGCCAGCGCTGGGCGGCGGACATGGTGCGGGCGCGGGCCACCGAGGCGCTGCCCGACGAGCACTTCCGCGACCTTGGTCCGTATGCCGACGAGGACCCGGCCGTGGTCGGGCCGTGGCTGGCCGAGAGCGCGGCAGAGCTGGCGGATGCGCTACGGGAGGCCGGGCCCGACGCGCCTGTGTGGGTGCCGGTGCCCGGGGCGGACACGGCGGTGTTCTACGCGCGCCGGTTCACCCATGAGACGGTGATGCACCGGGCCGACGCGATCCTGGCCCTCGGTGCGGAGTTCACGCTCGACCAGGAGGTGGCGCTCGACGCCATGGACGAGTGGATGGAGCTGGGCTCGCTGCCGTTCCACTTCGAGGTCCACCCCTGGATGCGCGAGCTGCTCGGCCCCGGCCGCACGCTCCACCTGCACGCCACCGACACCGCGCCGCAGGCGCATGCGGAGTGGGTGGTCGACCTCACCGGGGAGGTCATCACCTGGCGCCGGGCGCACGAGAAGTCGGCCGTCGCGGTGCGGGGGCCGCTGACGGAGCTGCTGCTGCTCGTCTACAAGCGGCGCCCCGCGCACGGCGAGGGCGTCGAGGTGCTCGGCGACGCCAAGCTGCTCGACTTCTGGCTGGAGCGGGTCAGCTTCGGCTGAGCGGCGCGGGGATCGACGGGTCGACCCGTATCGCCTCCTCCGACAGGTGGGCGCGGTAGGCGGCGCCGTCCCACCAGGCGACCCGGACCTCGTAGCCGTCGTCGGCGGGCGCCACGTCCACGCGGGCCAGCGTCTCCAGCGGGGGCGGGTCCGGTTCGGCCGTCAGCCGGGCCAGGCAGACGAACAGGTCACCGGCGGCGCAGCCGGTGGTCTCGCCGGTGAGGGCGGGGGCGACGGCACGGCCGGTGAAGGCCGTGTCGGCGGCGGGCAGCGGGTCGGCCGTCAGCAGGCCGTGCAGCGGGAGGAGTTCGGAGCGCGGGCCGTCGACCGGGGCCGCCCAGCCGGTCTGGCGTACGGCGTGGCCCGGGGGCGCCCCCGCCACCAGGTGGACGCGGACCTCCGCGGCGCCGTGCGCCAGCACCAGTCCGGTGATCCGGACCTCGCCCGGCCGCTCCTCCCCCACCACCCGGGCGCGATGGCGGGAGGCGGCCCAGCCCTCCCCCGTGCCCAGGGGCTCCAGCCGGGTGCGCAGGGAGACGCGGTCGCCGCTCAGCAGGCCGAAGTGGTTGTCGGGCGCGGCACCGTACGGGACGGGGCCGGTGGCCGTGGAGTAGGCGAGCCGGGCGTAGTACGGGTCGTCCTGATCGGGGTCGCCGGGCGGCGGAAGGTGTTCGCTGCCGTGGTTGTGGAGGCGTACGAGGCCGTCGGCGGCGGTGGCCTGGAGCAGCCAGTTCGGTCCGGGCACGGGGCGGAGGACATCGGTGCCACCGGTGGTGGGCCCCGGCTCCTCGCGCGCCGTCCACACGGCGTGGTCCTCCGGGAGCAGCAGCCCGAGGAATCCCTTGGCGGCCCAGTAGGGGGACGCGGGGCCGGAGTAGGGCTGCGCCAGGCCCTCGTACCGGCCGTGCCAGCCGGGCGACAGCAGCCCGCTGCCGGACGCGGCGCCCCGGTCGAGGAAGTAGCGCAGGGCGCCGGAGGCGAGGCGGCGGGTGGCGCCGGGGGCGAGCGGGGTGTGCCCGGTGAGGGCGCCCAGCCACAGCGGGGCGGCGGCCGCGAAGCGGTAGATGAGCGAGCGGCCCTGGTGGAGCGGGGCGCCGTCGCCGCCGAAGAGGTGGGCGTAGTCGGCGAGATGGGCGGCCAGCCGCTGCCCGTAGCGGGCGAGCCGCTCGGCGTCGCCGGACAGCCATGCCTCCAGGGCCGGATAGAGGTGCAGGGCCCAGCCGTTGTAGTAGTCGAAGGCGCGGTTCGCGCCGTCGCTGTACCAGCCGTCGCCGGTGTACCAGGGCTCGATGCGGTCCAGGCCACGGGACACGGCGGCGCGCGCGGCCTCCGGCTCCACGCCCGCCTCCGCGAGGAAGCCGCCGACGGCCACGGGGAACAGCTCCCAGTTGGTGGGCACGGGCCTGGCGGTGAGCGCGTCCGTGAGCCAGGCGCCGACGCGCTGCCGTACGCCGTCGTCCAGCCGGTCCCACAGCCAGGGGCGGGTGAGCCGCAGCCCGAGCGCGATCGAGGCGGATTCGACCAGGGGCTGGCTCCGGTCGGCGATCCGGGGCCAGTCCTCGGGGCCGTCGCCGCCGGGCCGCCGGGTGCCGGTGGCGAAGCCGTCCGCGTACCGCTCCAGCAGGCCGTGCGGGTCGGCGCCGCGCGCGCCCGCGACGCGGAACGCGGCCAGCAGGAAGGTGCGGGCGAACCCTTCGAGTCCGTCGGAGCGGGCCCCCGACCAGCTCGGCCGGAGGCCCGGCAGCCGGTAGAGGGCCCGGCCGGGGGTGGCGTACGGGGTGACGGCGGCGAGCAGCCCGTCGGCGGCGGCCTCCCAGTGGGCCCGGGTCCAGCCGGTGTACGGGCTGGTGGCGCGGTCCTCGGCAGGCAGCGGGAAGGGGTGGGGCCCCTGGGGCCCCTGGGGGCGCGTCACCGGATCACCCCGTCGGGGACCAGGGCCAGTGCGCGCAGCTCGCCGAGCACGAGTCGGGCGAACTCGGTGGCGCCGTGGGTGGAGGTGTGGGTGTTGTCCCGGGCCTCTTCGGTGAGGTACAGCGCCTTGGAGCCCTCCGGTCCGAGCCGTTCCACCAGCTGCCGGGTGAGGGCGGTGAGGTCGATGAGAGGGACGCGCTGCGAGGCTGCGAGGGCGCGCATCTCGGCGGGCAGGTTCACGCCGAGGCCGTTGATGTGCAGTGCGGTGCCGTTGTCGAGGGTGCCGTCGTCGTTGAACCAGCGGCGCACGATGGGCGTGACGAGGACGGGCTCGCCGCCGCGCGTCCGCACCCCGTCGAGCAGCGCGGTGAGGTTGGCGCGGTAGTCGGCGGCGGTCGTCTGCTTGTCGTTGTGCGCGAACTGGATGAGGACGGTGTCGCCCTTGCGGATCAGCGGCCGCATGGTGGGGAAGAGCCGGGGGTCGGCGAGGAAGGAGCCGGAACCCTCGCCGGAGTCGGCGTAGTTGGCGACGGAGAGACCGCCGCGGCCGCCGCGGAAGAACTGCGGAAGCTGCTGCCCCCAGCCGGTGTACGGGGCGGCGATCTGGTCGCAGACGGTCGAGTCCCCGGCGAGGAAGAGCTGCGTCCGGCGGCTCGCGGTGACCCGCAGATCGGCGAGGCGGGGCGCGTCGCCGCCGAAGAAGAGGTCGAGCCCGGGGGATCCGCTCGGGCCGGTCGGCTCTCCTTCGGGCTCGCGCACATTGACGGAGAAGGTCCTGGTCAGCCGTTGCCCGGCGGCGGTGGGGGTCGCGGGCAGCAGCGTGCGCCGCGACTCGGCGGTCACGGCGGTGCTCCCGGCGTCGGCGCCGCCGAGGACGGCCGTGACGTCGTACGTCCCCGGGGCGACGGCGAAGTGGCAGGTGATGGGGGCGGTGCCGGTGCAGTCGCGGAGGGCGTGGCCGGGGTGGTGGCCGGAGGTCCCGGCCCAGGCCGGGGCGCCGGGCAGCAGGGCGAGGCAGGCGGTGGCGGCCAGTAATGCGGTACCGGCGCGTCTCATGTCGGGCTCCTCAGCTCGGCACGTGCGGCGTGGGTCGGACGGCCCGACCCTACGCCGCTCAGCAAGCGCTTGCTAGAGGTCTCACCAAGGTTTGCGGGGCGGTGCGACGCACCGCCCCTGCAAGTGTTTTCGCGCCCGCGCCGGGCAGCCGGTTCGCCGGACGGCCCCGGGCTACCCCGCCCGGCGCCGGAGCGCGTCGAGCGCCCGGTCCGCGTGCACCGCCATCCGGAACTCGCTCTTGACGATCTCCAGCACCCGGCGGTCGGTGTCGATCACAAAGGTGACCCGCTTGGTCGGTACGGCCGCGATACCGCGCTTCACCCCGAACCGCTCCCGCACCGTCCCCTCCGGATCCGACAGCAGCGGATAGCCGAAGGAGAACGCACGCGCGAACTCCGCCTGCTTCTCGACCGCATCGGCGCTGACGCCGACCGGTTCGGCACCCAGTTCCCTGAACTCCGCCGCGATGTCGCGGAAATGGCAGGCCTGCTTCGTGCAGCCGGGCGTGAAGGCCGCCGGATAGAAGAAGAGCACGACCGGGCCCTTCGCGAGCAAACCGCTCAGGGTGCGGATGTCACCGCTCTCGTCGGGAAGTTCGAAGTCCTCGACCACATCACCGATGTCCATGAGGATCAAGCTATACGGCCGGACCGCCGGCGGGTGGGGAGATCCCTCCGGCGGTCCGGGGCACCGGTCAGGGCTTACGCGGGGGCGTCGCCGAAGTCCGGGATGTCCAGGCGGGCGCCGCCCCGGAGCGCGGACTGGTGGGCGACGATGCCCGGCAGGGTGTAGCGGGCCGCGACCCATGCGTTCACCGTGGGCAGAGTGCGGGTGTTGACGGCGGTGACGAAGTCGTCGACGAGGAAGTGGTGGCTGCCCTCGTGCCCGTTGGGCAGCTCGGCGAACTCCTTCGGCAGCCGCGAGCGGTCGTGCACGGGCGCGCTGCCCGAGGTGAAGGCGTCCCGCAGCGCGGGGGCGACCTCGGCGAGCGACGGATCGTCGGCGGACAGGGTCGGCGCGGGCTGGAGGTGTGCGGAGACGTCCTCGACGCCCTTCTTGTCCTGCCAGAAGCTGACGGTCGCGAGCTGTTCGAGACTGCCCTCGGTGCCGAAGAAGCGGAACCGCGACTCACGGATGTGCGAGGGGTAGCCGACCCGGCGGAACTCATTGATGCGGAACGACCCGCCCCCGGCGGCCTCGAAGAGCGCGGTCGCGTTGGAGAAGTCGTTGTCGAACTGGCTGACCTCCCGGTCGAAGACGCCGTCTCCCCGCTCGTCACGGACGCCTATCGCGGATACGCTCACCGCGTGCGTCTGCCAGGCGCCCAGCACCCCGCCGACCGAGTGGGTCGGGTAGTGCAGCGGCGGATAGCTGGCGGTGGACTTCCAGTTCTCGCCGCCGCTGTACTGGTACGCCTCGTAGAAGCCGAGATCCATGTCGTGGACGTAGTCGCCCTCGGCGTAGAAGAGCCGCCCGAAGCCGCCCTCGGTGATCTTCTGCCGGGCGTAGACGGTGGCGGGGTTGTACTGGCTGGTCTCGCCCATCATGTACGTCAGCCCGGTCTCCCGGACGGCGTCGATGATGGCGGCGATCTCCTGCTCGCTGACCGCCATCGGCACGGCGGAGTACACATGCTTCCCCGCACGCAGGGCCTGGACGACGAGGGGGCCGTGGGTCCAGCGCTGGGTGAACAGCGCGACGGCGTCCACGTCGGACTCCAGCATGGCCTCGAACGTGGGGTGGGTCCCGGCCAGCCCGTACTGGGAGACCAGCCGGTCCGCGCGCTCGGGCAGCAGATCGGTGACGGTGACGTCCCCGACGCCCGGGTGGGCCTGGAAGAGCTTGGCGAACTGGCCGGCGAACTGCCCGGCGCCGACGATGCCAAGGGTGAACGGCATGGAGGGCCCTTTCATCAGGAGTGATCCTGGTCGAAGAGGAAGTTGATCTGGTCGTTGGTGCGGTCGAGCACGCCCGACACCGACGCGCCGTTGGCGTAGATGTCCTGCATCGCGGGGGTCATCATGGCCTGGATGTCGGCGGCGTAGTCGGTGATGGGGAAGGGGAAGGTGGTGCGGTCGGCGACCGGCTTGGTGAAGGCGGTGGTGTCGATGCCTTCCTTCTTGTACGCGGCCACGGCCTTCGCCGTGCCCGCCCGGGTCGCGGGGAAGACGATCCCGTGTTCACCGACCGCCTTCTGGCACGCGTTCGAGGCGAGATAGGCCACCCACTTCTCGGCCCCCTCCTTGTTCTTCGCGTGTTTGCTGATGGAGTCGGCGAGGCCGTTCATCATGGTGGCGCGGTGGCCGGACGGCCCGACAGGGGTCAGGGCGGTGCCGACGTCCACGCCCTTCAGCCCGGCGAAGGTGGAGATCATCCAGGAGCCGTGCATCGCGATGGCGGCCTTGCCCGAACCGAGTTGCACGTCGGGGCCGTTGGAGTCGGAGAAGTCCGTGAACGGTGCGAGGTATCCCTTCTTCGCCAGCCCGAAGTACCAGCGGATGGCGTTCTTGAAGGTGGGCTGGTCGTAGTTGTAGTGATCGCCCCACATCCGCTTGTTGGTGTAGAACCAGCCGGCCGAGCCGGCGAAGGCGCTCCACTGGGTCTGGCCGTCGGACTGACCCGCGTCATTGGTGGCGAGGCCGTAGGTGCGGACGTGGTTCTTGTCGAAGCCCGGCTCGTCGCCCCGGACCCCGTTCCGGTCGACGGTGAGGTGGGCGATGGTCTTCTCGAAGCTGCCGCCGTCCTCGGGGTTCCAGGCGAGCGAGTTGAGGTCCTTGGCGGAGACCCCGGCGGCCTTGGTCATCTTCTTGTTGTAGAAGAGGCCGACGGTGTCCCAGTCCTTCGGGGCGCCGTAGCGATGGCCGTCCTGACCGATCCAGGAGGCGCCGAGGCTGGGCTGGTAGTCGGCGTTCTTGATGCCCTTGGTGGCGGGCAACTCGTCGAGCGGGGCGAGCACGCCGAGGTCGGCGAACTGGCCGAACTTGGAGACGTGGTCGGTGAAGACGTCGGGCTGGGTGCCCGCGATGAAGGCAGCCGTGAGCTTGGTCCAGTAGTCGTCCCAGCCCATCTGGGTGATCTTGATGTTGAGCCCGGGGTTCTTCTTCTCGAAGTCCTTCGCGCACGCCTGGTAGGCGGGCAGCTGATTGGCGTCCCAGAGCCAGTAGCTGACGGTCCGCTGCGCGGAGGCCGAGGTGGAGCCCTGGGGTGCGCAGCCCGCCGCGAGGGTGAGCGCGGCGGCTCCGCCGAGCGCGACCGCGGTGCGGAGGGTGCGGAGGGTTCGTGCCGTGGCCATCGCTGCCTCCTACTTGATTCCGGTGAAGCCGACGGAGTTGATGACGCGCCGGGCGAACGCGGCGAAGAGCAGGAGCATGGGGAGCGCGGCGACCAGTGTCGCCGACATCAGCCCGGCCCAGTCCATGCCGGTCTGCGGCGACTGGGCGCGGAAGACGCTCAGCGCGACGGTGAGCACCCGGGAGCTGTCGCTGTAGGACACCATGAGCGGCCAGAAGTAGTCGTTCCATGACGTCATGTAGGTGAGGACGGCGAGGGTCGCGATCGGCGCCCCCGCCATGGGCAGGATGACCCGGAAGAAGACCCGCACCTTCCCCGCGCCGTCCAGCAGCGCGGCCTCCTCGATCTCCGCGGGGATGTTCATGAAGAACTGGCGGAGGAAGAAGACGGCGAACGGCGTCATGAACATCGTGGGCAGCGCGATGCCCAGCAGGCTGTCGATCAGGCCGAGCTGCTTGATGAGGACGAAGTTCGGCAGCAGGGTGAAGACGGCGGGCACCATGAGCCCGGCGAGCACCAGCCCGAACACGGTGTCCCGGCCGCGCCATTTCAGGCGGGCGAAGGCGTAGGCGGCCATGGCGGAGAACAGCACCTGGCAGCCGGTGATCAGGGTCGAGACGAATATCGAGTTGAGCAGATAGCGCCAGAAGTTGAGGCCGGCGCCCGAGCCGCCCTGGGCGAGGGCCTCCTTGGTGCTCTGGAGGCC
The DNA here is from genome assembly GCF_044332925.1 of Streptomyces sp. NPDC021212. Lineage (NCBI taxonomy): Bacteria > Bacillati > Actinomycetota > Actinomycetes > Kitasatosporales > Streptomycetaceae > Streptomyces > Streptomyces sp. NPDC021212. Next base: position 179,669 of record NZ_JBIRPZ010000002.1, read on the forward strand.
GAAGACCCGGGCGAAGCCGCCGAGGCTGATGTCGACGGGCAGCAGGGAGGAGGGGTGGGCGGCGAGCGCGGTGTTGGTGGACAGCGCGGTGCGCAGGATCCAGTAGAAGGGGAAGAGCGTCACCACCATGACCCCGCCCATGAGGATCCAGGCGAGGACGCGGCCGGGTGTGGGCCTGCGCCGCGCCCTGAGCGCTGGCCGGGTGGTGGCCGGGCTGGGGGCACCGAGTTTCGTGGATGTCGCCAATGCCATGACGGGCTCCCTGGGCTTAGCCGAGGTCGGTCTGGCCGGCCTTGGTGAGCCGGTACTGGACGATGGTGATCACGCTGAGGACGATCAGCAGCGCGACGGACATCGCCGAGGCGTAGCCGAACTGGAAGCGCCCGAACGCGGCGCCGTAGATGTAGTACTGGAGCACGTTGGTGTCGTTGGCCGGGCCGCCGGCGGTGGTGACCGCGACGGTGTCGAACACCTGGAACGACCCGATGACGGTCATGATGAGCACGAGCGCGAGGATCGGCCGCAGCAGCGGCAGGGAGATCCGCCAGAACATCCGCCACTCCCCCGCCCCGTCGATCCGGCCCGCCTCGTACATGTCCTTGGGGATCGCCTGGAGCCCGGCGAAGAGCAGCAGGGCCGTGTAGCCCACATGCCGCCAGACGTTGACGAGCGCGATGGTGGGGATCGCCCACCCCTGGCTCCCGAAGAAGGCGATGTGGCCGAGGCCGAGGGCGCCGAGGATCTGGTTGCCGATGCCGAGCTGGGTGTCGAGCATCCACAGGAAGACGATGCCGGTGACGACGTTCGACACCAGATACGGAGTGAGCACGATGCCGCGCACCAGCGCCGACTGGGTCAGCCGCTGCATCAGGACGGCGATGAGCAGGGCGACGACCGTCTGCACGCCGATGTTCATGACCACGTAGAGGACGGTGACGCGCAACGAGTCCCAGAAGACGGGGTCGTTGACCATGCGCACGTAGTTGTCAAGTCCCACCCACTCCGGCGGGGTCAGCAGGTTGAACCGGGTGAAGCTCAGATAGATGCCGCGGAGGGTCGGCCAGAGGAGGAAGACGAGGAACCCGAAGAAGGCGGGTGCGATGAACGCTGCCGCGAGAAGCCCGTCGCCGCGGGCGCCCTCGCGTTGGGGCGAGGCGATGGCCATAAGACTCCTTTGTCCATGACGTGGTCCATGGCCGATTAGTTTCGTGACGAAAAAATAGAGCTGTCAAGACCTGTGCATAAGTCGCCGTGAGGCCGTTGTCCACAGCCCTCAGCCCCGCCATTGTTTTCGCCAGGAAACATATATAGGCTCCAGGATGTGAATGACGACGGCTCGATGAGTGCGCTGGCGGCCAGTTGGGCACCACTGAGTCCCGCCGAGCGGGCGGTGGCGATCGAAGTGCTGATGCACGGCCCGCTCTCCCGCGGTGAGATCGCCAGACGGCTGGATCTGTCGGCGGGCAGCCTCACCCGGCTGACCAAACCGCTGATCGAGTCCGGGCTGCTGATCGAGGAGGCGTGGCCGTCCTCGTCCCGTCCGGTCCGGCCCAGCGGGCAGGGGCGTCCCTCCCAGCCGCTGGACATCGTGGCCGAGTCCCGTTACTTCGCCGGGTTCAAGATCACCGGCGATGCGGTGTACGGGGTGGTCACCACGCTCAAGAGCGAGGTCGTGGCCCAGCGGACCCGTCCGCTCGGTACCCATGACCCCGAGGAGATCGCGGATCTCCTCCAGGACCTCGTCCGGGACTTCAGGGGCGACTTCCCCCGGCTGGCCGGGATCGGCGTCGGCGTGGGCGGCCATGTCCGGGGCCGGTCCACCGTCGTCGACTCCGCCTTCCTGGACTGGGACGACGTCCCGTTCGCCGACCTGCTGGAGCGGCGCACCGGGCTGCCGGTGGTGGTGGAGAACGATGTCGTGGCCCTCACCGAGGCCGAGACCTGGTTCGGCGCGGGGCGCGGGCTGGACCGCTTCGTCGTGCTCACGATCGGCGCGGGCATCGGATACGGCCTGGTCATCGGCGGCACCCTGGTCCGCGGTTCGGAGGACGGCCACGGCGTCGGCAAGCGCTGGATCATCGATCCGAACGGCCCCCTCACCCCGGACGGGGAGCGCGGCAGCGCGGTGGCCCTCCTGTCCATCCCGAGCATCCGCTACCAGGTGCAGGCCGCGCTGGGCCGCGAGATCGACTATCCCGGCATCCTCGCCCTCGCCGCATCCGGCGACCCGGTCACCGGCCGGGTGATCGACGAGGCGGCGCGGGGGCTGGGCGTTCTGGTGGCGCAGATCGCGAACTTCGCGATGCCGCAGAAGATCCTGCTCGCCGGGGAGGGGGTCGGCCTGGTCGACGTGGCGGGCGAGACCATCCAGCGGGCCATCGCCGCCCATCGCCATCCGCTGGCGGATCCGGTCGATCTGGAGACCAAGGTCTCCGACTTCAACGACTGGGCGCGGGGGGCCGCCGTGCTGGCCATCCAGGTGCTCGTCCTCGGCAAGACGGACGGCTAGCCGGCCCCCGGCCCGGTCGCGGGCGTTTCAGTAGCAGAGACGGGGGTCAGTAGCGCAGCCGGGCCGTGTGACCGTCGATCCGCAGGATGCACTCCGTGAACAGCGCCATCGACGGGCTGCCGTCCGCGGGGACCAGCCGCAGTTCGAGGTCCATGATGGATCTGATGACCTGGGCGGTACGGCTGCCGTCAGGGTCCGGGCCGCGCAGCGCCGACCACGACTCGAACTTGTCCCGCGCGTTCTCCCACGCCGGGCCGGGCGTGAAGTGGCACAGGAATACCGGCTGGTCGACTCCGTACTGCCGTAACTCGCCGACCGTGGCCTCGCCCTGCATAAGCCACCACGTGGCAGACATCGCGCCCCCAACTCGGTACATGGGACTGGATACCGATCATACGGGTGCGCAAGGGCCGCCGAGGACCAACTCGATTCCGGGGCCCCACTCCAGCAGCCGCTCGTCCGCCCCCGGCCGGGCCACGCACTGCACGCCCAGCGTGAGGGAATTGGCGGCCCGGCCTGCGGGCAGGCCGAGGACCGGCACTCCGGCGACGCTCCAGGGGAGGGACATGATCGATTCACCGGTGCTCGCGAGGCCGCGCGGCGCCGGGCCCGTGGCCGCCGGGGCGATCCACAGGTCGATGCCCTCCTCGTCCATCGCGGCGAGCAGCCGGTCCCGGTACTGGTCGCGGTCGCGCAGGGCCGACGCGTACGTCTCGGGGCCGATCCGCTGCCCCCGCCGGATCTTCGCGGCGGTCTGTTCCCGGTACAGCTCGCCGTAGCGCGGGAACCACTCGGCGTGGGTGCGGGCGGCCTCGTAGCGGCCGATCACCTGCTGCCAGGCGACCAGGGTGGCGAAGTCGGCCGGGAAGGGGACCCGGCGCACCGGGAATCCGGCGTCGGCCAGCCGCCGCGTCTGCTCCTCGAAGGCGTCCGCCGCCTCCGTCTCCGCCCGCGCGAGGTACGGGCCGGTCGGCACGGCGAGCGTCGGCCGCCGCCCCTCCCCCGGCCGCCCGCCGTCCCCTGGGCGCCCGCCGTCCGGGCCGGGCCGCCAGTCGTCGCACATGACGCCCGCCGCCGGGCTCAGCCCGGCGGTGTCCGGGGCGAAGAGGCCCACCGTGTCGAAGGTCGGTGCGTTGGGGATGACGCCGTCGGCCGGGATGCGGCCGTGGGTCGGCTTGAAGCCGACGACGCCGCAGTACGCGGCCGGGCGGATCACCGAGCCGATCGTCTGCGTACCGATGGCGAGCGGCACCATGCCCGCGGCGACGGCCGCCGCCGAACCGCTGCTGGAGCCGCCGGGAGTGTGGCCCACGTCGTGCGGATTGCGGGTCGGACCGGGCGCGGTGACGGCGAACTCGGCGGTGACGGTCTTGCCCGCCACCAGCGCGCCCGTCGCCCGCAGCCGGTCGATCAGCGACGCCTGCGGACCGGCCAGCGCCTCGGCGGGGACGGCCGAACCGGCGCGCGTGGGCAGCCCGTCGACGCGCACGATGTCCTTGACGCCCACCGGCACCCCGTACAGCGGCGGCCGGTCGGCGGGATCGGGCCACCGCTCGGCCGCCGACCGCGCCTCGCGCCGCAGCCGTGTCCGACGGCCGGGCTCGGGGACGAAGGCCCGTATGCGGTGATCGGCGGCCTCGATCCGGTCGCAGGTGTCCATGAAGGGCCAGGTTACGGCCGCTTGGGGCAGGGCGTCAGTTGCCGCCCGTCACCTTCACGTAGTCGACCACCAGTTGCTGGGGGAAGGTGGTGCCGCCGTCCGGGTCGCCGGGCCAGTAGCCTCCGACCGCGAGGTTGAGGATGAGAGAGAAGCGGTGGTCGAAGACCCAGCGGTTGCCGTTCAGATCGCCGGGGGTGCGGGTCTGGTAGACGTTGCCGTCCACCGACCATGTGATCTTGTTGGGCGACCAGTCGACGGCGAACGTGTGGAACGCGTCGGCGAACTTCGCCCCGCCCGGCAGGGTGTACCCGGCGCCGATGCCGCCCGAGCCGGAGTAGCCGGGGCCGTGGATGGTGCCGTGGACGGTGCTCGGCTCGTAGCCGACGTTCTCCATGACGTCGATCTCACCGCAGTTGGGCCAGCCCGCGCTGCCGATGTCGTTGCCGAGCATCCAGAACGCGGGCCACATGCCCTGGCCGCGCGGCAGTTTCATGCGCGCCTCGACATGGCCGTAGGCGGTGGTGAAGGTGCGGGCGGTGGAGAGGCGGGCGGAGGTGTACTCGCAACGGCCGTACCAGCAGTTGTAGTTGGCGGGGTTCTCCTTGCGGGCGGTGATGACGAGGTTGCCCCGACCGTCGAGCGCGGCGTTCTTCGTGCCGTCCGTGTAGTACTGCCGCTCATGGTTGTTGACGTTGTCACCGGTCTCGTAGCCCCATCGGGCGCCGTCGACCGCACCGCCCGCCGGGCCGTCGAAATTCTCGGTGAAGGCGGCGGTGGGGGTGCGCGCCCCCGCGGCCGCCGGGGCGGTGAACCACGGGGTGGCGGCGAGCGCGGTCACCGAGAGCAGACCGGCCAGGGTGGTGCGCAGCGTTCTTCGCATGGCGCCGATCGCCTTCCTGTGTGGGGGATCCCGGAACCGGCGCGGGGCCGGTTCCGGGAGGGAAGGTGCGCGCATAATCTCCAGCGCGGCGCCATTCATGTCAACAGGTCTGGACCAACCTCGCCCAATCGGCCCGACAAAAACTACGAGCCCGCGGGCCCGAACAGTTCGAGCAGGTCCGCCCGCCCGAACATGCGCGCCGTGTCGACCGCCGAGGGGGAACCCGCGCGCGGGTCGGCGCCGGCGGCGAGCAGAACCCGCAGCACCTCCTCCTCCCCCTTGAAGGCCGCCCCGGCGATGGGCGTCTGCCCCCGGTCGCTGACGCGGTTGGGGTCGGCGCCGCGCTCCAGCAGGGCGGACACGGCCGCGGCGTGGCCGTGGTAGGCGGCCAGCATGAGCAGCGAATCACCCTTGTCGTTGGTGAGGTTGGCCGGCACGCCCGCGTCCACGTAGGCGGCGAGCGTATCCGTGTCACCGTGCCGGGCCAGGTCGAAGACCTTGGCCGCCAGTTGCAGCACCTCCGGGTCGTGAGCGGGTTCGCTCTCGGGGTTCGGTGCGCTCATCGCGTATCGCCTCCGCCTTCGCTAGCTGTGCGTTCACTGCCTGTGCATGCCGCTACCCGCGCACGCGCCACGTGTGCATGTGATCACCGGCACGTGACCATTGTTGCGCTTGCGCCGCCAATCCCCCCATTTGCACCTTTCCCCGGATCGATACATGCTGTGACCCTGGAATGACTCACGGTGAGAGCCCCCACCAGCCAGGAGACCGAGATGATCCTGTCCATTTCCGGTGTCGTCCTGCTCGGCATCGTCGTCTTCATCTTCTTCCGCAAAGACGGCCTCAAGGCATCCCACGGCGTCGTGTGCGCCCTCTTCGGCTTCTACCTCGCGAGCACCGCCATCGCCCCGAGCATCAAGGCCGGCGGCGCGAGCCTCGCCAGTTTGCTGGGCGGGATCAAGATCTGACGTGGGCCTGCCATCGCTCCCCCGGCTCCGCATCGGCGGCGCCGGGCATGCCCCGTTCCGCCGCGGCCGTGAGTTCGTCCGCACCGCGGCCGACAGCGCCGCCGACGTGTTCCATCCGCTGCTCGCCCTCTCCCGGGGCTTGCGGGTGCTCGCCGCCGGCGCGCGGCGCCGGTGGGCAGAGCTTCCGGGCGAACAGCGGGGGCCCGCGTTCTTCGTCGCGGCCGCCTGCGTGTTCGTCGTCTTCCTGCTGCCGTACGGGCCGCTGGCCTCCGCGCTCGGCCTGCTCGGCGCCGCGGGCTGGGCCGGGCGGACGCGCGCCCCCGCCTCCCCCGGGCCCTGCGCCGAGGGGACCGAGCGGCTGCGCCTGATCTACGAGGCGCTGGTGCCGTACTTCGCCGCCGCCGAGGATCCGGACCCGCTCTACCGCCACGGCGGGGAGTGGTCGCACCCCTTCGAGTCGTTCGACTTCGACGAGGACGGCCGGCTGACCCGGCTGCGGCTGCGGTACCCCGCGTACTTCACGGACGGCGAGCCCGATTCGCGGGCCCGCGTCGAACAGCTGCTGTACGCGAAGTCCGGGCGCGACCGGGAGTACCTGTTCACCTGGGACGAGGAGGCGAACCGGCTCACCCTGACGGTGCTGCCCGCCCTGTCCACCGCGATCTGCGCCCAGCGCTTCGTGACCGCGCCGGGCGAGACGGTGCTCGGCTTCACGGACGCGTCATCCGTGCCGCTCACGCTGCCGGTGCTGGAGGGCGTCGACGACGAGACGACCGAGGCTCAGGACGGTTCCGGCGCGGGCGATACGGCCGACGCGGCGACGACCCGGGACGTGCCACCCGTCGTCTGGCGCACCGGGCCGCGCTCCACCGAACCGCATCTGCTGGCGCTCGGCCGCCCCGGCAGCGGCACCACCACGCTGCTCCGCTCGATCCTGCTCCAGGCGCTGCCGCACGGCGATGTGCTGGTGGTGGACGGCAGCGGAACCGGCGAGTACGCATGCCTCGGCGGCCGGGCCGGGGTGCTGGCCGTCGAATGCGGGCTCGCCGGGGTGCTGGCAACGCTGGAGTGGGCCGGGCACGAGACCGAACGGCGGCTGCTCGCCGCCAACCGCGCCCGCCAGTTCGGCCACCCGCCGCCGGAGGACGTCCAGCGCCCGCTGTGGATCGTGCTGGACCGGCCGTCGGCGCTCAGCCATGTGGCGGCGGCGGACGGCCGTACGGATCCGCAGGAGCTGCTCCAGGTGCCGCTGCGGCACGGGCGGGCGGCGAACGTACGGGTGGTGGTGGCCGATCAGCTCGACGCGGCGGAGACCCTGAGCGAGGCCGTACGCTTCCACACCCGCGCCCGGGTGGTCCTCGGCCCGGCCTCGCTCGAACAGACCACCGCCGTGCTGGGCGCCCCGCCGCCCACCACCCCGGTGCCGGAGGTACCGGCGGGCCGCGGGTACGCGCGGCTGGGCGCGGGCCCGGTGCACCGGCTCCAGGTACCGGCCACGCCCGATCCGTACGACGACGCGACGAGCGAGGGGCAGCGGCGGGCGGTGCTGCGGCTGCTGCCGGAGCCGGAGGCGGGCTCCCCGGGCGAGCGGGTGGTGGCCACGAAGGGGTGACCCCGCCGCGGCGGCTGTCAGGCCACCCAGGTGCGCGGGGTCTCCGCCTCCGTCGTGGCGCCCGTCGCCACCAGGTCCGCGGCGGCCGCCAGACGCTCGGCGGCCTTGTCGGCCACCGCGCCCGCCACCGTGAACGGCAACCGGACGTAGCCCTCGAAGGCGCCGTCCACGCCGAAGCGCGGGCCCGAGGGGACCCGGACGCCCAGCCGGGCGCCGACCTCCGCGATGCGGGAGCCGGAGAGTCCGCCGGTGCGGGCCCAGAGGGTGAGGCCGCCGTGCGGGACGGTGAACTCCCAGTCGGGGATGTGCCGTCGTACGGCGGCCACGAGCGCGTCCCGGTTGTCGCGGGCGAGCGCGCGGCGGATCCGAATAGCCTCCTCCCAGCCGCCGGTGTTCAGCAGCCAGGCGACGGCGAGCTGTTCGATGACGGGCGTGCCCAGGTCGGCGTAGGCACGCGCGGCGACGAGGCTGCGGATGACCTCGGGCGCGGCCCGGACCCAGCCGATGCGCAGGCCCGCCCAGAAGGATTTGCTCGCGGAGCCGACGGTGACGACGGTGCTGCCCGCCGGGTCGAACGCGGAGACCGGGCGGGGCAGCTCGACGTCGTCGTCCAGCCGCAGCTCCGCCATCGTCTCGTCGGCGATCAGGACGGTACCGGCCGCGCGGGCGGCGTCCACGAGGCCGCGGCGCTGCTCCTCGGTGGCGAGCGCGCCGGTGGGGTTGTGGAAGTCCGCGACGACGTAGGCCATGCGGGGCGCGGCGGCGCCGAGGACCTGGCGCCAGGCGGGGATTTCCCAGCCCGTGAGGTGGTCGCCCATCGCGACGGGCACCAGCCGGGCGCCCGCTTCCCGCATCAGCTGGAGCACATTGGCGTAGCTGGGCGATTCGACGGCGACGCGCTCACCAGTGCGGACCATGAGCCGGCAGGTGGCGGCGACGGCGCCCATGGCGCCGGTGGTGACCATGATCTGTTCGGGCATGGTCGGTACGCCGCGTGCGGTGTAGCGGTCGGCCAGGGCCTGGCGCAGGGCGGGCAGGCCCGCGGGGTAGTCGCCGTGGGTGTGGGCGTACGGCGGCAGCTCGTCCAGGGCACCGCGCGTCGCGCGGGTCAGCCAGGGCTCGGGGGCGGGGAGCGCGGCGCAGCCGAGGTCGATGACGGAGGCGGCGGCCTCCGGGGGCAGCGGGTCGAGTCCGCGGGTGGGCAGCGGGCTTCCGGCGGGCATCGCCGTCCAGCTGCCGGCGCCGCGCCGCGACTCCAGGAACCCTTCGCCGCGCAGCGCCTCGTAGGCGGCGGCGACGGTGGTGCGGCTGACGGCGAGCGCCGTGGCGAGTTCGCGCTCGGCGGGGAGGCGGGCCGCGACCGGAACCCGGCCCTCCAGCAGGAGCAGCCGTACGCCGTCGGCGAGCGCGCGGTAGGCGGGGACGCGGCGGCCGCCGCCCAGCGAGGCGGCGGGCCTCGCGGCCGGGCCGGTGGCGGCGGGGGCGGCCGCCGGGCTCGCGGCCGTCGCGTCGCGGATGTGCTGGGAGCCGAGCAGGCGGGCCAGTTGAGGTGCCCCTACCGCGGAGGTCCACGGGCTCATCGAATGCGGTCCACCTTTCCCGGATTGGCCATGGAACTGGCCTGTTTCCAGGCATCAGAGTGACATGCCACCGACCAATGGCACCAGTCCACTCACACCTGGGAGTACGCGTTGTCCAAGGAACCCTCGGGGGGATCCCGGCTCGCCCGTCGTCTCGTCCAGCTCTACGGAGGGCTCGTGCTGTACGGCGTGGGCATGGGGCTCCAGGTACGCGCCGCGCTGGGGCTCGACCCGTGGGACGTGTTCCACCAAGGGATCGTCAAGCGCACCCCGCTGTCGTTCGGCACGGTGACGATCATCGTCGGGGCCGCGGTGCTCCTGCTGTGGATTCCGCTGCGGCAGCGGCCGGGGCTCGGCACGGTGTCGAACGTGATGGTGATCGGGATCACGGTGGACGCCACCCTGTGGCTCCTGCCGCAGCCGGACGCGTTGGCGCTGCGCATTCCCCTGCTGGTGGCCTCGGTCGTGGTGGGCGGCGCGGCCACCGGCCTCTACATCTCGGCGCGCTTCGGCCCGGGGCCGCGGGACGGCCTGATGACAGGGCTGCATCAGCACACCGGCCGGTCGGTCCGGCTGGTGCGGACCGGGATCGAGGTGGCGGTGCTGGCGACGGGATTCGCGCTGGGCGGCTCGGTGGGGGTGGGTACGGTACTGTACGCGCTGGCCATCGGACCGCTTTCGCAGTACTTCCTGGGCCTGTTCGCGATACCCTCGGCCACCGGCGACGCGGCCGGGGGCGCTCCCGGCGGGACGACGGAGAGTTCAGCGGTGGTCGCGCGGGGCGGTTCACGGAGTCCGATCCGTGACCTGATTTAGCCCTCGCGGACGTGGAGCGGTAGTGTACGCCCTTGGCCCACCAGGCGGACCGTTACTGCGCGCTTAAGCATGAGAAACGCTGGGTGACATCTGCTGCCAGATGTGACAAACCGGGCGCCTGTGGGTAGAACAACGGGGCGGCACGACGGGCGACGCATGTCCCAGTACGGGAATCTTCACCGCCGACCGGACGTTGACCGGATGACGACGACAGCGACACCTGTCCTGTGGGCGAGAAGCCCGGGAGGCACGATTCATGAGTGAGCGAGCTCTTCGCGGCACGCGACTCGTGGTGACCAGCTACGAGACCGACCGCGGCATCGATCTGGCCCCGCGCCAGGCGGTGGAGTACGCATGCCAGAACGGACATCGATTCGAGATGCCCTTCTCGGTAGAGGCGGAGATTCCGCCGGAGTGGGAGTGCAAGGCGTGCGGCGCCATGGCACTCCTGGTGGACGGCGAGGGTCCTGAGGAGAAGAAGGGCAAGCCCGCGCGCACGCACTGGGACATGCTCATGGAGCGGCGTACCCGTGAGGAGCTGGAGGAGGTGCTGGCCGAGCGGCTGGCGATCCTGCGCTCCGGTGCCATGAACATCGCCGTGCATCCGCGCGACACTAGCCGTAAGTCTGCCTGAGCCGCACGGCAGTACTGACGCACAAGGGCCGGGGCCACTGCTTGCGCAGTGGCCCCGGCCCTTGTCGCGCCCTCACTCCTTGTCGTCGCGGACGACCTCGTTCCGGCTCGCGCCGTGGTTCCGGCTCCCGTCGTCATCACGGACCACCTCGCCCTGGATGACCTGGCCGTCAGGCGAGCCCTCGGCCGGACCCGCACCCGGCTGCCGCCCCGGCCCGCCCGGCCCGAAGGCGACGCCCAGCGAGCCCGGCGTGTAGCCCATCCGGCGCGACAGCGCGGCCTCGGTGCGCCGCCGCAGCAGCGCCGCCGTCGGCGGGAACAGGCACAGCAGCGCGGCCACGTCCGAGAGCAGCCCCGGGATCATCAGCAGCAGCCCGCCGAGCATGGTGAACGAGTTGCCGGTGCGCCCCGGCTGCTCGGCGGGCTCGGCGCCCGACTGCATGGTCCGGGCCAGGTTCTGCCAGGCCCGGCGCCCCGCCCGCTTGACGACGGCCGCGCCGCCGACCGCGCCCGCGACCAGCAGCAGGAAGACGGTGAACCCGCCGGCCGCCCCCGCGACCAGGGTCAGCAGCCAGATCTCCAGCACCAGCCAGGCGGCGATGCCCAGCGGTACGAACGTGCGGGCACGGCTGCGCTTCGGGCGGGTCGGGTCGCTCTGTGGGGATGCGCCGGTCATCATGCCTCCAAGTGTGCCCGGGCCCGGGCACCGCACGGACCCCGGGGCCGTGGATCCGTAAAGGCCCGGACGTGAATCCACAGGGAATCGGCGGCGGCGGTCCGGGTACCCGCCGCCGCGGAGGTGGCGGAATGGCCGGTGTGCTCGAAGTGCTCGCCTGGTGGCTGGTGCTGACCGGGGTCTGGCTGGTGCTCATCAGCACCGTCGACTCCCTGGAGGTCATGGTGGGCGCCGCCGCCGCGCTGCCCACCGCCCTCGTCGCCCGCGCCGCGCGCCGGGTGGTGACGGGGCGGTGACCGCGGCCGACGGCTGGCTGCTGGTGGCGCTGGTGCCCTTGCTCGCCCTCGTACCGGTGCTGTGGTGGATCTCCCGCGGAGCGCCCGGGGACCGGCTGATCGCCCAGAACCTCAGCTCGCTGCTGGGCGGTCTGGCGCTGCTCCCCGCCGCGCAGGGCTTCGGCCGCCCCGCGTACGTGGACGTGGCGCTCGTCCTGTCCGTGCTCGGGCCCACCGGCACGCTGATCTACGCCCGCTTCCTCGGCGTCCTGCCCAGCTCCCGGCTGGTGCGCCGGACGGCCCTGCTCGGGGTCCCGGCGATCGTGCTGCCACTGTGCGTGGCGACCGGGCCCGGCCGGGCCATGGGGAAGCTGCTGCTCATCGGGGCGCTGCTGATCGCGGGCAGCGTGGTGACCAGCGCGGGCGGCGGGCGCCCCGGCAAGGGCCCGGCGAACGGGGGCCGTACGGCATGACCGATGCCCTGATCGTCGTGGCGCTGCTGCTGGTCGCGGGCGCCGCCACCGCCGCCGTGCTCAACCGCGACCCGGTGCGGCAGGCGCTCGTGCTCTCGTTCCTCGGGCTGGCGCTGGCCCTGCTGTTCACGTTCCTCCAGGCCCCGGACGTCGCGCTGTCCCAGCTCGCGGTCGGCTCCGCGGTGACCCCGCTGATGATCCTGCTGACCGTACGGAAGGTGCGCCGCCGCCCCGGGGACGAGCCGGGCGATCCCGGCGAACGCGAGCGCGGGCGATGAGCGCCCGCGGCCGGCTGTGGCTCTTCCTGGCGGGAGCGGCCGTCTTCGCGGCGCTGTTCGCCACCGCCTGCTTCGCCCTGCCGCCGTTCGGCAGCGCTCACCATCCCTACGGGGAGCGGGCCGTGCGCGCCGCCCTCGGCCACCACACGGCCAACGTGATCGCGTCCGTCAACTTCGACCTGCGCGCCCTGGACACGCTCGGCGAGGAGACGATCCTGTTCGGCGCGGTGCTCGGCACCATCGTCCTGCTGCGCCAGACCGCCGACGAGGAGCGCAAGCGGCCCGCGCCCGACGTGGTGCATCCCCGGGTGCGCTGGTTCGCGCTGCCGATGCTGCCGCTCGCGATGCTCGTCGGCCTCTATGTGATCGCGCACGGCCAGGTCAGCCCGGGCGGCGGCTTCCAGGGCGGGGTGGTCACGGCCACCGCGCTGCACCTCCTCTACCTCGCCGCCGACTACCGGGCGCTGGAGCGCGTCCGGCCGGTCGCCCTGTACGAGATCGGGGACGCCGTCGGCGAGGCGGCCTATGTCGTCACCGGGCTCGGGGCGGTCCTCGCGGGGTCGGCGTTCCTCGCCAACGTCCTCCCCCTCGGCACCTTCGCCACCCTGTCCTCCGGCGGCACGGTCATCCTGCTGAACGCGGCCGTCGGCATCGAGGTCACCAGCGGGATCGTCGTCCTGCTGGCCCGGTTCCTGGACCAGGCCGTGGAGATCGAAAACGCCAGTGACAAACACCAGTGACAACGGAGACGACGGAAAGGAGCGGGTGTGACGGTCCTGCCGTACCTGATCGCCGGATGGATCTTCCTCATCGGGGTGTACGGGCTGGTGACCAGCCGGAACCTGATCCACGCCGTGGGGTGCCTGGCCGTCGCCCAGTCCTCCACGTACGTCCTGCTGCTCGGCGTCGGCTACCGCCGCGGCGGCACCGCCCCGGTGTTCTCCGACGCGCCCACCGACAGCCGCGTCGTCGACCCGGTGGTCCAGGCGCTCGCCCTCACCGACATCGTGGTGGGCGCGACGGTGACCGCGCTGCTGCTCGCCCTCGTCGTCCAGCTCCGCAAACGGCACGGCACGGTCGACCCGGACGCGCTGTCCGAGCTGAAGGGCTGACCGGATGGACACCGCGCGGCTGCTGCCGCTGGTCGTCGCCGTACCGCTGCTCGGCGCGGCGGTGCTGGTGGCCGCCGGGCGGCGGCTGCCCCGGCTCGCCTCCGACGTCCTGGGCTGCGCCTTCGCCACCCTCACGGCGGTACTGGCGCTGATCCTGGCGGGGCACTCCACGGACCGGCCCGTGGAATGGGTGGGCGGCTGGCACCCGGTGCACGGCGAGGGCGTGGGCATCGTGCTGGTGGGTGATCCGCTGGGCACCGGGCTGGCGGCGCTGGTCTCGCTGCTGGTGGTGGCCGTCCTGGTCTACTCCTGGCGCTACTTCGAGGAGCCGCCCGCCCACCACGCCGGCTCCTTCCCGGCGCTGATCCTGCTCTTCCAGGCGGGCATGTGCGGCTTCGCGCTGACCGGGGACCTGTTCAACGCGTTCGTCTTCTTCGAGCTGATGGGCGTCGTCGCGTACGCGCTGACCGGCTTCCGGGTGGAGGAGCCGAAGCCGCTCCAGGGGGCGCTGGCCTTCGGCGTGGTGAACTCCCTCGGCGCGTACTGCATGCTGCTGGGCATCACGCTGCTGTACGCGCGCACCGGGGAGCTGGGCTTCGCCCAGCTCGGGCGGGCGCTGGACACGCGCCCGCCGGACGCCCTGGTGCTCGCCGCGTTCGTCCTGGTGACGACCGGTCTGCTGGTGAAGGCGGCCGCGGTGCCCTTCCACTTCTGGCTGCCCGACGCGCACGCGGTCGCCCCCACGCCCGTGTGCATGCTGCTGTCCGGCGTCATGGTGGAGCTGGGCGTGTACGGGGTCGGCCGGGTCTACTGGACGGTCTTCGCGGGCCCGGGCGGCCTCGCGCACCCCGCCGTCACCCACGCGCTGCTGGCCCTCGGCACGCTCACGGCCGTGCTGGGCGCGCTCATGTGCTGGCAGCAGCGCCATCTCAAACGGCTGCTGGCGTTCTCCACGGTGGCCCACACCGGGCTGTTCCTGACCGGTCTGGCCGTGCTCTCCCCCGACGGCGTCTCCGGGACGGCGCTGTACGTCGCCGGGCACGCGGGTGTGAAGGCGGCCCTGTTCGCGTGCGCGGGCATACTGCTGGACCGGTACGCCTCCGTCGACGAGCACGAGCTGTACGGGAAGGCCCGGGAACTCCGCCTGGTGGGGGTCCTGTTCACGGTGGGCGGCCTGGCGCTGTCCGGGCTGCCGCCGTTCGGGCCGGGGCTCGGCAAGGCGGTCGCGGAGGAGGCCGCCGTCCATACGGCGGGCTGGCTGCCCGCGCTGTACGTGCTGGTGTCGGCGGTGACCGGCGGCGCGGTGCTGCGGGTGGGCCTGCGGGTCTTCGCCGGGGCGGGCCGGCCGCCGCACGACGAGCGGGGCGCGGGCCCGGAGACCACGGGCGAGGAGGAGCCGGAGACCGGCGGCCGCCTCGTGCGCGTCCCGGTGCCGATGCTCGCCGTCACGGCGGCGCTGCTGGCCGGGGCGCTGGCGGTCGGGCTGGTCCCGCCGCTGGCGTCGGCGACCGGCCGGGCCGGGGCGCTGTTCGCCGACGGCTCCGGCTACCGGCACGCGGTGCTGGACGGACGCGCGGCGTCCGCCCCGGCGTTCGCGCCGCCGCACTGGTCGGCGGCCGGGATCCTGCTCGGGCTGCTCTCCACGGCCCTCGCCGTCACCCTGGCCACCCTGGCGGTGCGGCGGCCCGCCCACACCGGGGCGGTCGCGCTGTTCGCGCCCGTACGGCGGCTGCAGTCCGGGCACGTCGGCGACTACGTCGCCTGGATGGTCGCCGGGACGGCACTGCTGACCGCGCTGACCGTCCCGGGGATCCGCTAGGGGTCCGAAGTGTCAGCGGTTGCGGCGCAGCGCGGAGATCAGCTGACTCTTCGACATCTGCGACCTGCCCTCGATCCCTGCCTTCCGGGCCTCGCGGTACAGGTCCTCCTTGGTACGCGCCTCCATGCCGCCGGACTTCGCACCCTTGGGGGCCATCGTCCTGCGCTGTGCGCTCTTGCTGCTCTTCATGGGCGTCTTGGGCATGTTCCGCCTCCTTCCGCCTTCAGTGTCCGGCAGGTGACGGACCGCCGCCCGTGGGACTACTCCGAGCGCGCACGGCCCCGGGGCGGCTACGGCTCCTTGCGGCCCAGCAGCTTGTTCACCCGCGAGCCCACGCCCCAGGACATGACGCGCCAGGCCGCCTCGGTGACGATGTCCCGGCTCATCTTGCTCTCACCGCGCTCGCGCTCGATGAACGTGACGGGGACCTCGATGACGTGGAAGCCCGCCTTGACGGCGCGCCAGGCCAGGTCGATCTGGAAGCAGTAGCCCTGGGAGGCGACGGCCTCCATGCCGAGCCCCTCCAGGGTCTCCTTGCGGAAGGCCCGGTAACCCGCCGTCATGTCGCGGATCGGCACGTCGAGCATGAGCCGGGAGTACGTGCTGCCGCCGCGGGAGATGAACTCGCGGGACTTGGGCCAGTTGACGATCCGTCCCCCCGGCACCCAGCGCGAGCCGATCACCAGGTCCGCGCCCTTGAGCGCGGTGAGCAGCCTGGGCAGTTCCTCGGGCTGGTGCGAGCCGTCCGCGTCCATCTCCACCAGGACGCCGTATCCGTGCTCGATGCCCCAGCGGAAGCCCGCCATATAGGCGGCGCCCAGGCCCTCCTTGCCCTTGCGGTGCAGGACCTTGACGTGGTCGTCCTCCACCGCCAGCTCGTCGGCGACCTTGCCGGTGCCGTCCGGGCTGTTGTCGTCGGCGACGAGGATGTGGGCGTCCGGTACGGACTCCCGGACCCGGGCGACGATCGGCGCGATGTTCTCGGCCTCGTTGTAGGTCGGAATGATCACCAGGACGGTGCCGAGCGGACCGTACTTCCGCCGTCCCCCGTCGTCCCGGGCGGTGCGGCGCGGCTCCGGACCCTCGTCCTCGGTACCGGGCCCCCCGGCCTCGGTGGTCGGCTCCTCGGCCTCGCTGCGGCGCGGCTGGTCGGCCTCGCGTGCGTCGCTCACGGCATCCGACTGTTCGCTTCTCCGCCCGCGAGGCGATTCATCAGGTTCGTTGCTCCGGCGCGGCTGGTCGGCCTCGCGTGCGTCGCTCACGGCATCCGACTGTTCGCTTCTCCGCCCGCGAGGCGATTCATCAGGTTCGTTGCTCCGGCGCGGCTGGTCGGCCTCGCGTGCGTCGCTCACGGCTGCTGCCCCTTCTTGTCCGTACGTCCCCGACGGCCGATCATGATCGCGGCCGCGCAGGACAGAACGCCCACCATAGCGAGCACCCACTCCGGGGTCGCACCGACGCGGTCGGCGAGGGTCGTGCCGTCACGCAGCGGGATGCGCGCGGTGAGCACATCTTGCGTGAATTCTTTCGTCCGCTGCTCGATCGTGCCATCCGGCGCGACGACCGCGCTGATCCCGCTGGTGGCCGCGGTGATCACCGGCCGACCGTGTTCGATGGCCCGCAGCCGGGACATGACCAGCTGCTGTTCGGGCTGGCCGCTGCGGCCGTAGGTGGCGTTGTTGGTCTGGACGACGATCGCGCGGGCGCCCGCGTTGACCGTGTCGCGGACGATCTCGTCGTACGCGACCTCGAAGCAGATCACGTCGCCCAGCCGGGCCGGACCGACCTTCAGCAGCCCGGGGTGGTCGCCGGGGTAGAAGTCGCGGGGGACGCGCTGGAGCCGGGTGATGATCTTGCTCAGTTCCTTGCGGAACGGCACGTACTCGCCGAAGGGCACCGGGTGCTGCTTGGTGTACGAGGCGCCGGGGCCGCTCCTGGGGTCCCAGACGATGCCCTCGTTGAACACGTACCCCTGCTTGGAGGGATGGTCGACCAGGGCTCCGACCAGCACCGGGACACCGATGGCCTTCACCGCCTCGTCGATCCGGGCGTAGGCCTCCCGGTACTGGAAGGGGTCCAGGTCGGAGGAGTTCTCCGGCCATATGACGAGGTCGGGCTTCTTGATCCGGCCGGCCTTGACGTCCTTGGCCAGGTCGAGCGTGGCGTCCACGTGGTTGTTGAGGATCTTCATGGGGCGGCCCAGGAAGTCCATGCCCGCCTGCTGCACATTGCCCTGCACGACGGCGACGTCCACGCTGTCGTCCGCGCGCGTCGGGATCGGCACCGCGTATCCGGCCGCGGTCACGGCGGCCGCGACGACGACCGCGCCGGCGACGGGCAGCGCGCCCCGCGCCGAGGGGCCGCCGTCCGCCCGCAGCCGCCACAGGGCGAGCGCGGCGGAGGCCAGCAGCCCACCCGTCAGCGCGACGGCGAAGGTGACCAGCGGGGCGCCGCCGAGCGCGGCGAGCGGGGTGAACGGCGACCCGGTGTTGGCGAAGGCCAGCCGCCCCCAGGGGAAGCCGCCGAACGGCACCCGGTCCCGGGCCAGCTCCTCGGCGACCCACAGACCGGCCGTCCACAGCGGCCACAGGGACGGCACCGGCAGCCGGGAGACCAGCGCGAACCCGGCGCCCATCAGCACCAGGAAGAGCGATTCGATGACGGACAGGCCGATCACCGCGTCCCAGCCGATCACGCTCAGCCACTTCAGCAGCAGCAGGAAGAACGGCAGCCCGAACGCGAACCCCGTCCAGGCGCCCTGGCGGGCGGTGCGGCCGTACGTGAGCAGGCTCAGGGCCGCCGCGGCCAGGAGGGACAGCGGCCAGACCCCGAACGGCGGGAAGGCGAACCCGAGCGCGAGCCCGGCGACGGCCGCGAGCGCGCTGCGCCCCGCCTCGCGGCGGGCGAGCCGGCCCAGGCGGCGCCACCGGCCGGGACGGTCCCCGGCGGGGGCCGCGGGCGCCTCCGCCGCGACGTCGCCCCGGTCGTCCGCACGAGGCGCGGCGGCGGGCGTCCGCGGCCCGTCCGGTCGTTCTTCGGCCGGGCCGGACGAGGCGGCTTCGGCGGTGGTGTCGGAACCCGAGGGCACGGTGCGGCCTTCCTGCAAATCAAGCTGTGATGAGGTGACCGTATAACGCGGGCGCGCGGCTGTGTCCCCGAGGTGTGGAACGCAGGGAAATCGCGGGAAAGCAGACCGGGGTTCCCTGTGTGGACCTGTTCGGATCGCTATCAGATCGATGTTCCTGGTTTCGGCGGATGCCGCCCCCTCGCGGGGGGGCGGTCCGCCGTGTGCGTGCGGATGGGGGCCCGGCGCCCTTCGGGCCGGCCTGGGACCCGCTGGCTGCGGGTCGACCGAGAGCCGTTGTCTACTGAGCGTCCGGGCCCCTCCCGGGTCGCACCTGCCGACCCGGCGACCCTTCCTCGCCCCCGTGCGCTGGACCTGGCTCCCAGTGGTGACGGCCTGGGCGGCGCGTCTCCCTCTGGCCCAGCGGCGTTCGACGACTGCGTGAAGATTCTCCGGTCGGGTGTCCAGTGGTGGACGGGGCCGAACCTACCGGCCACCGACCGGACCCTGTCAACAGTTGCATGACCTGCGCCGTTTCCTCAAATGACCAGGTCAGTACGGACAATGTTCAGCTGCCGCGACAGGCCGGTGGCACATCGTTCGGCGGTACGCGAACGCGTAGCGTCACTCGTCCGGACGGCTGTGCACGGTGCGTCCGCCCACCACCGTGCGCACGCACACGGGCAGTTGGCCGCCCGGGGTGAGGTCGGGCAGCCCGGGCGTGCCGGAGCGCGGATCGGTCGACCAGCCGGCCACCCGCGTGTCGGGGACCTGGACGACGAGTTCCCCGGTCCGCCACACCGCGTAGTCGGCGGGCGCGCCGGGCACGAGGACGCCCGCGTCGTCCCGTCCGATGGCCCGCCAGCCGCCGCGGGTGTGGGCGGTGAAGGCGGCGCGGGCGGAGACGCGGTGCTCGGGGGTGCGGTGGAAGGCGGCGGCGCGCACGGTGCCCCACGGGTCCAGCGGGGTGACGGGGCTGTCGGAGCCGAGCGCGAGGGGCACCCCGGCCCTCAGCAGCGCCGCGTACGGGTTGAGGGTGCGGGCCCGCCCGGGGCCGAGCCGCTGGGCGTACATGCCCTCCTCGCCGCCCCAGGCGGCGTCGAAGGCGGGCTGGACGGAGGCGGTGAGGCCGAGGTCGGCGAAGGCGGCGATGGTCTCGGGGGTGAGCATCTCGGCGTGCTCGACGCGGTGCCGGGCGGCGCGGACCCGGGCCAGGCCCACCTTGTCGGCGGCGGCCCGTACGCCCTCGACGACGGCGGACACGGCGGCGTCGCCGATGGCGTGGAACCCGGCCTGGACGCCGCCCTCGGTGCAGACGGCGACATGGGCGGCGACGGCGGCCGCGTCCAGGTAGGCGGTGCCGGTGGTGTGGGGCGCGTCGGCGTAGGGCTCGTGGAGGCAGGCGGTGTGGGAGCCGAGGGCGCCATCCACGAAGAGGTCTCCGGCGGCTCCGGCGGCGCCCAGCGCCCGTACCTTCTCCAGGCCGGCGGAGCCGGTCACGGCCTCGGCCCAGTAGCCGTGGACGCGGGGGCCTGGTTCCGCGGCGGCGAGCCGCAGCAGCGCGGTGAGGTCGTCCTCGCCGGAGATGCCGGGGCCCGCGCATTCGTGGACCGAGCCGATGCCCACCGAGGCGGCGTGGGCGAGGGCGGCGCGCTGGGCGTCCTCGCGCTGCCGCGCCGTCACGCTCGCGTACGCGGCGGCGCGTACGGCGTGGTGGGCGTCGGCGGTCAGCGGCGCGTCGGGGTGGTAGCCGGTGCGTCCGGTGATGTCCGGGACGCGGTCGAGCAGCGCGGTGGTGACCACCGCGGAGTGCACATCGGCGCGGCTGAGGTAGAGGGGCCGACCGCCGGTCGCCTCGTCCAGCTCGGCGCGGGAGGGCGGGCGGCCGCCGGGCCAGCCGCTGGCGTCCCAGCCATGGCCGAGAAGCATCTGGTCGGCGGGGTGGGCGGCGGCGTGCGCACGGACCCGCTCCAGGGCGTCGGCGAGGGTGGGCGCGCCCGTCAGATCGAGGCCGGTGAGGGCGAGTCCGGTGGCGGTGGTGTGCACATGCGCATCGGTGAACGCGGGGGTGACCAGCGCCCCGTCAAGCCGCACCACCTCGTCCACGCCGTCCGCGAAGCCGTCCGCGGCGCCCTCGGAGCCGACCCAGGCGATGGTGTCCCCCTCGACGATCATCGCGGTCGCGAACGGGTCGGCGGGGCTGTGCACCTCGCCCCCGCGCAGCAGGACGGTACGGCCTTCGTCGGCCTGGGCGGGGGTCGGGTCGTTCACGGCGGGCTGCCTCGCGGGTCGGTTTTCGGACGTTTCAGGGCACCGGGGAGCTATGCGTCCGGCCGGGTACGGGGTCGGTCAGACGCGCGGCGGGCGCGCCTCGTACGGGGTGGACAGGACGACGGTGGTGCGGGTGGAGACGCCCGCCAGCGAGCGGATCCGGCTGAGCAGATGCTCCAGCTCCAGCGGGGTGGCGACCCGCACCTTGAGGATGTAGTTCTCGTCGCCCGCGACGCTGTGGCACGCCTCGATCTCGGGCACCTCGGCGAGCCGGTCGGAGATGTCGTCCGGCGCGCTGGGGTCGAAGGGTTTGACCGAGATGAAGGCGGTCAGGGGCAACCCCACGGCCTCCGGGTCCACGACGGCCGCGTAACCGCGGATCACACCCCGCTGCTCGAGACGGCGGACCCGCTGATGCACGGCCGATGTGGACAGGCCGGTGGCCTTGCCCAGGTCCGTGTAGCTCATCCGCCCGTCCTTGACGAGCAGCTCCACGATTTGTCTGTCCAACTCCTCCACAGCCGATCACCTTATGTGGTCGGAGGCGTCCCGGCACAGCGGGCACACCCCGCGGACCGGCTCCGGAGACACAGCATCTGCACGGGGCATGTGACGAACGCCACATCTCTTCATGAGTGTCCTATGGGATGGGGCGATTACCTATGCGACGGCAAGGGAAATGCTTGCTGTGGCCGAGGCCGACGCGCCTGGCCAGCCCACCCGAGGGGGAAATCTCATGCCCTACGTTGAGCGCCTCGACGAAGGCGACATCGAAACCTACGAGACCTACGAAATGTTCCGGGTCTTGTGCCCCGACTGCGCGCAGCCAATCGCCCTGCTCGCGGACGAGGATGTTCTGCCGGAGCACGCGCTGTGCCCGTCTCCGTGGAACCCGTTCGGCCTGACGGTGTGTGCCGGCACCGGGCGCGGGGTGGCGGACGCCGCCGCCGCGGACGCCTCGCTCGACGCGCAGGAGGGGGACGCGGCGCTGCTGCTGACGCTGCCGGAGGGCCTGGACTGGCGGAAGCAGCCGTTCTCGCACATCGGCGGCCCGGGCTCGCGCCCGATCAGGACGCCGATGACGCTGCGCCCCGCCGCGTCCCACTCATAGCGCCCGTAAAGCCCGCAGCGCGCACGCGAACACGGCGGGGGCCCGGCAGTGCCGCGCCCCCGACCGCTCTCCTACCGGCTCTCCGGACCCGCGATGCTGCGTGCGATGACCACGCGCTGGATCTGGTTGGTGCCCTCCACGATCTGCAGGACCTTGGCCTCCCGCATGTAGCGCTCGACCGGGAAGTCCGCCGTGTAGCCGTAACCGCCGAACAGCTGGACCGCGTCGGTGGTGACGCGCATCGCGGTGTCGGTGCAGAACAGCTTGGCCATGGCCGCCTGCTTGGAGAACGGCCGGCCCGCGTCCCGCAGCCGGGCGGCGGCCAGGTAGAGGGCGCGCCCGGCCTCGATCTGGGTGGCCATGTCGGCCAGCATGAAGCGCAGCCCCTGGAAATCGGCTATCGGACGGCCGAACTGCTTGCGCTGCGCGGTGTACGCGAGCGCCTCGTCCAGCGCCGCCTGCGCGAGGCCGATCGCGCAGGCCGAGATGCCCAGCCGGCCCGCGTCGAGGGCGGAGAGGGCGATGGCGAAGCCCTGGCCCTCCTCGCCGATCCGGCGGCTGTCGGGGACCCGGACCCGGTCGAGGTGGATCTGTGCGGTGGGCGACCCGTTCATGCCCATCTTGCGCTCGGGGGCGGCCGCGGAGAGCCCGGGGGCGTCGCCGGGCACCAGGAACGCGCTGATGCCGCGGGTGCGCTCGGGGCCGGTGCGGGCGAGGACGGTGTAGAAGTCGGCGATGCCGCCGTGGGTGATCCACGCCTTGCCGCCCTCCAGCGCCCAGCTGTCGCCCTCCCGGGTGGCCCGGGTGGTGAGGGCGGCGGCGTCGGACCCGGAGGAGGGCTCGGAGAGGCAGTACGCCCCGAGCAGCCCGCCGCCGAGCATCGCCGGAAGGTGCTCGGCCAGCTGCTCCTTGCTGCCGTACCCGGCGAGGCCGTGACAGGCCAGGGTGTGGACGCTGACGCCGAGGCCGACGGTGAGGCGGGCCGCGGCCAGCTCCTCCAGGACCTGGAGGTAGACCTCGTACGGCTGGTCGCCGCCGCCGAACTCCTCGGGGTACACCAGCCCCAGCAGCCCCGATTCGGACAGCAGGGTGAACAGTTCGCGGGGGAAGTGCCCGGCGGCCTCCTCCTCGGCGGCGCGGGGGCGGATCTCCCGCTCGGTCAGCTCGCGGACGAGCGAAATGAGGTCGCGAGCTTCCTCAGTGGGCAGTTCGCGTTCCACCGGCTGCGGGCCGTGGTCGGTCATGACGGCGCTCTCCTCTCCCCGTAGGGCGCGATGGCGGCGTACGCGCCCTGTGGGGCGGCGCCGCCCGTGTCCTGCCTCGCCGCCGGTCCTCCCGTCGGATCGCGAACGGGTGATGACCTGCACCGTGGCGGTTGGAGTATGCCCGATCCGAGGGCCCGCGTCACCGATGTGTCGATCTTCAACAAAGTTCGTTCCGTCCGGCTGCCACCCGGACGGAATTGGCCCAGACCATTGACCCCACTGGTCTAGTCCTTCTACCGTTCTCCCACCCTGCCCTGCGCGTGCATGTCAATATCGGGGCAGGTCGTCGGGCACTGCACCTCCCCTCACCCCCACCGAGGAGAATCCATGCTCAGACCACGCGGAATACGGACGGCCGTCGCGGCCCTCTCGACGGCGGTACTGACCGCCACCCTGCTGGCGGGCGCGGCGACGGCCAGCCCCGGCACCGCCACCGCGACGGAGTCCCCCGCCACCGCCACGGCTCCGGAGGCGGCCGGAGCCAAGGTCGTCGGCTACTTCACCGAGTGGGGCATCTACCAGCGGAACTACCACGTCAAGAACGTGGAGACCTCCGGCTCCGCCGCCAAGCTCACCCACATCAACTACGCCTTCGGCAATGTCACCGGCGGCAAATGCGCGATAGGTGACGCGTACGCCGACTACGACAAGGCGTACGACGCGGCCGGCAGCGTCGACGGCAAGGCCGACACCTGGGACGCAGGGGCCCTGCGCGGCAACTTCAACCAGCTGCGCAAGCTCAAGAAGCTGCACCCGAACCTCAAGGTCCTGTGGTCGTTCGGCGGCTGGACCTGGTCGTCCGGGTTCGGCGAGGCGGCGAAGAACCCCGCGGCGTTCGCCGAGTCCTGCTACAACCTGGTCGAGGACCCGCGCTGGGCGGATGTCTTCGACGGCATCGACATCGACTGGGAGTACCCCAACGCCTGCGGCCTGAACTGCGACACCAGCGGCCGGGCCGCGTTCCGAGACGTGATGGCCGCGATGCGCGCCAAGTTCGGCCAGAACAACCTGGTCACCGCCGCGATCACGGCGGACGCCTCGTCCAGCGGCAAGATCGACGCCGCCGACTACGCGGGCGCCGCACAGTACGTCGACTGGTACAATCCGATGACGTACGACTTCTTCGGCGCCTGGGACGCGCAGGGCCCGACCGCCCCGCACTCCCCACTCACCTCCTACAGCGGCCTGCCCAAGGCCGGCTTCACCACCGACGCCGCCATCCAGAAGCTCAAGGGGCTCGGCGTCCCGGCCTCGAAGCTGCTGCTGGGCATCGGCTTCTACGGACGCGGCTGGACCGGCGTCGGCCAGGCCGCCCCCGGGGGCACCGCGACCGGCGCCGCGCCGGGTACGTACGAGGCGGGCATCGAGGACTACAAGGTGCTCAAGACCAAGTGCCCGGCCAACGGCACGGTCGCCGGAACGGCCTACGCGCACTGCGGCAACGAGTGGTGGAGCTACGACACCCCCGCCACCATCGCCGGGAAGATGACCTACAAGCAGCAGCAGGGCCTCGGCGGCACCTTCTTCTGGGAGCTGAGCGGCGACACCGGGAACGGAGAGCTGATCAAGTCCATCAGCTGACTCCCACGGGCAGTCGGCCACGGAGCCGGGAGCCATGCGCTCCCGGCTCCTTCGTACCCGCCAGTAGCCCAGCGCGCAAGCGCCTCACGCACATGCGTCACGCATGCGCCGAAATCCCGCGCTCCGCTGAACCGATCCGACATCGGAGCCGTATCGCAACGCGGCTTGTTCTGACTATTGCGGGGCATCCGCCTCACAAGGAAATCTGAGCG
This sequence comes from Streptomyces sp. NPDC021212, assembly GCF_044332925.1. Taxonomy (NCBI): domain Bacteria; kingdom Bacillati; phylum Actinomycetota; class Actinomycetes; order Kitasatosporales; family Streptomycetaceae; genus Streptomyces; species Streptomyces sp. NPDC021212. The sequence continues at coordinate 204,464 of NZ_JBIRPZ010000002.1, forward strand.
CTGGGGTGGCCCTGACCGGCCCGTTGCGCATGAACCAAAGGATCGATCATGAGTTCCGAGCAGTGCCCGAGCTGTGGCGGCCAACTCGCCGTCAACCAGGACGGGTGGAAGATCTGCCACTCCTGCGGCTACGCCTCACCGCCCGGCTTCGCGCCCGCCCCCGCGCCCAGCAGCTACGTCGTCCCCCTCGCCCCTCCCACCTGACCCTCCTCCGTCCCACCCGACCCTCCGTACCGTTGAGCGAGGCCCCGTGGTCAATCCCTGGCTGGCGATGGCATCCGGCACCGATCCGGCGGAGCGCACCCGTGCGGTGCGCCGTGCCCACGAGGCGTTCCTGACGGAGGGGGCCGTCGGCCCGACCGTCCGCCCGGTGGTGGCGGACTCCTGGCGCCGCTCGGCCGACGCCCGGGTGGCGCAGGAATGCGTGGCGCCGATCGACCTGGCGGACGACGCGCTGGAGGCGTACCGGGCGGACCATCCGCTGGCCGGGGTGATGCCACTGTTCCGCGAGTTGCTGGGGAGCATCGCGCACGACGGCGCCCATCTCCTCGCGGTCTGCGACGACCTCGGCCGCATGCTGTGGGTGGAGGGGCACACGGGCGTACGAAACCGGGCCGAGCGGATGAACTTCGTGGCCGGGGCGCGCTGGGACGAGCGCCACGCCGGCACCAACGCCCCCGGCACCGCGCTCACCCTCGACCACGCCGTGCAGATTTTCGCCACGGAACACTTCAACCGCAGCGTGCAGCCGTGGACCTGCGCCGCGGCCCCCATCCACGATCCGCACTCCGGGCGGCTGCTGGGGGCTGTGGACCTCACCGGCGGCGACCATCTGGCCGCCCCGCACAGCCTCGCCCTGGTCCAGGCGACCGCCCGCGCCGCCGAGGCGCAGCTGGCCGCCCTGGCACCCCCGGCGCGCGGACCGCGCGTGTCCCTGACGGCGCTGGGCCGCGACGAGGCGCTGCTGGTCACCGAGGGGCGGCGGCTACGGCTCGGGCGGCGGCACAGCGAGATCATGGTGCTGCTCGCGGGCCATCCGGAGGGGCTGAGCGGCGACCGGCTGGCGCTGGAGCTGTACGGGCCGCGGGCGGACCACCGGTCGCCGGTGACGCTGCGCGCCGAGATGTCCCGGCTGCGGCGGCTGGTGGGCCCGCTGCTGGGCTCGCGCCCGTACCGATTGTGCGCGCCGGTGCGCACCGATGTGAGCGTGGCGGCCGAGGAGTTGGCGGCCGGAGCGGTGTCGACGGCGCTGCGGGCGTATCCGGGGCCGCTGCTGCCGATGTCGGAGGCGCCCGGGGTGTGCCGGATGCGGGGGACGCTGGAGGACGGGCTGCGGCGGGCCGTCCTGTCCCACGGGGACGCGGAGCTGCTGCGGCGCTGGGCGCAGACGCCGTGGGGCGAGGACGACTTGGAGGTGGCGGAGGCGCTGCTGGCCGCCCATCCGCCGCACTCCCCCGGCCGGACGGCCCCGGCGGCGCGGGTGCGGCGGCTGCGCGAGGTGTACGGCCTGGAGGGCGGCGGCGCGGAGGACGGCCACCTGAACAGCGGTCACAGGGACGGCGGTCACAGCGACGCAACGTTGCCGCAACGTTGCCGCGTCTAGCCTCCCCCTCATCTCCGCCCGTCCCGTGACGGGCGGAGCCCGCAGGTACGACAGGGAGGGCCGCCCCATGACGCGTTACGCAAACCCCGGCTCCGAGGGATCGGTTGTCACCTACCAGCCGCGCTACGACCACTGGATCGGCGGGGAGTACGTACCCCCCGCCAAGGGCCGGTACTTCGAGAACCCGACCCCGGTCAACGGGCAGCCGTTCACCGAGATCGCCCGGGGCACCGCCGAGGACGTCGAGCGGGCCCTGGACGCCGCGCACGCGGCCGCGCCCGCCTGGGGCCGTACCGCGCCCGCCGAGCGCGCCGCGGTGCTGCTGAAGATCGCCGACCGCATGGAGCAGCACCTCGAAGAGCTGGCGGTCGCGGAGAGCTGGGAGAACGGCAAGCCGGTACGGGAGACCCTGGCCGCCGACATCCCGCTGGCCATCGACCACTTCCGCTACTTCGCGGGGGTGATCCGGGCCCAGGAGGGCAGTCTCTCCGAGATCGACGACGACACGGTCGCCTATCACTTCCACGAGCCGCTGGGCGTGGTCGCCCAGATCATCCCGTGGAACTTCCCGATCCTGATGGCCACCTGGAAGCTCGCCCCGGCGCTGGCCGCGGGCAACGCGGTGGTCCTCAAGCCCGCCGAGCAGACGCCCGCCTCGATCCACGTCTGGATGAACCGGGTCGCCGACCTGCTGCCGCCCGGCGTCGTCAACATCGTCAACGGCTTCGGGGTGGAGGCCGGAAAGCCGCTGGCCTCCAACTCGCGCGTCGCCAAGGTCGCCTTCACCGGCGAGACCACGACCGGCCGGCTGATCATGCAGTACGCGAGCGAGAACCTGATCCCGGTCACGCTGGAACTCGGCGGCAAGAGCCCGAACATCTTCTTCGACGACGTCTCGGCCGCCGACGACGACTTCCTCGACAAGGCCCTCGAGGGCTTCACGATGTTCGCCCTCAACCAGGGCGAGGTGTGCACCTGTCCGTCGCGTGCGCTGATCCAGGACGGCCACTACCAGGACTTCATGGACGCGGCCGTGGCCCGTACGGAGAAGATCGCGCAGGGGCATCCGCTGGACACCGACACCATGATGGGCGCGCAGGCGTCCAACGACCAACTGGAGAAGATCCTCTCCTACCTGGACATCGGCAAGCAGGAGGGCGCCCGCGTCCTCACCGGCGGCAGCCGCGCCGAGCTGGGCGGCGAGCTGGAGGGCGGCTACTACGTACAGCCGACCATCTTCGAGGGCGGCAACCACATGCGCGTCTTCCAGGAGGAGATCTTCGGTCCCGTGGTGGCCGTGGCCCGGTTCGCGGAGTTCTCGGACGCGATCGAGATCGCCAACGACACGCTGTACGGGCTGGGCGCGGGCGTCTGGACCCGCAACGGCACGGCCGCCTACCGGGCCGGCCGGGCGATCCAGGCGGGCCGGGTGTGGACGAACTGCTACCACGCCTACCCGGCCCACGCCGCCTTCGGCGGCTACAAGCAGTCGGGCATCGGGCGCGAGACCCACAAGATGATGCTGGACCACTACCAGCAGACCAAGAACCTGCTGGTGTCGTACTCCCCGAAGAAGCTCGGCTTCTTCTAGACACCCGAAGAGGGCGCCTGACCCGGGCCGTTGCCCGGGTCAGGCGCCCTTCGCGCGCACCGGGTCAGCGGTCCCGCGGGGGCCGGACGAGCAGATGCGCGGCGAGCATGGCGACGATGCAGCCGGGCACCCAGGCCAGCTGGTACCAGTAGAAGAACGGCACCCCGGCCAGCCGCGGCCGGTCCTGCGCGTACCAGGGGACCCACAACAGCGCGACGACGGGGGCGAGCAGGCACCCGGCGGCGGCGAAGCGCCGCCATGGCCGTCGCCGCCCGGGGGCCGCGAGCGCCGGCTCCGTCACCAGGACCTCCTCATTTCTGCCGGTCTGTGCGAGAGTTGCCGTTGCCTGCGATTCGGTTGACAGGTTCGGCGTCCAAGGGGGGGACGATGGTTGACGGTCCATTGGCCGCGGCGTTCCTCGCCGTCGTCGGTGGGGCCTCGCTGCTCGCCCTGACAGCCCGCCGGCTGAACCCGAACGACGACCTCCCCTCGCTCGAACGCTGGGCACTGGCCGACCGGAGCCTCGGCACCGGCTGGGCCTGGCTGCTGCTGGGCGGCACGGTGTTCACCGCGTACACCTTCACCGCCGTCCCCGGCATGGTCTACGGGCGCGGCGCCTCGGCCTTCTTCGCGCTGCCGTACACGGTGATCGTCTGCCCGCTGGCGTTCGTCCTGCTGCCCCGGATGTGGAGCGTGTCGCGGGAGCACGGGTACGTCACCGCCGCCGACTTCGTCCGCGGCCGGTACGGCTCGGCGCCGCTGGCCCTGGTGGTCGCCCTGACCGGCATTCTGGCCGCCATGCCCTACCTCGCGCTGCAACTCCTCGGGATTCGCGCGGTGCTGAACGCCACGGGGCTCGTCTCCCGGGCCGGCCTCCGCGACCTGGCGATGATCGCGGTCTTCGCCGGACTGGCCGTGGCCACCTACCGGCACGGACTCCGCGCGCCCGCCGTGATCTCGCTGCTCAAGTGCGTCGCGGTCTTCGGCTCGACGCTGGCGGTCTGCTGGCTGGTCCTGGTCCGCCTGGGCGGCCCGGGCGCCGTCTTCGAGCGGGCCGCGGACCGCCTCTCGGACTCCTCGGCGCACGGCTCCCTCATCCTCTCCTCCGGCCAGCAGCCCGCGTACGTCACGCTCGCCGCCGGTTCGGCCCTGGCCCTGCTGATGTATCCGCACGTCCTGACCGCGGCCTTCGCCGCCTCCAGCGCGCCCGCCCTGCGCCGGGTCAGCATCGCGCTGCCGCTGTGGACCAGCGTCCTCGCGCTCTTCGGCATGCTCGGTATCGCCGCCCTCGCGGCGGGCGTGCACGTCCCCGCGAACAGTGCCGAGACGGCCGTCCCGATGCTGGTCGACCGGCTGCTGCCGGGCTCGCTGGCCGGGCTGGTCCTCGGCGCCATCGCGATCGGGGCGATGGTCCCGGCCGCCGTGATCTCGATCGCGGCCGCGACGTCCTTCGTGCGGAACGTGTACGTCGAGTACTTCCACCCCACCGCCACCCCCAAGCGGCAGGTGCGGATCGCGAGGATGGTCTCGCTCATCGCCAAGGCCGGGGCGGTCGTCTTCGTCCTCGGGCTGCGCCACCAGGACGCGATCAACCTCCAGCTCCTCGGCGGCGTCTGGATCCTCCAGGTCTTCCCCGCCGTCGCCATCGGCCTCTACACCCGTTGGCTGCACCCGCACGCGCTGCTGACCGGCTGGGCCACCGGGATGCTGTTCGGCACGGTCATGGTGATACGTGGGGGCTTCTCCCCCGTCGTGCCGCTCGGCTTTCCCGGCAGCTCGCTGGAGATCTACGCCGGTCTCGTCGCCCTCCTGCTCAACCTCGCCGTCACGGTGACCGGCACCGCCCTGCTGAACCGTTTCGGTACGGGATGGCGGCCCTGCCGCTGACGGCCACTCAGTCGCGGCCTCAGCCGCGGCCTTCGCGTGAACGGCCCGATCCGGACGCCGCCGCCATCGACAAGGTCACCGTGGCGAGCGCCAGCAGCTCGACCCCGGATCCGGCCAGCGCGAGCGTCGTGACCGACCCGTGCTCCATGGCGAGGCCACCCAGCGCGCCCCCGACCGCGAGGCCCAGATAGGACGACGAGCCGTTCAGCGAGAGGGCGACCGTCGGTTCGGGAATGTCCATGCTCGCTATCCGGTGGTTCTGGGCCGGAGGAAGGGCCCACGACGCCAGGCTGATCACGCACAGCAGCAGTCCGAACAGCACCGTCGTGCCCCAGGAGCCGTCCGGGGCGAAGGCGGCGACCGGCACCATGGCGGCCAGCCCCACCAGGAGCACGGCGACGGCCCCGTGGTACGCCCGGCCGCCGCCGTACTTGTCGGCCGCCCTGCCGCCGACGGCACTGCCGAGGAGCGCCGCGAGCCCCGACACCAGCAGGAACGCGCTGACCCCGGCGGCTCCCACCCCCGTGACCTCCCTCGCCAGCGGCGCGACGTAGACGACGACCGTGAACTCGCCCGCGCACGCGAGGACGTTGGACAGCAGCGCGGTGAGAACCCCGGGGTGGGCCGCCGCGGTGAGCCGCTGCCGGAGGGTGACCGCCGACGGTGCGGGCACCTGGGGAACGGCCACCGTCAGCACGGCGGCCGCGACCGTGGCGAGAACCGCCACCAGGACGAGCGTCGCCCGCCAGTCGCCGATGGCGCCGATCAGGGTGCCGAGGGGGACGCCCAGCGCCGTGGCCGCCGACATACCGCCCGCGACGATGGCGAGTGCGCGGCCGCGCCACTGCTGCGGGGTGACGCTCACCGTGATGATCATGGCGCACGGCAGATAGAGCCCCGCCCCGACGGCGGCCAGGACGCGCGATGCCATCAGGGTCGGGTAGCCGGGAGCCAGGGCCCCCAGCAGATTGGCGGCGATGAAGACCGCCAGCGCGATCAGCAGCAGCCGTTTGCGCCCCAGCGCGCCGGTGACCGCGGCCAGGACCGGCGCCCCTATCGCGTACACCAGGGCGAAGACGCTGATCAGCTGGCCCGTCGTGGCCGGGGACACGTCGAAGTCGGTCGCGATCCGGTCGAGCAGTCCGCTGATGATGAGACTGTCCGTGCCGATGCTGAAGGCGCCGAGGGCGAGCGCCAGGAGCAGCACCCGGTTCGGTCCGTCGTGCGGGGCGCCCGTCTTCGTACCCGTGTCGCCGGCGGTCCCATTCGCCGTCATGGCAGTCCCACCGCTCCGTGTCCGCTCGTGTACCGCTTCAGGAACGCGGCGTTCCGTTCGTCCACCAGGCCGAGCAGATCCCCGAGTTGCCCCAGCGCGGTCGCGTCCGGTGTCCAGACCCACAGCTCGCGGGCCTCCGTCACGGCGCCCCGGCGCGTCTTCGCCTCGAATCCCTCGAGACCGAGCCGCACCGTCGCGGCGCCGCTCGCGATCGCCGTCCGGACCGGGTGGTAGAACGCGGCCCAGGGATACGACGCGCCGCGGTCCTCGACCCCGTAGTCGCAGCCGTAGGTCATGAAGACGACGCTCTTGCCACCTTGCAAGTGCAGGGCGCACGCGATGATCCGGCCGTCCTTGCGCACGGCCGGAACGCGCACCGCGTCCGGCAGCCGGCCCGCCAGCTCGATCCGCGCCCGGCGGATCGCCTCCGGGTCGGCCAGACCGCCGTGCTTGACGAGCGTCCTGGCCTCCAGCTCGGCGATCCGCTCCGCGTTGCCGGCCAGGTCGACCTCCCCCGCGGACAGACCGGGGATGTCCCGTAACCGCCGCTCCTCCAGGCGGTACAGACGGCGCCTGCGGCTGGGCAGGGCGGCCAGGAACTCCTCGTAGTCGCCGAACCCCGCGGTCTTCATCTCGGACGCGCCCGTCATGGCCCCACCACGGAAGCCGGCCTCGGCGAGCACGGCCCGCAGCACGCCGTCCCGGGGCCTGACGAACGGAAAGGCGACCGCCCCCGCGCCCCGTGCCGCCGCCTCGGCCTGCGCCGCCCCGACCAGCCGCCTGACCAGCTCCTCGGACTCGGCCGGTGCCGCCTCGGGATGGCACAGCACCTCACTCCGGTCGAATTCCCTGACCACGAGGCAGGGCCCGACCGACCGGGTCAGCACCTGCCAGAGCGGCTCCGCGCCGTCGCGCTCCTCCCGCTCCCCCGCCGCGCCGTGCACGAGCGCGCGCTGCGCCCGCCGGAGGGAACGGGCCCGGTCCTCGTCCTCGCCGTCGTCGATCCGCAGGACCGCCTCCGAGCCGAGGAACTTCCACGGATCGCTGGTCAGACCGCTGCCCGGGACGGCGAGGACGCCACGGAGGGCGCCCCGCAGCCTCCCCGCGGCCGACCGCGCCGTGATCAGCACGCTCTCCCCCGGCTCCAGATACTCGCGGAACTGGAGGAACCCGCGGCTGGAGTCGATGTCCGCCTCCCGGGTCAGTTCCTCCCACTCGGCGGGCTCGATCTCGTCCACGCTGCGCAGAACGCTCAAGCGCGGCACGTTGACGACCACCGGCCCTGCGGGCACTAGATGTCACCGCCCGACTGCTTGATGAACTGGGCCGACCACTTGCGCTTCGACCGCAGGCTGAGCCGGTTGACCGCGTCGGGAACCAGACCCATGGGGCGGCGGATGTCGACGATCAGCATGACCCTGCGGCCGTCGCTCTCGTTGTAGACCTCGTGCTCGAAGGTGTCGTCGATGAGGATGCCCTCGCCCTCTTTCCACGTGTGGATCTCCTGATCCACACGGAGCCGGGGAGGGTTGTTCTCCGGGACCGTCAGCGGCAGGTGGTATCGCAGAATACCGGCGTACGGGCCCTCATGTGCCTTGAGTGTGACACCGGGTTCGAGGATGGCGATGATCGCGTTGACGACGCGCGGGGTGCGCTCGGCGAAGTCCACGAACAGCGGGCAGTCCCGGTAGGCGTCCGGGTTGGTCTCGCCCAGCATGTACGCGTAGTACAGCCGCCAGTCGGTGGAGACCTCCGCGGCCCGCAGTGGGTCGATGTCGCCGTACGGACGGACGTTTCGCGACTCGATCAGCTTGGTCACCTCGGCCTTGATCTGGTCGAACTGGTGGTCAAGCTTCCGCGACTCCGGGAAGAGCACGTGCGGGGACATGATCCGGAAGCGGGTGCGGCCGCCGCCGCGCCGCAGGAAGTAGCGGTTGAGCGCGTTGCGCACGCCTGGGTGGTTGATGCTCAGGGAACCCTTCACGGCTGTCTCTCCTTCGGTCGCTGTGCTGTGCGGTGGTCGTGTCCGGGCGTCATCGCGCGGCGGGACGGCAGGTGGCGTAGAGGAAGCCCGGGTGCACCTCGTCTATCCGGCACGTCCAGCCCAGGGCGGTCAGCCGCTCCTCCAGCTGTGCCGGGCTGCGGAAGACCTTGACGATGCGGAAGCTGCGCCCGTCCTTCAGGTTCCGGCGGACGGCGACCTCCGGCTCCTGGTCGTCCTTCTGCTCCAGGCGCCGTTCGTGGTCGGTGACGTCCACGAACTCCACGACGCCGTCCGGCCGGAGGGCCCGGCCCACGGCCGCCCAGAAGGCGTCGAACTTGTCGTCGGGCACATGGGCGAGCCAGTGGGCGAAGAACACCGCGTCCCAGCGGCGTTCGGGGGTCCAGTCGAACAGGTCCTGCTGCCGGAAGTCGACGTTCGGCAGCGCGTACCGCCGGGCCTCGGCGATCATCTCGGCGGAGCCGTCCAGCGCGGTGACGCGATCGGCGAGCCCGGAGAGATGACGCGTCCAGTAGCCGGTGCCGCTCGCCAGCTCCAGGACCTCACCCCGGATGTTCTTCGCCCGCAGTCGCTCCAGCACGGAGTCCAGCGCGGGGTCCATGTACGGCACGAAGGTCGCGTCGTATTCCGCGGCCCGGGCCCGGTAGTAGTCGAGCTGGCTGTCGATCAGGGAATTGCCGGTCATATGCGTTCCTCTTCCAGGGTCGTTGAGTTCCGGGGTCGGTGAGTGGGGCCGATCATGGCGACCAGGCGGTGCGATGAAAGGAGCATCTTTTCCTTGAATGTCTCGTTCAGCCGTCCGCACTCGATGGACTCGGCGCCCGAGGACCGCATCAGCTCGACGATCTCCCACCACAGTGCGTAGTACGGGCTGAACTTGAGGTCGGTGCGGCCTCGCACATAGCCCCCGGCCCACGCCTGGAGCCGCTTCTCCTCCAGGAAGCACACCGCCACCGCCAGCGGCTCGCCGCTGTTCTCCCGTATCTCCACCACCCGCACCGGCTCGTCGAGTTCGCGCAGGAAGGCGGCCAGCCGCAGCGGGTCGTAGTACTTCGGCGAGCCGGTGCGGGCCGCGCTGGCGGCGATGAGTTCGAGCAGCGGCACCAGCCCCTGGTAGCCGGCCCCGTGCACCCGGACCTGCCCCCGCTCCCGGTAACGGCGCAGCTGACGCTCGTAGTCGCGCCGCACCGATCTGCGCATGCCGGCCAGGTAGGTGGCCTCGTCGGGCGCGTCCGACCGGTGCAGCGTCCAGCGGGGCACCAGGTCCTGGCGCCGGAACCCGTTCCGCTCCAGCGTCCGCAGCATCGGGTTGTCGGCGCTGAGGTTGACGAACCCCCAGACCGGCGCCCCCAGTTCCGCGGCGCGGGCGGCGAACGCCGCGCTGAGCGTGGCGAGCGCTTCGTCGTCGTCGGCCAGCAGCCGGGAGTCCGGGGAGTGCCACATCGGCGAGAGCAGGGCCTGCTCGCCGTCGGCGAGTCCCAGCAGGCCCAGCGGATCGCCCTGAAGGTAGGTGGGGGCGGCGGCGACGAGTTGGCCGCCCCTGCGGACCTCCAGATACCGCGGCTCGCTGATGCGCTGCACGGGATGGTGCTCGTACGCCGTGAGGAACGCCCGGGTGTGGAAGAGCGGGGCGTCCAGCCGGGCGACCAGGCCGTCCCAGTCCGGGGCCAGGTCCTCGGCGGTGCCGACCGCGCGGACGACGGGTGCCGCGCCGGAGGCGGGGGCGGCGGGAGTGGCTCCCGCGCGGCGGGCGGCGGATGGCGGCGCGGCCGTGGCCAGCCCGATCGCCCGGGCGCACGCGTCGATGTCCGCGGCCGCGACGGGCCCCATGTGGCCGATGCGCAGCACCTCGCTCTTCCACGGGCCCCGCCCGGAGGACACCCACACGTCGTGCTCGGCGGCCAGGGTCCGGCGGATGTGTTTCGCGCTCCCCCCCGGCACCCGTACGGCGGTCACCGTCGGGGAACTGTGCGCCTCGTCGGGGACGATCGTCAGCCCCTGGTCGCGCAGCGCCTCCCGGCATCGCCGTGCGGTCCGCGCATGGCGCTCCCAGACGGCCTCGACGCCCTCCTTCTCGATGGCGGTGAGGGCCGCGTCCAGGGCGTAGAGCACGGACAGCGCGGGGGTGTAGGCCGTCGTCGCCTCCCGGGCGTGCTCGGCGGCGCGCGCGAGGCTCAGGTAGTACGAGCCCTCGCCCGGCTCCGCGGCCCGGTCCAGCGCCCGCTCGGAGACGGCGACGAGCGCCAGTCCCGGCGGGCAGGCGAGCGCCTTCTGCGTCACGCTCACGGCGACGTCGAGACCCAGGGCGTCGAAGCCGATCTCGGTGGCGGCGAGGCCGCTGACGGTGTCGACGAGGATCAGGCAGTCGCTGACCGACCTGATCGCCCGCGCCCATTCGGCGAGCGGTGCGACGACCCCGGTGGACGTCTCGTTGTGGGTGAGGAGGACGGCGTCGTAGCCGACCGCGAGGCGGTCGATGATCTGCCCGGTGGGCACGATCTCCCCCCAGGGAGCGGCCAGCACGTCGACCACCGCACCGTGGTGTGCCGCGATCTCCGCGAACCGCTCGCCGAAGTAGCCGAGTTGCACGGACAGCACCCGGTCCCCGGGACGTAGCACGGAGGCGGCGGCGGCCTCGAGCCCGCCCGTACCGGAGCAGGTCAGCGTCAGGACGGGCCCGGTGGTGCCGAACAGCGTGCCGAGCCGGGGCCCGAGGCCGCCGAAGAGGTCCCGGAACCCGGTGGAGCGGTGGCTGATCATCCGGCCGTTCATGGCCGCCAGCGTGGCCGCCGGCACCTCGACCGGACCGGTCACCCGGTAGTTGCGCATATCGCGTCCGCCTTTCCGCCGGTGTCGCCGCACAGGATCGCGTCCAGCCCCGTCCGCACCTGGTGGCGCTCCAGGCGTACGGGCGTGCCGGTCATCCGGTCCGAGGACATGCCCTCGGCCACGAGCAGGTCGAGCGGTGTCCCGCCCCGGGCCGCGTACGGCCCCGGGGCGCGCCGGTCGAGCAGGGACCGCAGGACTCCGGCCAGGTCCGTGTCCCGGGCGTCGGCCCCGAAGAGGGCGCGCAGCGCGTCGACCGCTTCCCGTACGGCCGCGGGGCCGCGCGGGTCGGTCACCCGCCCGGGCTCCGCGCCCTCCACCAGGGGGGCCAGCCAGGTGAGGTTGAGCGCGCAGGCCAGGCCGTGCGGGATGCCCAGATGGGCGGTGAGGGGATAGGACATGGCGTGGGCGGCCGTCGTCCGGGTGATGTCGATGGCCCGTCCCGCCAGCGTGGCGGCCCGGCTGAGGGCGTCCCGTTCCGCCCGGCCCGGCAGGTCGTCCGCGTTCCGCAGTACGGGGACGAGTGCGCGCAGGGCCTGCGCCGCCCACTGCCGGGACCCGGGCGTGGAGCGGACCGACCACAGCGATTCGACGGCGTGCGCGAGGGTGTCGAAGGCGCAGGTCCAGGTCAGATCCGCAGCACAGGTCTCGGTCAGCTCCGGGTCCACGACGGCGATGTCGGCGCGCGCCGCCGGGGTGTCGAGGGAGACCTTGCGGCTCCCCCGGTAGAGCGTCGCGAACTGCGTGACCTCGCTGCCGGTGCCGGCCGTGGTGGGGACGAGCAGCAGTTCGGGTCCGTCCGCCGGGGCCGGCCTGCGGCCGGCGATGACGTCGTCGGCCTCGGTGGCGTCGCCGGGCAGCGCCCGTGCGGCCTTGGCGACGTCGAGGGCCGAGCCGCCACCGATGCCCACCACCAGGTCGGCGCCCGCGGCATGGCGTGCCCGGGCCGCCTCGACGGCCTGGCCGACCGTGGGGTTGGGATGGAAGGCGGTGAACGTCCGGGCGTCCGGGGGCAGCCAGGCGGCGACCGGGGCCCGGTTCAGCGCCCCCCGGCTCGCGACGACCAGCACCCGGCGTCCCGTGCACAGGCCGGGCACCTCGGCGAAGCTGCCCCGGCCCGCCAGCAGGGTGGTGCCGGTCCGGCTCCGGCCCCCCGCCGTCCGGCTCATCGCGTCCCCCGGGCCGGGCCGCCCGTTCCCGGGCGGGCGTCCGTGTCCGCGGGGGCCGTTGCGGCCTTGCGGAAGCGGTCGGCGATCTCGACCGGGCCGGTGGACGCGGTGGCCCTCGGGTGCACCTCGTCCGGGGTGGGCACGACGGAGAGGGCGAGGAGCACGGGGCCGTCGGCGGTCAGGGCGGTGCGGATGCTCCCGACGAGATCCGTTGCGGAGTCGCAGGTGAGCACGGTGCGATAGCCGAGCCCTCGGCCGAGCGCCGCCCAGTCCATGCTGCCGGAGGTGGTGGGCTGGCAGCCGGTGGATTCGTAGCAGCCGTTGTCCAGGACGATGTGGGCGAGGTTGCGGGCGCCGCTCGCGCCGATGGTGGCCCCGGTCCCCAGGTGCATGAGGAAGGCACCGTCGCCGTCGAGCACGACCGCGCGCCGGTCCGGGTGCGCGGTGGCGATCCCGGCGCCGACGGCCGACGCGTGTCCCATCGAGCCCTGCATGTAGAAGGTGCTCTCCCGGTCCCGCTCGTGGTGGACCTGGCGCGAGACGTATCCGGTGGTGGTGACCAGCAGTTCGTCCGTCAGCTCCGCCATGAGGGCGGACACGACGCCCGGCCGGGTGAGCCGGTCGCCGGCGGCCGGCTCCGGGGCGCGGTACGCACCGGAGACCTTGCCGATGGCGCCCCGGGGCACCAGCAGGAAGAACGGGCGGCCCTGGGACCGTGCCTCGGCGGCCCGGCCGAGCGCGTCCTGAAGCGTGCCCGGCCGCAGCACGGCGTGCGGCACGTCCAAGGTCTCCAGCAGCCCGATACTGGACGCGCCCATGGACGCGTGCTGCGGCTCGTCGTCGGCCGGATCCGGCCAGCCCCGCATGGTCATGACGATGAGCAGGGGCACCCGGTAGGGCAGCAGGAGGGAGGTGAGCGGGTTGATCAGGTTGCCGAACCCGGAGTTCTGGCAGAGGACGGCCGACGTCCGGCCCGCCAGTTCCCAGCCCGCCGCCAGGGCGAGGGCGGCCCCCTCGGAGGCGGCGGGCGTCAGGTCCCCCGCCCTGTCGAACAGCGCCCACGGACCGGCGAGGTGACCGCACGGGACCCCCGCCACGCCGCGCACGCCGTGCGCGCGGAGGGCGTCGACGAACTCCTCGGCGGTGAGCTGCCCGCTCATCGGTCCATCTCCAGCCATGCGTCCATCCCGGAGATGGCGAAGATGTCCTTGACCGAGGCGATACGGGGTTCCACCGCGGCGGTCGACCCCTGCGCGAGGACGGTGGCCCAGGTGTCCCTGATGGCGGTGATCGCCGCCCGCATCCCCTGGTTGGCGTAGATGACCATGGCGATGCCCGCCTCTCGCGCCTCGTCGGCGGAGAAGTCGGCGTACGTGGTCGGGACCACCACGACCGGCGCCCGGTGCTCCCATTCCCGCATGAACGACATGACCTCGTGGGAGTCCACGGCCTTCGAGTGGACCAGGACGGCGTCGGCCCCGGCGTCGACATAGGCGTGGCAGCGGGTCAGCGCCTCCTGGAGGCCGAGCCCGCAGATGAACGCCTCGGTCCGGGCGATCAGGACCGTGTCCGTCGATACCTGGGCCCTCTTGGCGGCCTCCAGCTTGGTGGCGAACTCCTCCACGCCCAGGAGCTTCTGACCGGAGTTCACGAAGCTGTTCCGCTTGGGGAAGATCTTGTCCTCGATGCAGACGCCGGCGACGCCCGCCTCCTCGTAACGCATCATCGTGTACGCGGCGTTGAGGCTGCCGCCGAACCCCGTGTCGCAGTCGGCGACCACCGGCACCTCCACCGAACGGTGCATGGCGACGGCTCCGGCCAGGTACTCGGCCATGCCGAGCAGGCTGACGTCGGGCAGGCCGTGCGCGGCGGAGATCTCGAGACCGGACGCCCACACGGCGTCGAACCCGGATTCCTCCGCGAGCCGGGCCGACAGGCCGTCGTGTGCGCCGGCCGCTCTGATCAGACGGCCGCTCGCGAAGGCGTCTCTGAGCGCGGCCGCGCGCGGGGCGGGCAGGGTGGTCGTGGTGGATGGAGCGTACGGAGCGATGCTCATCGGGTTCCCCCTTCAGTCAGTCGGCAAGGTGATCCGCGGCCGCCGTCAGACAGGCGGTCAGCCGGCGGGCAGCGGTGAGCAGGACGTCATGACTTTCGGCGACGCACAGCCGCAGGTGACCGGGCATGCCGAACGTCGAGCCCGCGCGGAGGCCGACGCTTGCCCGGCGCCGCAGCGCCGCACACAGTTCCTGGTCGTTCCGGGCCCCCAGCAGCCCGCGCGCCAGGGCTTCCGAGGCGTCGAGGCAGAGGTAGATGCCCCCGGCGGGCGGGACCGGCCGCAGATACGGCACCGCCGTCATGGCCCGCACCGCCCGGGCGCGCTGCCCGGCCAGTTCTGCCACGCGCCGGGCGACGCCCACCCCCGTCGGGGCGTCGCCCGTGCACGTGTCCGTCTCCTGACGCAGCACGGCCGCCGCGGCGGTCTGCGCCGGTCCCGAGACGGGTCCGGTGGTGTGCTCGACGGTGTCCCGCACCGCCTCGGCCCGGTCCGGATCCGCCCACACCCAGCCGATGCGCAGGCCCGCCAGGGCGTGCACCTTGGAGACTCCGCCGACGACGATCTCGGTGGGCCCGGGCCGCAGATCCGTGTCGATCTCGTCGCCGTACGCCCAGTAGATGTCGTCGACGATCAGGCATACGCCGCGCTCGGCCGCCCAGGCGCGCAGCGCGCGCATGCGCTCCGGGCCGTAACAGGCGCCCGAGGGGTTGACCGGGCTGTTGACCAGGACGGCCGCGGTGCGGGGCGTACGGGCGGCCTCCAGGCGCGCCGGGTCGGCGAGCAGGGCGTGCCCGGGGTCGCCGGGCACGGTGACCGGCGAGCCGCCCGCCTGCCGCACGACGGCGGGGTAGTGGCTCCAGTGCGGGGCGGGCACGAGGACCTCGCGCCCCCGCGCCACCGCCGCGAGGGCGGCGAACAGGCCGTGCCGCGCCCCGGCGGTGATCGTGACGCCCTCGGGGTCCACCACCGCGCCGGTGCGGTGCGCGTAGTGGCCGGCCACGGCGGTACGCAGCTCCGGCAGGCCGGGCCCGGGGGGATACGCGGAAGCGCGCGGGGAGTTCATGGCCCGGGTGATCGCGTCCCGGACCGGGCCGGGCAGCGGCTCCACGATCTGGCCGGACGCCAGGTCTATCAGCGCCGGCGCCGGGCCGTCCGGCCGGTGGTGCGGGGAGAGGGCGAGCGGGGCGCCGCCGGGGCCGCTGTTCACGGGCGGCCGTCCCGCGCGCCGAGCGGCTTGATCCCGATGAGTTCCGCGATCTTCCCCAGGTCCCGGACGACGGGCGGCAGCAGCGGTATGCCGTGCGCCGACCGTTCCCGTGACGACCGGTGGCGGCGCTCCCCGGGCAGCCGCACCGGAACGTCCGCGTCGGCGGGCCGGGCGGCGCGGATCTCGTCCGTCATCGCCGTGACGGCCCGGGCGATGTGCCCGGCGTCGCCCAGCGCCGCGAGGTCCAGGCACAGCACGAACTGCCCGAGGTCGGCGCCCTGCGGGCCGTAGGTGTGCCGGCTCCAGCTGGCTCCGGTGAGGGGTCCGCAGAGCAGTTCGGCGAGGAGGCCGATGCCGGAGCCCTTGTGGCCGCCGTGCTCCTCGCCGAGCCCGCCGACGGGCAGCAGCGCGTAGCCCTCCCTGGCCTTGAGGCCGGCGACGACCCGGGGGATGTCGGTGGAGGTGGCGCCGTCCGGGCCCACGGCCCAGCCGGCGAGCATGGGGCGGCCCTCCCGTTCCAGCCGTTCCAGCTTGCCGCGCGGGACGATGCTGGTCGCCGCGTCGTAGACGAGCGGTTCGCCCGTGGTGGGCAGTGCGTAACTGACCGGGTCCGTCCCGAACATGGGCTCGGCGGCGCCGGTGGGCGCGACCTGGGGTGTGGCGTTGGTGGTCACCAGGGCGAAGGCGCCGGCCCGGGCGGCGCGTTCGGTGTACCAGCCGGCGATGCCGATGTGGTTCGAGCGGCGGACGGCGACGGCCGCGACTCCGTGTTCCCCGGCGCGTTCGACGGCGAGGTCGAGGGCGAAGCACAGGGCGGGCTGGCCCAGTCCGTTGTCCGCGTCGACGACGCTCACACCGCCGGTCTCCTGGACGACTCGGGGCCGGGCGGCGCCGTTGATCGTGCCGTTGCGCAGTCCTTCGACGTAGCGGCGGAGCCGGGCGACGCCATGGCTGTCGACTCCGGCGAGGTCGGCGGCGATCAGGACGTCGGCGGTGAGCATGGCGTCCGCCTTGTCGGCGCCGACCGAGACCAGCGCCTCGACGACGAATTCGGTCAGCGGTTTCCTGCCGACCACCAGAGCCCGGTCGGTGCCGTCACTTCGGTTCATGTCGCTCCAGGGAGGAGAGGTGTCACGGGTTGTCACAGCGCGGTGCGGTGCCGCGTCGGTGAGTGATCGCCTGGTGCTTCGCCCGGCGGCTCGTCAGGTCGGGCGGTCCGCCCAGGTCCGGCAGGCGGCCTCGGCGGCCCGCGCGAGCCCTTCCCGGAGCGCGTCCCCGGTCACCGGGTGCGCGGGCGGCGGGTCGGCGATCAGGTGGGTCGTGATCAGCGGGTCGGCCCCGGTCCCGGTGGCGCGGGCGGCGACCAGAGCGGTGGGCAGCCCCCGCTCCCGGCGCAGCCGGGCGACGGTGCCGGGCAGCTTGCCCTGCCAGGTCGCCGCGTCGACGGCGCCCTCGGCGGTCAGCGCCAGCGGTGCGGTACGGATGCTGTCGTGGGGATCGGTGATCTCCAGCAGCGTCTCCGCGCCGCTGCCCGCCGTCGTGTCCGCCACCGCCGACAGTCCGAAGCCGATGCCGCCGCCCGCCCCGTACCAGGGGTTGCGGAACCGTGTCCCGGCCCCCGGATCACCGGCGTCGGTGAGCAGCGCGGCCAGGTGCCGCAGGGCCCGGACCGCCACGGGACGGTTCGCTTCGGTGATGCCCTTCTGGGCGCCGAAGGAGTCCAGATTGCCCGACAGGGGCGTGCGCACGTCGGCCAGCAGACGCAACGTCACGCCGGACATCAGGCGGCGCGCGGGCGCCAGGTCCACACGCACCGCCTCGACCATGCCCGCCGGTCCGGGCGCCACGTCGCGGCCGTCGCGGTCCAGGAAGCGTGCGCCCAGCGCGGCGAGCGCGCCGCCGCCGCCGTCCACCACGGCCGTGCCACCGAGCGCGAGGAGAACGGTGGTGGCCCCGGCCGCCACGGCGGCGGCGATCGCCTGGCCCGCCCCGGTCGAGGCCGCCTCCAGCGGCCGCAGTTCGTGGGGCCGCAGCGCCCCCAGGCCGCAGACCCCGGCGGTCTCGACCGCGGCGGTCCGCCGGTCCAGGGCCAGCCACTGGGCCTTCCGGGTCCGGCCGAGCACATCGACGGCCTCGACCGGGTGGCGGCTGCCCCCGCACGCCGCGTACAGGGCGTCGAGGGTGCCGTCACCGCCGTCGGCGAGGGGCCGGAGCGCCACGTCCGCTCCGGGCCGGGCCCGGCGGACCCCCGCGGCCAGCGCCTCGGCCACCTCGGCGGCCGAGGCGTATCCCCGCATGCAGTTGGGGGCCACGACGACGTCCGGGGCGGACGGTATCCGTCCGGCCGTCATGACGCTGCGGTGGTGCGACGTATCCAGGTGCGCAGGAGGAGCCTGGTGTGGTCGGGCTCGTCCGTGAACTCGGTGCGGCCGTGCAGCAGCGAGAGGTTGTCGAACAGAGCGAGTTCGCCTTCCCGCAGCTTGCCGGTCAGGAGCGTGGTGCTGGAGGCGATCAGGGCGTCGAGCGCGTCGAGCGCGGTGCGCTGCGCACCGGTGAGCGCGGGCACGTGCGGATGGTCGTGGCCGTGCTCGATGTAGCTGCGCAGGTAGGTGATGGCCGGGCGATCCCGCTGGGTGAACAGCACGGGCTTGGCGGTCGTAGGGTCCTCGCCGGGCTGCTGGTCGCCGCGCCGGTCGAAGCGGAAGGGAGCGCGCAGCGTGTCCAGCACCTCCGGCTCCAGCGCCCGCACCACGTCCCGAACGTGGAGGCACTGGAGGGCGCCGCCTCGCAGGGACTGGCGTACGCAGAAGAGGGTGAACACGTCCGGGGCGGGCAGCGGTGCCTCCGCGCCGTCGGTGTGCAGGTCGCCGCCGAAGCGGGAGTCCGAGTACCGGGTGCGCCCCCGCTGGCTGATGCTCATCCCCCGGTCCCGTACCTCCCGGACGAGGGTGCCTTCGCGGTTCTGCGGGAGGGGCTCGCCGATCAGCCGGGTGGCGCGCAGCACGGCCCGCTCGGCGCGCTCCCGGTCGGCGGGGAGCCCCGTCAGGACCAGCACTCCGGCCCCGTCGTCGAGGTGTTCGCGCACCAACGGCGCCAGGTCGGCCCGTGCGGCCTCCCGGTCGGCGGCGCCTTCGTCGGCGCTGGTCAGGTAGTCCCTGAGAGGCCCTGCCGCCTCGACGCGCACGCCGTCGAAACCGTCCTCCGCCGTCACCCGGGTGAGCCGCTGCCCGCTGACTGTCACTGGCGCCCCCTGCTTCCTCCGCCCCTGCCGCTGGCCGGTTGCCCCACGGTCTGTGGAGAGGGTTGCTCAACGAGGCGAAGAGGTTGACAGGAGATTTCTCGGAACTTTCGCCGAAGTTTCCTGTCATCGAACCGGCGTCCTCGCGCAACTGGGTAGGGACGGCTCGTGGACATGGCCATCGAAACGGGGATGAATGACGGAAACTTCCATGTTTGTGGCCTTCGCTTCGGTCATCGGCGCCGCATCGCTGCTGGCCGCGCCGGCGGGGAGGTTCCACCGCAGCGACGACCTGCCCTCGCTCGGCGGCTGGGCACTGGCCGACCGGAGCCTGGGGCCCGGGTGGACATGGCTGCTGCTGGGCGGCACGATCTTCACCTCGTACGCCTTCACCGCGGTGCCGGGCCTGGTGTACGCCGAGGGCGGCTCGGGCTTCTTCGCCCTCGCCTACACCGTGATCGTCTGTCCGCTCGCCTTCGCCCTGCTGCCCCGGCTGTGGCGGGTGGCCCGCCGCCATGACTACGTGACGGCGGCCGACTTCGTCCGGGGCCGCTACGGTTCGCCGCGGCTGGCGCTGATGGTCGCCCTCACCGGGATCCTGGCGACCATGCCGTATCTGGCACTGCAACTGCTCGGCATCCAGGCCGTGCTGGCGGCCGGCGCACTCGGCCCGGGGGGCCTGTCCAGCGATCTTCTGGTGGTCGCCCTGTTCGCCGGGCTCGTCGTGGCGACCTGCCGCCATGGACTGCGCGCCCCCACCGTGATCTCGGCCTGGAAGGGGCTGGCCGTCCTGTGCTCCGTCGTCGCCCTGGTAGCGCTCGCCCTCACCCGGCTGGGCGGCGCCGGGCCGATCTTCGACTCGGCGGCGCACCACCTGGCGGCGCGGGCGTCCGGCGACGTGTCGCTGACGCTCGCCCCGCATCAGCGGGGGGCGTTCGCCACGCTGGCGCTGGGGTCGGCGCCGGCCCTGCTGATGTACCCGCACGTGCTCACCGCGGGTTTCGCCGCCGCGGACCCCAAGGCCCTGCGGCGGGCATCGGTCGCCCTGCCGGCCTGGACGGCGGTGCTCGGCCTGTTCGGAACGCTCGGCCTCGCGGCCCTCGCCGCCGGAGTCCGCACGCCCCCGGGCCGGGCCGAGGCGGCCGTCCCCTTGCTGGTGGGCCATCTGATGCCCACGGCGCTGACCGGCCTGGTCTTCGGGGCGTTCGCCGTGGGGGCACTCGTGCCGGCCGCGGTATTGTCGATAGGAGCGGCCACCTCGTTCGCCCGCGACATCTACGCCGAGTACTTCCAGCCGACCGCCACGCCCAAGCGCCAGGTGCGGATCGCCCGGGTGGCGACACCGACCGTCACGGCGGCCGCGGTCGCCGTCGCGTTCGGGCTGCGGGACCAGGGAGCCGTCAACCTGCAGCTGCTGGGCGGAGTCTGGATCCTGCAGATCTTCCCCGCCGTGGCCATCGGTCTCTACACCCGGCGGCTGCACCACCGGGCCCTGCTCGCGGGCTGGGGCGCGGGCATGGTGTCGGGCACGGCGATGGCCGTCACCCAGGGCTTCTCCGCCGTTGTGCCCCTCACGTTCGGCGGCCACGATCTGGAGGTCTACGCGGGGCTCGCAGCCGTCCTGCTCAACCTCGGGGTCGCGGTCGTGCTCACCGTGGTGTTCGACCGCGCGGGGACCCCCCGCGGCACGGACGCCACCGCGCTACCGCCCCGGCTGATCGCCAGGCACCACACCGAGAGAGGAACGAGCGGTTCATGAAACGGACTCGTCAGGACGGGCAACCCACCCTGTTGCCGGCCGTCGCGGGAGCCGTGCCCACCACGGACGGCGAACTGCCCTTGGCCGGCGACACCGAGGAGTTGGAGCGCGAGGCCGCGCTGTCCCGGCTGTTCGATCTCCACTACATGCCCATGCTCCGACTCGCCACCCTGCTCGGCGCCGACGATCCGGAGAACATCGTGGCCGAGGCGTATTACCAGATCTACCGCAAATGGCGTAAGTTACGCGATTCTTCGTGCGCGGAGTCCTATCTGCGCTCCGTCGTCTGCAATCTGAGCCGTATGCGCATCCGCCATCTCCAGGTCACCCGGAAGCACATCGAGCCGCCGGCCGATTCGGCGATCTCCGCGGAGGCCTCCGCGCTCCTCCGCGACGACCAGCGCATCCTCGTCGCGGCGCTGGGGAAGCTCCCGCGCCGGCAGCGCGAGGCGCTGGTGCTGCGCCACTGGCTCGGCCTGAAGGAGGGAGAGATAGCGGAGGCGATGGGAATATCGTCCGGCTCGGTGAAAACGCACATCTCCCGCGGTATTGCCGCCCTCACCCAGGTCATGGAGTCCCGACGATGAGCGATTCCCCTTCCCCGCCCTCCCCCGTCGGCGTGGAACAACAGCTCAGCGAAGCCCTGGGGGCGCTGGCTCAGGGGGTGTCCCCCACGCCCGGCGCCTATCGCGCGGCGCGCGGCGACTGGCGCCGCCGGGAACGGCGACGGCGACTGGTCCTCGCCGTGCTGATCACCGTGGTTTTCACCCTGGCCACGCTCATCGGTCTGTGGGTGCTCAACCACACACCGTCGAAGCCCGGAGTGATCTTCAACGACACGGACGCCACGGGACAGCACCAGCCCGCGCGCCACGCCGGGCCCCCGTGACCGGACATGGCGCGGCGGACTCCCGTGCAACCCTCTCGCAACGTACCGGGGAGTTGACTGGGCGGAGACACCGCCACGAACTTACTGGCACGAGACGGGAAGGCGGGTGCCTGTGATGACGGAGATCTCACGCATCGCCCTGACGGAGTCCGCCGCCGATCTGATCCGCCGACTGCGGGCGGAACACGGGCCGCTGATGTTCCATCAGTCGGGCGGCTGCTGCGACGGCAGCGCGCCCATGTGCTATCCGCTGGGCGAGTTCCGTACGGGCGCGTCCGATGTGCTGCTCGGCGAGCTGGAGGTGGCCGGGGTCGGGGAGCCGGTGGGCTTCTGGATGTCCGCGTCGCAGTTCGAGCGGTGGCGGCATACGCATCTGACGGTGGACGTGGTGCCGGGGCGCGGCAGCGGCTTCTCGCTGGAGGCGCCGGAGGGCGTCCGCTTCCTGATCCGCTCCCGGCTGCTGGAGGCGCCGGAGCGGGACGCGGCGGAGTAGCGCGTACCGGAGCAGGACGCGGCGGAGCAGGGGCGCGCGGCGTGGGCGGGCCGGGCGGCCGACCCGCCCGCCGGGCGCTCAGCTGGCGTCGGCCAGTGCCAGGGTGTGCAGCCGCTCCGGCGGGCCGGGGCGGGCGTAGTACCAGCCCTGCGCGGTGTCGCAGCCCAGCGTCCGCAGGTGCTCGGCCTGCACCGCCGTCTCGACTCCCTCCACCGTGACCGCCAGGTCGAGCGTGTGGGCCAGCGAGACGATGCCCTCCACGATCTTGACGTCGACGGGGTCGGCCGGGGCCCGCTGCATGCCACGGGTGAAGGAGCGGTCCAGCTTGAGGGTGCTGACCGGGAGGCGGCGCAGGTAGGAGAGGTTGGAGTAGCCGGTGCCAAAGTCGTCCAGGGCGATGTCCACGCCCAGGTCGGCGAGTTGCCGCAGCGGCCGCAGAGCGTCCTCGTCGGCGCCGATGAGGTCGTTCTCGGTGACCTCCAGGCACAGGGCGCTCGGGCACAGCCCGGCGTTCTTCAGGACCGCCACGGTGTCGGACACCAGGGTGGGATGGCTCAGCTGGCAGGGCGACAGATTGACGTTGACCCGCAGCCGCTCGGCGTCGCGCTCGGCGTCCTGCCAGGCGCGGGCCTGCCGGGCGGCCTGCTCCAGCACCCAGCGGCCGAGCGGCACGATGAGTCCGGTGTCCTCGGCGAGCGGAATGAACTGGTCGGGGCCGAGCACCCCGTGCACCGGGTGGAGCCAGCGCACCAGCGCCTCGGCGCCGCGTACGG
This sequence comes from Streptomyces sp. NPDC021212, assembly GCF_044332925.1. Lineage (NCBI taxonomy): Bacteria > Bacillati > Actinomycetota > Actinomycetes > Kitasatosporales > Streptomycetaceae > Streptomyces > Streptomyces sp. NPDC021212. The sequence continues at coordinate 227,233 of NZ_JBIRPZ010000002.1, forward strand.
TGCCGTCGGTGAGCCGCACCAGCGGCTGGTACTCGATGAAGAACTCGCCGTTCTCCAGGGCCGACGGCAGCCCATTGCTGAGGCTGTGACGGGCGATCACCCGGGCGCTCTCGTCGGCGTCGGCGAGTTCGTAGCGGTTTCCGCCCGCGGCCTTGGCCCGGTACATGGTGATGTCGGCACTGCGCAGCACCTCGGCCCGGGACAGCTCGCCGGCCCGCCCGTCGACGACGCCGATGCTGGCCCGTACCCGCAGTTCACGGCCCTCGACCTGGACGGGGTCGGCGAGCGCGGCGAGCATCCGGCGGGCCATCGACGTGCCGTCCGCCTGCGCGGCGGGCCCGGTGACCAGCGCCAGGAACTCGTCGCCGCCGACCCGGGCGATCAGCTCGTGCGGGGAGGTCACGCACCCCTGGAGCCGCTCGGCGACGGCCCGCAGCATCCGGTCCCCCGCCACGTGCCCGAGGCTGTCGTTGACGGCCTTGAAGCCGTCGAGGTCCAGGTAGCACACGCCGAAGCGCTGGGCGTCGGCCGCGGCGGCGAGCACCTGGTCGAGGTGTTCCAGGAACAGCGTGCGGTTGGGCAGCCCGGTCAGCTCGTCATGGGTGGCCTCGTAGCGCAGCCGCTCGCGCAGCAGTCGGTGCTCGGTGATGTCCTCGGCGAGCGCGAGTTGGTATTGGGGCGCGCCGCCGGAGTCGCGGAGCAGGGTGACGGTGAGATTGGTCCACAGCACGCTGCCGTCGTCGCGGTAGTGCGGCTTCTCGATGCGGAAGTGGTCGCGCTCTCCCATCACCAGCTCGCGGTACATCTCGTGGACGCCCGGGGCGTCGTCGGGGTGGACGAACTCGGTGACGTTGCGGCCGGGGCGGAAGAAGGAGGCACCGCCGAACATCCTGGCCATCGCCTCGTTGACCACGAGGACTTCGCCGTCGAGCCCGGCGATCCCCACACCGATCACCGCGCCCTCGAACACGGCCTGGAACTTGGCCTCGCTCGCGTGCAGCGCCTTCTCGGCCTCCATGCGCGCGGTCAGCGCGGCGCGGGAGACGGCCTTCCGCTCGTCGCGCTCACGCTCGCGCAGCTCCCGGACGAACCCGGCGGCGAGCGCGTGCTGCAGCCGGGCGCAGCGGGCCCGTACGTCCTCGTCGCTCATCGCCGGGTCCGGCGGGGAGTAGGGCGCCAGATACGCGTCGATGATGCCCAGGATCGCGGGCAGCGCCTCGGGCTCGTCGCACTGGGCGTTCACCAGGGCGGCGCCCACCTCGTAGGCGTCGGCGGTGTCGAAGGGCTCGGTGTGCAGGGCCTCGCTCAGCCGGTGGGCCAGCGGCAGCAGATAGCTCTCGAACGCGTCAAGGCTCATGGCGGTGGCCGCCATCGGGTGGACGGCCCGGCTCCAGATCGCCGCGAACCGCCGCAGCCTGTCGTGGTCCGCCTCGGCGTCCCCGGCGCCGTCCCGACGTCTCGGCCCGCCCGGCGTGGAGGTCATATCGCACGCCTCGCCGGGGGGACGCCGCCTCGGGCTGGTTCGTCCTCGCCCGTGGCGTCGATGTCCGCGCTTGTGGCGTAGATGCCCGCCGGCCGCCAGGTGGCTTCCAAGTCCCGCACTTCCTTCGCCCTCTTCCGGCTTCCGGGGCCGCCCTCGGGGTCGTCCGCGTCCTCGGGGCAGTGGAGCACGACGACGAGCGGCAGGGCAACCCGCTGCTGAGGCGAGATTACTGATCAACCGTTGGCTGGGGAAAGGAAAAATGGACATTGGCCATCCGGATGTACCCGCGGAGCCGGGAGAAGCCGGGAGAAGCCGGGCATCGGTCGGCGGCGCCCGGGTGGGGCGCCGCCGTGAAGAGGTGGGGTTCAGCGGTCGCGGCCGCGGAACCCCCAGCCGGATGTGCGGGACTTATCGGCCCCTTGGGCCTCGGTGCCCTCAGCGGCCTCATCCGTCACGCGCGTTCTCCCGGCTTCGGCCTGCCGCCCGCCACCGGTCTCCCCGCTCTCGGTGATCTCGACATGACGGGGCTTCACGGCTTCCGCCTTCGGGACGGTGATGGTGAGCACACCGTCGGCCATCCCGGCCCGGACGGCCTCGGTGTCGACCTCGGCGGGCAGCAGCATCCGGTACTCGAAGCGGCCGGTGCGGCGGGTGCTCCGGCGCAGCACGCCCTCGCGCTCGCGTTCGCCGATCTCGCCGGAGACGGTCAGCTCCTGGCCGCTCACCTCCACGTCCACGTCGTCGCGCCGGACGCCGGGGAGGTCCACTTCGACCCGGTAGGCGTCGTCGGCCTCGGTGACGTCGGCGGCGGGCGCCCACACCGAGGGGCCGGGTGCGGCGGCGCCGACGGTGGATTCGAGGAGTCCGCCCATCTGGCTGAGCAGTTCGTCGAATTCCGCCAGCGGGTTGCGGCTCCAGCCCCGGGGGCGTTCGAGGGGGCCTGCGCCCCGGTTTCGTCGGACGGGCATGCTCATCGTCCTTCACCTCCGTGATCCTGCGTGGTGATGGTTTTCTGCGGGTCGGACCAGGGCCTCGTGGACGTAGCACCACCGCCATTCCTCGCCCGTTTCCAGGGGCTCGACGATGGGATGGCTCGCCGCGGCGGCATGGGCGCGGGCGTGCTCGAGCGGGGAGGAGTCGCAGCAGCCGACGTGTCCGCAGGTCAGGCAGAGCCGCAGACGCACCCAGGGCGATCCCAGGCGCAGGCACTCCTCGCATCCCTCCGGGGTCCGCGGGGCGACCGGGCGCACCATGGACAGATGGGGGTCGGGATCGATGGCCATGGCGTTCACCCTCCTTGCCGTAGCGGGCGACATTGGCCGGACCATTGGCGGGACCGAGGCCCACCCCGTCAGGGTGGCAAGGCGGGACGACGGTGCGCCTGCGTCCCCGAGGTCGAAATTACGGTCCCTAATTTGCCCTCTTGCGGTGATTCGCCCGGATACGGGTACTCCGGACCGCATGGCCCCCTCAGGTGTCGCCGATGAGCTGATGCTGCGCTGTCTGGCCATGTTCGACAGCCGGGACGAGGCGGAGATACTGCGCCGGGCGATGGCCCAGGTCAGTACCGTCGGCGCGGGCCGCGCCGAGGCGGGCTACCTGCTGCTCGGCGACGGCCTGGTGCGCTGCCCCGGCGACGCTTTCCGGGCGACCCCGGCCCTGGACGCGCGGGTCCGGGAGCTGGCGGGCCGGGACGGGCCGGTGCGCTTCCCCCGGCGGGGCTGGGGGTGGGCGTTCGCCCTGCGCGAGCCGGACGGGCCGCACGAGTCCGACGGGCAGCACGCGCCGAACGGGCTGCGGGGCGCGCTGGTGGTCAGTTCCCGTGACCGGCCGGGCGAGGACGAGCGGTTCCTGCTGTCCCTCCTGGTGCACCAGACCTCCGCGGCGCTGTCCATCGCCGCCGCCCACCGCCGGGAGCGCGCCCAGGCCGCCGAGCTGCGCCGGGCCCGGGGCGAGCGGGAGGCGATCCGGCGGCGGCTGGACCGCGCCCTCTCCGACCTGGGCCATCTGCACGAGGTGCACGACGCCCTGGCCCGGGCCGGCGCCCGCGGCGACGGCGAGGCGGGTATCGCCCGGGCGCTGCACCGCGTCACCGGCCTGCCCGCCGCCGTCGAGGACCGGTTCGGCAATCTGCGGGCCTGGGCGGGCCCCGGGCGCCCCGATCCGTACCCCAAGCCGGATCCGGCGCAGCGCGAGGAGCTGCTGCGCGAGACCGCCCGCCGGTCCCGCCCGGCCCGGGTACGGGACCGGCTGGTCGCGGTCGCCACGCCGCGGGGCGAGCCACTGGGCGCGCTGTGCCTGCTGGACCCCGAGGGCCGGGCCGACGAGCGGGCCGTACGCGCCCTGGACCAGGCCGCGTCCGCGCTCGCCCTGGAGCTGGCGCATCTGCGGGAGCTGGCCGAACTGGAGCTGCGGCTGCGGCGCGAGCTGGTGGACGACCTGCTCACGGGCGCGGACGACACCAGCGCCTACGCCCGAGCCGAGGCGGTCGGCCACGATCTGCACGGTCCGCACCATGTGGTCGCCGTGCGCTGGGCGGACGGACCGGCGGACGACGGCTTCCTGCGCGCCGTCGGCCGGGCGGCCTCGGGGCTGGGGCTGCGGGTGCTGCCGACCCGCCGCTCCGGTACGGCGGTGCTGGTGGCGCGGGGCCGTCCGGCCGAGCGCGCGCTGCACGCGGCGCTCAGCCGGGAGCTGGGCTCACCGGCCGGGGCGGTCGGCGTCGGCGGCCGCTGCGACGCCCCGCACGAGGTCCCCCGTTCGTATCAGGAGGCGCTTCGCGCGCTGGAGGTCCGGCAGGGTTCGCACAGCGCGTACGGCATCACCTTCTTCGACGACCTGGGCCTGTACCGCATTCTGCGCACCGGAAAGGATCAGCGGGAGGTGGAGCAGTTCGTACGGGAGTGGCTGGGCCCGCTGCTGGACTACGACGCGCTGCACCGGACGGCCCTGGTCGAGACGCTGACCGCGTATTTCGACCGCGGCGGCAACTACAGCGAGACGGCCGCCGCCCTGGTCATCCACCGCTCCACGCTGCGCTACCGGCTCCAGCGGATCCGCGAGATCAGCGGCAGCGATCTGACGGACGTGGACAGCAGGCTCAACCTCCAGGTGGCCACCCGCATCTGGAAGATCATGCGGAGCGGGCCGGAGTGACCGGAGTGAACCGCTCCGCGGCGGGCACTCGCGGGGGCCGTCCGTCGCCACAGGACCTCAGCGAGGAGGTGGGCTCCGACATGAGCGAGAAGGACAAGAGCGACAAGAACGCGAGCGTGGTACGCAGTCTGCTGGACCGGCAGGGCACGACCTACGCGGCCGAGGCCGGAATCACCCTGCGGAACACCCCCGGCTCCCTCTACCAGCTGCTGGTGCTGGCCCATCTGCTGTCCGCCCGGATCAAGGCGGACATCGCGGTGGCCTCCGCGCGCGCCCTCTTCGACGCCGGGATGCGCGATCCACGGAAGATGGCCGACGCCACCTGGCAGCAGCGCGTCGACGCGCTGGGCGAGGGCGGCTACCGCCGTTACGACGAGCGGACCGCGACCCAGCTCGGCGAGGCCGCCGAGCTGCTGCTGCGCGAGTACGGCGGGGATCTGCGGCGGCTGCGCGACGCCGGGGACCCGCGGAAGCTGCTGCGGGAGATCACCGGCATCGGACCGGCCGGGGTCGACATCTTCCTGCGGGAGGCGCAGGGCGTCTGGCCGGAGTTCGCCCCGTACTTCGACCGGAAGGCGCAGGAGGGCGCCGAGCGCGTCGGCCTGCCGAAGAGCGCCGCGTCCCTGGAGAAGCTGGTGTCCGGCAAGGACCTCCCCCGGCTCGCCGCGGCCCTGGTCCGCGTGGCGCTCCACGGCGACGCCGCCGAGGAGGTGCGCGCCGCGGCGTAATGGGCGCGATGGCGCGCTTGGCACATTATTTATCAGGCGGCCCGGCCCCGAGGGGATGCCGACGCGGACCGGCGGTGCCGGTCCGCGTCGCTTCGCCGCGAAACCCCACACACGGAGGTGAATTGCTTGCGCGGCAGATCACCGGGTAGGCGCACGTCACGCCGTCGATGAGCGCACGCGCCGAAGGAGAAACTGCCTATGCCACAAGTCGAACCGACCACCAAGAACCCGGACAAAGGATATGTAGCACTACTTGGCTGGAGTCTCAACGCGGTGGAAGCCCTCGACCGGTTCGACCGGCGATACGTCGTCGTGGCGCCGGAGTGGGCCGAGGAGTACTGCGTCGAGCACGGCATCCCCTACGTGCCGTGGAATTTCGAACGGCTCAACGACCGCTCCATGGAAATCGCCGAGACTCTTCAGAACGAGGGGGTCGACGTCGCGATCCCGCTGTTCGAGGAAACGGTGGAATGGGCAGGGGCGATCAACTCCGTCCTGCTGAACAACCCGCGTTTGTACGGTCAGGCCATGCTCCTGCGGGACAAGGCACTGATGAAGCGCCGCGCGCAACTCGGCGGCATCCGGGTCGGGATATTCGAGGAAGCCCACGACCGGGACGACGTGATCCGCTTCCTCAAGCGCGTCAACCAGACCCTGCTCAAGCTGGACGGCGACCCGAACGACCCGATCCATCTCAAGGCGTTCGACAAGGCGGGATGCCTCGGGCACCGCGTCATCCGCACCCCGGACGAGATCGACACGATTCCGGACGAAGAGTTCCCGGTCCTCATGGAATCCCACCTCGATGGCTGGGAGTTCGCGGTCGAGGCGTGGGTACACAACGGGAAGATCAAGTTCCTCAACATCTCCGAATACGTCACGCTGGGTTATTCGGTGTTCGTGCCGGCAACCCCGGAACTGGAGCGGTACCGCCCGCAGATCACGGCGCAGATCGAGAAGCTCATCAAGACCTTCGACATCGAGTTCGGCTTCGTACACCCAGAGTATTTCGTCACCAGTGACGGCGAGATGTACTTCGGCGAGGTCGCCTACCGGCCGCCCGGATTCAAGGTGTTCGAGTTGCTGGAGCGGGCATACGGGTTCAACGCCTACCATGGGCTGGTGCTGGCCTTCGACCCGAAGACGACCGAGGAGGAGATCGACGCCTTCTTCCCGCGCGAGGTGGTCGACGCGTCCGGGGTCGCCGGCTGCTTCGGGGTCTACCCGCGCCGCCGCGTCGTCAGCGACCTGGAGATCCCCGAGGAGACCGAGGACGACGACTACTACGAGTCGCACGACCTCTCGACTCCGCTCGAGGAGACCGTCACCAAGAGGACCGCGTTCGGCACCCACTGGGGTCTGGTGTACTTCTTCGGTGAGGACCCCTACCGGATGCGCGACCTGTTGAAGAAGCAGGAAGAGCTCGACTTCTACGTCTGACGACCCCGTGGACGCAGGAGCCCTACCCGAGGAAACCCTTTGAAACCGACCGTCGACGTCAACGGTGAGGCCACGACGCTGGACAAGCGCGTGACCTCACTCGACGACGCCATCCAGGCCATGGCCGAAACCCGCGACTTCGGCAAGCACACGAAGCTGCGGCGGGTCCTGGAAGCAGTGCGGCGAGTGCTCATGCAGCCGGGCGGCGCCGCGGCGGTCCAGGGCAGGGCGCAGGCCCTTGAGGAAGCCGGGCTTTTCCAGGGGACGGACTGGGCATCACCGGAGATCCTCATCCCGGCGTTGGTCGGCCCGGGTCTGCACAGCGGAGACGCGGACACCGTGGTCATGGAAGCGACCAGCGAGCTGCGGATGCTCGCCGTCGCCCGCGGCGACTTCGCGCACCCGAAGTTGCCCGCCGAGGACGCCCGCCAGTTCCTGTCCCAGGTGCTGGCGATGAACCTGGAGCTGTTGTTCACCCCGCCCAGCGAGGCGGAGCGAACCCAAGCGGGCCGGACCGCACAGCTCATCCGGGACCTGTTCCGCCACCTCGCCGAAGGGATCGGTTACGACAGCGTCCTGGACAACCTGGTCGACGAGATCTGGCGGATCCTGCGCCAGCGTCCGATCCAGGTCGAGGCGGTGAAGTCCCTGATCACCCGGATCTCGATCTACCTCGACGATCCGGACGTCGCTCTCGGTGGGTCGTCGGGGCTGGGCATCGACCGGCTCATCACGAGCCTGTTCGGGACCACCGAGGCGTGCCGGGAGGACCCGGGCATCGAGGTCTTCCGCTCCCGGCTCGAGGCGATGGACACCGGCGGCCTGCAGTACGAGGCGGCGGGGTTCGCGCGGGCGATGCACGACACCGGTCTGGTGTCGCCGTACCATGCGGAACTGCTCCGGTTCCTCCTGCGCGAGAGCGACTACCTCGTCGGCGAGGCGCTCGGGCTTTCCGACACCGGCCGGAACTGCCTGATGCGCTACAGCGAACTGGTGCACCGGCTGATCGAGGTGGCCGTGCACCCGCAGACGGCGCAGAGCGTCTACGGGCTGGCGCTGCTGCTCGACCGCGGCATCCTCTACGAGCCGCCGGTGGTGCCCGCGCTGTGGCGCCAGCTGTCGCTTGAGCTGTCCCCGGCCGCGCGGGAGCGGTTGACGACGGTTTTCGGCGACGTGCCGGGGCCGCGGGCGCGGCTGGTCGCCGGGGTGCTCTCGATGCTGGGCCAGCCGCTCGGCGTCGGTCAGGGCGACAACCCCACCTGCCAGTCGGCCCGCGCGCTGTCGATGTGGTCCTACAACGACCCGGACTACCTGCTGCAAATGGTGGTCTGGGCGGCCCGCGACGACGAGGTCCTCATGCACTTCGAGGGTCAGCCGATCTCGTCGAAGGACAGCGCGATCGGAGTGGCGAGCACGCTGCCGATGGACCTGGACCCCGTGTCGCTGCTCGTGGTGCCCCACCTGGACCGGATCTACGCCGAGATGGGACGGCGCTGCGCAGCGCGGCCAGGGGACCCGCACCGGTGGGTCAACCCCGAGTTCCACGGCTGGTGGGCGGGCCGTGGGTTCCACATCAACGTCGACGTCGCGACCGGAAACCTGGTCGACCTCGACGCGTTCCTGCGGCAGTTCCACGCCACCTATCACCCGACCTACAACGGCGAGCAGCCGCTGATCCATCCGCAGCCGGCCGGCGTCGCCGTCACCGACAGCGCCGCCCGCTACGTCGGCTGGCACGCGATCACGATCCTGCGGGCCGCGCCGGACCCCCAGGACGTCATGAGGGTGTATTTCTTCAACCCGAACAACGACAGCGGCCAGGACTGGGGCGACGGCGTGGTCGTCTCCACCGCGGGCAACGGCGAGCGGTTCGGCGAGGCCTCACTGCCGTTCGACCAGTTCGCCTCGCGGCTCTACATCTTCCACGCCGACCCGCTCGAGCAGGGCGAACCGGAGCGGGTGCCCGCCGAAGACATCGCGCGGATCATCGGCTACATCGAGCGCAGCTGGGGCAACGACCGGCTGCCCGCGGGGACGCTGCAAGCCCTCGAAGGGCCCACGAGCCTGTGAGGCCGACCTCCGGCGGCTGTCCGCCGCCGGAGGGAATGCGTCCCGCAGAACCCGGTGCCAACTGGGCGCCGGCGCCTCCGCCACTCGACCACAGCGCGCCATCTCGGCGCCCGGCAACGGTGTCTGCCGCCTATGCCCGTCGTCGGCGCTTCCCCCGTCCAAGCACCGCAACCTCAACGCGCCGGGCTCGGGGACGGCCGTGGTGGCTATCGGAGCTCGCCCGGGCGGTCCGGGTTCTGGGCGAGCCGGGCCTCGATGCGCTGAAGGGTCGAAATCACCGTGGCAATCTCGTCGGTATCGGTGACGGCCCCGGCGAGCAGGCGGCTCCATGCCTCCCGCAGCCGCCGCAAGTTCTCCTCCGCCTTGTCGGTGGGGTAGAGGCGTACTCGGCGTGCGTCGTGTTCGTCCACGTCTCGCCGTACCAGGCCGTTCTTCTCCAGCCCTCGTAGCGCCCTGCTGAAGTTGCTGGAGATCAGCTGGGTGGCCTCGGCCGCGGCACCGGGAGTCGTGCCCGGGTGGCGGTCGATGAAACGCATCACGGCTCCTTGCAGGGGCGTCCCCGACTCGGCTGCAGCCTCCTTGGATGCCTGGATATGGCGGCCCACCGCCAGGATCAGGTCAGCGAGCTCGAAGAGCTGTGAGGTCTGTTTCTCGTCCACCACGTCAGGCTAACTTGCCTACCCTCAGATAGTTATCAATTGACAGCTATGTGCCGGCTTCGTACATTGCCTGTCAAGTGATAGGTAACTGATGCGGCTCAGACCGGTGCCGAGCCCGCCGGCGCATGAGGTCAGCCCTTGTGCTGATGACGCATGTGAACGAACGACGTAGGAGCAGTCGTGACAGCAGCCGACGGCAGGACCGCTTTGATCATCGGGGCATCCTGCGGGCTGGGCTGCGCACTGGCTGCCGCATACCTGAGGCGGGGCCGGCAGGTGACCGCCACGGTCCGCGGCACGGGTGAGACCGAGCTGCACCGCCTGGCCGCCGCCGACGGCCGCCTCACCGTGGAAAGCGTCCGTTGGTGACACCAGCCCCTACGCCCGACGAGCGGAAGAAAACGAGAACATGAAGATCATCGCTATCGAGGAACACTGGAACAGCGTCGCCATCCGCGACGCGCTCGACCGTCTCCAGGGCTCCGAACGGGACGAAAGCACCGCCTTCAACACCATGGGCGACAACCAGGCCCGGCTCGAAGACATCGGCCCGGGCCGCATCGAGACCATGGACGCCGCCGGCATCGACCTGTCCATCCTGTCGGTCGTCACCCCCCGCCACCCAGGCTCTCCCGGCCCGCGAAGCCGTTGTCCTGGCTCGCGACGCGAACGACGAGGCCACCGACGCGGTCACCGCGCACCCCACCCGGCTCCGGGCGTTCGCGACCCTGCCCACCGGCGACCCGCAGGCGGCGGCCACGGAACTGGAACGGTGTGCCACCCGCCTGGGGCACGTAGGCGCGATGGTGCACGGGCGTGCCGGCAACCGCCCGCTGGACGACGACGCGTACGACGATCTGTTCGCCACCGCGGCCCGCCTCCACCAGCCGATCTTCATCCATCCGCAGATCCCGTCCCACCAACTGCGCGATGCCGCCTACCGGGGTCTGAGCCCCCAGGTCGACCTCGGCCTGGCGACCTTCGGCTGGGGCTGGCACATGGACGCCGGCCTCGCCGCGCTACGTCTGATCCTGCGCGGCACCTTCGACCGCCACCCCGACCTCCAGCTCGTCCTCGGCCACTGGGGCGAGATGCTGCTGTTCTGGATGGACCGGGTCGACAGCCTCTCAGGTGTCGCCACGCACCTCGAACGCCGGATCTCGGACTACCTCACCACCAATATCCACATCACCAGCAGCGGAATGCTCCACGAACGCCTGCTGCGTCACACGCTCGACTTCACCAGCACCGACCAAGTGCTGTTCTCCACCGACTATCCCTTCCACCGGCCCGACGCGGCAGCAGTCCGGAATTTCTTCGACGCCGTCCCCCACCCCACGGACCGCTCCAAGATCGCCTTCGGGAATGCGGAAGCTCTGTTCCCACTGACGGGACAGATCGGGCCCGTACGCACCTGACCCTCTGACGGTGAACCCGGCGGCCCCGGCGCACCGCAAGGCCCGCCGCGAGTACGGCAACCCGCTTCGGCGTCGCCGCGGTCAACGACGGCCGGATCTACTGGTTCGCCTGCGAGAGCGCCCCTGAGCACGCCACCCCTGCACACGACCTGGACCAGTTGTCCGATCGATTCCGGGACTGGCACGACCCCATCCCCCGACTTCTCGCCGCCGCCCCGGGAGACAGCCTGCTGCGTTTCGCCTGGACGCCGCCCCTCGGTCGAGCCGGGTGTGTTCGGCGGGGAAGGCGAGGGCGATCCTGCGCAGTCCGTTCTCGTCGGGCAGGCGCGTGGTGACCGGCGCGGTGCCGCTGCCGCACGGCTCGGAGTCGAGGAACCGGCGGCCGGTCGGGGCAGTTCCAAGCCTGACAGCACGCCAGAACGCCGCCCGCGCTCATCCCAGGCCCCGCTAAGCGGCATAGCAGTACGGTGTCGGCAGCACCTCGCGAACCGGGAGCCTCTGCTCGAGCGGCGCCCCTGGCGCAGGCAGGAAGGCGGGCGGGGGCTCCCGGACAGGAGTGGGGGCAGGGATTGGTGTGATCAGGGTCCGCAGGCCACCAGCAGGGGCAGCAGTGGAGCCGCGGCACTGGCCGCCACGACACCCAGCCACGTCGCGCGGTGCGGCCGGGGTTGCGGTGTGAGGACGCGGCGCAGCCGGATGAGGGCACCCGGCCCGCCCACGCCCAGTGTTCCCTGCGGCGCCTGCCCCGCGGCTACCTCACACAGGGCGGTCGCCAGCGCGTCCCTGGAGTGGCTTCGCAGGGCCCTGTCATCCGCGATCATCTCTACCAGCAGTGTGATCTGCTCCTTGGCATGCCGGGCGAGCGGCAGGCCGGGGAAGGCGCGGGAGAACGCGTCCGCGAGCAGTTGGAGAAGGTGGTGCCTGCCCTCCATGTGAGCGCGCTCGTGCTCCAGTGCGGCACGCATCTGCGCATCGGACAGAACGTCGAGGGCTCCCCGGGTGATGACGACACGACGCCGACGCCCGGGGAGGCAGTACACGGCGGGGGCGCCATGGTCCACGACCGTGGCGTCGTACCCGGGGGCAGGCTCACCGATCAGGGCGAGCATGTCGAGGTGACGCTGCCTCGCTCGGCGGGCCCGCCAGGCACAGAGCACGAACCAGCCGAGAGGCAGCAGCACGATCACGGCGGGAGAGCTGAGCGCCAGGGCATCCCCGAGGGTGGGCGCGGACTCGCTCACCGGTACGTCGGCGGTCAGAGCGCAGACGCCGAGCAGTCCGACGAGACCCTCATGTACATGCCGCTCGGTGAGAACCAGGTGGTACACCGTGAGCGCGGTGGCGACGACGAACGTCACCATCAGTCCCTGCCATGCGAGGGCCGCCAGGACCGGAGCACGGTGGGGCCATCGCGCCCGTGACAGCAGAGGTGGCATCGCGGCGCCCACCAGGGCCGCGTATCCAGCCAGCGCCACAGCCGTGATCACACATCACTCCGCTTCCTGGCCGCTCGGAGAGCCGAGCGCAGGGCGTCTGCCTCTTCCGGCGTGATCTGTTCGATGAAACTGACCAGAGTTCCGACCGGATCCGGGTTACCGCCGAGCGCCTCCTGCATCCGCGACGCCGTGTACTGCTGTCGGGTACACGTGGGCTCGTACACCCACGCCCGCCCCTCCTTGTGCCGTTTCAGCATGCCTTTACCGTGCAGAATGTCGGCCACGGTCTTCACCGTGCTGTAGGCGATGGGCCGCTTCTTGCTGATGTCCAGCAGTACGTCGCGCGCGGTCGCCGGCCGCCCCCAGGCCCACAGGCGGTGCATGATCTCCGCCTCGAGCTCACCCAGCTGACGCACGATCGCTCCCTTCGCCCCCGGAACGCGAAGCCTCCGGCACCAGTGATCGCTCATCGTAGGGGGCAGAGTCCTGGAGCCCCGCGGAGCCTCGGCGAGAGGGCGCGGTGGGCACGGGGCAAGCGGCAGCCGTGCGCAGACGCCGTACCAGGGCATGTGCGAGCAGCCCCAGCCAGGCCATGGCCAGGACGGGCTGTGCGGGTGCCCAGTACGAGAGGGCTCCGCTCACCCCGAGGGCCAGCACCACCAGTTTGTTGCAGATCGGGCAGCCGACGGCGAACGCGGACAGCACGCCCGCGAGCAGCGCCCGGCGCCCTCGTGGCCCATCGGGCCGCGCGGCCCGAGGCGCATGCACATACGTCGCCACCAGCAGCCCCATGAGCAGCGATGACGCCACCCAGACCGGATAGTTCCACCACAGCACCGTGGTCATCCGGGTGTAGAGGGGCGTGGGCACCACTCCGGTCGGCACACCGATAGCGACTCCGGCGACGAGGGCCACGGCCATCGCCGCCACCCACTGACGTGGCGTCCAGGTGCGCATGCGTCCGCCTCCCTGCCGTTACCATTACTGCCAAACAGCTTAGTAGGTCACCCCGGCGCCCGACCCGCGCGGCATGATCCCATCCGCTTCGGTACTGTCGGGGAGCGGAGCGACCACAGAGGGAGTCACGACGTGCAGGTGAGCCGACGCGTACGAACAGGAGGTGCCCTCGGGCATCTGCTGCTCGTCGTCGTGCTCGCGCTGGGCGTCTTCGTGATGCACTCGATGGGCCATCCCGACAGCGCCTCCCACACGAGCATGGGAGCGGCTCACGCATCGGCCACGACCGCCCACAAGGGCGCCGGCATGTCCTCGTCGCAGGATGTTGTCGCCTCCTCGCACTCTTCGGATTCCCATCAGGACGGCAAGGCGACCTCCCACTCCCCGGCCATGGGGATGAACATGGCCTCGCTGTGCGTGGCCGTGCTCGGCACGTGGGTTCTCGCCGGCCTTCTCCGCGCGGTCCTGAGCCGCAGGACGGAGTGGCTGACACGGCTTCGCGATGGCGCCGTGGCGGCCCTGCGTCCCAATCCTCCTCCGCGCAGACCGCCCGACCTCGCTCAACTGTCAGTCCTGCGGATCTAGGCCGAACGCCACCGTGGGCAGCTTGTGCTGCCCGCGCACCCCGTTCGACAGACCTTCCGCAGAACAGACACCACGAGGTTTTCGACATGACCGCCATCAAGCGCAGCACGCTCCGTCCGCGCGTCCGCCGCATCGCTCTCGTCAGCACCGTCGCCGCCGCAGGCTTGGTCCTCGCCGCCTGTGGCAACGACGACGACATGAGCGGCATGGACCACGGGAGCAAGAGCAAGAGCTCCGCCTCGGCGAGCGCGACCACCGGGGAGAACCCCGCACCGGGCGCGTTCAACGACGCGGATGTGAAGTTCGCGCAGATGATGATCCCCCACCACGAGCAGGCCGTCGAGATGTCCAAGCTCGCCGACGAGCGCGCCGAGGACGCCAAGATCAAGACCCTCGCCGGGGACATCGAGAAGGCGCAGGATCCCGAGATCAAGACGATGAAGTCCTGGCTCAAGGCATGGGGCAAGCCCGAGTCGGGCAGCGGCATGCCCGGCATGGACCACGGATCCGGCAGCAGCATGCCCGGTATGGATCACGGTTCCGGCAGCTCCGAGAACTCGGGCATGCCCGGGATCATGTCCGACAAGGACATGAAGGAGCTGACGGCCGCCAAGGGCACGGACTTCGACAAGATGTTCGCGCAGATGATGATCGACCACCACAACGGGGCGATCGACATGGCCAAGGACGAGCAGAAGAGCGGTAAGAACGCCACCGCCAAGAAGCTCGCCGACGATGTCGTCAAGAACCAGACCGCCGAGGTCAAGACGCTCCAGGGCATCCTCGACAAGCTCTGATCCGATCACACGCCGACCGCCCCGGGCTCAGCCGGTCACTCCGGGGAGCCCGGGGCGGTCGCCCCCTCGAACTCCTTACTTGGGCCGCGCCCGGTCATGTTCCGGCCCGCCCCCACAATTCCCGAGGACTCCTAAAGATGCACCGCGCCGTCCAGGCAGCCGCCGCCGTCGCCCTCGGCCTCACACTGGCCGCCTGCTCCAGCGGAGACGGCGACACGGACTCGTCCGATGCCGTCACCACCGTCAGCCACATCCACGGACTCGGGCTGGACCCATCCGACCAGCGCCTGTACGTCGCGACCCACGAAGGCATCTACACCCCCGGCTCCAAGGGCAATCCCAAGCCGGTGGGCGACAGCAAGGACGACTTCATGGGCTTCACGGTGGCCCAGGGCAAGACCTTCTACGCCAGCGGCCATCCCGCCTCCGGAGCGGACGGCCCCGGCAACAAGGGACTGATCAAGAGCACCGACGCGGGCAGGACTTGGAGGTCGCTCTCCCTCCCAGGGAAGTCCGACTTCCACGCTCTGGACTACGCACACGGCACCGTCTACGGCTACGACTCCACCAACGGCCTGCTCCGCACCACCAAGGACGGCACCACCTGGAAGGACGGGGCGACGTTCCAGGCGCTCGACATCGCAGTCGATCCGGACGACGCCGGCCTCGTCCTCGCCACCACCGCGGAAGGAGTCGCCCGCAGTACCGACGGCGGCAAGACCTTCGCCAAGGGCAGGCAGCCGGTGATGGCCTTCCTCGCCTGGAAGGCCCAGAACGCCCTCTACGGCATCGACACCTCCGGCAGGCTGAGCCGCAGCACCGACGGCGGCGCCACATGGAAGAAGCTCGCCACCGTCCCCGGCGGACAGCCTCAAGCACTCACCGCCGTCGACGCCCAGCACGTCCTGGCCGCGACGCAGAACGGCGTGTACGAGTCGAAGGACAGCGGCAAAACCTTTACCAAGCGCCTCGCCGTCGAGTCGAGCGGCGGCCACTGACCGCTTCGGCAATGCTGCCGTGGTGGCGGCACTCCACATCGTGGGGTTCCGACTGTTCGCGTACTACAACGCGCGCCACCACGGCCTCACCGACAGCCAGGGGCGGTCGCCGACGCGGGGGCGGCGGGGGTGGCGTACACGTCGTGTTCGGCCTCTCCGTCGTCATCGCCTTCGCCGCTCAGGCCGCGAACCGCCTCCAGGCCGGGTTCGCGGAGATCGGCGGCGCCCACGGCAGCTCGTCCTGTCCGCATGCGGCCTCGGGCCGCCCACCGCCGAAGCAGTGAGCGGCCCGGGTTCTGCGACCTTGATGTGGGTCAGCCGAGGCTGACCGAGCGGGCGAAGGTGGCGTCGATCTCCTGGGCGATTTCGTTGAGTACGTCGGCGGGGACGTTGCTGTCGACGTTCAGGACGGCGAGCGTCCCACCACCCGGCACGGACCGCGAGACCTGCATCCCGGCGATGTTGAGGCCCGCCTCGCCGAGTACGTGGCCGACGGTGCCGACGACGCCGGGCCGGTCCTTGTACCGCAGGAAGATCAGGTGGTCGCTGACCGCGAGGTCGAGGGTGTGCTCACCCACCGACACGATCTTCTGGATGTTCCTGGGGCCGGTCAGGGTGCCGGACACCGCGACCTGTTCACCGCTGTTCAGGGTGCCGCGGACGGTCACCATATGGTGGTGGTCGGGGGACTTCGAGCTGGTGGTGTGGCGCACGTCGACCTTGCGTTTCCTGCGCGAGCAGGGGTGCGTTGACGTAGGAAACCGCCTGGTCGACGACGTTTTCGAAGACGCCCTTGAGTGCGGAGAGTTCCAGCACCTTGACGTTGTGCCGGGTGATGTCGCCATAGACCTCGACGTCGAGCCGGACCGCGACCTCACCGGCCAGGGCGGTGAAGATCCTGCCGAGGTTCTCGGCGAGCGGCACGCAGGGGCGGATGTCCTCGGCGATGACGCCGCCCTCGACATTGACCGCGTCCGGGACCAGCTCCCCCGCGAGCGCCAGCCGCACCGACTTGGCGACGGCGATGCCCGCCTTCTCCTGGGCCTCATCGGTCGAGGCGCCCAGGTGTGGGGTGGCCACGACGTTGTCGAACTCGAAGAGCGGGGAGTCGGTGCACGGCTCCTGGGCGAAGACGTCCAGGCCCGCGGCGGCGACGCGGCCCTCCTTGAGCGCGCTGGCCAGCGCCTGCTCGTCGACGATCCCGCCGCGCGCGGCGTTGACGATCCGCACCTCGGGCTTGACCTTGTGCAGTGCCTCGTCGCCGATCAGGCCGACGGTCTCGGGAGCCTTCGGGAGGTGGACCGTGATGAAGTCGGCGACCTCCAGCAGCTCGTCGAGCGAGAGGAGTTTGACGCCCAGCTGCGCGGCGCGCGCGGGTTGCACGTACGGGTCGTAAGCGACGACCTTCATGCCGAAGGCGGACATCCGCTGGGCGACCAGCACGCCGATGCGGCCGAGGCCGACGACGCCGAGGGTCTTCTCGCTCAGTTCGACGCCGGTGTACTTGCTGCGTTTCCACTCGCCGTTCTTCAGCGCCGCATCGGCCTGCGGGATGTTCCGCGCGGTGGCGATGAGCAGGCCGCAGGCGAGCTCGGCGGCGGTGACGATGTTGGACGTCGGGGCGTTGACGACCATGACGCCGGCCTTGGTGGCGGCGGAGACGTCAACGTTGTCGAGGCCGACTCCGGCGCGGGCGACGACCTTCAGCTTTTTGGCGGCGGCGATGGCCTCCGCGTCGACCTTGGTCGCGCTGCGTACCAGGATCGCGTCGACATCCGCGACAGCGGAAAGCAGTTCAGCTCGATCGGCGCCCTTGCAGAGCCGGATCTCGAAGTCCGGGCCCAGGGCGCCGATAGTGGCGGGCGACAGCTTCTCAGCCAGGAGTACGACAGGTTTCGAGCTCACGGTGAATTTCCATCCCTACGGGTTCGTTGAGGAAGCGGCCGCCCCGGCGGCCGTTCCTACGGCGGCGGCTTCGACGCAAGGGCCGCAGGGAGGACGAAGGAAAGCTCGTCCCCCCTGCGGCAGGACCATCGGTCAGGCGGACACCGACTCGGGTTGTGTCTCGCGCACCGGCGGCGCGAGGCGGCCGGTACGCTGCAGTCCGTACAGGGCGGCGGCACAGACCAAACCGAGCGCGCAGAGCACGATCCACGGGAGCGCGGAGAGGCCGGCCGCGCGGGCGGCGTCCAAAGAGGCCCCGGTCAGCAGGTTCCCGAGCGTGATGCCGACGCCGCAGATGGTGTTGTAGAGCCCGTAGTGCGTGGCGACAAGGCGGTCACCGGAGAGCCGGACGATGGTGTCCATCTCGAACGGGTAGGCGATCATCGTCCCCACCGCCAGGAGCAGAGCGGAGAGCGCGGGCGGCACGGCCGCGAGCAGCCACAGCCCCACTCCGCCCTCCGGCACGGGCACGGCCGTCGGTACCAGCAGGGGCAGGAACGCCACGCCCATGGTGAACAGCCCCCAGGCAAGTGCCCGGCCCGGCTCCATGTGGGCCTTGCACCACGCGGTCACCTTGGTCTGGAAGAGGATCGTACTCAGGCCCGAGACGGCGAAGAGCATCGCCACCGCCGCTGTCCCGGACGTTCCGTCGCCGCCCAGGCGCCGCACTTCCAGCGGCAGGGCGAGATAGACCTGGAACTGCATGACGTAGAAGCCGATCATGGCGGCCGAGAACAGCAGGAACGGCCGGTTGGCCACGATGGTGCGCCACTGGGACAGCACGCCGTCCGGCCGGCCGCCTCCCTTGGTGGTCGGCGCGTCGTTTGCCCGGCGGGCGGGCAGACTGCGGAGCTGCACGATGCTCAGCAGCGCGAAGATCCCGGCCGACACCAGGCAGGCGACGCGGAAGTCGACACCGGTGAGCACCATGCCGACGAGGGGGCCGAGCAGGATGCCGGCCTGGTAGAAGATGTTGAACAGCCCGAACGCCTCGACCCTGCGCTCCCCGGCGTCCGCCGCCAGATAGGCCCTGACCGCCGGGTTGAACAGGGCGCCCGCCAGCCCGGTCGCCGCGGACGCGGCGAGCAGCGCGGGCAGCGCGTCCACCAGCCCGAGGGTCGCGAAGCCGACGATGCGGAGCATCAGCCCGGCGATGATCAGCGGCTTGTAGCCGAGCCGGTCGGCCAGGGTGCCGCCGACCAGGAACATCCCCTGCTGGCTGAAGTTGCGTATGCCGAGCACGAGTCCGACGGCCCAGCCGGCCAGCCCGACCGTGCCGGACAGGTGCGCGGCCAAGTACGGCATCAGCATGTAGAAGCCGAGGTTGATGGCGAACTGGTTCACCATCAACAACTGGACGCTGCGGGGGTAGGAGCGCATCTGCGCCAGGGCTCCCCCGGACTGTGACTGCCGGTCCATCACCGGTCTCCCTCCACCTGGGTGTCGAACTCGGCGAGCTCGGCAGCGTCGTGCTCCTGCACCGGATCGGACAGGGTAAGCGGGTCGACCACGGTGGTGCACCGGGTCCAGCGGCTGACTTCCTTCTCGTCCAGGCGGCCGATGGTCTCCGGTTCGACGGGCGGCGGGGAGTCGAGCAGACCGTGGGCGGCGCAGTAGTCGTCGTCGTAGACCGTGCCGAGATAGCGTTGCGGGCCGTCGGGGAAGATCGCCGCGATCTTCGTATCCGCGGGCAGGGTGCGGGCCAGCCAGCCCGCCACCAGGGAGACCGCGCCGACGCTCCAGCCGCCGCTGGCGTAGTGGGAGGCGGCGAGCCGGCGGCAGGTCCACACCGCCTCGGCCGGGGCCACCCAGTGCACCTCGCTGAAGTTGTCGTAGGCGACATTGCGGGGGTAGATGCTTGAACCCAGGCCGCGCATCAGCCGGGTGCGGGCGGGCTGCCCGAAGATGGTCGAGCCGATGGTGTCGACGCCGACGAGCTTCAGGTCCGGGTACAGGGCCTGCAGCACCCGGGAGACACCGGCGGAGTGACCGCCGGTACCCACGCTGCACACCAGCACGTCGAGGTGGCCCAGTTCGGAGGCCAGCTCCAGCGCGAGCGGGGTGTAGGCGGTGGTGTTGTCGGGGTTGTTGTACTGGTCGGGGCACCACGAGCCGGGGTGCTGCGCCATGAGCTGAGCCACTCGCTCGCGCCGCGCCTGCTGCCAGCCGCCGGTGGGGTGGGGTTCGGAGACCACGTCGACCTGGGCTCCGTAGGTGGACAGCAGCTGGGTCATGGACCGCTCAAGGCCCGGGTCGGTGACCAGGGTGACGGGGTGGCCGTGGACCATGCCGGCCAGCGCCAGTCCCAGGCCGAGGGTGCCGCTGGTGGATTCGATGATCCTGGCGCCGGGGCGCAGATCACCACGGGCGCGAGCGCGCTCGACCATGTACAGGCCGGGCCGGTCCTTGATCCCGCCGGGGTTGAAACCCTCCAGCTTCGCCCAGAACCCCCGGTCAGCGGGGGTGAGGGGATCGGAGATCCGGAGAACCGGGGTGTCGCCCACGAGCCCTGACAGGGCCGAGCGGGCGGGCAGTGTGATCTCGGTTGTGGTCTGCGGGTGCATCTTCCGCTCTCATCGGTGGTGTGACGGGGTTTCGTCGGGCGCGCCGTCCGGCCCAGGAAGAGGCATCCGCCTCGGGAACCTGGTGACAGCACGCGCGGCCCGTGTCGATGGCCGCGAAAGGCCCGTCTAGATCCGCCACCGGCAGACGACGGCGAGGGTGGCGCGGCCTGAACGCCGTATCCGGGGTCTGCTTCCTCCGTGTCGAGCGGCCCACTGTGGGCCGGCCACGGCGGCAGTCACTCCGGCCGACACTCCGGCGAAGACGGCCGGGGCCGCGGTGTCCGTGACCAACGGCCGTTCCTGCGAGGGTAGTTGGCCGACCACGTACGGCGCGCAATGCGCACCGGAGTGTGGATGCGGTCCGTGTGGCATCGCACGCTCGGTGTCCCCCGACGCGGGCGGGACGAGATCGGCCGAGACCGAGGGCCGGTCCTGCGTGCGACTGTCGTCAGCGTGCGTGACGGAACAGTCGAACGCCCACAGCAGTAAGACTCCGAGGACGAGGACAAGCAGCCGCAGCAGCCGAACCCTGGTAGCCGGGCGGCTGATGTGAGCGTGGGAAAGGGGGTGGAACGGCACGGTTCCCCCGGGTAGCGGCCGCCGCTCCCACGGCGTGGGGAGGGAGCGGCGGATCGGGGCCAGCAGGCATCCGAAGAGGCAGGCTCCGGGCAGCGGTCCGTTCAACGCGAGGAAGCGTGGCTACGGACGCCCAGGAAGCCGGGAACTGACCGCACGTGGCCGACCCGTCCCGCAGGACGGGGCTGTCATCTCTCAGGAGAGCGGCGGTCAGTCGGGTACGCCGGAATCTAGACCTGCTGCACCACGGAGACTCTCGAAGCCCTCAACGAAGGAACGGCCGACTCCGACCGGAAGGGGGCGGACTTCCCCAACGCAAATGAGTGGGTCGATGGCGTACGGCCCCGTGTGGACAGACTTGGAGCGGCCAGACACAGGTCTTGCTGGGGCTGGCCGGAGACGCAGTCTTCAACCGGGTGATGCGAGCCGTCACCCTCGTGCTGGCCATCGGCTGCCGCAACGTCAGGCGACGCGCTCGCGGCAGCGCCGCCACCCGCGGCCCCGCTCGTGTGACCTTCCTGCATCACGGCGGACGCGTGTACGGGCGCGGTGACACCGGCACTTGCGTGCCCCTGGGTGCTCTCAGCGCTCGCGCCGTGCGTGACCAGGACGCCGAACACCAGCACGGCCAGCCACAGCAGACGCAACGGCCCCGCGGAGCGGGGCCGCAGCATGCCGGAGCGCGACCAAGCCGTAACCATGCCGTGATCGTAACCATTGCTCGACGGCGCGGTGCAAACTTCTGTCCGAAACAGCGAGTTAACAGCTGTACACAGGTTTCACGCAATGGATCAAGCTGATGCGTCGGGCCTCATGAAACGGCAGGTCGCCCCCCTCCTCGGCGCCCTTTCGCACGAGCCGCGGTCATCTGGCCGCCGTCAGACGTGATCCGCCTCACGGCTCCGCCGACGGCCTCATGGTCTCACTCGTGCTGTGGAGCATCGCCGACCGATGGCTCGGGCACCGGTCGATCAAGATCACGGTCGGTCGCTACGGTCGCCTCACCACCGACGGCCGGGAGCGGCGCCGCCAGGTGGTGGTGACGACCTATGGGGACTACCTGCCGCCGGAGCGGTGCGGGTCCGGTCACAGGATTCCCAGCTCCCGCAGCACCCGGTGCTGACTCGGTGCCGGCTTGGCCGGGAAGTACAGGTAGCACACACCACCCGAACCGCCCTTGACCTTGCCGTTCGCGTCGTAGCGCTTGGTGCGCAGCCAGATGTTCTCCAACTGTGCTGCGCGCCCCTAGCAGACGTCGAAATCGATGACAAACATACAGGTCAACGGCTTGGGCTCACTCACTCCGAGTGAGCCCAAGCCGGGTCGTGCTGACTTCGTGCTGAGTTCCGCTGCCGCCCGTTCCGGACCGTTCGAGTCCGTCGAGCTGGATCTGTGCTGACCCAGGGGCAACTGGTGCGCGCCCACCCATCGGCAGCCCACCACGGCGACACACATCCGTCACTCACAGTTACAGCTGCATCTCTTCATTCCCCCTCGGAGATCATCGTCCGCCAGGAAGAACGCTTGGCATGGCAGGCGGGCCCGTTTGGCGTCGCCGCCATTCATCCATACCTTGTGTCGCATCCCCGAAGGCTAAGGAAGTGGACGCCAATGAGTCAACAGATGTGGAATGTGTCGGACCTCGCCGACTATCTCGGCAAGCCTGCCTCCTGGGTCTACGACAATCACGCGAGGGAAGCTATACCCAGCTTCCGTGTGGGCCAACAACTACGGTTCTCCCCCACCGAGATCGAAGATTGGCTGGAAAATAAATGCCGCGAGAGGGCGGCCGCATGAAGCCCACCAAGGACACTGCACGGGACGTGTCGACAGAGAGTTCATCGACGCACTTATCAGACCAGGCCCGGGACCACAAGGGACTTACACAATCACGGACTGCTATCCATTGAGGTCTTCCCGGACAATCTTCACGGCAGGTGGCAGCTTCTCCGCCCCAACGATCACTGCTCCCGCAGGAACACGGACCTCATTTAAATGCACATTACTTAGGGAGGACACATCAATACTGCGTAGCGAGCTTTCGATCGTTACCACTCTGAGGTTGGGGAACATCGAAAGCCATTCCCATTCCCAGCCGAGATCCGTAGCCACCCAAAGATGAGTGAGCCGATCGCGGGAAATCGCGTCAATAAACTCCTCCAGCGAGATGGGTCCGATAATTTTGATACGAGACCTTCCCCCGTACCTATGCAGCTCCTGCAGCTCTCGAATATTAGATACCGGGAAGTAGAGGTCCGACTCGCCGAGATAGGCAATCACTTCCTCACCAAAATGCACGGTATCAAATCTGCCCCACACTCGGACCAATTCGGCCCGGACCCTCAGTTTCTCGTGACTGCGGTAGCGAGCCAGAACGGGAATCGCCGCATCTGTCCCAATGCGACCTGCCGTCAGCACTGTAAAATAAGCTTGGTCTGCGCTCTTATCGCCTGAAAGCTCTTCGGGGCCAGGCAACAATTCGAGAGCCACAGGACCCACGTCCGCCAAGTTTCGTGCCTGCTCTGCCGAACGGGGAGGAATCAAAGCTGCCGCACGCTCTTGCACCGCACCCCTCACAACTGGATCCAACTCCGTCGCATGCTCAAGACATGCCGCCGCCAACAAGTGCAGCCGGTGACGACCATCCATTGAGGAGTCGCCTCGCTCGAGCAAGCCACTAAAAAGTCGAATGCGTTCTGCGGGCCGAGCGTGAGCAACGGCCATCCTGATCACATCCTCCCACTGATCAAGATGAGCATTAGCTATAAGGAAGTCGAAGTCAAGCCCCTCAACGGCAGCTTTCGCCCCTAGATAATCCTGAAAGGTGCGGTGAATGAAATCCATTGTCCCCACACTGGGCTCACGCAGGAGGCCACTTCGAATCAGCAAGTGCCGATAAATCTCCTCAGGTGCGCCTTGCTCAGCCACTTGCGGAATCGCAGGAAGAGACTGAGACAGCAAATCGATCGCATCAGCCCGCCCCATCTCCACTCGCCCGTTTCTAATCATCCAGTAAGCAAGCTTTTGGATGAGCTGAATATGATGCGCTTCGCCAATGCGAATCATCCCTGGCTTATAGACTCCACGCTCACGATCACGGCGCGAGAGAAGCATGGAGAGTGCGGCGTCATAAAGCTCCTTACGCCCATCGGGGAGATAGCCACGCCGATCCTGATGCAGAGCGCAAATAAGAGCGCACATGAGAGGATTCGCGGCAAGCCGACCGAGGGCTTGTTTAGCTTGCACCTCTCTAAGTAATTCAGAAGCATATTGATCTCCAACGCCGGCAGCCTTGTGCCACCGCTTGACAAACGAT
This sequence comes from Streptomyces sp. NPDC021212, assembly GCF_044332925.1. NCBI lineage: Bacteria > Bacillati > Actinomycetota > Actinomycetes > Kitasatosporales > Streptomycetaceae > Streptomyces > Streptomyces sp. NPDC021212. The sequence continues at coordinate 251,360 of NZ_JBIRPZ010000002.1, forward strand.
GCCACATTATCCCGGCTCATGGGAGCCATATCCAGTTCGATGAACTCCTCGTTGGCCAGCCATTCCTCACGCACCGCCGAGGGCCGAGAGGTGATAAGCCAACGATTCTTAGGGTAAGCCGCAAGGAGATCTTGTAACCAACGACGCGCCTCTTCTCGCTCACCTTCTGGAACTTCATCAATTCCGTCAATAAGGATCAACCCACGCCCTGAACTCAACACGCGATCGAACCAGCCCGTAGGCTGCAGTCCCGCAATTGGGCACCCTGCAGCCGAAAGAAATTCATGCGGAGCAGGGAAGGACGCCCCGTCTCGGGTAAGGGCTCGCAGTGGAAGCACGAACGGCACAAGACCACAAAGGTAGAGCAGGCGTTCGTCGGGTGACTTCTGCGCCGCAGTAATCGCTAGCCATTGCACGAGGGTCGTTTTTCCGGACCCCGCAACACCTCTGAGGAGAACCCGACTACGCCCCGCCAACACATGGTCAGCCGGCAGGAGCAGGGGAACTTCGCTTGTACCCCTTGAAGCAGCATCTAAGCTTAAGTACGCGGCATCAAGAGGCCAAACGACGTGGGAGCCCGGAAGGTCGAGCCCGAAAATAGTCAACCTGCCATGCTTAGACGTAATGTAGTCCGCATAACGATCTTCGAAGGGACTGTCTGCCGGCGACGGAGTGCGAACAATCAGTGAATCAATCTTCGCCGACAATTCTTCGAGTCTGCGACTTTGCTCAACTAGCGTCCTGGAAACAAAAGTCGATCGCTGAGTAAAGAAGTGCAATACGTGGAGACACGCAGTGTCCAAAACGTTGGCATGGAGCGTGATGGCGTCGCTCGACAGTCCAATTGTCGCACTCTGACTCTGGGAACGAAGGCGTCGAGACAAGGCTATATGCCCAAGGTTCACTGCTTGCACGTCGTCCATATCCAGGTCACCCATGGCACGTAAAGAGTCAGCGACGGCATGAGATACGGCTCGTTGCTCGTAGGACGGCATCCTCCCCTCGACACCGGTTGACTGCGCAGCACGCCGCACCAATTCGTCTGCAATTTTTTGCAGTTCGCGGTCTGACAGCGTGCGCTTCTCCCCCTTAAACGAGACCAGTCCTGAGATTCGCACGGGTTTGCTGATCAGCCCGGCTCCAGGACCCGCTGCCACGAACAGTCTTCTGACCAACGGAAAGACGACGCCTGATGCTAAGCGAGCGCCGATGGCTGCAGGCTCCACATGCCCCCCAAAAAAAGTATGAAGTACAGCATAGGGCACAAGGTAGGCGTGTAACTCCCTTTCGGCGGAGGTACCTGAAAACCGATAGCGCCACAGAGGCACGGCACTCGCACATTTGCACGAGAACTCCCCAAGTCCCCCTCTGGCGGCATGGGCGGAGGACGTCTCCCCTGTAAACCGGCGTACGCGGCTCGTACAACGCCCAAACGACCCACTCCTAAGGCGTCCATGTGGGTGGCAACCGCGGAGCAGTCGCCCCGCGCCTCGAGATGTCCAGACGGGCGTGCGCGTTGACCAGGCCCGCTATGACCTCGTTCAAGGTCGGGATGGAGAAGTGCCGGTTCGCGGCCAGCGACCGCTCGTGCCCGCCCACACCGGGGGATGGCAGGCGGCCTCGTAGGGGCCCAGGTTGGTGCCCTTGACGAAGGTGGTGATGACGCACCCGGCCGAAGGCGTCCTTGAGCTTCGGCTCGTTGCCGGAGGCGGGCCTGAAGCGGCCCCACCACTCAACACAGTTCGCGGTGCGGGAGATGATCCCAAGCAGTGAGCGCTCCGGCATCCTCGCCTTGATCTCCTGCTCCAGGCCTTCGCCGAGGCCCGCTGGCCCTCGGAGCGGTGGGCCTTGAGGGAGGGGGCGCCTGTCTCCGGGGCGATGGCCCCGACTCGCCCCTTTCCGACGGGAAGGCCAGCATCCGCTCCGGGTGTGCCTCGCTGAGCTGGTCGTAGATGCCCGTGCGGGTCGAGGCGTTCACCTCGGTGCGGATCTTCGCCGCGAGCGTGTCCAGCGTGGTGAAGCCCGGCAGCTCCAGCCCGGACTCGACGATCTTCTCCACCGCGATGTTAGGTCCGCCGGGCGTTCTTCGAAACGGCCTCGCTCCGCATCACCACCTCGGCGATCTTCCGGGGCTCCGCCTGCTATACGACAGGGCCATCCGCTGCCGCACCGCAGTTCGCTGCCGCCTCGACGCACGGTCGGCGGGCCGCGGCACCACGCGAGCCGACGCGCTATCGCCTGCTGTTGAGCCGAAGGTTTCAGGTCGCTTGGCACACTATTTCTGGGCAGTGTGTCCCACGCTGGCCTCCCTGTACGTCAACTACCCTGAGCGAGATGCAGCCTTCGAAGCCCTGCCTTCCCTTCCCGGGGAGCAGGCATTGTGCCTCGCTATCTCCGAGATTTGTACCGCCCTGGGCCAGCGGTCGACCCCGCTGGCCTCAGCGTCCGAAGACCTGCGCATTACGAGTTCAAGACGGGTGATGACAACTTGCACACTGGTGAACTGGGTTCACGAGGTGACTCGTGAACTCAGTTCATCGGACTGGGTCACTGCTCGAACAACGCCCCTTGCTCGGCTTCCTCACTGAGGTCGAACAGCGCGCCGTCGGCCGGCGCCTGCCTCGCCATGCCTCGGCGGATGGGGCGGGGTGAGCACCGCCGGAGAACGTGAGCCCCTCGGCGTCGACGACCTTGCTCACTGTGGCAACGCTGCGCTCGATCGTCCGGGCGATCTCGTTTCGGCTCGTGGCTTCGGAGCGCAGGCGGTGCGCTGCCTCGCAGTCTCGGGCGTTGATTGGTTCGGTCATGCGCTCACCTCCACAACTCACCGGGGTCAGCTCCACACAAGATCGTCTTGTTATCAGATTGAGACCATTTCACTCGAATGGAATTCACGGCCGGTTCCCTGCGACCCTGCTTCGCAGGCTCGGGTTACAGGCGCGCTTTCAAAGGTGAATCGGCGCCATGACACAGGCTAGGGGGTCTGTTCGCTGGTCGCGGGTTTGTGTTTTCCCGGTAGCGCAGCTGGAATGTCTTTCAATCGAAGAGCACCCAATATCAGGGTTCAGCCCAAAAGTCCCGCTTGTGTCGAATGGGGTATAGCTATGTCTGACGGTAGGTCTGCAAGTCGTTGCGTCACCTCGCGTGAGCGCGCATGGGGCAAGAGCTGGCCCGCGCTTGGGGTCCTCGTGGTTGTCATCGTGCTTGCGCTCGCGGCCCCCCAGATGGCTCCGGGGGCGCTCTCTGTGCTGGTGGCAGGGTTCACGGTGCTCACGCCGTACTGGCTGGCTCGTGGTCCGGTCCGGGTACGCATCTGACGCAAGTGCGCCCCGCCACGGAGGGAGTGGCGGGGCGCGCGAGTGTAGGGGATTCCGGGCACGCCGGAGGTGCGCCCAACATTAGTCGCGAAATGCGCAAGGGGGTTCGGAACTCACCCCTCGTTTGTGTCCCCTAGCCCGAGCCGCGGCGGGTGAGGGCCTCGCACCTGATACTGCATGAGATCAGGCACCGGCTCCTCGATGAACCAGAGTCTGTAGTCGGCATCCCAGCGCGCACCGAACTCCTTCGCTCGACCCTTGAGATCGTACGGGACCTGTAGCCAGATCCGCCCCTCGTAACGACGATTGAAGATGGTGCCGATGCGCTCGCGCGCCTGCTTCCGCTCCTGAGCCACTATGGCTTCCACAACGGGGCTGGCGGCTTCGCTTGCGAGTGTGGCGGCGAGCTGGGCGTTCATCAGCTTCGGGTCGTGCCCTGTCAACCGGATGGCCAGGTGATCCCCGGCATCATTCCGCGGCCCTTCGGAGATGTCGTGTAGGGCGTGGGGCGCGCCGTCTTCCTCCTCACCAACTGCCAGGAGCCACAAGGCGTGGACAGCGTCCGCTTCTTGCTCAGGCGTAGTCCGGGGATGTCGGGTAGCGAGGACTTCCACCAGGGCGTCAACGACGTGCCAGTTCGGAAGACGCTTACTGGCGAACGCGTCGTAAATCGTGCTGCGGGAAATCCCGGCGCCCTTCAGCTCCGTGGCCACCGTCGCTAGTGACGGCAGCCCGGCTCCCTTGTGCAACTCGTGCAAGGCCCTGTTGAGCTCCTTGTGGCTGCCGCGCAGCTCAGGCTTGCGAAGACGACCAGCTCGTCCCACCAATGCCCCCACCGTTTGAAACCGTTTGAAACCGTCCGGGAATCATCGCAGCCGTTTGAAGCCATCGTCAGTTGTTCGACGACATTGGCCTCTGTCGCTCGACGTCCAACCCAACACATGTGCCGGTGACAGTGGTTGAAGCCGCCCAACAGGGGTGGCCTTGACGACGCCACGGAGGGAAGCAATGGGAAAGAGCGAACGACGCAGCGCACGCCAGTTGACGCGGGCGGCCGCTTTCGCAGCCGTCAAGGGCGCTGCCGCAGCAGCAGGCAGCACCCTCGTGACGGTCGTCGTCTACTGGATGGCGCACTGAGCTCGCTGGCCCGCGCGCAGCGTGGGCGGTGTCTACGCGGTGGGCATGTGCTCGGCACCCTCGGCAAGTGCGGCGACCAGGCGGACGAGGCCGACCCACTCCCATACGCGCCGCCGCTACTCGTCGAGCGGCACGGGCGCGGCGCACTCTGCCCCGGTTGAGCACGTCACGCTCGGCGCTGTGTCCGGCCCGGTGTGCAGTTCGAGGTCGCCGGCGCACCCCAGGCACGCGTGGTCCGGTACCGGGGTGCTGCGGGCGTCGAGACCGAGGGTGCGCAGCAGCCGGCCCTTGGCCATGCTGGCAGTACGCCGTGCCTCATGCAGCAAGTGCGCCGGCAGCAGCGTAAAAGGAGCCGCGGCGAGGCAGCCGTCGTCGAGCAGCTCGGGCTCGGCATCCTCGACCACCAACCTGCCCTCGGTCCACACCGCGGCCCAGTGCAGCCCATACGCGCGGCTGCCGGGATCGGTGGCACTGCGGTAGTTCCACCGTCGGGGCTCGTCGAGCCGGGCGTGCTGAACGACCGCCGCGAGGGTGTCGTCGAGCTCGAACACGGCGTGCTCGATGGCGAGGCCGGCGTCGAGCACGTCGAGGTTGAGCGGGTCGGGGTGCTCGCGCAGCACCAAAGGCGCGCGGTCCTCCCACCCGCACGCGCCGCAGCCGTACGGGGCGTCAGTCTCGATGTCGTACCCGAACGGGCTGCTCGTCCAAGCGAGGTCAAACTCGGCCAGCTTCACGCGCAGTGCCTCCCACAGCTTGCACACGCGGTTGCTCGCATGGGTGTCTTCGCCGAAGGTCACGCCGCAGTACGCGCTCGACGTGCCCTCGATCAGGTAGTGCCCCACGGCCGTAGTGCTGCGCGCGGCCGCAAGCAGCCGCACCTCAGGATGCAGCACGCGCGAGCGCAGAACGGCCGCACCCCGCTCGCAGGACTGGCGCGCGGCAGTACGCGAGCTGCCTGCTCGATCCGCGCATCGCCGCCTGGGTCACTCCGCCCCAGGGCCACACGAAGCTGCGGGAGTTCAAGCCTGAGGCGTTCTCCGGCAGTACCGACACGCTCTATCTGCTCTCCAAGGACGGCGGTGGCTCCGCCTCGGCGATCATCGCCGCAGCTGCCGACGCGGTGATGCGCGCGGCCGTCATCCAGGCCGAGCGCGACGGCGGACGCCTCGATCCGCCCCTGCTGGCGATCCTGGATGAGGCCGCCAACGTGTGCAAGATCCAGGACCTGCCCGACCTGTACTCCCACTTGGGCTCGCGGGGCGTCATCCCGATCACGATCCTCCAGTCCTACCGGCAGGGTCAGCGCGTATGGGGCGAGACCGGGATGGATACCCTGTGGTCGGCGGCGACGATCAAGCTCATCGGCTCCGGGATCGATGACGCGGACTTCGCCGACAAACTCTCCCGCCTGGCCGGGGACCACGACGTGCAGACTCTCTCGGTCTCCACCAGCGAATCCGGCAAGTCCTCCTCCGTGAGCATGCGGCAGGAACGTGTGCTTCCGCCGGACGCGATCCGGGCTCTGCCCAAGGGATCGGCGCTGCTGCTCGCGACCGGGGTCCGTCCGGCTTTGCTGGATCTCAAGCCCTGGTACCGGGAGCCGGACGCCGACCGGCTCGGCGCCGCCTCGAAGCAGGCGACCGCCGCCATCACCGAGCGCGCTCTGGCCAAGGAACGGCCCGGTCGCGACAAGTACGGACCGGCTTTGCGAGTACGACGTCAGATCGTCCGGTACCAAGGTTCGGACCGTCGCTATGTCGCTCGCTATGCGCCACTGAAACATCGCACAGAGGAAGAGTGGCGCGACGTTCCCGTGCCGGATAGTCTGTTCGTTTTACTGCGCGGCTCCCCATCCGCAATCATGCCGGTGGGATGACGCACCCGGGGCTCGTGCGTAATTCGTCGGACCGTGCGATCAAACAGCTCGGGCTCCCCGCGTACACGCCCCACGATCTTCGACATAAATGGGCGACCGTGACCCTGACGAATGGTGTGTCCATCCACGAGGTGTCCCGATGGCTCGGACACCGATCGATCAAGGTCACAGTCGACCGTTACGGTCACCTCACCTCGGACGGCCGGGAACGGTGCCGTCAGGTGGTGGAGTCGACCTTCGGCGGCTATCTGCCGCCGGAGCGGGATGCGGGTCCGGTCACAGGATTCCCAGCTCCCGCAGAACCCGGTGCTGACTTGGTGCCGGCTTGGCCGGGAAGTACAGGTAGCACACACCACCCGAACCGCCCTTGACCTTGCCGTTCGCGTCGTAGCGCTTGGTGCGCAGCCAGATGTTCTCCCACTGCCTGCGCTTGTAGACCCGGCGGACGGACGGGTTGTCCGGGGAGGCCGGGTCGTTCGCGATGACGTCCCCGGTGGCGGTGAAGCCGATGACGGTCATGAGGTGGCCCGCGGTGCCGTATCCCGCGCCGTCCAGCTCCGTCTTGAGGAAGGACTGCGAGGTGATCACCGGAATGCCCGCGGCGATCAGCTTCTCCACGTCGTTCAGCGAGCCGAGCCGGGTGACCACGCCCTGCATGTCGCGGTACGTGGCGGCGTAGGCGGCGTTGAACGGCCAGTTGCCGCAGCCGTCGTACTGGTAGTCGAACGTGGCCCGGGCCGCGTGGCAGACCTGCGGGTCGGCGTAGTCGGGGTTGACCCAGGCCAGGTCCTCGGCGGTGGGCTTGCGGCCCCAGAACTCGATGATCATCTGCGAGGAGGTAGGGCTGCACCAGGCCTCGCCGCCGTTGTCGTACTCCGGGTACTGGCCCTTGTGGATCTCCTGCGAGTAGCGCGGTACGGAGAGTTCGCGACCCTTGGGCAGGCCGGGCTTCGAGGCGGGCACCTCGAAGCGGTCGGGGACGTCGGAGCCCATCGCGCCGACCCGCCACACGGTGGGGGTGGCGGTGGTGCCGGGCGTGCGATAGAGGGTCAGGCGCAGCTGGTACGCCGTCAGCCGGAGCCCGCTCGCCGGGTCGTCGACGGCGAGGGTGTCGGTCCACACCGAGCTCTTGTCGTCGCTCTGGTCGTCCACCGAGGTGCGCCGGATGGAGTCCGCGCCGTCCCCGGAGGTCCAGCGGCCCATCACGTACCAGGGGGTCGCCGTGCCGTCGGAGTAGGTGCCCTTCAGTTCGGCCTGGATCCAGGTGCCCGCCGGGGTGTGGGCGTTCCAGGAGACGATGGCCTCGGTCGCGGGGACGGAGAGTCCCCGCACCGGGGAGGTCCAGGTGGCGTACTCCCAGGCGGCCTTGGTGCCGGTGTGCGGGTCGGTGTAGTCGACGGTGCCGGCCGGGCGGGAGATCACGATGCCGGGCCGGGCGCCGGCCTCGGCGCGGACGCCCTTGGCGGCGCCGGTCAGCCAGTCGGCGTGGCCGGCCCAGCCGTGGTACTCGGCGGTCGCCTTCTGCGCGGCCGGGCCCGTCGGCGCCGCCGCGCCCGCTCGGGCGGGCCCGGAGGCGGCCGCGGTGGTGGTCGTCTGTACGGCGGCCGCGCCCGCGACTCCGAGGGCGGCGGCGAGTACGGAGCGGCGGGGCGTGAATCCGGAACTGGTCATACGGGGCTCCCCCAGTCGTCTGTCCAGTGGCGGCGGATGCGCGACAGTCGCACAACTATGGCCGCTGCGAGTGGTGTCAGGCCAGTGCTTCCCGTCCCGCCCGGATACCAATATTGGTGTGGACCAATGGAGTGAATACTCCCGGGTAGTCGTAGAGTGGCCCTCCATGGAGACCGCCGACCGACCGGCCGAGACCCTTCGCGCGTTCGCGCGGCGGCTGCGCGCCCTGCCGCCGTCGTGCGGGCCGGTGCGGCTCGTCGCGGTCGACGGACACGCCGGTTCCGGGAAGACCACCTTCGCCGGGCGGCTGGCGGAGGCGCTGGGCGGCGCGCCCGTCGTCCATACGGACGATCTCGCCACGCACGAGGAGCCGTTCGGGTGGGCCGGGCGGTTGCAGGAGCACATCCTGACCCCGCTGAGCCGTGGCGACGCCGCCCGGTACGCCCCGTATGACTGGGTCGAGCGCCGCTTCGCGGACACCCGGCGGCGGCTGGACCCCGCGCCGGTGGTTCTCCTCGAGGGCGTCGGCACCGGGCGCCGCGCCGTGCGCCCGCAACTGGCCCATCTGGCATGGATGGAACTGTCCGACCGGGACTCCTGGCGGCGCGGAAGGCGGCGCGACGGCCCCGAATTGTCCACATTCTGGGACGGCTGGCAGCCATTCGAGCGCGCGCATTTCGCCGCCGACCCGTCGCGCCCTCATGCGGAAACTTTGATAGCGCAGCGAAAAGAGGGGTACGCGTTACTCACGGGGCCCGCCGCGACCACCCGAATCGCACCGGGCCGTCACCCAGCGTGAACACGAGGGAGCGGACCGGCCACACCCCCGCCCGGCCCGCCGCGCACACCCCAACTCGGCTTGACCTGGCGCCCATACAGGTCTTACGTTCTCAATGTGCGACTCGTACGAGTCGCCCCAGTACGCGAAGCCCCCGGTTGTTCCCCCGTGATCGGGGGCTTCGTCCTGTCCGGACCCGGTTCGAGGCCATTTTCCCGCTGCCGTACGGCACCGTATCGTCACCCTCGGTCACCTAGCCCATCCGGTCGTGCGCGCCCCTTACACGCCCCCGCGCACGCCCGCCAAGCCTTGTGCGATTGCGACGAACAACAGTGCGGCGCCCTCGGCTGGTGTGGCCTGCGCAGGTACGATGCGTAAAGGGCAGCCGCCCCGGCGGCATCCACGGGGGCAGGGTTGTGGGGGACGTGATGGATTTCGGCACGCAGGGTTCGCACACCCCGGCCGATCTCGCCTGGCTGCGTGCCGTGGACGCCTACACGATGGGCGCCTACGCACAGGCCGAGGAGGAGTTCCGGGCCGCGGTGCGGCACGATCCGGGCATGGCCGACGCATGGCTCGGCCTGCACGCGCTGCGTGCCGACACGGCGACCGCGCTGTTACGGATGTACCGGCACCGCGATCGCTTCGGCGAACAGCGCACCCGGCACCGCCGTACCCTCAACTCCTGGTACTGGCTGGGCTGGTGGGTCCAGCCCGTGCTGGAGACCAGCCGGGACCTGCTGCTGGCGCACGCCTCGCACTGGCTCGACGGCCGCCATGTCCCCGAGCTGGACCGGGCGCTGGCCGGCTGCCCGCCCGTGGAGGCCGATCCGCAGGCCCGCTTCCTGCACGCCTGCCGCGCGTATCTGGTCAAGGACTGGGAGCAGCTGGTCCGGCACACCGAACCACTGCTGGACGACCCCTTCCTCGGCATCGAGGCCGGGCTCTTCGGCGGCATGGCCCGGGTCCGGCTGGAGATGTACGGCCAGGCGGAACCGCTCCTGTCCGCCGCCCTGATGCGCTGCCGCAGCGAACAGCCCCAGCGCAAGGAGCTGCGCTACTGGCTCGCCCGCGCCCATGAGGGCACCGGGCGCAGCGCCGCGGCCCTCCCCCTGTACCGCGCGGTGCACCGCATCGACCCCACCTTCATGGACACCTCCGCCCGGCTGGCCGCGATAGCGGAGTCCGACGGCCTGGACGAGACGGCCGACCTCGCGGCCGTGACCCTGTCCGGGATCAGCACTCAGGACGCCACCGACGGCGCCGTCGGCGACCCCGCGGACACGCTGTCGGCCGCCGTCGATCCGGCCGACGGCCGTGATCTGCGCACCGGCGGCGACGGCGCCGAGGGCCCGCCGCTGATGACGCCTCCCGTGTCCGGCGCCGGCACCACCCGCGAGCGGGGCGGCCCGCCCGCCCAGCCCGGACCGTCCGACCCCGCCCTGCTGGAGAGCGCGCTGCAGGAGCTGGAGCGCATGGTCGGCCTGGAGCCGGTCAAGCGGCAGGTGCGGGCGTTGTCCGCGCAGCTCCACATGGCCCGGCTGCGCGCCGGGCAGGGCCTGCCGGTCCAGCCGCCGAAGCGGCACTTCGTCTTCTCCGGCCCCTCCGGCACCGGCAAGACCACCGTCGCCCGCATCCTCGGGCGGGTCTTCTACGCGCTCGGGCTGCTCGGCGGCGACCATCTGGTCGAGGCCGGGCGCGCCGATCTGGTCGGCGAATACCTCGGTCAGACCGCGGTCAAGGCCAACGAGCTGATCGACTCGGCGCTCGGCGGGGTCCTCTTCGTCGACGAGGCCTACAGCCTGTCCAACTCCGGCTACAGCAAGGGCGACGCGTACGGCGACGAGGCGCTTCAGGTGCTGCTCAAGCGCGCCGAGGACAACCGCGACCGGCTCGTCGTCATACTCGCGGGCTACCCCGAGGGCATGGACCGCCTCCTGGCCGCCAACCCCGGCCTCGGCTCCCGCTTCACCACGCGCGTCGACTTCCCCAGCTACCGCCCGCTCGAACTCACCCGCATCGGCGAGGTACTGGCCGCGGAGAACGGCGACGAGTGGGACGAGGAGTCCCTGGAGGAGCTGCGCAGCATCAGCGGCCACGTGGTCGACCAGGGCTGGATAGACGAGCTGGGGAACGGGCGCTTCCTGCGCACCCTGTACGAGAAGAGCTGCGCGTACCGGGATCTGCGGCTGTCGGGGTGGACCGGCGTGCCGACCCGGGACGACCTGGCGACGCTGCGGCTGCCGGATCTGATGCAGGCGTACGGGGAGGTCCTGTCGGGCCGCGGTCCGATGTACCGCGACCCGGAGGACCCCCCGCTGCCGTAAGGCCCGCGCTAGCGGGAGACCATCGCGGGCTCCTCCGGGGCCGAGGCCGAAGCCGGGGCCGTAGCGGAGGCGGAGGCCGGGACCTGGACCGGTGTTCCGCCGCGCGGCCCGGCCGCCGGGCGGCCGCGGCCGCTGTCCCGGTGGGACGGGTCCCGGACCTCGCCGACCAACATCTCCAGCACGTCCTCCAGCGCGACCAGCCCCAGCACCTTGCCGGACGCGTCGGCCACGGCGGCCAGGTGCGAGGCCGCCCGCCGCATCGCGGTGAGCGCGTCGTCCAGCGGCAGCTCGGCGCGCAGGGTCTCGATCGGATGCCAGACCCGCTGGGGGACCGCCCGTTCGGGGGCCTCCAGGTCCAGGACGTCCTTCACGTGCACATAGCCCATGAAGGCGCCACCGGCGCCGCGCACCGGGAAGCGCGAGTAGCCGGTCCGTACCGTCAGCTCCTCGATCTGCCGGGGCGTGACCGAGGGGGCGACGGTGACCAGGCCCGCCGGGTCGAGCAGGACGTCGGTGACCGGGCGGCTGCCCAGCTCCAGGGCGTCGGCGAGCCGTTCGTGCTCCTCGTCGTCGAGGAGCCCGGCCTGCCGGGAGTCCTCGACCAGATGGGTCAGCTGCTCGCTCGTGAAGACGGCCTCCACCTCGTCCTTGGGCTCGACCCGGAAGAGCCGCAGCACCAGCCGGGAGCACGCGCCCAGCATGGCGGTGACCGGACGGCACAGCCGGGCGAAGCCGACCAGGCCGGGGGCGAGCCACAGCGCGGTCTTCTCGGGCGCCGCCATGGCCAGGTTCTTCGGCACCATCTCGCCGATCACCAGATGCAGGCAGACGACGACGGCGAGGGCTATGGCGTAGCCGAGGGGGTGGACGAGCCCCTCGGGCAGGTGCACCAGGTGGAAGACCGGCTCCAGCAGCTTGGCGACGGTCGGCTCGGCGACCGCGCCGAGGGTCAGCGAGCAGACGGTGATGCCGAACTGCGCGGCGGCCATCATCTGCGGCAGGCTCTCCAGCCCGGTGAGCACCGTACGGGCCCGCGCGGAGCCCTCGGCCGCCCGCGGCTCGATCTGGCTGCGGCGTACGGAGACCAGGGCGAACTCGGCGCCGACGAAGAACCCGTTGGCGAGGACCAGAAGAGCGGCGAAGAGGAGTTGGACGAGGCTCATCGCTCAGTTTCCTTCTCGGTTACGGCGGCTGCGCCGGCAGAACCGGCACCGGTCGCGGAACCGGCTCCGGCACTCGTACCCGCTCCGGTCCTGACGATCCGTACCCGCTCCGCCCGGTGGTGGCCGACCTGCCGGACGGCCAGCTTCCAGCCGGGCAGCTCGGCGGTGTCCCCGGGGGCGGGGATCCGGGCGAGCAGATCGGCGACCAGACCGGCCACCGTCTCGTACGGCCCGTCGGGCACCTCCATACCGATCCGGCGCAGGGTGTCGACGCGGCAGGCCCCGTCGGCGTCCCAGGCGGGCCGGCCGTCCTCGGCGACGGTCTGGGCCAGGTCGGGCGTGTCGGCGGCCTCGTCGTCGTGCTCGTCGCGGACCTCGCCGACCAGCTCCTCGACGATGTCCTCCAGGGTGACGACGCCGGCCGTGCCGCCGTACTCGTCGACGACCACGGCTATCGGCTGCTCGCTGCGCAGCCGCTCCAGCAGCGGCTGGACGGGCAGCGTCTCGGGGACGAGCAGCGGGAGCTGGGCGATGGACTCGACGGAGGTGCGCAGCCGGTCGTCCGCGGGCACCGCGAGGGCGTCCTTGAGGTGGACCATGCCGATGACCTCGTCCAGGCGGTCGCGGTAGACCGGGAACCGGGAGAGTCCGGTGGCCCGGGTGAGGTTGAGCACGTCCACGGCGGTCGCCGTGGACTGCAGCGCGCTGACCCGCACCCGCGGGGTCATCACGTGCTGTGCGGTGAGGTCGCCCAGCGAGAGGGTGCGGACGAACAGATCGGCGGTGTCCTGCTCGATCGCCCCGGCCAGCGCCGAGTGGCGGGCCAGCGAGACCAGCTCACCGGGGGTACGGGCGGACGCCAGCTCCTCGGTGGGCTCGACGCCCAGCGTCCGCACCAGCCGGTTGGCGACCGTGTTGAGCAGGGCGATGACGGGCCGGAAGAAGTGGGCGAAGGCGGACTGCGGCCCCGCGACGAAGCGGGCGACCTGGAGCGGCCGGGAGACCGCCCAGTTCTTGGGCACGAGTTCGCCGATCACCATCTGGACGGCCGAGGCCACCAGCATGCCGATGACGACGGCGACGCCGGAGACGGCGCCCTGCGGCAGCCCCACCGCGGACAGCGGCGCGGTCAGCAGATGGCCGAGCGCGGGCTCGGCGAGCATGCCGACCACCAGGGAGGTGATGGTGATGCCGAGCTGGGTGCCGGAGAGCTGGAAGGACAGCTCGCGCAGCGACTCGACGACGGTACGGGCGCGCCGGTCGCCTTCTTCGGCGGCCCGCTCCGCGTCCGGCCGCTCGACCGTGACCAGGCCGAATTCGGCGGCCACGAAGAAGCCGTTGGCGAGGATGAGGACGAGTGCCGCGGCGAGCAGCAGGAGAGACAGGGTGACGCTCATGCCGCCGCCTCGGGGTCGGCGGCGGCGCAGGTACTACAGGACGATCCGTCCATCTCTGGAGGGAGTCACTCCTCGGGTCGCAGGGGAGGCCCGCCGGCTGCGCGCGCGGCGCGCGGGCAGGTCGAGGCGGGGCGGGGCATCGTTCGGCCCCGGCAACAGAGTAAACAAGGTTGGGCGGTTACGGGCAGGCCCCCAGGCTCAGGACCTTCCGCCGCCCGTGCCGTGGCGTTCGGCGAGGGCGCGCAGGGTACGGGCGTCGTCGATCGCCCGCGCCTTCGCGACGCCCACCTGGATGCCCATCGCGGGCAGGCTGGTGCCGTCGGCGAGGTCCAGGTACACCCAGGCGTCACCGGGCCGCAGATTGACCCGCAGCACCTCGGCCCACTCCAGCCGGCGGGTGGTGATGAGGTTGACCACGGTCACACCGGCCTCGTCGGCCACCACCTTGGGGCGGCTGAACAGCGCCAGTGCCGCGAGGAACAGCAGTCCGGTGATGATGAAGCTGGCCTGCTCGCCCGGGGACAGGTTCTCCAGGAGCAGTGCGATCGCGGTGAGGGCGACGACGAGGGCCGCGCCGGTGGTCAGCAGGACGATCCGGGTGACGGTCGGCCGGAAGGTGACCGGAAGGACGGGCGGCTGGGCGGCGGCGGACACGTGTGATGGGTCTCTCTCGGGAGAGGCGGAGTGAGGAGGGGTGAGCCGGGCGCTCAGAGGCGGCAGGCGTGGATGCCCGTGGTGAGGATGGCCCGCGCCCCCAGCTCGTACAGCTCGTCCATGATCCGCTGGGCGTCCTTGGAGGGGACCATCGAGCGGACCGCGACCCAGCCCTCGTGGTGCAGCGGGGAGACGGTGGGCGACTCCAGGCCGGGGGTGAGCGCCACGGCCCGCTCGACCTGCTCGACCCGGATGTCGTAGTCCATCATCACGTAGCGCCGGGCCACCAGGACGCCCTGCATCCGGCGGAGGAACTGGCGCACCTTGGGGTCGTCGGTGGGCGCGCCGGTGCGGCGGATCACGACCGCCTCCGACTCCAGGATGGGCTCGCCGATGATGTCCAGACCGGCGTTGCGCAGGGTGGTGCCGGTCTCCACGACATCCGCGATGATCTCGGCGACGCCGAGCTGGATGGCGGTCTCCACGGCGCCGTCCAGGTGGACGACGGCGGCGTCCACCCCGTGGTCGGCGAGGTGCTTGGTGACCAGGCCGGAGAAGGAGGTGGCGACCGTCATCCCGCCGAACTCGCTCACATCGGTGGCCGTGCCGGGCCGGGTGGCGTAGCGGAAGGTGGACCCGGCGAAGCCGAGCTGCAGGATCTCCTCGGCCTGGGAGCCTGAGTCGAGCAGCAGGTCACGGCCGGTGATGCCGATGTCCAGGCGGCCGGAGCCGACGTACACGGCGATGTCGCGGGGGCGCAGGAAGAAGAACTCGACGTCGTTGTCGGAGTCGACCAGGACGAGTTCCCTGCGGTCCTTGCGCTGCCGGTAGCCCGCCTCATGGAGCATCGCCGACGCAGGCTCGGACAGTGAACCCTTGTTGGGGACGGCGATGCGCAGCATGAGAGGTGTTTCCTTCGTACGAGGGGTGGGGTTGAGCGGGGGTGGTTCAGAGGTGGGCGTAGACGTCGTCGAGGGTGAGTCCCTTGGCGACCATCATCACCTGGAGGTGATAGAGGAGCTGGGAGATCTCCTCGGCGGCCGCCGCGTCGCTCTCGTACTCGGCGGCCATCCACACCTCGGCGGCCTCCTCGACGACCTTCTTGCCGATCGCGTGCACACCGGACTGGAGCAGCTCGGCGGTACGGGAGGTGGCGGGGTCGGCCGTGGCGGCCTTCTGCTGGAGCTCGGCGAAGAGCTCCTCGAACGTCTTCTTGGACATGGTGTGCGCCATCCTACTTGTGTCGGACGACTCACCTTCGCGCAGGTCTACGCCACCGACCTCAGGGTGACGGCGGTGGCGACGGCGGCGGTGACCGCCTCATGCCCCTTGTCCTCGCTGGAACCGGCGATTCCCGCCCGGTCCAGGGCCTGCTCCTCGGTGTCGCAGGTCAGCACGCCGAAGCCGATGGGCACACCAGTGTCCACGCCGACCTGGGTGAGGCCCTGGGTGACGCCCTGGCACACATAGTCGAAGTGGGGCGTGCCGCCCCGGATCACGACGCCCAGCGCCACGATCGCGTCGTAGCCGCGGTCGGCGAGGACCTTGGCGACGACCGGCAGCTCGAAGCTGCCGGGCACCCGCAGCACGGTCGGCTCGGCGATGCCCAGCTCGCCGAGGGCCCGCCGGGCGCCGTCGACCAGGCCGTCCATCACCTTCTCGTGCCACTGCGCGGCGATGACGGCCACGCGGAGGTCCCCGCAGTTCTCCACGGACAGTTCGGGGGCACCCTTACCGCTCACGTCACTCCTCAAGTTCTTTGGTACGTACGGGTGGTTCTCTACTGGTTGCCGCAGGCGGACACGGGCTCCGGGCTCTGCGCGCGGCGGTCGCCCTCCAGCCAGGGCAGGTCGTGCCCCATCCGGTCCCGCTTGGTCCGCAGGTAGCGCAGATTGTGCTCCCCGGCCTGGACGGGCATCGGCTCCCGGCCGGTGACCCGCAGCCCGTGGCGGACCAGGGCGGTGGTCTTCTCGGGGTTGTTGGTCATCAGCCGCAGGGAGCGCACGCCCAGGTCGGCCAGGATCTCGGCGCCCGCAGCGTAGTCGCGCGCGTCGGCGGGCAGGCCCAGCTCCAGGTTGGCGTCCAGGGTGTCCCGGCCCAGCTCCTGGAGCTGGTACGCGCGCAGCTTGGACAGCAGCCCGATGCCGCGCCCCTCGTGGCCGCGCAGATACAGCACCACGCCGCGGCCCTCGGCGTTCACCCGCTCCAGGGAGGCGTGCAGCTGGGGGCCGCAGTCGCAGCGCAGCGAGTGGAAGACGTCGCCGGTCAGGCACTCGGAGTGGACCCGGACCAGCACGTCCTCGCCGTCGCCGATGTCGCCCCGGACGAGGGCGATGTGCTCGACGCCGTCGGCGGTCGCGCGGTAGCCGTACGCCTGGAAGTCGCCGAAGGCGGTGGGCAGCCGGGTGGTGGCCTCGCGCCGCACGGCGGGCTCGGCGGCCCTGCGGTACGCGATCATGTCGGCGATGGAGATGATCGCGAGGTCGTGCTTGTGGGCGAACGCGACCAGGTCGGGCAGGCGCAGCATCACGCCGTCCTCCCCCGCGATCTCGCAGATCACGGCCGCCGGGCGCAGTCCGGCCAGCCGGGCGAGGTCGACCCCGGCCTCGGTGTGGCCGTCGCGGGCGAGCACGCCGCCGGGGCGGGCCCGGAGGGGGAAGATGTGGCCGGGGCGCACGAAGTCGCCGGGGGTGATGTCCGGGTCGGCCAGCAGGCGCAGCGTGGTGGCCCGGTCGGCGGCGGAGATGCCGGTGCTGACGCCGTGTTCGGCGGTGGCGTCGACGCTCACGGTGAAGGCGGTCCGCATGGACTCGGTGTTGTCCTCGACCATCTGCGGGAGCCGCAGCCGGTCGAGGTCGTCGGCCTCCATGGGGGCGCAGATCAGTCCGCGGCACTCGTTCATCATGAAGGCGACGATCTCCGGGGTGATCGTCTCGGCGGCGGCGATGAGGTCGCCCTCGTTCTCCCGGTCCTCGTCGTCCACGACAACGACGGGGCGGCCCGCCGCGATGTCGGCGATCGCCCGCTCGACGGAGTCCAGCGCCAGTTCGTCGGGCGGCCATGCGGCGGCGGAGGCGTCGGCGTCGTTCTCGGCTACCGGTCGCGGCTGTGTCTCCACGTAGACCTCGCTCATGACACTGACGCTCCTTCCATTGCGGGTGTGGTCGCGCTCGGGGACGTCCGGGGGTTCTCGGTGCGGGAGCGCAGCCACCAGTCGCGCGCGCCCCACAGGACGAGTGCGAAGTAGATGACGTAGACGAGGCCGGAGAAGGCCAGTCCGCTGCTGAAGGCGAGCGGGACGCCGACCACGTCGACCAGCATCCACGCGAACCAGAACTCGATCAGGCCGCGGGCCTGGGCGACCATCGCGGCGAGGGTGCCGACGAAGATGTAGGCGTCGGGCCAGGGGTTCCAGGACAGTTCGGGGACCGCGGTGAACAGGGCGCCCACCGCGAGGGTGCCGACCGCCAGGCCGGTGAGGAGCGCCGCGCGCTCGCGGCCGGTGGCGAAGCGGACGGTGACCGCGCCGCCCTCGTCGCGGCGGCCCCGCCGCCACTGCCGCCAGCCCCAGGCGGCGACGCCGATGACCAGGAGCTGCTTGCCGACGCCGCCGCTGAGGTGGGCGGTGGCGTAGGCGGCGACCAGGACGACGCCGGAGGCGAGCTGGGCGGGCCAGGTCCACAGGGAGCGGCGGCGGCCGAGGGCGAGGGCGATCAGGCCGATAGTGTTGCCGATCGCGTCCGACCACAGGATGTGCTGGCCGAATATCTGCCCGGCCTCGGCGCCCAGCCAGTCGAGGGACATCATTCGATCGCCTTCTTTTCCCCATGGGTGAGCAGGCGCTCGACGTATTTGGCGAGGACGTCCACTTCGAGGTTGACCGGGTCGCCGGACTGCTTGACCCCGAGGGTGGTGAGGTCGAGCGTCGTCGGGATGAGGCTGACGCTGAAGTAGTCGGGGCCCGCGTCCACGACGGTCAGGCTGATGCCGTCGACCGTGATCGAGCCCTTCTCGACCACATAGCGGGCGAGTTCGGACGGCAGCGAGATCGTGACGATCTCCCAGTGCTCGGACGGCTTGCGCTCGATGATGGTCCCGGTGCCGTCCACATGGCCCTGGACGAGGTGGCCGCCGAGCCGCCCGCCGAGCGCCATGGGGCGCTCCAGGTTGACGCGGGAGCCGACGGTGAGCGCGCCGAGGCTGGAGCGGTTCAAAGTCTCCGCCATCACGTCGGCGCTGAACTGGCCGTCCCCGGTGTCGACGACGGTGAGACAGACGCCGTTGACGGCTATCGAGTCGCCGTGGCGCGCGCCCTCGGTGACGACGGGGCCGCGCACCTGGAAGCGGGACGCGTCGCCCAGGTTCTCGACGGCGACGATCTCACCCAGTTCTTCGACAATTCCGGTGAACACTTCAGTTCTCCTCGGCGAGGGTGGTGGTGGGTGCGACGGGGGCGGTGGGGACGGCGGTGATGCGCAGATCGGGGCCGAGCCGGGTGACGTCGGCCGTATTCAGCCGCAACGCCTGCGCGATCGTGGTGATTCCGGCGTCGGCGAGGACGGCGGGGCCCGCGCCGAGCAGTACGGGGGCGAGATAGCCGACGACCTTGTCGACGGTGCCCGCGGCGAGGAACGCCCCGGCGAGGGTGGGCCCGCCCTCCAGCAGGACGGAGCGGACGCCGCGGTCGTGGAGGGCGGCGAGGAGCGCGGCGATGTCGAGCCCGCGCCCCGCTTCCGCGCGGGGCAGCCGTACGGTCTCCGCGCCGGCCGGCAGCCGCCCGGTGTCGGCGTCCTCGGCCACGGCGACGAGCGTGGGCGCGGCGTCGTCCAGGATGCGGGCGTCCGGCTTGAGCGCGGTCGCGTCGGTGTCGACGGCGACCCGCAGCGGCTGGGTGACGCCGTCCCGGCCGCGTACGGCGAGGTGCGGATCGTCGGCGCGCAGGGTGCCGGAGCCGACGAGCACGGCGTCCGCCTCGGCACGCAGCCGGTGCACATCGACGCGGGCGGCGGACGAGGTGATCCAACGGCTGGTGCCGTCGGCCGCGGCGCTGCGGCCGTCCAGGGTGGCGGCGTACTTCCACAGCACGAAGGGGCGGCCGCGGCGCATCGCGGTCAGCCAGGCCTCGTTGACCGCCTCCGCCTCGTCGGTCAGCGGCCCGGCCGCGACGGCGAGCCCGGCTGCGGCGAGGGTCGCGGCGCCGCCGCGCGCCTGGGCGGTGGGGTCGCCGACGGCGTAGCGGACGCGGGCGATCCCGGCGTCGATGAGCGCCTGGGCGCAGGGGCCGGTGCGGCCGGTGTGGTTGCAGGGTTCGAGGGTGACCAGTGCGGTGCCGCCGCGGGCCCGCTCCCCCGCCGCGCGCAGGGCGTGCACCTCGGCGTGCGGGCCTCCGGCGCGCTGGTGCCAGCCCTCGCCCGCCGGCTCGCCCTCGGCGTCGAGGATGACGCAGCCGACGACGGGGTTGGGGCTGGTGTGGCCGAGACCGCGGGCGGCGAGCGTGATGGCGCGGCGCATCGCGCGGGCTTCGGCCGCTGCGGTCGCCGTTGCTCCGGCTGCGGGGGCCACCGGGTCCTCCTGCCTCTTCGGGCACGGACTCCGGGGCTGTCGGAACGACATGGAGCGGAAACGCCGCCGCCGGGGCGCCGGGATGCTCGCGTACGGTCCGCGCCGAGAGCGCGGCCGCCGCGAAGACGGCGCACCGGTGAAGTCGCTACCGCCGCGCACTGCCTCCCATCCGGACTTTCACCGTCGGTCCAGGAATTTCACCTGGTCAACCGGCCGCTGGCGGCGGACGGGTCGCGGACTGTAACCGCCGGTTCGGATTTTCACCGACCCCGGAGTGCGCTGACGTCACTGGTACGGCTTCAGTGTGCCACGGCGATCAGCGCAGGTGCAGGCGGGGCCGGTGTGGGCTGGCTCACCCGGCCCGGCGCCCGGTTGCCCATCGCCCGCCCCTCCCCTTCCCGAACCGGGGCCCGACCCCGTGCCCCTGGCGAACACCACGCCGGCCGGGTCGGCGCCCCACCCCATGCGGTGAGGGCTCCGCCGTTCCCGGGCCGGGAGTCCGGACAGGGCTCGCCACCCGATGCTCCCGAACCGGCGGACGGGATCGGCCCGGTGGGGCCTCCCCGGGCCGGGGGCCCGGGGGCTTGCCCCCGGTTCGGGAAGGGGCGGGGTGGGGGAAAGCCCCCTAGCCCTGCGCGATGCTGTCGAGCTGTTCCACCGCGGGGCGCAGCGACCACAGGTCGCCGCCGGGCGGGGCCGGGAGCTTGCCGAGGGCCGCGCGGGCCCGGCGGTCGCCCGCGTCGGCCGCCGCGTGCACCAGGTCGCTCGCGGCGTACGCCTTGAACTCCAGGTCGGGGTACGGCCATGGCTTCGCCCCCGTGGCGGCGGGCAGCAGGAAGTCGACGGCCTTGAAGAGGTTCGAGCCGGTAGGTCCTGTGTAGCGCCACAGGTCGACGCCGACGTGCCGCCCCACGGCCGCCATCCGGGTGTAGGCGACGAGGTTGAACGTGGAGTAGTGGAAGCTGCGGGTGCGGGCGAGTTCCTGGGGCTGGCTGCCGTCGGCCGCGATCTGGGTGTCGACGCGCTTGGTCCGGGCGTCGCGGACGACCTTACGGGCGAGGTCCCGGTCGCCCACGGCGGCGGCGATGGCGGCGATCTGCATGTCGGCGAAGGTGCCGTGGTTGTTCTCGGCGGCGCTCTCCTCCTTGCCGAAGTCGCTGTTCACCAGCCAGTCCAGGAACTGCTTGTTCCAGGTGCGGAAGCCCGCGTGGTCGCCCTTGGTCCAGCCCGGGGCGCCGGTGTCGAGGATGGCGGCGGCGTCCAGGAGGCTGGTGAAGCCCTGGGAGAAGTCGATGATGCCGATGGAACGGCCGTCGAACTTGCAGGGGATGAACTGGGCATGGTTCAGGCTGGGGTTCATCCGGGTCGCCGGGGTGACGAACCAGGTCCGCAGGATGTCGGCGGCGTGCTCGGCGTAGTCGCGCTTACCGGTGTAGTACCAGGCGAGGGACAGCTCGTAGGCGGATTCGAAGACCTTCCCGACCTCGGGGCGGTCCGTCATCTTGTCCACATCGGGGTTCCGTTGGCCATCCTTCTGAACGTAGGGGCAGCCATACGGGTTGTCGTCGGTCTTGGGCTCGCTCGGCCACCAATAGGGGGCCTGGCTGAAGTAGTCGTGCTTGTCGCCGCTCGGCGGCACCTGGTCCTTGTCGGTGACGGTCCACGGCCCCTGGGTCATCCACTGGTCGGCCTGGGTGGTCAGATCACGCAGGGTCCGCTTCAGCCCACGGTCTCCGAGCTGCAGTTTCAGCTTCGTCTGGGCCAGTCTCGGGCCGTCGAGCACCACCGTGTCCGGCACCCGGCCGGACCCCCGGCCGCGGTCGGCGCCCTGGGCGGAGGGCGCCGCCAACGCCACCAGGAGGGCGAGCAGGGCGGCGAGGACGACGATCGCGCGGGTGGGTCTCCCGCGCACCGCTGGAGTCGCAACCATCGAGCACTCCAATCAGCTATCTGAACGGAATTCAGAATCGAGATTGGAGGTCAGAGTAGAGACGGACCATGACCACGACAAGAGATCGCGCGGAAATGGCCTTGAGCCGGCCCGCCGGGCATGCGCAGAGTACGGACATGAGCAGCGATGAGCAGCGATGAAAAGCAGCGCGGAACCGCCCCCGCGTGACGTACGGCGCGCCCGCATGGCCGTCGCCACGGTGTTCGCGGTCCACGGCGCGGTCACCGGCAACTTCGCCACCCGTATCCCCTGGGTGCAGGAGCAGTTGGGCATCAGCGCCGGTCAGCTCGGGATCGCCCTCGCCTTCCCGGCCATCGGCGCCTCCTGCGCGATGCCACTGGCCGGGGCGGTCAGCCACCGCTTCGGCGCCCGCGCGGGCTTGCGCGGGCTCATCGCCCTGTGGTGTCTGGCCCTGGTCCTGCCCCCGCTCTCCCCCGGCCCGGTGTGGCTGTGCGGGGCGCTCTTCGTGTACGGGGCGACCGCCGGGATGGCCGACGTCGCCATGAACGCCCTCGGCGTGGAGATCGAGGAACGGCTGGGCCGGTCGATCATGTCCGGGCTGCACGGCATGTGGAGCGCGGGAGCGCTGCTCGGCTCGGCGGCGGGCACGGTCGCCGCCCACGCGGACACCGACGCCCGGGTGCACCTCGGGATCGCCGCCGCCGTGCTCACGCTGCTGGGCACCGGCGCCTGCCGGTGGGTCCTCGACCTGCGCGGCGCGCCCGAGGAGCATCCGCCGCCCCGCTTCGCCCTGCCGCCCCGCTCCGCGCTGGTCATCGGCGCGGTGGGGCTCTGCGCGGTCTTCGCCGAGGGCGCGAGCCTGGACTGGTCGGCGGTCTATCTGCGGGAGGTGCTGGACTCCTCCCCCGGCGTCGCCGCGGCCTGCACCACGGCCTTCTCCTGCATGATGGCCGCGGCCCGGTTCGCCGGTGACGCGGTGGTGGGCCGCATCGGTCCGGTGCGGACGGTGCGGGCGAGCGGCGTGCTGGCCACGCTCGGCGGGGTGCTGGTGGTCACGGCCGTGGGTCCGCTGCCGGCGATCGCCGGATTCGGCCTCATCGGCCTGGGCATCGCGGTCGTCGTTCCCCTCGCCTTCGCCGCCGCCGGGCGCAGCGGCCCGGCCCCGAGCCAGGCGATCGCGGGCGTCGCGACGATCATGTACACCTCTGGGCTGATCGCCCCGGCGGCCATCGGCTCGATCGCCGACCTGACCTCGCTGACCGTCTCGTTCGGCCTGGTCACGGCGCTGTCGCTGGGGCTGGTGGCCGGGGCCGGGGTGCTGCGCGGATCCGCCGCGGCGGCCCCGGGCGCCACCCCCGAGCCCGGCCGGGCGGACCGCGCCCCCGATACGACGGCTCCCTAGCGCCTCACGAACTCCGTGGTAGTGAAGGAGGTCTTGTCCCGGGAGGTGGTGCCGTCGGTGATCCACCAGCGGGTGGGCTGCTCGCCGTAGAGGCCGAAGTAGGTGCCGGACCCCCAGTTCAGGATCAGTTCGTCCTTGCCGTCGCCGTCGAAGTCGGCGGCCCCCGCGGGCCGGGCGTGCCGCCACTTCTCGGGCGTCTTCTCGCCGTCGGCCTTCGCGGGCCCCCGCCGTGTGACCGGGGTGCGCTCGTCGCCGTCGATGAGCGTGGCCCCCTCGTACGTGGCGACCAGGATGCCGTCGCGGCCGTCTCCGTCGGGATCGGCCGCCGTGAAACCACCCGGTCCGTACGGGGTGGACGCGCCCTTGGGCGCCTCCGGCAGCCGGTGCGTGACCGGTGCGCCGCCGCTGCCCGGATACACGGTCAGCTTTCCGTCGACGTCCGCCGGTTCGGTCCCCTCGCCGGGCTCGTCGTTGCGGCTGCCGTCGTCCCCGACGGCCACGTCGCGCTGCCCGTCGCGGTCGAAGTCGCCGAAGGCGTGGGCGTTCCCGCCGCGCAGCTTCCGGCCCTCGGCGGACAGGCCGGTGCCGCGGCTGGCCGGGTACAGGGTGCTGGGGGACTGCTCGCCGTCGCTGATGCCGTGCACGAGCAGGGAGGTCGCGCGGCCCTTGCCGGACGGGTCGATCTCGTCCGCGGCCAGGTCCCCGTCCGTGAACGGCAGGCTGGTGTCGGTACGCTTCGGCTCGCCGGAGCGGGTGAACGGGCCGTACAGCACCACCGTGGAGGACTGGTTCTGGGCGAGCCCCGCGAGGTCGTGGTGGCCGTCGCCGTCGAAGTCGCCGCGCACCACCGAGGTCACGCCCAACTTCGACGCGCTCTCCGGCAGCCGCACCGGGATCGCCCCGGCGCCCTTCGCCGGATCGCCGGACCCGCCCCAGGTGACGTACGGGGCCGACCGCGCGGCGCTGATGTGCCCGTCCCCCACAGGCTCCCCCGTCGCCGCGGTCGTGACGACGTCCGCGAAGCCGTCGCCGTCCAGGTCGGCGGTGACCACGTCCTTCGTGGCGACGGAATCGCGTCCGGCGGCGCCGACCGGGGGATTCGCCGGAGGGCCTGGCAGGCCCAGGTCACGGCGGCCCAGGACGGTGCGGGTCGCGGGGTCGAGCCCCTTCGCCGAGCCGT
Organism: Streptomyces sp. NPDC021212; assembly: GCF_044332925.1. Taxonomy (NCBI): domain Bacteria; kingdom Bacillati; phylum Actinomycetota; class Actinomycetes; order Kitasatosporales; family Streptomycetaceae; genus Streptomyces; species Streptomyces sp. NPDC021212. The sequence continues at coordinate 275,736 of NZ_JBIRPZ010000002.1, forward strand.
AGACCACCCCGACCCTTTCGTCGGTGCCTTCGGCGGGGTCCTGACCGGGCTGGGTGAAGAGGGGCAGCACGAGGTCACGGTGGCCGTCCCCGTTGAGGTCGTCCGGGTCCTTCGACCCCTTCCCCCGGGATGGCGCCCGGCTCTCGGTGGGCGCACTGGGCTGCCCGGCGGCCGAAGTCCCGCCCTTGGAGGAGGACGGCTCGCCGCCGTCCGAACCGCAACCGGTGAGCGCGGCGAGGGCCAGGCAGAGGGCGCCGACGGCGAGGGCGTGGAGGGTGGATCGAGGTGCCATGCGGGCCACCCTCACACCCGGCGCGGCGCCAACTCCAGGGCGGCGGGGGGACTGTTGCCCAGTTGTCGAGCAACCGTCGGGTTGCGGATCCGGGCGAGGCCGGGCGGCGTGTTTTCGGCCAACTAACATTGCTCCGATCCCCCTCTATTCAGAAGAGAAGTGGAGCAGTCATGGGCCTCGGTGTGCGCTGGACCCTGCACGGTGACGGGCGCACCCCCGCCCCGGGAGCCGTCGTCCGGCCGGATGAGCGGCTCTCGTGGCCGAGGACGGCGGGCCTCGGCGCCCAGCATGTCGTGGCGATGTTCGGGGCCAGCTTCGTCGCCCCCGTGTTGATGGGCCTCGACCCCAACCTCGCGATCATGATGTCCGGGGTCGCGACCATGCTGTTCCTGCTGGCGACCCGCGGCCGGGTGCCCAGCTATCTGGGGTGCAGCCTATCGTTCGTCGGCGTGGCCGCGGTCATCCGGGCGCAGGGCGGCGGCAGCGCCGCCGTCACCGGGGCGATTCTGGTGGTGGGCGGCGTGCTGCTGCTGAGCGGGCTCGCGGTTCGGCGCTTCGGGGCGCGCATCATCCACGCGGCGATGCCGCCCGTGGTGACCGGTGCGGTGGTCATGCTGATCGGCTTCAACCTCGCGCCGGTGACCGCCTCGACGTACTGGCCCGCCGACCAGTGGACCGCGCTGCTGACCATGCTGCTCACCGGGGCGGCCGTGGTCTGTCTGCGTGGCTTCTGGTCGCGGATCGCGATCTTCCTCGGGCTGGTCTTCGGCTACGCGGTCTCCTTCGTCTTCGACCGCCTCTTCGGCAAGATCCACTCGATCGGCGGCGGCGGACGGGTCACCGACCACTGGCGGCTGGACCTGTCCGGCGTCGCCAAGGCCGACTGGGTGGGGCTGCCGTCCCTGCACGCTCCCGAGTTCCACTGGTCGGCGATCCTGGTCGCGCTGCCGGTCGTCATCGCGCTGATCGCCGAGAACGCCGGGCATGTGAAGGCCGTCGGCGAGATGATAGGCGACCCGCTCGACGACCAGCTGGGCACGGCGATCGCGGCGGACGGCGCCGCGACCGTGCTGTCGACCGCGGTCGGCGGCCCGGCCACCACCACGTACTCCGAGAACATCGGCGTCATGGCCGCCACCCGCGTCTACTCCACCGCCGCCTACTGGGCCGCGGCCGGCTTCGCCCTCCTCTTCGGCCTGTGCCCGAAGTTCGGCGCGGTCGTGGCGGCGGTGCCGGGTGGGGTGCTGGGCGGCATCACGGTGATCCTTTACGGCATGATCGGGCTGCTCGGCGCGCAGATCTGGGTGCACAACGACGTGGACCTGCGGAACCCGCTGAACCTGGTGCCGGTGGCGGCGGGTGTGGTCATCGGCGTCGGCGGTGTGAACCTGAAGCTCAGCGACAACTTCGAGCTGAGCGGGATCGCGCTCGGGACGATCGTGGTGATCGTCGGCTACCACGCGCTGCGGGCGCTGGCGCCGGACCATCTGAAGCCGGCGCGGGAGCCGTTGCTGGACGCGGGGACCAGCGCGTACGACGACGACCGCGCGCCGTAGGGTCCTTCCCCCACCCCGCCCCTTCCCGAACCGGGGACACCCCGGGCCCCCGCGGGCGTGCCCCCGGCATGCCGCTCGGCTGCGCCCGGCTTACGCCGTAGGACCCTTCCCCTACCCCGCCCCCTCCCGAAACCGGGGACACCCCGGCCCCGGCGGGCATGCTCTCGGCTCCCCCCCGGCCACCGCCAGGAGCTACCCCCACTCTCGCTGCCTTGCCGGGCTCGTCCGAGGCCCCCGCGCGGACGCCCCGGGCACGCGCCCGAGCCCGCGCCCGGATCACGGCCCCGACAGGGCCTGCCGCCACGCGGCGCGGCCGGGGACGGCACCCCGTCCCGAGCCCGGGCGCGCCCCGGGCGGAGGCGCGGATCGCCGCCGCATCCCGCGGACCGCGCACGGGGCCGAAGGGGCGGGGTCGGGGATGAACCTCGGCGCGCTCAGCCGCTGGGGGTCAGGTCCTGCAGGCCCACCACCCGCAGCAGTTCCAGCCGGGCGGCGGACTCGCTGCCCGGGGTCGCCGTATGGACGATCAGGCGCTGGGCGTGTTCCGCGCTCAGCAGGACCTCGCACTCCAACTCCAGCGTGCCCACCACGGGGTGGACGAAGCGCTTGACGACCGAGCGGCGTACCGCGACCTCGTGGGTCTCCCACAGGGCCGCGAAGTGCGCGCTGGTCGCGCGCAGTTCGGCGACGAGGGCCGCCGGGCCCGGGTCGTCGGGGCGGGCGGCGACCACGGCGCGCAGGTTGGCCACGTGGGTGCGGGCGTGCCCGTCGAGATCCTCGGGCGGGAAGATCCAGGAGTCATACTGCCGGCTGAAGAAGCTCCGCACGATGTTGCGGTCATCGGGTGGGCGCGCGGTGATGTCGCCGACCAGGGCCGCCGCCATCGCGTTCTGGGCCAGCACATCGCCCCAGTCGGTGATCACCTGTGCCGGGGTGTCGTACAGCCGGTCCAGGACCCGCAGCAGACCGGGGCGCACATGCCCGGACGTGGTCCCGTCGCGTGGCGGCTCCTCGCCGACCAGGTGGAACAGATGGTCGCGTTCGTCGTCCGTGAGTCGGAGCGCACGCGCGAGCGCGGTCAGCATCTGGCGGGAGGGGCGTGGGCCGCGGGCCTGTTCCAGCCGGGTGTAGTAGTCCGGGGACATGCCGGTGAGCTGGGCGACCTCTTCCCGGCGCAGCCCGGGCGTACGCCGCCGCGGGCCGGGCGTCAGCCCCACGTCGGCGGGGCCGAGGCGGGCGCGGCAGCGGCGCAGGAAGTCCGCGAGTTCCGTACGGTGCACGGCTCCATGGTCGCGCCGCGGCCGTTCCGTATCCAGCCCGTATCCAGGGACTGTCGATCCCTGGATACGCAGGTCTCTCCCGTCGCTCCACCGCCCGCCGCAGGCTGACCACCAAGCGATCGAGAGCGAAGGGTGGATGGTCGAATGCCGTTGATTCTGGTGACGGGTGTGACGGGACGCGTGGGGCAGCGGTTCACGAAGCGGCTGCTGGAGGGGGCCCGGTCCGGTACCGAGGTACGGGTGCTGGTCCGCGACGAGGGGCCGGGCGCACCGTTCGCGGCGCTCGGCGCGCAGGTCGCGGTGGGTGATCTGCGCGAGGAGAAGGATCTACGGAAGGCGATGGACGGGGCGAACGCCGTCGTCAACATCGCGGCGGCCTTCCGCGGGGTGCCGGACGAGGAGGCGTGGGCGGTCAACCGGGACGCCGCGGTGGCGCTGGGCCGGGCCGCGGTGGAGGCGGGCACGAGCCGGTTCGTCCAGGTCAGCACCAATCTGGTGTACGGCGCCTCGCGCGGGCGTCCACTGGTGGAGGACGACGAGAGCGTGCCCGGCGGCGTGTTGTGGGGCGCGTACCCCGCCTCGAAGGCGGAGGCCGAGCGGGAACTGCTGGCGCTGCATCGCGACCACGGGCTGGACCTGCGGATCGGCAGCCTGTCCTTCGTGTACGGGGACGGCGACCCGCATCTGGCCGAGGCGCTCGGGCTGGCCGCGGGCTGGGCCGGGAACCAGCGGCTGGCCATGGTCCACCACGCGGATGTGACCCAGGCGCTGCTGCGGCTGCTGCGCGCGCCCGGCGGTACGGCGGGCGGCTCGGTGTCGGGGCGGAAGTACAACATCGTGGACGACGCCCCGGCGACCGCCGTGGAGCTGCACCAGATCCTCGGGGCGCCGCTTCCCGAGGGCATGACCGAGCGGACGGACGGCGACACCTGGTGGGGGTGCACCTCCAACCTGCGGCTGCGCGAGGAGCTGGGCTGGCGTCCGCTGTATCCGACGATGTGGACGGCCCGCGACGCGGGCGCGCTGTAACGGTCATGCCGATACGTTGAGCCGTCCGGGGGATGCGACGGCACACCAACGGCCGGCAAGGGGTGCGCGCTGCCACGCTGTTCCCCATGACGATGCCCGCCCAGCGGCTGGAGACGCCGCGCACCGTGCAGAGCGTCGTGGCGCGCATGAGCGCGCTCGGCGCGGCGCTGCCGCCCGAGGACGGGGTGGCGGTCTTCAACCGGGTGTATCTGTCGGTCACCGAGGAGGTCGGCCGCCGCCTCGGCACCGGCTACTTCGAGGACGCGGCCGCCACCGAGGAGCTGGACGTGCGGTTCGCCGGCCGCTATCTGGCGGCGGTCGACGCGGGGGCGGCCGGGCGGCGGCCGCCCGCCTGCTGGCGGCCGCTGTTCGAGCTGCGGGCCCACCCGGCCGTCCGCCCGGTGCAGTTCGCGATGGCCGGGATCAACGCGCACATCGGGCACGACCTGGCGCTCGCGCTGGTGGACACCTGCCGGGCCCGGCGCGCGGAACCGGCCACCCTGGAGGGCGACTTCGACCGGGTCGGGGCGCTGCTGGCCGGGATGGAGGAGCGGATCCGGGAGGAGCTGATGCCCGGCCCGGATCCGCTGGAGGCAGCCGATCCGCTCACCCATCTCGTCGGCTCCTGGAGCCTGGACAAGGCGCGGGACGCCGCGTGGGCGGCGTTCCGCGCCCTGTGGGGGCTGCGGGCGCTGCCGGAGCTGGTCGAGGAGTTCGCGGAGCGGATCGACAAGAGCGTGGGGCTCGTCGGGCGCTGTCTGCTCACTCCCCTGCCGCCCACGGGATGAGCGCGCTCAGTCCTCGGGGAGTTCCACGGGCGCGATCTCGTCGTACATATCGCCCGGCCCCGGGTTGCCCGGATCGGTGGCGCCGCCGAAGCGGTGCATCACCCCCCACACCACGTTGAGCGCGGTCTGGACGGCGCCCTCGGCCCAGCCCGCGGTCCAGGAGATGTCGTCGCCCGCGAGGAAGATGCCGCGCTGCCCGGCCGGCAGCCGGTCCTGCATGAAGTGGGTGAACAGCCGCCGCTGGTAGCGGTAGTGGCCGGGCAGGTTGGCCTTGAACGCGCCCATGAAGTACGGCTCGTTCTCCCACGACACCGTGACCGGGCTGCCGATGATGTGCTTGCGGATGTCGACCTTCGGATAGATCTCCGACAGCGACTTCAGCATGACCTCCATCCGCTCGTTCGCGGACAGCGGCAGCCATTTGAGGCTGTCGTCGCACCAGGTGTACGAGAGGCAGATGACGGCGGGCCGGTCCGGGCCGTTGTCCAGGAGGTACGTACCGCGGGTCATCCGGTCGGTGAGCGTCATGCTCATCGTGTCCCGGCCCGTCTCCTCGTCGCGATCGAGCCAGAAGGGCCGGTCCACGGGCACGAAGAGCTTGCTGGACTCCATGTAGTGGGTGCGCTCGATCGCCGTCCAGTGGTCGATCGGGAAGAGCGAGTCATCGCAGTCGATCTTGGAGAGCAGCATCCAGGACTGCGCGGTGAAGACGACCGCCCGGTACGAGCGGATGTCACCGTCGGCGTCCGTCACCACGATCCGGTCGCCCGCGGCGCGGTGCAGCCGGGTCACGGCCGGGCGCGGCGCGCCGTCGTGCAGGGAGGACAGCGAGGTGCCCGGCGCCCAGTGGACGATCTTCTGCGGCTCGCGCTCCCATAGCCGCAGCGGAAGCTGCTGGCTGCCGCCGACGATGCCGCGGTGGTGGTCGTCGGCCTCGGTGTAGACGACGCGGAGGATCTCCAGGATGGAGTTGGGGAAGTCGGTGTCCCATCCGCCGGTGCCGAACCCGACCTGGCCGAAGATCTCCCGGTGGCGGAAGGAGGTGAAGGCCGAGGAGTCGCAGAGGAAGCCGTAGAACGTCTGGTTGTCGAGCTTCTCCACGAGCCGCGCCCAGATCTCGCGGATGCGCGGGACGTCGCGCTCGCGGATGGCGCGGTTCATGTCGGAGAAGTCCGCGCCCTCCTCCAGGCAGGCGTTCCAGGCGTCCGCGACCTCGCGGTACACCTGCGGCAGGTCGTCGATGGTGCGGGCGTAGTGGGACTCGCCCTTGAGGTCGACGACGGTGGAGGGGGTGTCCGGGGCCAGCGGGTTGGGGAACGGCTCGGTGGCCAGGCCCACCAGGTCGATGTAGTGCTGGAGCGCGGTGGAGGACGGCGGGAACCGCATCGCGCCCATCTCGGCGGTCAGCTCTCCGTCGCAGCCCTCGAACCCGACGGTGCGCAGCCGCCCGCCGATCCGGTCGGCCTCGTACACGACGGGCTTGAGGCCCATCTTCATGAGCTCGTACGCGGTCACGATGCCGGACAGCCCGCCGCCGATGACCGCGACCTCGCTGCCGTGCTCGGTCGCCGGTATCTGGCCGAGGCCCGCGGGGTGGTTGAGGAAGTCGTCGTAGGCGTACGGGAAGTCCGGGCCGAACATGGTGACCGGCGGGAGGGTGTCGGTGTGCTCGGACTCGTGCTCGTCGTGGACGGCGGTGGGCACCGTGGACGTCATCGGGTACGGACTCCTTGCGGATGCGGCGGTGAGGGTGGGGAGAGGTGAAGGGTCAGCCGAGGGACCCGTACAGCCCGGGGCGGCGGTCGCGCAGGTAGGTGTTGATCCGGCGCGAGGTGGCCAGCAGCCTGGGGTCGGCGTCGCCGAGGACCAGTTCCTCGGAGCGCCCGGCGCGGGCGCGCATGGTGCCGTCGGGCCCGGCCAGACAGCTCAGCCCGATGAAGTCGAACTCGCCCTCGGGGCCGCTGCGGTTGACGTACGCGATGTACATCTGGCTCTCGAAGGCCCGTACCGGGACGAGGGATTCGGCGACGAACTGGAAGGGGTGCATCTGGGCGGTCGGCACGAGCAGCAGATCGGTCCCGGCCAGGGCATGGGCCCGGACGTTCTCCGGGAACTCCACGTCGTAGCAGATCATGATGCCGATCGTGAGCCCGCCCAGCTCGGCCTGGACGACGGGGGTGTCACCGGGGGTGAACCAGTCGTTCTCGAAGCAGCCGAAGAGGTGGGTCTTGCGGTAGTTGGCGAGCGGGGTGCCGTCGGGGCCGACCAGGCGGGCGGAGTTGTGGACGGCCTCGCCGTCGCCGCGCTCCGGGTAGCCGTACAGGACGGCGATGCCGTGCTCGGCGGCGATCTCGGCCACGGCCCGGCCGCTCGGCCCGTCGGCGGGTTCGGCCAGCCGGTGCACGCCGTCGCCGATGGCGTAGCCCGTGAGGTACATCTCGGACGTGACCAGCAGCCCGGCCCCGTCCGCCGCGGCGCGCTCGGCGGCGGCGTCGAGGGCCTTGAGGTTGTGGGCGGGGTCGCCGGGGTGACCGGAGCTCTGGAGCAGGGCGGTGCGCAGCGGCGGCATGGAGACCTCTGGGGAGACGTGACGTACGCAGAAAACGGTACGTTGCGCCGAGAACGACCGACAAGCCGCGATCGTTGCGCGCTCGCCGTGGATCCGTTACGCGTTTTCGACCCCGTACGGCGATTCGTTGCGCGGGTCCCGGAGCGGCGATGTCGCCGCTCCGGGACGGGGCGCGTTACGTCGGGGCGCCCGAGGTGTAGCGCCGCAGGAGCGGCGACAGCACCAGCACCGACTTGGTGCGCTCCACGAACGGCTCGCCCGCTATCCGCTCGAGCACCCGCTCGAAGTGGCGCATGTCGGCGGCGAAGACCTGGACGACGGCGTCCGCGTCGCCGGTGACGGTCGACGCGGACGCCACCTCGGGGTAGCGCGACAGACCCCGGCGGATGTCGTCGGGCGAGGTGTTGTGGCGGCAGTACAGCTCGACGAACCCCTCGGTCTCCCAGCCCAGCGCCGCCGGGTCCACCCGTACGGTGAAGCCGGTGATGGCGCCGTCGGCCCGCAGCCGGTCCACCCGCCGTTTGACGGCGGGGGCGGACAGGCCGACCAGTTCGCCGATGTCGGCGTAGGAGCGCCGGGCGTCTTCGGCGAGGGCGTGGACGATGCGTTCGTCGAGGTCGTTCAATCGCACTGCGGGGGAATCACTTCTCTGCTGTGGCCAGTCGGGATCGGCGCATGCCGTATGCGAAGTACAGCACAAGTCCGACGGCCATCCAGACACCGAAGACCACCCAGGTCACGAACTCCAGACTGTTCATCATCCACAGGCACAGCCCGAGGCCGATGAGCGGGAAGAGCGGCGACAGCGGCACCCGGAAGGTCCGCGTCATCTCGGGCCGGGTCCGGCGCAGCACGATGACGGCGATGTTGACCAGCCCGAACGCGAAGAGCGTGCCGATGCTGGTGGCGTCGGCGAGCTGGCCCAGCGGGATGGCGGCGGCGAGGACGCCGCAGAAGAGGGAGACGATGACGGTGTTGGCGCGCGGCACCTGGGTCCTGGGGTGGACCTTGGAGAAGACCGGGGGCACCAGCCCGTCGCGGGACATCGCGAAGAGGATGCGGGTCTGGCCGTAGAGCACGGTCAGCACCACGGAGGCGATCGCGATGACCGCGCCGGCCGCCAGCACCACGGCCCAGAAGCTCTGCCCTGTGACGTCCTTCATGATCCCGGCGAGGGCGGCCTCGGTGCCCGCGAACTTCTTCCACGGCAGGGCGCCCACCGCCACGGCCGCGACCAGGCAGTACAGCGCGGTGACGATGACCAGCGAGAGCATGATCGCGCGGGGCAGGTCGCGCTGCGGGTTCTTGGCCTCCTCGCCGGCCGTGGAGGCGGCGTCGAAGCCGATGTACGAGAAGAAGAGGGTGGCCCCGGCGGCGCTGACGCCCGCCATGCCCAGCGGCATGAACGGCGTGTAGTTCCCGGCCCGGATGCCGGTGAAGGCGACGGCGCAGAACAGGATCAGCGCGGCGATCTTCACCGCGACCATGATCGCGTTGGCCCGGGCGCTCTCCTTGGCACCGCCCAGCAGGAAGACCATGGCCAGCAGCACCACGAGCAGCGCGGGCAGGTTGAAGACGCCGCCGTCGCCGGGCGGGGCGGCGAGCGCGTCGGGGATGGTGAGGCCGAGCGTGCCGTCCAGCAGCTCGTTGAGGTACTGGCCCCAGCCGACGGCGACGGCCGCGACCGAGACGCCGTACTCCAGGATCAGGCACCAGCCGCACACCCAGGCGATCAGCTCGCCCATGGTGGCGTAGGCGTACGAGTACGAGGACCCGGAGACCGGGATGGTGCCCGCCAGCTCCGCGTACGAGAGCGCGGAGAACAGCGCGGTGAGCCCGGCTATGACGAAGGACACGATGACCGCGGGGCCCGCGTCCGGCACGGCCTCACCGAGGACGACGAAGATGCCGGTGCCCAGCGTCGCGCCAATGCTGATCATGGTCAGCTGCCACATGCCCATGGAGCGCCGCAGGCTTCCGCCCTCACCTTGTCCGCCCTCGGCGACCAGCCGCTCCACCGGTTTGCGCCGCATCAATCGGGCGCCGAACCCGCCGGCCGGAGGCTTGCCCTCCGGTCGCTGGGCGGTGGGAGGGGCTGTGCCGTGCTCCAACACGTGGGTGGCTCCTTAATCGCTGCCATCGGCTTGGCGTACGGGGTGTGGCGGACCGAACGCGGGCATAGGGATGCCCGGTGACACATCCGCAGAAGGGAATCGCCGAGCGCGCGGTCTGGCGCCACTCGGCGTCAGCGCAAGACCCTACGAGTCGTCCGGCCACGGCCGTAATGCACCATCCTTGCGCATACGTGTCCGAACATTGCGCGCGGGGGCGCCCGCCAGGTAATCATTGCGACACCCGTGCGCGCGTCACCCCCCGGTTCACCCGAATGCCGCGATACGGCACCAATTTGGCGGTCGTTGGTGGGGACGTGACGACTGACAGGCTGCAGCCCCCTGACCACGCTCCGCTTACGGCCGAACCCGTGTTCCGGGCCCGGGACCACGGGATCGAGGAGGAGCGGTTCCCGCACGATCACCCCCTCGAATACTGCTCGAGGGTCTGGGAGGACTTCCTCACGACCCTGGGCAGGATCGAGGACGACTTCCTCCAGCGCTCCGGTACGGCGGAGCCGGGCGTCGAGGCGGGCGTCCAGGCATGACGTACACCGAGCCGAGGCCGGGCGGCTTCGGGCCCCCTCCCACCGGCCACCGCCCGCCGCCCGCCCCGTTCGAGCGGTTCGAGGCCGGCGTCGACTACTCCGGGGCCGACTATCCCGGCGTCGACTACCACGGCATCGACTACGAGCGGAATCCTTTCCCCCTGCCGGACCCGGATTCCCTGGAGGGCCGCTGGGACCTGGAAGGAGACCTGGCGCGGCTGCTCCAGAGCACCGGAGCCATCCCCACCGTCCCCCCTCCCGCCGCCGCGCCCGTCTCCGCCCCCCTCGAGGAGCCGGTGCACTCCACCGGTCCGATCCCCATCCGGTCACCCTCCCCCGCCCATGTGCGCGGGCGCGGTAAGCGCCGCCGGGTCCGCCTCCGGCTGCCGACCATGCCGTGGCTCCAGCTGGTCAGCCTGCTCTTCGCGGCGATGACCACCGTGATCGTCGCCATGCTGAGCGTGCTGGGCGGGATGATCTCGTACCGCCCGCTGCGCTATCTGGCCTCCCCCAGCACCTCGGAGTCCATGGCCGCGTGGTGGCCCCTGCTGGTCTACGGCCCCTGGCTGGTCGCCTCGCTGTCCGTGCTGCGGGCCGCGCTGCACCGCCGCGGGGCCGCGCACTCATGGGCGGTGGTCGTGCTCTTCTCCACGATCGCGGTGTTCCTGTGCGTCGCGCACGCCCCCAAGAACGCGCCCAGCATGGCCGTCGCCGGTCTCCCGCCGGTCGCCGCGCTGGTCTCGTTCCACCAGCTGGTACGCCAGATCACCCTCACCAGCCCACCCCGGCACGCCCTGCCCCGGCGGGGCGGTGACCCCCGCGGCGTCATGCGGTGACGTCGCGGCACACACGACGGTGGCCCCACTCACCCGAGCCGAGTGGGGCCACCGTCGTGCGATGCCCTCGCGGGGCGCCGCCCGCTCACTCCCAGCTGGCGTGCATCGGCTTGCCCTCGGCGTAGCCCGCGGCGCTCTGTACGCCGATCACCGCGCGCTCGTGGAACTCCTCCAGCGAGCCCGCGCCCGCGTAGGTGCAGGAGCTGCGCACCCCCGCGATGATCGAGTCGATCAGGTCCTCGACGCCCGGACGGGTCGGGTCCAGGAACATCCGCGAGGTCGAGATCCCCTCCTCGAACAGCCCCTTGCGGGCGCGCTCGTAGGGCGACTCCTCGCTGGTGCGGTTGCGCACCGCGCGCGCGGACGCCATGCCGAAGCTCTCCTTGTACGGCCGCCCGTCGGCGGCGTGCTGGAGGTCGCCCGGGGACTCGAACGTACCGGCGAACCACGAGCCGACCATGACGTTGGACGCCCCGGCCGCGAGCGCCATCGCCACGTCGCGCGGATGCCGGATCCCGCCGTCCGCCCAGACGTGCTTGCCCAACTTCCGCGCCTCGGCGGCGCATTCCAGCACCGCGGAGAACTGCGGGCGGCCCACGCCGGTCATCATGCGGGTGGTGCACATGGCGCCCGGTCCGACGCCGACCTTGACGATGTCGGCGCCCGCCTCGATCAGATCGCGCACACCCTCTGCGGCGACCACGTTGCCCGCGGCTACGGGGACGCGCGGGCCGAGGGCGCGGACCGCCTTCAGCGCGGTGATCATCGACTCCTGGTGGCCGTGCGCGGTGTCCACGACCAGGGTGTCCACCCCGGCGTCGAGCAGCGCCTTGGCACGCCCCTCCACATCACCGTTGACGCCCACGGCGGCGGCGATCCGCAGCCGCCCCTCACCGTCCACGGCGGGCTGGTACAGCGTGGCGCGCAGCGCGCCCTTGCGGGTCAGGATCCCGGCCAGCTTGCCGTCGGCGTCGACGGCCGGGGCGAACTTGCGGTGCGCCGCGTCGAGGCGGCCGAAGGCGTCCTGGGGGTCGATGTCGGCGTCGAGCAGCAGCAGTTCCCGGGACATCACCTCGGACAGCTGCGTGAACCGGTCCACCCCCGTCAGGTCGGACTCGGTCACCACGCCCACCGGGCGGCCGTCCTGCACCACGACGCCCGCGCCGTGCGCCCGCTTGGGCAGCAGCGAGAGGGCGTCGGCGACGGTGCCGGAGGGGGCGAGCACGATCGGGGTGTCCAGGACCAGGTGGCGGCCCTTGACCCAGCGGATGACATCGGTGACGACGTCGATCGGGATGTCCTGCGGAATGACGACGAGGCCGCCGCGCCGGGCGACCGTCTCGGCCATCCGGCGCCCCGCGATCGCGGTCATGTTGGCGACGACGAGCGGGATGGTGGTGCCGGAGCCGTCGGGTGAGGCCAGGTCGACACCCTGGCGGGAGCCGACCGCGGAGCGGTTCGGCACCATGAACACGTCGTCGTACGTCAGGTCGTAGGGAGCCGGAGACGACTTCACATAGCGACCGGTTCCAGGCTCAAGGAATTGCATACTTCCACGTTTCCACGCGCAGGGGCGCAGGTCACTCCCATGAAGCCCCAGCAAAACACCCCCGCGATCATGTAATCCTCCAACGGGGAGCCTCATTCATGATTGAACTGAAGTGAGTTCGCCACCCCGAGAGGGTCGATCATCACCGGTAAATCTCACCTTCGACCGGCATTGCGCAGTCATTGTCTCATCAAGTTCAGTTTGGCAGCTTCACGAAATCCCAGCCAACCTCCCGCTACCCCACACAAACTACCCGATCACGGGCATATCGGTTCGGCTGGGAGCCACGCTGTTGCTCGCCGCCTGCGGCGGCACCGGCGGAGACGGCGACAAGCCCAGGGCGTGCCCGCGTCCGCCGGCATGGTCGCTGCCAGCTTGTCGATGTGCTCGGGCCCTCCGCCGACCGATCGCCGCCGGCACCACGAAAACCGCCACCAGCGAAACAATCACAGCGCCGATGGCGTATCCAGTCACCATTGCGGAGTTGTAGAAGTAGCGACGATCGCGCGGCGCGCATTCCACAACCAGTGCGAGCGCCAGTGGAACGGTCAGACCGTGAACCGGCCTCCATTGCTCAGCAGCACCGCACCCACCACATTGGATGCGGCAGGCGACGCCAGAAAGCAGATGTTGTCGGCCAGCTGCTCCGGCGTCGCGTATCCGCCCGACTCGGCCATCTTCTGGCGGACGGCGCCCGGGGTACGCGCCGCCATCGGCGTATCCACTGGCCCAGGAGCGACGGTATTGACGCGGATACCGAAAGCGATGGCCTCTTTCGCCACGGCCTGGGACAGCGCGTGCACGCCGGCTTTGGAGGCGGCGTAGTGGGGATATCCCGTGAGCGTGTCGAACGCCGCGGACGAGCCCACCGTCACGATGGCGCCTCGGCCGCGTGTGCGCATGGCTCGCACAGCGGCTCGCAGGACGTGGAAAGTGCCGTCGAGGTTCACGGCCATCACCCGGCGCCAGGCGGCGTCATCGAGTCGGGTCAGCACGTCCACCGGCTCGCCCGACTCCTGAGCCTCGAGGATGCGCGTCTTGGCGTCAGGGTCGTCGACCCCGGCCGTGTGGATGACCACGTCGATACGGCCTTCGGATTCGACGACGGACGACACGACGGCATCGACGGCCTGCGGATCCGTCACATCGACAACGTGAGCAACCCCTTCGACGGCGGACGCGACGGCGCGAGCACCGTCCGCGTCGAGGTCGCCCACGTGCACGGCCGCACATCCTTCGGCGGCGAGCCGGCGGGCCACCGCGGCCCCGATCCCTGACCCGCCCCCGGTGACGAGCGTGACCTGTCCCGCGAAGCGGTGCTCAGGGGGCGTGGCCATTGGGCTGTCTCCTCTTCTCGTGCAGCGACGATTCCATGCTGATCGAATCGATGTTGCCGGAGCAGGCGAACCTTCAAGGGTCTCGCTCGAAGACCAACTCGCGACGACTGTCCGAAGGGGACGTGCCGGCGAGTTCCAGGTCACCCGAAGGTACGCACCAGGTGTCCCGCAGCTGATCTGTCGAGGTTAGATGCGACCAGCATCAAACCTAACTGAACTCATGTCAATACCTGGTCGCGCGGTGGGCGAAGAGGAACGGTGAGCGAAGATCGCGCGGCGGAGAACGGTCGGTGCCCCGAGGGGAGCCGGGTCGGACGGCTCGCGGTCCGAGGACTCGCTACCGCTACGCCCGTTCCCGGCGCCCGAGGGCACCGGGAGCGGGCTCGTCAGTCGCCGTCGGGGTCGGCCCGGTCGAGCGCGGGGCGGGGGCCCGGGTCCGCCTCCAGCAGGAGGTGGTCGGCCGCCGTCGTGTCCGTCACCAGGCTGGTGACCAGCCCCGACCGCAGCACCGCGCCGATCGCCACCGCCTTGCGGCGGCCGCCCGCGATCGCCACCACCTCGGGGATCCGGCGCAGCCGGTCGGCCTCCACCGTGATGCACCGTTCGCCCAGGTCGCGGCCGATGCGGCGGCCCTCGACGTCGAAGAGGTGGGCCGACATCTCGGCGGCGGCGCCGAGGCTCTCGTAGTGGGCCCGCTCCTCCTCGGTGAGCATGTCGTGCACGGTGGAGATCCCGGCCTCCCAGGAGCCGATGGACACGCAGGCCACGGTGACCTTGTCGAAGTACTCGAAGGCGCGGGCGATCCCGGTCTGTCCGCGCAGCGCGTCGGCCGTCGCCGTGTCCGGCAGCAGCATCGGCGCGTAGATCGGGTGGGCCTCGCCGCCGGAGACGGCGGCGGCGCGGCGCACCGCCTCGACCGAACCGCGCTCGGCCGTGCCCGCGTCGTACACGCCGGTGAGCTGGACGACGGTGCACGGGGGCAGCCGGTGCAGCGCCGCGGCCATGTGGATGGTGGAACGGCCCCAGGCCAGCCCGAGTACATCGCCCTCGTTCACCAGCTCGCCGAGCAGGTCCGCGGCGACCTCGCCCAGGTTCTCCGGGTCCGGGGTGTCGGCCTCGGCGTCGGCAGGGGACTCGACGACGACCGCGTGGCGCAGCCCGTAGCGGGCGCGCAGCGCGTCGGAGCGCTCCGCGTCGAGTTCGGCGGGAACCCGGATCTCGATCCGCACCAGGTCGCGTTCGAGCGCGGTCTCCAGCACCCGCGCGACCTTGAAGCGGCTGACCCCGAACTCCTCGGCAATCTGGATCTTGGACTTGCCCTCGAGGTAGAAGCGGCGCGCCATGGCCGCCGCCTGCACCAGTTCGGCGGGTCCCATCCGCGTGGCTGAACGGCCCGTCGACACCGCGGTCTCCTCACTTGTCAATGTTCCGGCCTCACCGTTCATCCTGTCAGAAACGGCTGAGTTGGTTCGCGCTTTGCTGTGACGTTCACCGACCGGCAGCTTCGTGGCCGCACAGCCCGGTGCCGCCCGCCGCGTTCTCGGCCAGGGCGCGCAGCTCGCGTACGGCCTTGTCCGGGTCCTGCGCCCCGTAGACCGCGGAACCCGCCACGAACACATCGGCGCCCGCCTCCGCGCACCGCTCGATGGTCGAGGCGGACACCCCACCGTCCACCTGGAGCCACATCTCCAGGCCGTGCCGGGAGATCAGCTCACGGGTGCGGCGGATCTTGGGCAGCATGATGTCGAGGAACGCCTGCCCGCCGAAGCCGGGTTCCACGGTCATCACCAGCAGCATGTCCAGCTCGGGCAGCAGGTCCTCGTACGGCTCGATGGGGGTCGCGGGCTTGAGCGCCATCGCCGCCCGCGCGCCCTTGGCCCGGATCTCGCGCGCCAACCGTACGGGCGCGGCCGCGGCCTCCACGTGGAAGGTGACCGAGCCCGCCCCCGCCTCCACGTAACCCGGGGCCCAGCGGTCCGGGTCCTCGATCATGAGGTGGCAGTCCATCGGCGTGTCCGTCGCCTTGCCCAGCGCCTCCACCACCGGCACCCCGAGGGTCAGGTTGGGCACGAAGTGGTTGTCCATGACGTCGACATGGAGCCAGTCGGCACCCTCGACGGCCTTGGCTTCGTCCGCGAGGCGGGAGAAGTCCGCGGACAGGATGCTGGGATTGATCTGCACGGCCATGGGACCAGCCTGCCACGCCCGCCGCCGGGCGAGAGACCCGGGATGATCACGAACCGGTCGCCGCCCGATCGACCCGCCCCGGTTGTCCCCGCTTGCCCTCGCTTGCCCCCGGTTGCCTCGTTCCGCTTGCTGCCCCGCGGGCGGCGCGATGTCGTGATCAAGGATCTTGAAAATGGCGAAGGCGAAGGCGACGATGCGACCGATCACGACAGGGCAGCCCCTCCACGCGCGCTCCCGCGCGGCCCTCTCCCTCGCGCTGGCCGCGGGGATCCTCACCGCTCCCCTGACCCGGGCGGGAACCGCCACGGCGAGCCCGGCGGTGGCCTGCGCCTCGGCCAGGCCCGGGCTCGCCACCAGGCTGTCCCGGGACGTCACCGCCGCGCTGCGCGGCAGGTCCGTCACCGCGGCGGTCGCCCTGCACGACCACACCACCGGCACCCGCTGCACGCTGCGCGGCGACCAGTGGTTCGACTCGGCGAGCGTGGTGAAGGTGACCGTGCTGGCCGCCCTGCTGCGGGACGCGCGGACCCATCACCGGCTTCTGACGCGCCACGAGAGCCAACTGGCCACCGCCATGATCACCAGGTCGGACAACGCCGCCACGACCGTCCTGTGGCGCCGGCTCGGGGTGACGAGGGTCAGGGCGCTCCTGCGGCTCGCCGGGATGACGAGGACCGTGCCGGGCGACGGCGGCCACTGGGGGCTGACCCGGATCACCGCGAAGGACGAGCAGAAACTGCTGGAACTGCTGACCCACCGCAACCCGGTGCTCGGCAGCAGGTCCCGCGCCTACGCCCTCGGGCTGATGCGCAGGGTCGTCGCGTCGCAGCGCTGGGGCACCCCGGCGGGCGCGCCGCGCGGCACCACGATCCAGGTGAAGAACGGCTGGCTGCCCCGCGCCACGCACGGCTGGCGGGTGCACAGCATCGGCGCGTTCACCGGCCGCGGCCACGACTACACGATCACGGTGCTCACCCAGGACAACGCCACCATGGCCGCCGGGGTGGCCACGGTCCAGGCCGTGGCCCGGGCGGTGCACCGCGGCCTCGGCTCGACGGCGGGCGCGGTGGAGCCGTACGCCCCGGCCCGGGTCCCGCGGGAAGCGCCGCCCGTGGTGCCGTGGTCGTTCGTACCCGGATACGGGACCGCCCCGGCAGGGCGCGAGCACCTGCCGGGGCGGTCGCGTACGGTCCGCGGACCGTACGGTACGGCGAGGACCGTCAGCGCAGGGCGGCCAGCGCCTGGTTGAGGGTCTTCGACGGGCGCATCACGGCCGACGCCTTGGCCCCGTCGGGCTGGTAGTAGCCGCCGATGTCGGCCGGCGAGCCCTGGACGGCGAGCAGCTCGTCCACGATTGTCCGCTCCTGCTCGGTCAGCGTCGCGGCGAGCGCCTTGAACGACTCCGCGAGCTGGGCGTCCTCGGTCTGCTTGGCCAGCTCCTGCGCCCAGTAGAGGGCCAGGTAGAAGTGGCTGCCGCGGTTGTCGATGCCACCGACCCGGCGGCTGGGCGACTTGTTCTCGTGGAGGAACGTGGCGGTCGCCCGGTCCAGGGTGTCGGCGAGCACCTGGGCCCGCGCGTTGCCGGTGGTCTGCGCGAGGTGCTCGAAGCTGACCGCGAGCGCCAGGAACTCGCCCAGGCTGTCCCAGCGCAGGTAGTTCTCCTTGATCAGCTGCTGCACGTGCTTGGGCGCGGAGCCGCCGGCGCCGGTCTCGAACAGCCCGCCGCCGTTCATCAGCGGCACGACCGACAGCATCTTGGCGCTGGTGCCCAGCTCCAGGATCGGGAACAGATCGGTCAGGTAGTCACGCAGCACGTTGCCGGTGACCGAGATCGTGTTCTCGCCGCGGCGGATGCGCTCCAGGGAGAACGCGATCGCGTCGACGGGCGACATGACCTCGATGCGCAGCCCCTCGGTGTCGTGCTCCGGGAGGTACTGCTCGACCTTGGCGATGAGGTTGGCGTCGTGGGCGCGGCCCTCGTCCAGCCAGAACACCGCCGGGTCGCCGGTCGCGCGGGCGCGGGTGACGGCGAGCTTGACCCAGTCGCGGATCGGCGCGTCCTTGGTCTGGCACATCCGGAAGATGTCGCCCTCGCTGACCGTCTGCTCCAGGACCAGGTTGCCCTGGCCGTCGGTCACCCGCACGGTGCCGGTGGCCGGGATCTCGAAGGTCTTGTCGTGGCTGCCGTACTCCTCGGCCTTCTGCGCCATCAGGCCGACGTTGGGCACCGAGCCCATGGTCGACGGGTCGAAGGCGCCGTTGGCGCGGCAGTCGTCGATGACGACCTGGTAGATGCCCGCGTAGCTGCTGTCCGGGATGACCGCGAGGGTGTCGGCCTCCTCGCCCTTGGTGTCCCACATGTGGCCCGAGGTGCGGATCATGGCGGGCATGGAGGCGTCGACGATGACGTCGCTCGGGACGTGCAGGTTGGTGATGCCGCGGTCGGAGTCGACCATGGCCAGCTCCGGGCCCTCGGCCAGCTCGGCCTCGAAGGACTCCTTGATCTTCGCGCCCTCGGGCAGCGACTCCAGGCCCTTGAGGATGCCGCCGAGCCCGTCGTTCGGGGTGAGCCCGGCCGCGGCCAGCGCCTGGCCGTACGCGGCGAACGTCTTCGGGAAGAAGGCCCGTACGACATGGCCGAAGATGATCGGGTCGGAGACCTTCATCATCGTGGCCTTCAGGTGCACCGAGAACAGCACGCCCTCGGCCTTGGCGCGGGCGACCTGCTCCTTCAGGAACTCGCGCAGCACCGCCACGCGCATCACGGACGCGTCCACGACCTCGCCCGCGAGCACCGGCACCGACTCGCGCAGCACGGTGGTGGAGCCGTCGTCACCGGTCAGCTCGATGCGCAGCGCACCGTCCTCGGCGATCACCGCGGACTTCTCGGTGGAGCGGAAGTCGTCGCCGGTCATGTGGACGACGTTCGTCTTGGAGTCGGCCGACCAGGCGCCCATGCGGTGCGGGTTGGCCTTGGCGTAGTTCTTGACCGACGCCGGGGCGCGGCGGTCGGAGTTGCCCTCGCGCAGAACCGGGTTGACGGCGCTGCCCTTGACCTTGTCGTACCGGGCGCGGATGTCGCGCTCCTCGTCGGTCTTCGGGTCGTCCGGGTAGTCCGGCAGCGCGTAACCCTGCTCCTGCAGCTCGGCGATGGCCGCCTTCATCTGCGGGATGGAGGCCGAGATGTTCGGCAGCTTGATGATGTTGGCGCCGGGCGTCTTGGCCAGCTCGCCCAGCTCGGCGAGGGCGTCCTCGATGCGCTGGTCCTCCTGGAGACGCTCGGGGAACTGAGCGATGATGCGCCCGGCCAGGGAGATGTCCCGCCGCTCCACGGAGACCCCGGCCGTCGAGGCGTAGGCCTCGACCACGGGCAGGAACGAATACGTCGCCAAGGCCGGGGCCTCGTCGGTGTGCGTATAGATGATGGTCGAGTCAGTCACCGGGTGCTCCGCTCCACGTCTGTAACATTGCTCGACATCAAGATATCCCGTGACCGGCCTGTGTTCGAACGCCCCCCGCCCGCTCGTCCCCGACCCCCTCGTCCCCGGCCCGGGAGGACGCGGGCCGTGCGCCGTCTTCACCACCCCTTCGCGCCGATGGTTCCCCAAGGCCATGGGACCGGGGCATGCTGAGGGGCGTACGCACCGGTTCTGGGGGGACGTGTGGACGATACGGCGAGCGCCGCGAGCTCTGGGAGAGTGGAACCCGGTCTGCGCATCGCGCGCCCGCCGCGCCCTCCCCTCCTCCACCGCCTCCGCACGCTGGCCCTGCCCCTGGCGTTCGCCCTGGTGGTGGCCGGGACGGTCCGGCTGGCGTCGGCCGGACATCTGTTCCTGCCGTTCCAGCCGGTGACGACGCTGGAAGGACGGCTCGGTTCCAAGGCCGTGCTCTTCGAGGACCCGGAGGTCACCCGGATCCTGCTCCGGAACGGCATCCGGGTGCACACCCTCAGCGCGGGGTCCCGCGAGGTGGCGGTGGGAAGCCTGGACGGCTACGACTTCGCCTTCCCCTCCGGTCCGGCCGCCGGGCGGCTGATCACCGATGCGCGGGAGGCGCGCGGCCAGTACAGCGATTCGAAGTGGCCGCTGGAGACGCCGCTGGTCCTCGCCACCTACCGGCCCTACGCCGAGACCCTGCGCAAGGCGGGTATGGCCACCCCGCAGTCCCCCTCCGGCGGGGGCAAGCCGCTCTACTACTCGCTCGACATGGACAAGTTCCTCGACACGACCGAGCGCGGCGAGACGTGGAACGACCTGGGCATCGGCAAGCAGGGCATCCGGAACGGGAACGTCGTCCTCGCCCGGACCTCCGACCTCTGCCAGTCCAATTCGGCCGGCACCTATCTGAGCCTGGTCGCCTACACCCGCAACGGCGGCAAGGTGCCCGCCGGGACCGCGGAGGCCGAGAAGGTCGCGCGGAGGATCAAACCGCTGCTGACGGCCCAGGGCAGCGCCGGCGCCGACCTGTTCCAGCAGTACTCCGCCCACAAGGACCCGACCCGCGACCCGATCGTGGTGGTCTACGAGCACCAGTACCTCGCCTACCAGGCCCGGTACGGCGCCGCGCGGCACCGTTACGACTCCGACCGCGTGCTGCTCTACCCCAGGGTTCCGATGATGACCCGGCCGCAGTTCATCATGCTCAGCCACAAGGCCGACCGGCTCGCCGAACTCCTCGTCGGGGACCCCGCGTTGCGCAGCCGTGCGACGGCGCTGGGCTTCCGCGTCCTCGGCTCCGGGAGCGACGGCGGCGGCAGCCTCGGTACCGAGGCGCTGAGGACGTATCTGCGGCGGCAGGGCGTGCCGCCCCCGCCCGCCGAACCCGCCGGCCACGACGAGACCAAGGCGGGGACGCCCAAGCCCACGGTCCTGGAACGGATGCTCCGCATCGTCGACGACTGCCCGGCGGCCCCAACGGACTGACCGGCCCGGACACATCGAGGTGGAACCGTGCCCCTCTTCCATGACGGCCTGTGGTGGGACATCTGGTGGCCGTGGATGCTCCTCTGGCTGACGACCGCCGCGAGCCTCGTGACGGCCGTGGCCCTGCTGGCCGGCGCCCGGCGGCGGCACAGACGCCCCTCGGAGCGGCTGATGATCGACTGGACCTGCCGCTACCTCGACAACACGGCGATCATGGACAACTTCCAGCTGAACCGCTACTCCGTGTCGCTCAGGAAGGAGGTCGAGCTGCGGACCACCAAGAGCAGGGCCCTCGGCCTCACGCTCCAGCTCATTCCGTTCCTCGGACCGGACGCGGGCATCGAGACCAGCCGTGACATGGTCGTCAAGTACATCGAGGCGGCCGAGCCGATCTCGGCGATCGGCGTCATCGTGGACGGCCTGGAGCGCAGTGACGCCATCGTCCACGCCGATCTGTGGCAGGGCACCGTACGGCGGAACGCGGCGCTGAGGAAGGCCCTGGCGGGGCGGCCACGGGGCGGGAGCGCCCTGCTCAGCCGCACGAAGGGGATGTTCGTGCTGCTCTCCGGGAGCTTCCGGAAGGACGCCGGGGACCGGGCGGAGGGCCGGACCGTCTTCGTCGCCGACTACGAGTCCGCCCCGGGCGCCCGGGTCCGGATGTCGTGCGTCTCCGCCGGGCTGCGCGGGGACGGGGAGCCTCCCGGCTCCTCCGGCTCCTTCCCCGGGCTTTGCCTGGGCAAGGTGCAGAGCTGGGAGGTGGCGGAGGGCGTACTGGAGGTACGCCCTCTGGCGATCTTCAGCTGACGTCCGGGGGTCACCCGGTGCGGCGCAGCAGGGCCAGGTACATCGCGTCCGTGCCGTGCAGATGCGGCCACA
Organism: Streptomyces sp. NPDC021212; assembly: GCF_044332925.1. Lineage (NCBI taxonomy): Bacteria > Bacillati > Actinomycetota > Actinomycetes > Kitasatosporales > Streptomycetaceae > Streptomyces > Streptomyces sp. NPDC021212. Next base: position 297,616 of record NZ_JBIRPZ010000002.1, read on the forward strand.
GCTGGACGTCGGGGCCCTCGCCCAGGGCGGGGACGCCCGGCATCAGGGGGCGGGCGTCGATCCACTCCGCCGTCGCGCCCTCGCCCTTGCGGGCCTCCCCCAGCACGTCCTCGACCACGGCGCGGGTCTCGGCCGGGTGCGGGGAGCAGGTCGCGTAGCCGACGATGCCGCCGATCCGTGACGCGGCCAGCGCCTCGCGCAGCAGCCCGCGCTGGAGCGGGGCGAACCCGGCCAGGTCCTCCGGGCGGCGGCGCCAGCGCGCCTCGGGACGGCGGCGCAGCGCGCCGAGGCCGGTGCACGGCACGTCGACCAGCACCCGGTCGAAGCTCTCCGGCCGCCACGGCGGGCGGGTTCCGTCGGCGGCGATCACCTGGTACGGGCCGGGGTTGCCGGCGAGCGCCCGCTCCACCAGCCGGGCCCGGTGCGGCTGCTTCTCGGCGGCCAGCAGGGACGCGCCGCGCCCCGCGGCGAGCGCGCCGAGCAGGGCGGCCTTGCCGCCGGGACCGGCGCAGCCGTCCAGCCAGCGCCGGTCGGGGCCGTCGAGTGGGGCGTTCGCGAGCGCGAGGGCGACGAGCTGGCTGCCCTCGTCCTGCACTCCGGCGCGTCCCTCGCGGACCGCGTCCAGCGCGCCGGGCTCGCCGCCCTCGGTGAGCCGCACGGCGTACGGGGACCAGCGGCCCGGCAGCGCGGACTCCTCGCCGACGGCGGCGACCAGCTCGTCGGGGCGGGCCCGGCCGGGGCGGGCGACGAGGGTGACCTCGGGCCGTTCGTTGTCGGCCTCCAGCAGGTCCTCGATCCCGGCCCGGCCGCCGCCGAGCGCGTCCCACAGCGCCGAGACGATCCAGCGCGGATGCGCGTGCACGACGCCGAGATGGTCCTCGGGATCCTCGTCGTACGGCGGGGCGACCCGCTCCAGCCAGGTGTCGAGGTCCGCGGCGGCGATCTTGCGCAGCACCGCGTTGACGAACTTGGCGCGCCCGTCGCCGAGCACCACCCGGGCCAGTTCGACGCTCGCGGAGACGGCGGCGTGGGTGGGGATGCGGGTGCCCAGCAGCTGGTGGGCGCCCAGGCTCAGCACGTCGAGGACCGGCGGGTCCACCTCGCGCAGCGGGCGGTCCACGCATTCGGCGATGATCGCGTCGTAGGTGCCCTGGTGGCGCAGGGTGCCGTAGACCAGCTCGGTGGCGAGCGCCGCGTCCCGGGCGTCGAACCCGTCGCCCTCCCGCGCCTTGCGGAGCATGGGCGGGAGGACGAGGTTGGCGTACGCGTCCCGTTCGTCGACGGCCCGCAGCGCCTCGAAGGCGAGGATCCGTACGGGGTCCTTCTTCGGCCTGCGGTAGGGCTTGCCGGGGCGGCTGCGACGGGGAGGGTCGGGCTGGGGGCTCACGGGAAATGTGCTCCGGAAGGTATGGGATTGATCAGCCCCCCAGCCTACGCGGCTCAGCTCAGCGCCCCCGCCGCCTCCTTCGGCCCCTCGGGGTCCTGGGTTTCGAACTGGGTGCGGTACAGCTCCGCGTAGCGCCCCTCGGCGGCGAGCAGCGCGGAGTGGGTGCCGCGCTCCACGATCCGGCCGTCCTCCACGACGAGGATGAGGTCCGCCGCCCGCACCGTGGACAGCCGGTGGGCGATCACCACCGCGGTCCGCCCGTCCAGGGCTTCGGCGAGGGCCTCCTGCACGGCGGCCTCGGAGGTGGAGTCGAGATGGGCGGTGGCCTCGTCGAGGATCACCACCCGGGGGCGGGCCAGCAGCAGCCGGGCGATGGTCAGCCGCTGGCGCTCACCGCCGGAGAGGCGGTAGCCGCGTTCGCCGACGACCGTGTCGAGACCGTCCGCGAGCGACGCGATCAGCCCGTCGAGACGGGCCCGGCGCAGCACTTCCCACAGCTCCTCCTCGGTCGCCCCGGGGCGGGCCAGCAGCAGGTTGGCGCGGATCGTGTCGTGGAAGAGGTGGCCGTCCTGGGTGACCATGCCGAGGGTTTCGCGCAGCGAGGCGGCGGTCAGGTCGCGGACGTCCACGCCGGACATCCGCACGGCGCCCGCGTCGGTGTCGTAGAGGCGCGGCAGCAGCTGCGCGATGGTCGACTTGCCCGCGCCGGAGGATCCCACCAGCGCGACCATCCGGCCGGGTTCGGCGCGGAAGGACACGTCGTGCAGCACCTGGACGCCGCCGCGGGTGTCCAGATGCGCGACCTCCTCCAGGGAGGCGAGCGAGACCTTGTCGGCGGACGGGTAGCCGAAGTCGACGTGGTCGAACTCCACCGACACCGGACCGTCCGGGACCTCCCGGGCATCCGGCTTCTCGGTGATCAGCGGCTTCAGGTCGAGCACCTCGAAGACCCGCTCGAAGCTGACGAGCGCGCTCATCACCTCCACCCGCGCCCCGGCCAGCGCGGTCAGCGGCGCGTACAGCCGGGTGAGCAGCAGCGCGAGGGAGACGACGGCGCCGGGGTCGAGGCTGCCGCGCAGCGCGTAGTAGCCGCCGAGGCCGTAGACGAGGGCGAGGGCCAGGGCGGAGACGAGGGTCAGCGCGGTGACGAACGAGACCTGGACCATGGCCGTACGGACGCCGATGTCCCGCACCCGGCGGGCCCGCGCGGCGAATTCGGCGGACTCCTCCGCCGGACGCCCGAAGAGCTTCACCAGCGTCGCGCCGGGCGCCGAGAACCGCTCGGTCATCTGGGTGCCCATCGCGGCGTTGTGGGCCGCCGCCTCGCGCCGCAGCCTGGCGAGCCGGCGGCCGACCCGGCGGGCGGGCAGCAGGAAGACCGGCAGGATCAGCAGCGCGAGCAGGGTGATCTGCCAGGAGATGCCGACCATCACGACGAAGGTGAGCAGCAGCGTCACCGCGTTGCTCACCACTCCGGAGAGGGTGTCGCTGAACGCCCGCTGCGCGCCGATCACATCGTTGTTGAGGCGGCTGACCAGCGCACCGGTGCGGGTGCGGGTGAAGAAGGCGACCGGCATCCGCTGGACGTGGTCGAAGACGGCGGTGCGCAGATCGAGGATCAGTCCCTCGCCGATGTTCGCGGACAGCCGCCGGGTCAGCAGCCCGACGCCCGCCTCGGCCACGGCGATGGCGGCGATGAGCCCGGCCAGCCCGAGGACCGTGGACTCGTGCGCATGGCGGTCGATCGCGTTCACCACCCGGCCCGCGAGCAGCGGGGTGGCGACCGCGGTCACCGCCACCACCGTGCTCAGCAGGACGAACCACAGCAGCGGGCGCCGGTGCGGGCGGGCGAAGCCCCCGATGCGGCGCAGGGTCGCCCGGGAGAAGGGCCGCCGGTCGTCGCTGGCGTGTGTGGCCTGGTACAGGGAATGCCACGCGGTGACTTCCATGCTCATCGCGCACCTCCGAAGGGTTCGGGGTGCCGCCACGGGGATTACGCCGGTGGGTCCGGACCGGCGGCACGTATCAAGGACCGTAGAACTTGAACAAAGGTTGAGGTCAACGACCGGCGCCAGGGCGCGCCGGGCGAGGCTGTCAGCCGAGCCGCTCGCCCTCGGCGATCCGCACCCCGCGGGCCCAGTCCGCCGCGCGCATCGGCTTCTTGCCCTGCGGCCGGACCCAGGTCAGCTCCACGGCATGGCTGCCCGTGCCCGCGTACACCGCCTTCTTGGTCGCGGCGAGCGCACCGGCGGCCAGATCCGTACGGTCCGCCGCCGGCGCCGCCGAGACCACCTTCAGCCGCTCCCCGCGGAACGTCGTCCACGCGCCCGGCGCCGGGGCGCACGCCCGCACCAGCCGGTCGACCCGCAGCGCGGGCGCCGACCAGTCGATCTCCGCGTCCTCGACGTTGATCTTCGGGGCGAGCGAGACGCCCTCGGCGGACTGCGGCACCGCCCGCAGCGATCCGTCCTCGATGCCGTCCATCGTCGCCGCGAGCAGCCCGGCCCCGGCGAAGGCCAGCCGGGTCAGCAGATCGCCGCTGGTGTCGGCGGGCCGTACGTCCTCGGTCACCACCCCGTACACCGGCCCGGAGTCCAGCCCCTCCTCGATCTGGAACGTCGATGCCCCGGTCACCTCGTCGCCCGCGAGCACCGCGTGCTGCACCGGCGCGGCGCCGCGCCACGCGGGCAGCAGCGAGAAGTGCAGATTGACCCAGCCGTGTGCCGGGATCTCCAGCGCCGCCTTGGGCAGCAGCGCACCGTAGGCCACCACCGGGCAGCAGTCCGGGGCGATCTCGGTGAGCCGGGCGAGGAACTCCGGATCGCGCGGCTTGGCGGGCTTCAGCACCTCGATACCCGCCTCGTCGGCCCGCTCCGCGACCGGGCTGGCCACCAGCCGGCGGCCGCGCCCGGCGGGCGCGTCGGGACGGGTCACGACGGCCACCACCTCATGCCGGTCGGACGCGATCAGTGCGTCCAGCGCGGGCAGGGCGACCTCGGGGGTACCGGCGAAGACGAGCCTCATGGGTGGCGAACTACCTCTCGTACAGGGCGGGGAACGGCGGAAAGGCCGCCTCAGTCTATGGTCCGGCACCCCAGGGGGCGTACGGGCCGACTCCCGCACGCCCCGGACCGTGACCGACGGGCGGGTGTCGCGTTGGTCAAGAGAGATTGACCTCGCCGGGCCGCGACCGCGGCCCGGTTCCCTTCCCGCCCACCCCCTTCACCGCCGGTTCGAGAGGCTTGTTCATGGCCGACCACGCAACTCACGACGCCCAGGCACGGGCCAGCCTGCACCTCCTGGTCCGGGACATCGAGCGGGTCCGCCGACAGGTGGACGCGCTGCGCACCCTCACCGCCCAGCTCGGCAACGTCTACCGGCCGCGGCGTACCGGACCGTCCGCGGGCTTCGTGGTCTACGGGCGCGCCCCGGCGCCCACCGTGCGGCTCGCCCAGGAACTGCGGGACAGCGTCGAGACCCTGGTCACCGCCGCGGTCGACTTCGACCGCTCGCTCGGCTTCTCGTGGGACGCGGTGGGCTCCGCGCTCGGCGTCACCAAGCAGGCGGTGCACCGCCGTTACGGCTCCCGCCGCGCCGCGACGGCGAGCCCGGCGGAGGGCGGCGAGCCGCCGGCGGCGCACAGCCCCGAGCCTGCCGCCGTGCCGCCGGTCCCGTCCGTACCGGCCGCCCGCTCCGCCCCCCCGCAGACCGCCCAGCCCCTCCGCGAAGACCCCCGCCCCAGCGCCTTCCCGAGCCCCCGCAACAGCTGAGACCCCCCCCCTTTTTTCGGGGCTCGGTTCTCCCCCAGCTACCGCTGGGAGGTGCCCCTAGCCGGTCAGCCGATGTCGAGGGGGTCGACGCGGACCGTCGGGTCCTTGTCGCCGCGGGCCAGCCGTAGCGCCTTGGCCTCCTTGACGGCCGCGGCCAAGGCGCGGCCCTGGCCCGGGGGCACCCGCAGCAGGGCGCGCTCCCACTGGGCTCCGGGCGGCGGGTCGCCGGGGCGGCGCGGGCGGCCGGGCGGGGCGGGAGGCAGCGGGACGGGGCCCAGGGTCTCGGTCCCCTCCGGCAGCGGCGCCGAGGCGATCAGTTCGGCCACCGACTCCGCGGGCCCGGCCACCGCCGCCATCCGGGAGACCGGCGGGAAGCCCAGCTGGGACCGCTCGGCGAGTTCGCGCGCCGCGTAACCGGCCGGGTCCCACCGCACCAGCGCCTGGACGGGCCGCTGCGTCGGCTCGGCGGTCACCACGACGAGGCCGCCGTCCTCGTGTCCCCGGACCAGCGCGGCCGCTTCCAGCCAGCGGCGCAGCGCGTCCTCGCCCGCGCGCAGGTCGGGGCGACCGAGCAGGGCCCAGCCGTCGAGCAGCAGGGCGGCCGCGTAGCCGCCCTCGGCGACCGGTTCGGCGCCCGGGGTGCTGACGACGAGCGACGGGCGGTCGGGCACGGTGTCCAGGACGTGGTCCCGGCCCGAGGTGCGGACCGGGACGGCGGGGAAGGCGCGGCCCAGCTCCTCCGCGGTGCGCCGGGCGCCGACGATGCTCGCCCGCAGCCGTACGCCCCCGCACTCGGCGCAGTGCCAGGCGGGCTCGGCCCGCCCGCACCAGCCGCAGGCCAGCCGGTCCGCGTCGCGCGCCTCCAGCGGGCCCGAGCAGTGCCGGCAGCGGGCCGGCTCGCGGCAGCGCTCACAGGCCAGCCGGGGTACGTAGCCCCGGCGCGGCACCTGCACCAGCACCGGGCCGCGGGTCAGCGCCTCCCGCACGGTCTGCCAGGCGAGCGTGGGCAGCCGGGCGGCACGGGCCTCGGCGTCCCGGGCCACCTCGCCCTCGTCCACGGTGCGGATCAGCGGGGCCGCCGCGCGGACCTGCTCGCGGTCGGCCTCCAGGGGCCGGGCCCAGCCGTTCTCCACCAGTTGGGCGGCCTCCACGGTGCGGCCGAGGTCGCCCAGCAGGAAGCCCGTCTTCTCGTGCACGGCGCGCAGCAGCAGGACGTCCCGGGCGTGCGGCTGCGGGGCGTGGTCGTCGCTGTGGCTCTGATCGCCGTCGTCCCAGATCCCCACCAGGCCGAGGTCATGGACCGGCGCGAACATGGCCGCCCGGGTGCCGACGACGGCCCGCATCGACCCGCGGCTGACGGCCAGCCACCGCCGGTAGCGCTCCTCGGGCCCGAGGTCCGCGGTGAGCAGCACATGCCGCCCCGCGCCGCCCAGCGCCCGGGTGAGCGCCGCGTCGACCCGGGCGGCGGTGCGCCCGTCCGGGACGACGACGAGCGCGCCGCGCCCGGAGGAGAGGGTGGCGGCGACCGCGGCGGCCCACTCGTCCGGCCAGTGCGGTCCGGGCAGCGCGGTCCATACGGCCCGGGGCGTGCCGCCGCCCGCGAGCGCGTCCAGGAAGCCGGGCCCGGCCGGGTAGCGGGCCCAAGCGCCGGGCGCGGGCGGTCCGGGCGGGGGCAGCGGCGGCGGGGACGCCTCGGACTCGGCGCGGACGTGGCGCTTGGGCATGGCCAGCTGGAGGACGTCGGCGAGCGATCCGGCGTACCGGTCGGCGACGGCCCGGCACAGCGCGAGCAGCCCCGGCCCGAGCACCGGCTCGGGCGAGACGACCTGGGCGATGGCCGCCAGCGGGCCGCGGTAGTCGGACTCGGCGACCCGCTCGACGATGTACCCGTCGAGCAGCCCGCCGCCCTCGCGGCGCCCCTCGCGCACCTTGCCGGTCCCGGCACCGAACCGCACCCGCACCCGCACCCCGGGCCGCGCCTCGGCGTCCATCTCGGCCGGGACCGCGTAGTCCCACAGCTTGTCGAGGTGCACCGGCCCCTTGTCCACGAGCACCTTGGCCACCGGCCGCTCCTTGGCCAGCGCGGCCCCCCGCCAGGTGCGCGGCTTGGCCCGCGGCACCTTGGCCTTGCGCACGCTGTCCCGGATGAGCGCGAGCTGCTCACCCCCCTGCGGCTCTCCCTCCGGGGCCTTGCGCTGCTCGTCGTCCCTGCTCACAGATCAAGTCTTAGCAGAGGAGTCGGACATGCGACGGCCCGGACGCCGCGCGGGGCGTCCGGGCCGTCGCTTCAGGCCGTGGCCGGCTTACAGGCCGGCCGCCGCGCGGAGGGCGTCGACGCGGTCGGTGCGCTCCCAGGTGAAGTCGGTCTCCTCACGGCCGAAGTGACCGTAGGCCGCCGTCCGGGCGTAGATCGGACGCAGCAGGTCCAGGTCGCGGATGATCGCGGCCGGGCGCAGGTCGAAGACCTCGGAGATGGCCTTCTCGATCTTCTCCGCGTCGACCGTGGCGGTGCCGAAGGTCTCCACGAACAGACCCACCGGCTCGGCCTTGCCGATCGCGTACGCGACCTGCACCTCGCACCGCTGGGCCAGGCCCGCGGCGACGACGTTCTTGGCGACCCAGCGCATCGCGTACGCGGCCGAGCGGTCGACCTTGGACGGGTCCTTGCCGGAGAAGGCGCCGCCACCGTGACGGGACATGCCGCCGTAGGTGTCGATGATGATCTTGCGGCCGGTCAGACCGGCGTCACCCATCGGACCGCCGACCTCGAAGCGGCCGGTCGGGTTGACCAGCAGCCGGTAGCCCTCGGTGTCCAGCTTGATGCCGTCCTCGACCAGCTGGTTCAGGACGTGCTCGACCACGAACTCCCGGATGTCGGGAGCGAGCAGCGAGTCCAGGTCGATGTCGGAGGCGTGCTGCGAGGAGACGACGACGGTGTCCAGGCGGACCGCCTTGTGGCCGTCGTACTCGATGGTGACCTGCGTCTTGCCGTCGGGGCGCAGGTACGGAATGGTCCCGTTCCTGCGGACCTCGGACAGCCGGCGGGAGAGCCGGTGCGCCAGGTTGATCGGCAGCGGCATCAGCTCGGGCGTCTCGTCGCACGCGTAGCCGAACATCAGGCCCTGGTCGCCCGCACCCTGCTTGTCCAGCTCGTCCTCGTCGCCCTCGACCCGCAGCTCGTAGGCGGAGTCGACGCCCTGGGCGATGTCGGGGGACTGCGAGCCGATGGACACCGAGACGCCGCAGGAGGCGCCGTCGAAGCCCTTCTTCGACGAGTCGTAACCGATGTCGAGGACCTTGTTGCGGACGAGCGTCGCGATATCGGCGTACGCCTTGGTGGTCACCTCACCGGCGACGTGCACCAGGCCGGTGGTGATCAGGGTCTCGACGGCGACCCGGGAGGTCGGGTCTTCCTTCAGAAGCGCGTCGAGGATGGTGTCGCTGATCTGGTCAGCGATCTTGTCGGGGTGACCCTCGGTCACAGATTCCGAGGTGAACAGGCGGCGGGACACATCGCTCCCTGGGGTTGCAGCGGCTGCTGGCTGATCATGGGCGGGACCGCCCGGGGGCTGCGCCCGATGCGGTTCCTGGGCCAGTTTATCCGGCGTATCCGCCGGTCAAGCATCCCCGTCCCACGGGACGGGCAGGCCATGACCTGGAACATACCTCGCTTCGAGCCGAAATACAGCACGGCCCCCATGACGGATCGCCGTCATGGCCCGATCGGGCGCTCCCTGCCATGGATCAACCCATGGTGGCGGCAATGCCTACCCACGTACGGCCGAAGGTCACGCGAATGTCCTGTGAAGATCGCGCGAAGGTCACCCGAGACGGGTCGCCACCAGGTCCCAGACGGTCTCGGCCAGGGCTTCCTTCGGGCCGTAGGGGACGGGCGTCTCGGCGCCGTCCGCCGCGAGCACCACCGCCTCGTTCTCCTCCGAGCCGAAGGTCTTGTGCTCCCCCACCTCGTTCACCACGAGCAGATCGCAGCCCTTGCGGGCGAGCTTCGCGCGCCCGTTCACAAGAACGTCATCCGTCTCGGCGGCGAAGCCGACGATCACCTGGCCGGGGCGGGCGCGCTCGGCGGAGATTTCCGCCAGAACATCCGGGTTGCGCACCAGAGCGACCGGTTCGGGCTCCCGCCCGTCCTGCTTCTTGATCTTTCCCGGGGCGTACTGGGCGGGCCGGAAGTCGGCGACCGCGGCGGCCATCACCACGGCGTCGGCGTCCGCGGCGGCCTTCAGGACCGCCTCCCGCAGCTGGACCGCGGTCCCCACCTGCACCACATCGGCACCGGCCGGGGCGGGCAGCTCGCTGTTGGCCGAGACAAGAGTCACCCTGGCGCCCCGGGCCACGGCGGCGCGGGCCAGGGCGTACCCCTGCTTGCCCGTGGACCGGTTGCCCAGGTAGCGCACCGGGTCCAGCGGCTCACGGGTGCCTCCGGCGCTGATCACCACATGGCGTCCGGCCAGATCGGCGCGGGTCGCCTCGGGGCCACGGGCCAGCACCCGGCGGGCGACCTCGAAGATCTCCTGGGGGTCCGGCAGCCGCCCCTTCCCGGTGTCCACACCGGTCAGCCGGCCGACGGCGGGCTCGATGACCACACAGCCGCGGCGGCGCAGGGTCGCCACGTTCTCCTGGGTGGCGGGGTGCTCCCACATCTCGGTGTGCATGGCGGGCGCGAAGACGACCGGACATCGGGCGGTGAGCAGCGTATTGGTCAGCAGGTCGTCGGCGAGGCCGTGGGCGGCCTTGGCGAGCAGATCGGCGGTGGCGGGGGCGACCACGACCAGGTCCGCGGACTGGCCGATGCGCACGTGCGGCACCTCGTGGACGGACTCCCACACCTCGGTGCCCGCCGGATGCCCGGAGAGCGCCGACCAGGTCGCCTCGCCGACGAAGTGCAGCGCTGAGGCGGTCGGCACGACGCGGACGTCATGCCCGGACTCCGTCAGCCGCCGCAGCAGCTCACACGCCTTGTAGGCGGCGATCCCGCCGCTGACCCCCAGCACGACCCTGGGCTTGTCCGCCATGGCCATCGCTCGCCTCTTCCCCGCCGATTACGGATCCCGCCGATTACGAACGGATACGTACCCATGACACACCACGAGCCCGGCAGCGAGGCCGCCGGGCCGGTGATGAGCGATTTTCCGGACCTTACTGAGCCGGGCCCTCGATGGCCTCGGAGGTCAGCAGACCCGCGTTGATCTCACGGAGCGCGATCGACAGCGGCTTCTCGTGGACGTGGGTGTCCACCAGGGGGCCGACGTACTCGAGCAGACCCTCACCGAGCTGCGAGTAGTACGCGTTGATCTGACGGGCACGCTTGGCCGCGTAGATCACGAGGCTGTACTTCGAGTCGGTCGCCTCGAGCAGCTCATCAATCGGAGGGTTGATGATGCCCTCGGGCGCGGTCATGGGAGAGGACACTCTCTAGCCTTCCTTATTACGCCTCATGGCAAGAATGAATTGAAGATCAAGCCACTCGCATCAAGGCTAGCAGCTCACTCGCCACGTCCTCGACGGAGGTATTGATCAGGGTCGTATCGAACTCGGATTCGGCGGCCAGCTCGATACGCGCCGCCTCCAGCCGCCGCTCGATGACCTCGGGCGCCTCGGTCCCCCGCCCGGTGAGCCGGCGGACCAGCTCCTCCCAGCTGGGCGGGGCGAGGAAGACCAGCTGGGCCTCCGGCATGGACTCGCGGATCTGCCGCGCGCCCTGCAGGTCGATCTCCAGCAGCACCGGCTCGCCCGCGTCGAGCCGGTCCATGACCGCCTCCCGCGGGGTGCCGTAGCGGTTGCCGGCGAACTCGGCCCACTCCAGCAGCTCGCCGTTGGCGATGAGCTTGTCGAACTCACCGTCGTCCACGAAGAAGTACTGGACACCGTGCCGCTCACCGGGGCGGGGCTTACGGGTCGTGGCGGAGACCGAGAGCCAGACCTCGGGGTGTGCCTTGCGCATATGCGCGACGACCGTGCTCTTGCCGACCCCGGAGGGGCCGGAGAGCACGGTCAGCCGCGGGCGTACTGGATGTGCTGCCATGCAGCAGATTATCCAGGTTCCCGAGCGTGCCGGGAAACGTCAGCCGGCGGCGCCGCCGAACTCACGCTCGAGGGATGCGATCTGGTTGGAGCCGAGCCCGCGCACACGACGGCTTTCGGAGATGCCGAGCCGCTCCATGATCTGCTTGGCGCGGACCTTGCCGACGCCCGGCAGGGACTCCAGGAGGGCGGAGACCTTCATCTTGCCGATGACATCGTTCTCCTGGCCCTGCTTGATGACCTCGTGCAGAGACGCGCCGGAGTGCTTGAGCCGATTCTTGACCTCGGCGCGCTCCCGGCGAGCCGCGGCGGCCTTTTCGAGCGCGGCTGCGCGCTGTTCAGGGGTAAGGGGCGGAAGAGCCACGCCTACGTCACCTCGGATGTCGAACTGTCGGATAGGGACCGGTGAGGAACCTAGTCGGCCCTCACCTGCGGAGCAACGCGCAACGCAACAGCGCGTTCGCTCTCGTCGGAGACTAGCGGCCGATCCCGCTCCAGTCAGCGAGAACAGACGAAAAGTCCTGGTCAGACTCTCTCGACTGGGACATTCATGGACAAAATAGCCCGGTTATTCAGCCACGGCACGCACGTCATCAGCCATTCGGGCCGCCGCCTCGACCAGCGCGGAGGCATCCGGCCCGTGCTTGAGGACCCCTCGGCTGACGCTCGGAACGACGTTCCGGACCGCCGTTCCGAAGACCTCCGGAAGGTCCGCGGGGGTCGCGCCCTGGGCGCCGATGCCGGGTGCCAGCAGCGGCCCGTCGATCGCCAGCTCCGCGCCGATCCGCTCCGCGGTGGCGCCGAGGGTCGCCCCGACGACCGCGCCGTACGAGCCGAGGGCACCCCTTTCGGCCTCATCGGCGTTCTCGGCCTTCAGGTGGGCCAGCACGGACGCGGCGACGGTCGTCCCGTCGGGCCGCGCCGCGTGCTGCACCTCGGCGCCCTCCGGGTTGGACGTCAGCGCCAGCACGAAGACCCCCGCGCCGCTCGCCCGCGCGGCGTCCAGCGCGGGGCGCAACGAGCCGAAGCCGAGGTAGGGGCTGACGGTGACCGCGTCCGAGAACAGCGGGCTGGTGGGGTCGAGGTAGGCGGCGGCGTACGCGGCCATCGTGGACCCGATGTCGCCGCGCTTGGCGTCCATCAGCACCAGCGCCCCGGCGTCCCGGGCGTCCGCCACGGCCCGCTCCAGCACGGCGATGCCGCGCGAGCCGAAGCGCTCGAAGAAGGCCGACTGCGGCTTGAGCACGGCGACGCGCCCGGCGAGCGCGTCCACGACGGTCCGCGTGAACCGCTCGAGCCCCGCGACATCGTCCCCGAGCCCCCAGTCGGCGAGCAGGGAGGCATGCGGGTCGATGCCGATACAGAGCGGCCCGCGCTCGTCCATGGCCCGGCGCAGGCGCGTACCGAAGGGGGTGGGCGTGGTCATGGTTCTCTCCTCGAGTACGTGCGGGATACGGGCTGCGGCCGTCGGCGGTGGTGCAACGGGGTTCCGGGGCGGGGATGCCCCACCACCCAGCCTGTCCGGCGTACGGAACGGGGGCCAGTGCGAAGATGCCCCCACCGTCCAGCCCCTCGGGCGGGCGGGACGGGGCCGGGCGGAGATGCCCCACTACCCAGCCCCTCGGGGGGGCACCTCCCAGCGGTAGCTGGGGGCGATTGAGGAGCGGGGTCCGGGGCGGAGCCCCGGCGGGGGCCCGGGGGCTTGCCCCGCCACGCGGCGGAGCCGCATATCCGGTGCTGCGGGAAGGGGCGGGGTGGGGAACAAGGCGCCGCAGGCGTTACGCCCCGCTCTCCGCCCCCACCGCGTCGGCCAGGGTGTCGTACGGGGAGGCCGCCAGCCGGGCGGCGAGCCCACGGTGGATCTCGCGGGCCCAGAACGGCCCGCGGTAGATGAACGCGCTGTAGCCCTGCACCAGCGTCGCCCCCGCGAGGATCCGCTCCCACGCGTCGTCGGCCGTCTCGATCCCGCCCACGCCCACGAGGGTCAGCCGGTCCCCCACCCGGGCGTACAGGCGGCGCAGCACCTCCAGCGAGCGGGCCTTCAGGGGGGCGCCGGACAGGCCGCCGGTCTCGGCGGTGAGCGCCGAGGGGGACGTCAGCCCCAGCCCCTCCCGCGCGATCGTCGTGTTGGTGGCGATGATGCCGTCCAGGCCCAGTTCGACGGCGAGGTCGGCGACCGCGTCCACGTCCGCGTCGGCGAGATCTGGCGCGATCTTCACCAGCAGGGGCACCCGGCGCCCGGTGACGACGCGGTCGGCGGCCTCGCGGACCGCGGTCAGCAGCGGGCGCAGCTGGTCGACGGCCTGCAGGTTCCGCAGTCCGGGGGTATTGGGCGAGGAGACGTTGACGACGAGGTAATCCGCGTGGGCGGCCAGTCGCTCGGTCGAGGTCACGTAGTCGGCGACCGCTTCCGCCTCCGGGACGACCTTCGTCTTGCCGATGTTGACGCCGACCGTCGTACGGAAGGCGGCGCGGCGGGCCGCGAGACGGGCGGCGACCGCGGCCGAGCCCTCATTGTTGAAGCCCATGCGGTTGATCAGCGCACGGTCGCCGACCAGCCGGAAGAGCCGCTTCTTGGGGTTGCCGGGCTGCGGCTGACCGGTGACGGTGCCGATCTCGACATGGTCGAAGCCGAGCATGGCCATGCCGTCGATCCCGGCGGCGTTCTTGTCGAACCCGGCGGCGAGCCCGAACGGCCCGTGCATCCGCAGGCCCAGCGCCTCGGTGCGCAGCGCCTTGTCGCGGGGGGCGAGGAGGGCCGCGAGACAAGTGCGCAGGACGGGGACGCGGGCGGCCAGCCGGATCCAGCCGAAGGCCAGGTGGTGGGCCTTTTCCGGGTCCATGCGCCGGAAGAGCAGGTTGAAGAGCAGCGAGTACATGAGGGGCTTTCTGCGGGCGGCGGAAGCGGGGGGGGGAAGAGGGGGCGGCTCGCGAAGAGGGGGACACCGGCCGGTGTCCCCCTCCCTCGCCTCACTCCTCGCGGGCGGCGGTCAGATGTTCCGCGTGTTCCTGGAGCGACCGCACGCCGACCGTGCCCCGGCCGAGCGCCTCGATGCCCTGGACGGCGGCGGCGAGCGCCTGGACGGTGGTCAGGCACGGGACGCCGCGGGCGACGGCCGCCGTACGGATGTCGTAGCCGTCGAGCCGGCCGCCGGTGCCGTACGGGGTGTTGACGATCAGGTCCACGTCCCCGTCGTGGATGAGCTGGACGATGGTCTTCTCACCGGCCGGCCCCTCCCCCTCGCTCTGCTTGCGGACGACGGTGGCGTTGATGCCGTTGCGCTTGAGCACCTCCGCCGTGCCCGAGGTGGCCAGCAGTTCGAAGCCGAGGCCGACCAGCTCCCGGGCTGGGAAGATCATCGAGCGCTTGTCGCGGTTGGCGACGGAGACGAAGGCGCGCCCCTTGGTGGGCAGCGCTCCGTACGCCCCGGCCTGCGACTTGGCGTACGCCGCGCCGAAGACCGAGTCGATGCCCATGACCTCGCCGGTCGAGCGCATCTCCGGGCCGAGGATGGTGTCCACCCCGCGCCCCGAGGCGTCGCGGAACCGCGACCAGGGCATCACGGCCTCCTTGACGGAGATCGGCGCGTCCAGCGGCAGGGTGCCGCCGTCACCGGTCGCGGGCAGCAGGCCCTCGGCGCGCAGCTCGGCGATGGTCGCGCCCAGCGAGATCCGGGCGGCGGCCTTGGCCAGCGGTACGGCGGTGGCCTTGGAGGTGAAGGGGACCGTGCGGGAGGCGCGCGGGTTGGCCTCCAGGACGTACAGGATGTCCCCGGCCATCGCGAACTGGATGTTGATCAGTCCGCGGACGCCGACACCGCGCGCGATGGCCTCGGTGGAGGCGCGCAGCCGCTTGATATCGAAGCCACCGAGGGTGATCGGGGGCAGCGCGCACGCCGAGTCGCCGGAGTGGATGCCGGCCTCCTCGATGTGCTCCATGACGCCGCCGAGGTACAGCTCCTGGCCGTCGTAGAGCGCGTCGACGTCGATCTCGATCGCGTCGTCGAGGAAGCGGTCGATGAGCACCGGGTGCTCGGAGATGAGGCCCGCGTGGCGCTCCAGGTACTCGGCGAGGGAGGGCTCGTCGTAGACGATCTCCATGCCGCGGCCGCCCAGCACGTACGAGGGGCGGACCATGACCGGGTAGCCGATCTCGGCGGCGATGCCCTTGGCCTGCTCGAAGGAGAAGGCGGTGCCGTACTTGGGGGCGGGCAGCCCGGCCTCGGTCAGCACGCGGCCGAAGGCGCCGCGCTCCTCGGCGAGGTTGATGGCCTCGGGCGAGGTGCCGACGATGGGCACGCCGTTGTCCTTGAGGGCCTGGGCGAGGCCGAGCGGGGTCTGGCCGCCGAGCTGGACGACGACGCCGGCGACCGGGCCCGCCTGCTGTTCGGCGTGGACGATCTCCAGGACGTCCTCCAGGGTGAGCGGCTCGAAATAGAGCCGGTCGGAGGTGTCGTAGTCGGTGGAGACGGTCTCCGGGTTGCAGTTGACCATGACGGTCTCGTAGCCCGCGGCGCTCAGCGCGAAGGAGGCGTGGACGCACGAGTAGTCGAACTCGATGCCCTGGCCGATGCGGTTGGGCCCGGAGCCGAGGATGATCACGGCCGGGGTCTCGCGCGGCGCGACCTCGGTCTCCTCGTCGTAGGAGGAGTAGAAGTACGGGGTCTTCGCGGCGAACTCGGCGGCGCAGGTGTCGACCGTCTTGTAGACGGGCCGGATGCCGAGCGCGTGCCGCACCTCGCGGACCACGTCCTCGCGCAGCGAGCGGATTCCGGCGATCTGGTGGTCGGAGAAGCCGTGCCGCTTGGCCTCGGCGAGCAGCTCGGGGCCGAGCTTGTCGGCGGCGGCCAGCTCGTCCGCGACCTCCTTGATCAGGAAGAGCTGGTCCACGAACCACGGGTCGATCTTCGTGGCGTCGAAGACCTCCTGCGGGGTGGCCCCGGCCCGGATGGCGCCCATGACGGTGTTGATCCGGCCGTCGGTGGGGACGTCGGCCCGCTCCAGCAGGGCGGACTTGTCCCCGGGCTCGCCGGTGAAGTCGAACTGGCTGCCCCTCTTCTCCATCGAGCGCAGCGCCTTCTGGAGCGCCTCGGTGAAGTTGCGGCCGATGGCCATGGCCTCGCCGACCGACTTCATGGTGGTGGTGAGGCGGGCGTCGGCGGCCGGGAACTTCTCGAACGCGAACCGCGGCACCTTGACCACGACGTAGTCGAGCGTGGGCTCGAAGGACGCCGGGGTCTTCTCGGTGATGTCGTTGGGGATCTCGTCCAGCGTGTAGCCGACGGCCAGCCGGGCGGCGATCTTCGCGATCGGGAAGCCGGTGGCCTTGGATGCCAGCGCGGAGGAGCGGGAGACGCGCGGGTTCATCTCGATGACGATGACCCGGCCGTCCTCGGGGTTGACCGCGAACTGGATGTTGCAGCCGCCGGTGTCGACGCCGACCTCGCGGATGACGGCGATGCCGATGTCCCGCAGCACCTGGTACTCGCGGTCGGTCAGCGTCATCGCCGGGGCGACGGTGATCGAGTCGCCGGTGTGGACGCCCATGGGGTCGAAGTTCTCGATGGAGCAGACGACCACGACGTTGTCGTGCTTGTCGCGCATCAGCTCCAGCTCGTACTCCTTCCAGCCCAGGATCGACTCCTCCAGCAGCACCTCGGTGGTCGGGGAGAGCGTCAGGCCCGTGCCCGCGATGCGGCGCAGCTCCTCCTCGTCGTGGGCGAAGCCGGAGCCGGCGCCGCCCATGGTGAACGAGGGGCGGACGACGACGGGGTAGCCGCCGAGCTCCTCGACGCCCGCGAGGACATCGTCCATGGAGTGGCAGATGTACGAGCGGGCGGACTCGCCGTGGCCGATCTTGGCGTTGACGGCCTCGACGACCTCCTTGAACAGGTCGCGGTCCTCGCCCTTGTTGATCGCCTCGACGTTGGCGCCGATCAGCTCGACGTCGTACGCGTCGAGGGTGCCCGCCTCGTGGAGGGAGATGGCGGTGTTCAGGGCGGTCTGGCCGCCGAGGGTGGGCAGCAGCGCGTCGGGGCGCTCCTTGGCGATGATCTTCTCGACGTACTCCGGGGTGATCGGCTCGACGTACGTGGCGTCGGCGATCTCCGGGTCGGTCATGATCGTGGCCGGGTTGGAGTTGACCAGGATGACCCGCAGGCCCTCGGCCTTCAGCACCCGGCAGGCCTGGGTGCCGGAGTAGTCGAACTCGGCGGCCTGGCCGATGACGATCGGGCCGGAGCCGATGACCAGGACGGACTGGATGTCGGTGCGCTTAGGCACGCTGGCCCTCCATCAGGGTGACGAAGCGGTCGAACAGGTACCCGGCGTCGTGCGGGCCCGCAGCGGCTTCGGGGTGGTACTGGACGCTGAATGCGGGGCGGTCGAGCAGGCGCAGCCCCTCGACCACGTTGTCGTTGAGGCAGACGTGGGAGACCTCGGCCCGCCCGTAGGGGGTGTCGCTGGGCGCGTCGAGCGGCGCGTCCACGGCGAAGCCGTGGTTGTGCGCGGTGACCTCGACCTTGCCGGTGGTGCGGTCCTGCACCGGCTGGTTGATGCCGCGGTGGCCGTACTTCAGCTTGAAGGTGCCGAAGCCGAGCGCGCGGCCCAGGATCTGGTTGCCGAAGCAGATGCCGAACAGCGGGGTGGACCGCTCCAGGACGGCGCGCATGAGCGAGACGGGGTGCTCGGCGGTGGCCGGGTCGCCCGGTCCGTTGGAGAAGAACACGCCGTCCGGGTTCACCGCGTAGATGTCCTCCACGGTGGCGGTGGCGGGCAGGACGTGCACCTCGATGCCGCGCTCGGCCATCCGGTGCGGGGTCATGCCCTTGATGCCCAGGTCGATCGCGGCGACGGTGAACCGCTTGGTGCCGATCGCGGGGACGACGTACGTCTCCCGGGTCGCCACCTCGCCGCTCAGGTCGGCGCCCTTCATCTGCGGGGCGGCCTGCACCCGGGCGAGCAGCGTGGCCTCGTCGGCGACCGCCTCCCCGGAGAAGATGCCCACGCGCATGGCGCCGCGCTCGCGCAGATGGCGGGTGAGGGCGCGGGTGTCGACGCCGCTGATGCCGACGACGCCCTGGGCGGTCAGCTCGTCGTCCAGGGAGCGGCGGGAGCGCCAGTTGGACGGCGTACGGGCGGGGTCGCGCACCACATAGCCGGAGACCCAGATGCGCCCGGACTCGGGGTCCTCGTCATTGACGCCCGTGTTGCCGATGTGCGGGGCGGTCATGACGACGACCTGACGGTGGTAGGACGGGTCGGTAAGGGTCTCCTGGTAGCCGGTCATCCCGGTGGAGAACACGGCCTCGCCGAAGGTCTCCCCCACGGCCCCGTAGGCGCGGCCACGGAAGGTGCGGCCGTCCTCCAGGACGAGAACGGCGGGGGTCTGGGCCCCCCTGGTGGAGGTCGTCATCGTGCGCCTTCCTGGTTGTGCTCTGCGTTCTTGACGTCTTCGGTGGCGTCGAGGGCTTCGACCCAGGCCGCGTGCTCGGCGGCGTGGTCGGAGCGGAATCCGGAGTCGATCTGCCGGTCGCCGAGCTGCCAGGTGACGATCAGCAGCCCGCCCTCGGCGAGGACCTTGCCCGCGATGCCCTTGTCGAGCCGGGCGCCGCGGAGGCTTGCGGCCGGGATGAAGAAGTCCTGGGCGCCGGGCCGTACGACGCTCACGCCCGCCTCGGTGAGGGTCAGCTCGACGCGGCTGCGGGTACCGAGGCCGTGGGCCACGATGCGGTCGAGCCACTGTCCGGCGGTGGTGGAGCCGTGGTAGCGGCCGGTGAGGGTCAGCGTGGCGGGGCCCGGCTCGGCGGGGGGCTCGGGCAGCTCGGGCAGATCGCCCTGGAGGGTGCCGCGCCACTTCCAGCCCTCGCGCATCAGCCAGTAGACCAGCGCGATGACGAGCAGCAGACCGACGACCCAGCCGATGCGGGCGGCCCAGTCGGTGACGTCCTGGGAGCGCTGCTCGGCTGCCAATGGGGTCAGAGGTATCACGCGAGTTTCCCGTCCACGACCGTCGCCCGGCCCCGCAGGAAGGTGTGCGTCACCCGGCCCGGCAGTTCCCGGCCCTCGTAGGGGGTGTTGCGGCTGCGGGAGGCGAAGCCCGCGGGGTTCACCTCACCACGGTAGGCGGAGTCCAGCAGGGTGAGGTTGGCGGGCTCCCCGGCGGCGACGGGACGGCCCTGGCCTGTGAGCCGGCCGATGGCGGAGGGCCGGGTGGACATCCGGTCGGCGACGCCCGCCCAGTCCAGCAGCCCGGTGTCGACCATGGTGTGCTGGACGACGGACAGCGCGGTCTCCAGGCCGACCATGCCCATGGCCGCCGCGCCCCACTCGCAGTCCTTGTCCTCGTGCGGATGCGGGGCGTGGTCGGTGGCGACGCAGTCGATGGTGCCGTCGGCCAGCGCCTCGCGCAGCGCCATGACGTCCGCCTCGGTGCGCAGCGGCGGGTTCACCTTGTAGACCGGGTTGTACGAGCGGACCAGCTCGTCGGTGAGCAGCAGGTGGTGCGGGGTGACCTCGGCGGTGACGTTCCAGCCCTTGGACTTGGCCCAGCGGACGATCTCGACCGAGCCCGCGGTGGAGAGGTGGCAGATGTGCACCCGGGAGTCGACGTGCGCGGCGAGCAGCACATCGCGGGCGATGATCGACTCCTCGGCGACGGCCGGCCAGCCGCCCAGGCCCAGTTCGGCGGAGACGATGCCCTCGTTCATCTGGGCACCCTCGGTGAGCCGCGGCTCCTGGGCGTGCTGGGCGATGACGCCGCCGAACGCCTTCACGTACTCCAGGGCGCGGCGCATGATCACGGCGTCGTCGACGCACTTGCCGTCGTCGGAGAAGACCCGGACACCGGCGGCGGACTCGTGCATGGCGCCCAGCTCGGCGAGCTTCTTGCCCTCCAGGCCGACGGTGACGGCGCCGATGGGCTGCACGTCGCAGTAGCCGGACTCCTTGCCGAGCCGCCACACCTGCTCCACGACGCCCGCGGTGTCGGCCACGGGGAAGGTGTTGGCCATGGCGTGGACGGCGGTGAAGCCGCCGACCGCGGCGGCCTTGGTGCCGGTGAGGACGGTCTCGGAGTCCTCCCGGCCGGGCTCGCGCAGATGGGTGTGGAGGTCGACCAGGCCCGGCAGCAGGATCTGCCCGGCGGCGTCGATCACGGTGGCGCCGTCCGCGTCGAGGCCGGTGCCGACGGCGGCGATGCGCTCGCCCTCGATCAGCACGTCCTGCGGCTCGCCGCCGAGCACCTTCGCGCCGCGCAGCAGCGTCTTGTTCGTGTCGCTCATGGTTATTGGTTCTCCTCGGTGCGGGCGGCGGTGACGGCGGGCTCGTTGCCGCCGAGCAGCAGGTACAGGACGGCCATGCGGATCGAGACGCCGTTGGCGACCTGCTCGACGGCGGTGCAGCGGTCGGAGTCGGCGACCTCGGCGGTGATCTCCATGCCGCGGTTCATCGGGCCGGGGTGCATGACGATGGCGTGCTCGGGCATCCGGCCCATCCGGTCGGCGTCCAGGCCGTAGCGGCGCGCGTACTCCCGCTCGGTGGGGAAGAAGGCGGCGTTCATGCGCTCGCGCTGGACCCGCAGCATCATCACGGCGTCGGACTTGCCCACCACCGCGTCCAAGTCGTACGAGACGTCGCAGGGCCAGCTCTCGACGCCGAAGGGGACGAGCGTGGGCGGGGCGACCAGGGTGACGTCGGCGCCGAGGGTGGACAGCAGGTGGACGTTGGAACGGGCGACCCGGCTGTGCAGCACGTCGCCGACGATGGTGATCCGGCGGCCGGACAGGTCCTGGCCCACGCCGGAGGCCCCGGAGGCCAGCCGACGGCGCATCGTGAAGGCGTCGAGCAGCGCCTGGGTGGGGTGCTCATGGGTGCCGTCACCGGCGTTGACGACCGAGCCGTTGATCCAGCCGGAGGTGGCGAGCCGGTGCGGGGCGCCGGAGGAGTGGTGGCGGATGACGACGGCGTCGGCGCCCATCGCCTCCAGGGTGAGCGCGGTGTCCTTCAGGGACTCGCCCTTGGAGACCGAGGAGCCCTTGGCGGAGAAGTTGATGACGTCGGCGGACAGCCGCTTGGCGGCCGCCTCGAAGGAGATGCGGGTGCGGGTCGAGTCCTCGAAGAAGAGGTTCACGACGGTGCGGCCGCGCAGGGTCGGCAGCTTCTTGATCGGCCGGTCGGCGAGCCGGGCCAGCTCCTCGGCGGTGTCGAGGATCAGGACGGCGTCGTCGCGCGAGAGGTCGGCGGCCGAGATGAGGTGACGCTTCATCCGGTTGCTCCGTGGGTGAGGAGGTGTGCGGGCGTACGGGCGGGCAGGCGCCTGGTGCGGTGCCGGGCCGTCAAGCCCCGCACCACGTGCCCGACGGGCCGGGTACCCGGGATCGCCGGGAGCCGTCGCCGTCGGTGCCGGGGCGCTACTTTCCGTCCGCGGGGGTGGTCTCGCGCAGGCCGAGGAGCACGCTGTCGCGCCCGTCCTCCTCGGTGAGCTGGACCTTGACCGTCTCCCGCAGCGACGTGGGGAGGTTCTTGCCGACGTAGTCGGCCCGGATCGGCAGCTCCCGGTGACCGCGGTCGACGAGGACCGCGAGCTGGACGGCGCGCGGCCGCCCCAGGTCACCGAGGGCGTCGAGTGCGGCGCGGATGGTGCGGCCGGAGAAGAGCACGTCGTCGACGAGGACGACCAGCCGGCCGTCGACGCCGTCGCCGGGGATCTCGGTGCGGGCCAGCGCGCGGGCGGGCCGCAGGCGCAGGTCGTCGCGGTACATCGTGATGTCGAGCGAGCCGACCGGCAGCTCACCGGGGGCCCTGCCGGTGATCTCCTCCAGCCGGGCGGCCAGCCGCCGGGCGAGGAAGACACCGCGGGTGGGGATGCCGAGCAGCACCACGTCGTCGGCGCCCTTGGCGCGCTCGACGATCTCGTGGGCGATGCGGGTCAGAACGCGCGCGATGTCCGGTGCTTCCAGCACGGAGCGCGCGGCGTCCGAGGTACGAGCGTCCATCGGAACGGACCTCCTTCTCCGCCTCACGGGACGGACCTTAAAGGACGTCGGATTTGCGCCATTCACAGTAGCAGGGGCGCATGGGGCGCTCGTCAACACCCCTGGCGAGAGCCCCTCCGCTCCATTCGGCTTGACGAACCGAGATTACGCTACGTAACCTTCACAGTGAGTTACCAGCCGCGCGGCGGAGCCGCACGTCGATTCAGTGTCCGGGGAGCTTTATGTCCAGCGAATACGCCAAACAGCTCGGGGCCAAGCTCCGCGCCATCCGCACCCAGCAGGGCCTCTCCCTTCACGGCGTCGAGGAGAAGTCCCAGGGCCGGTGGAAGGCCGTGGTGGTGGGATCGTACGAGCGCGGTGACCGCGCCGTGACCGTCCAGCGTCTCGCCGAACTGGCGGACTTCTACGGCGTCCCGGTGCAGGAGCTGCTGCCGGGCACCAGCCCGGCCGGGGCGGCCGAGCCGCCGCCGAAGCTGGTGCTGGACCTGGAGCGGCTGGCCCATGTGCCGGTCGAGAAGGCGGGCCCGCTCCAGCGCTACGCCGCCACGATCCAGAGCCAGCGAGGCGACTACAACGGCAAGGTGCTCTCGATCCGCCAGGACGATCTGCGCACCCTCGCCGTGATCTACGACCAGTCGCCGTCCGTCCTTACCGAACAGCTGATCAGCTGGGGAGTGCTGGGCGCCGACGCGCGCCGCGCGGTCCAGCACGAGGATGTGTGACGCGCGCCCGTCGCGCCCTCGCACCCTCTCCACCAGCAGAAACGTGCCGCCGGGGGCGGTGGAAGTGCCGTACGGCCTCCACCGCCCCCGGCGGCTTTGTGCTGGCTTGCGCCTGGGTCTCGCCTTATGCCTGGGTCTCGCCCGACGCCCGGGTCTCCGAGTCGCGGCGCAGCCCCGGCTTCAGCTCCTTGAGCCGGCCCAGCAGGCCGTTGACGAACGACGGCGAGTCGTCGGTGGAGAACTCCTTGGCGAGCTGCACCGCCTCGTCGATCACCACCGCGTCCGGAGTCGCGTCCTCCCACACCAGCTCATAGGCGCCGAGCCGCAGGATGTTCCGGTCGACGACCGGCATCCGGTCCAGCGTCCAGCCCACCGCGTAGGTGGCGAGCAGCTCGTCGATCCGGGCGGCGTGCTCCGCATACCCCTCGACGAGCTGCATCGTGTATTCGCTGACCGGCGGCTGCCGATCGTCGGTCCGGGCGTGCCGTATCCAGTCCGCGAGGACGGTCTGCACGGAGCTGCCACGCTGATCGGCCTCGAAAAGGATCTGAAAGGCTCGCTTACGGGCCTTGTTGCGGGCAGCCACGGTTAGTTGTTCACCCGACCGAGGTACTCGCCGGACCGGGTGTCGACCTTGATCTTTTCACCGGTGGTGATGAACAGCGGGACGCCGATCTCGTAGCCGGTCTCGAGCTTGGCGGGCTTGGAGCCACCGGTCGAGCGGTCACCCTGGACGCCCGGCTCGGTGTACTCGATCACCAGCTCGACGGCGGCGGGCAGCTCGACATACAGAGGGTTGCCCTCGTACATCGCCACGACCGCCTCGAAGCCCTCGAGCAGATACCGGGCGTTGTCGCCGACGACCTCGGGGGTGACATAGATCTGGTCGAACGTGTCCATGTCCATGAACACGAAGCTCTCGCCGTCCTTGTACGAGAACTGCATGCCGCGCTTGTCGACATTGGCCGTCTCGACCTTCACGCCGGCGTTGAAGGTCTTGTCGACCACCTTGCCGGACAGCACGTTCTTGAGCTTGGTGCGCACGAAAGCAGGGCCCTTGCCGGGCTTGACGTGCTGGAACTCGACGACGGACCAGAGCTGGCCGCCGTCGAGCTTGAGCACCATGCCGTTCTTGAGGTCGTTCGTGGATGCCACGGTTGCGGGATCTCCTGGACTACAGCTGGTGGAGACCAAAAGGCCGCGGCGCGCCATTATCAGCCAGGGCCGTCAGCGGAAAACCGTCAGCCAGAACTACAGCGCGAGCAGCTCTTTGGTCGTGATGGTGAGTAGCTCGGGTCCGCCGTCCGCCTCGGGGCGGACGACGAGCGTGTCGTCGATCCGGACACCGCCTCGTCCCGGGAGGTGGACCCCCGGTTCGACGGTGACCGGCACACAAGCGTCCAGTTTACCCATGGCCGACGGCGACAGCCGAGGGTCCTCGTCGATTTCAAGGCCCACACCGTGTCCGGTGCGCGTCTCCAGCCCCTCCCCGTACCCCGCGGCGTCCAGTACCTGACGGGTCACCCGGTCCACGTCCCGGTACGCCGTGCCCGGCAGCAGCGCCTCCCGTCCGGCCCGCTGAGCGGCGAAGACGAGGTCGTACAGCTCCACCTGCCAGTCCGCGGGCGAGGGCCCGATGACGAACGTGCGGCCCACCTGGCAGCGGTACCCGCGGTAGTCGGCGCCCAGGCAGATGGTGAGGAAGTCGCCCTCCTCCACGCGGCGGTCGGTGGGCAGATGCGCGGCCCGGCCCGCGTGCGGTCCCGCCGCGACCACGGTGGGGAACGCCGCCCCGTCCGCCCCGTGGTCCACCAGCCGGCGCTCCAGCTCCAGCGCGAGATGGCGCTCGGTACGGCCCACCAGGATCGACTCCAGCAGCTCGCCGAGCGCCTGGTCGGCCAGCTCCCCGGCGATCCGCATGCAGGAGATCTCCTCGTCGTCCTTGACGATGCGCAGCTGCTCGACGGCCCGCCCCAGGTCGGCGAGGAGCAGCCGCGGCACGGCGGCGCCGACCGCCCGGTGGCGGGCCACGGTCAGGTCGTGCTCCTCGACGGCCAGCGACTCGGCGCCGTCCGCCGCCGCCAGGTCGGCCGCGACCACGGCCGGGTCGCCGTCCGGCCCGGACAGCACCAGGAGCCGCAGATCCTCCGGATGCGGCCCCGGCACCGAACCCCACGAGAACGCCTCGGGCGCCACCAGGACGTCCTGGACGGGCCCGAGGAGCAGTGCGGCGCCCGGGGGCGCGTCGCCGCACAGATAGCGCACGTTGGGGGCCCGGGAGACCAGGGCGGCCTCGCTCCCGGCCGCCGCGTACTGGTCGCGCAGGCGGGCACGTCGGGCCGCGTACACCTGGGACATGCCCCCGAGCGTACGCACTGCGTCCCGCCCCGGCCGTCCGGAAGGGGCCGGATGGGGTCCCGGCGCCCCGGATGCCCTGACTGTCGTCAGAAGGCGGGCGGGCTCGCGATGGAGCGGGCCACCACCTCGTCCAGCATGCGGGCGGTGGTCTCCACGTCGTACGTGGAGTTGTCGATGATCGGCAGGCCCGAGCCGTACCAGCCGGCCATCCGGCCGTGGATGCGGGCGACCTCTTCGTCGCTGAGGCGGCGGTTACCGCTGCGGGCCGCGTTCCGCTCCAGGACGATTTCGAGGCCGGGCAGCACGACCACGGGGAGGAGACCGGGGCCGACGTGCCGCTTCCAGCCGCCGAGGCCGACGACGGGGCGGTCCGGGAAGACCGCGTCGTCGAGGATGCAGGAGATGCCGTTGGCGAGGAAGTTACGGGCGGCGAAACCGCAGGTGCGGCGGGCGAGACGATACTGCGCCTCGGAGTTCTCGTTCCAGCCCGACTGGGGGTTGGCGAAGCCCGACCTGACCCACTCCCGGACGTCGTCGAGGCTGATGTGGGCGGTGGGCACCCGGCGGCGGTCGGCCCAGTAGCGGGCGACGGTGGTCTTGCCCGCTCCGGCCGGTCCGATGAGCAGCACGGCGACGGCGGTGTGCGAGGCGTCGGCCATCGCCGGGTCCGCGGGCGGGTGGGGCAGCGGGACGGGCCCGCCGGGCGGGAGCTGGATGTGGCCGGTGGTGTTGGCGCGGTCGACGGGCGGCGCGGGGGGCGGCTGCGGAGTGGGGTGCCCGCCGGCCTGCGGATGGCCCGCCACCGGGGGTACGGGCGCGGGCGGGGCGGGCACCGGCGGCATGGGCGCCGCGGGGTGGACGGGGTGCGCGGGCGGGGCCGGTGCTGCGGGCACCGGAGGTACGGGCGGGGCCGGCCGGTGCGGGTGGGGACCGGGGGGCTGACTCGCGCTCTGGGCCCAGCCTGCGTCCTGCATCCGGTGGCACTCCGTCTCGTACAGGCGGCAGTCGTGACGGACAACTGTCGCGTGGTGACGCGGCGCTGAGGCCGCTCCTACCGAACGGTACCTGCCCAGGCCGCCGCTGTGTGAACGCCCGGGAAACCCGATGAGTGCCCGTCTTAAGGCGCCAGCCAGGCAATTCGTCCGCGGGGACGCCCAACTGCGGGCGCTTTCAGGGGCGTTCGAAAGCCCGCGGCGGTGCCGCGGGCTTCGATGGCGCTACCACAGATGACACAGCTGTGACGGAATCAGGTCAGCTCGGCGAGGTCTCCCGGGAGATCTCCCCGTACGCCGCGAGCAGCACCGCCGGGTCCGGCCCTTCCAGCACGGTCGGCTTGGCGATGCCGTCGAGCACGATGAAGCGCAGCAGGTCACCGCGGGACTTCTTGTCGACCTTCATGGTCTCCAGCAGCTTGGGCCACTGGTCGCCGCGGTAGGTGAGCGGCAGGCCGACGGACTCCAGGACGGCGCGGTGCCGGTCGGCGGTGGCGTCGTCCAGGCGGCCCGCGAGACGGCCCAGTTCGGCGGCGAAGACCATGCCGACGGAAACGGCGGCGCCGTGCCGCCAGTTGTAGCGCTCGTTCTTCTCGATGGCGTGCGCGAGCGTGTGCCCGTAGTTGAGGATTTCGCGCAGGCCGGATTCCTTGAGGTCGCTGGAGACGACCTCGGCCTTGACCCGGATGGAGCGTTCGATCAGCTCGGCGGTGTGGGCACCGCCGGGCGTGCGGGCCGCGGCCGGGTCCTGCTCGATCAGCTCCAGGATGGCCGGGTCGGCGATGAATCCGGCCTTGATGACCTCGGCGAGGCCGCTGATGTAGTCGTTGACGGGCAGCGAGTCCAGCGCGGCCAGGTCGCACAGCACCCCGGCCGGGGGGTGGAAGGCGCCGACGAGGTTCTTGCCCTCGGCGGTGTTGATGCCGGTCTTGCCGCCGACCGCCGCGTCGACCATGCCGAGCACGGTCGTCGGGATGGCGATCCAGCGCACCCCGCGCAGCCAGGTCGCGGCGACGAAGCCGGCCAGGTCGGTGGTCGCGCCGCCGCCGACGCCGACGATGACGTCGCTGCGGGTGAAGCCGGTCTGGCCGAGCGCCTTCCAGCAGTACGCGGCGACCTCGGCGGTCTTGGCCTCCTCCGCGTTCGGCAGCTGGATCGCGATGGCGTCGTACCCCTGGTCCGCGAGGTCCTGGCGGATCGCCTCACCGGTTTCGGCCAGCGCCTCGGGGTGCAGCACGGCGACCCGCTTGGAATCGCCGATCAGGCCGGGCAGCTCGCCGAGGAGCTGCCGGCCGACCAGGACCTCGTACGGCGCGGTGCCCGCGGTGCCGCCGACCTGGATGCGCGTGGGGGTTTCGGTGCTCATGCCTTCTTCAGCTCCAGTGCGTCCATGACGGCGTCGGCGACCTCGTCGGGGGTGCGGCCCTCGGTCGTCACGACGGCCCGGGCGACTTCGGTGTACAGCGGGCGGCGCTGTTCCATCAGCTCGCGCCAGCGCTGGCGGGGGTTGACGGCGAGCAGCGGGCGGGGCGCGTCCAGGCCGGTGCGCTTGACGGCCTCGGCGACGCCCATCTCCAGGAAGATCACCGGGAGGCCGGCGAGCAGGGCGCGGGTGTCCGGGTCGAGGATCGCGCCGCCGCCGAGCGCCAGCACGCCGTGGTGACCGGCGACGGCGGTCCGTACGGCCTGCTTCTCCAGCTCGCGGAAGTGGGGCTCGCCCTCGTCGATGAAGATCTCGGAGATTTCCTTGCCCGCGGTCTCCACGATGTCGGTGTCGGTGTCCCGGAACGTGGTGCCCAGCCGCTCCGCGAGCACCCGTCCGACGGTGCTCTTCCCCACGCCCATGGGTCCGACCAGGACGGCGGCGGGACCCTCCGGCGTGCCGGCGCCGCTCACCGGATGGCCAGGCTGTCGAGGAAGCCCCGCACGTTGCGGCGGGTCTCGCCGACCGAGTCGCCGCCGAACTTCTCGGCGACCGCGTCCGCCAGCACCAGGGCGACCATGGCCTCGGCGACGATGCCTGCGGCGGGCACCGCGCACACGTCCGAGCGCTGGTGGTGGGCCTTGGTGGCCTCGCCGGTGGTGACATCGACGGTGGCCAGCGCGCGGGGCACGGTCGCGATCGGCTTCATCGCGGCCCGTACCCGCAGCAGCTCGCCCGTGGTCAGCCCGCCCTCGGTGCCGCCGGAGCGGCCGGAGGAGCGCTTGATGCCCTCGTCGGTCGACACGATCTCGTCGTGCGCCTGGGAGCCGGGCACCCGGGCGAGGTCGAAGCCGTCGCCGACCTCGACGCCCTTGATGGCCTGGATGCCCATCAGCGCGGCGGCCAGCCGCGCGTCCAGCCGGCGGTCCCAGTGCACGTGCGAGCCGAGGCCCACCGGTACGCCGTACGCCAGCACCTCGACGACGCCGCCGAGGGTGTCGCCGTCCTTGTGGGCCTGGTCGATCTCGGCCACCATCGCCTTGCTCGCGTCGGCGTCCAGGCAGCGCACCGGGTCGGCGTCGAGCCGCTCGACGTCGGACGGCTTCGGGTAGACGCCGTACGGGGCCTTGGCGGCGGCCAGCTCGGTCACATGGGAGACGATCTCGATCCCGGCCGTCTCCTTGAGGTAGGAGCGGGCGACGGTGCCGAGGGCGACGCGGGCGGCGGTCTCACGGGCGCTGGCGCGCTCCAGGATGGGCCGGGCCTCGTCGAAGTTGTACTTCTGCATTCCGGCGAGGTCGGCGTGGCCGGGGCGGGGGCGGGTCAGCGGCGCGTTACGGGCCAGCCCCGCCAGGATCTCGGGGTCGACCGGGTCGGCGGCCATGACCTGCTCCCACTTGGGCCACTCGGTGTTGCCGACCATGATCGCGACCGGGGAGCCGAGGGTCAGACCGTGCCGGACGCCGCCGATGAAGGTGACCTCGTCGCGCTCGAACTTCATCCGCGCCCCGCGGCCGTAGCCGAGCCGCCGCCGCGCGAGGGCGTCCGTCACCATGTCGGTGGTGATCGGCACCCCTGCGGGCAGCCCCTCCAGCGTCGCCACAAGCGCGGGGCCGTGCGACTCCCCCGCGGTCAGCCAGCGCAACCTGCTCAACGGTGCTCCCTCATGCTCATGCTCGCGCCTCGACGTCCAGTGGCTCGGCCCGGTGCGCGGCCCGGGCCGGCCACCTCCGATCCTCCCACGGCCCAGATTCTGCGAGGGCTCACGTCCAGCGTACGGACGTGCGACGACCAGGCGGACGACCCCGACTGCGCCTGGTCACCCTCCGCGGGCCGCGAGGGCCGCCTCCCCCGCCTCGCGCATCGCGGCGAGCGGCGCCGGGGCGCGCCCGGTGATCTGCTCGACCTGCGGTACGGCCTGGTGGACCAGCAGGTCGAGACCGCCGACCACCGCGCCGCCGCGCGCCGACCAGGCGGCGGCCAGCGCGGTCGGCCAGGGGTCGTAGAGGACGTCGAAAAGGGTGCCGGGGCGTTCGGGGACGGTCGCCGCGAGCGCGTCGGTCGTCCCGGCGGGGGTGGTGGCGATCACCAGCGGGGCGTCGAACGCCTCGGGCGCGGCGTCCCAGTCCGCCGTGCGGACCGTCACGCCCAGCCGCTCGCCCCACTGCCGCATCTCGGCCGCCCGGGCGTCGCTGCGGACGTACGCGGTGACCTCGCCGTCGCAGACGCGGGCGAGCGCGGCCAGGGCGGAGGAGGCGGTGGCTCCGGCACCCAGGACGGCGGCCCGCTCCACCCGCTCGAGGCCGCGCTCGGCGAGCGCCGCCACCATGCCCGGGATATCCGTGTTGTCGCCGATCCGCCGTCCGTCGTCGGTCAGGACGACCGTGTTGACCGCCTCCACCGAGGCCGCCGTGTCGCTGACGCTGTCCAGCAGCGGGATGACCGCGCGCTTGAGCGGCATGGTCACGGAGAACCCCGCCCAGTCCCGCTCCCCCGGCTCGCCGATCCGCTCGAAGAACCCCGGCAGCGCGGCCTCGTCCAGTGCGACGGCGCCGTAAGTCCAGCCGTCGAGGCCCAGCTTCCGGTACGCGGCGTTGTGCAGCGCCGGAGACAGGGAGTGGGCGACCGGCGAGCCGAGCACGGCCGCGCGGCGGGTGTGCGACATGTCTTTCCTCAGCGGTTCCTGCGCTGCTTGTTGAACTTGTTGACCAACTTCTGGTGCTCCGCGTAGGTCTTGGAGAACTCGCTCGTCTTGCCGTCGAGCGAGATGAAGTAGAACCACCCGTTGTCGGTCGGGTTCATGGACGCCTTCATCGCATCCGCACCCGGATTGCCGATCGGCCCGGGCGGCAGCCCCTTGTAGAAGTAGGTGTTGTACGGGTTGTCGTATCCCTTGATCTCGCTGATCGGGATATCGAGCTTGCTCTGGTTCTTGATGTAGTTGTACGTCGAGTCGAATTCCAGCTTGCCATTGGTCTGGGTGTTACCGACCTTGAGCCGGTTGTAGACCACCTCGGCCATCTGCCGGAAGTCGCTGTGGGTGACGCCCTCCGCCTGGACCAGGCTCGCCACGGTGAGCAGCTGGAGCGGGGAGTCCAGGCCCTCTTCCTTGGCCTTGGCCTCCAGGTCGTACCTCGCGTAGTTCCGCTTGGCCTCGGCCACCATCTTGCGCAGCACGTCCACGGGCTTGGCGTTCTTGCCCACGCTGTACCGGGACGGGTAGAGGAATCCTTCCAGCGGATCCTTGATCTTTGAATTGTCATTCGCCCAGGAAGGCAGCCCGAGGTTCTTGGCCTCCTTCTTGGCAATGCCCGCCGTGGTACCCGTCTTGACGCCGGTCTTCTTGTCGATCGCCGCGTAGACCGTGGCGTCGCGCATGCCCTCGGTGACGATCAGGGCATTGCTGCTCGCGGGGCTGAGCATCAGCTTCACCGCGGCCGCGCCGGACATTTCCTTGCGAAGGGTGTAGGTGCCCGGCTGGACGAACTTGCCGCTGTCCTCGACGGCTTCCACAAATGCGCCGCCACTCTTGACCACGCCCTTTTCGGCGAGGAGGCTGCCGATTTCGGCATTGCCCGAACCGCCGGGAACCTCCACCTCGACCTGGCCGCTGCCCTGGCCCTCGTAGTCCGGCGCCGGGCCGAAGCGGGTCTGCCAGAAGTCATAGGCGAAGTAGCCGCCTCCGCCGACGGCGCCCACCAGGACGACGGTGACGAAGAGGCAGGCGACCCCGCTGCGGCGCTTGGTGCCGGACTTCGACTTCGCCTTCTTGGACTTCTTGTCCTTCTGGGAGCGGCCCTCGGAGTCGGCGCCCCCGGCGCCTTCCACGTCGTTGACGTCGTCGTCCGAGGTGACTCTGCCCGCGGGACCGCTTCCGTTCAGGAAGAAGGGATGGTCCTCTTCCGGTTCCGGGCCGTCCTGCTGGAACGCCTCCGGCTCCTGTTCCTGCTGTGGCTCCTGTGCCTGCTGCGGCACCTGGGGCATCTGCTGGGTCTCCCCCGGCATCTGCGCGCCCTGCGGCGGCGGCTCGTGCGCCATCTGCTGCGGGAAGCCGTCCTGGGCGCCGCCCTGGGACGTGTAGCCATACGGATCGTTGGGGTCCATCCCCACGCCGTACGAGCCGTCCCAGCCGCCGTTGCCGTATCCCTGCTGGTCCCAGTGCTGCTGTTGCTGTTGCTGCTGTGGGAACGGCTGGGCGTCCTGCGGGTATCCGTGCGGGTACTGCTGGTGCCCGTAGGGGTCCTGCCCGTAGACGTTCTGCCCGTAGACGTTCTGGCCGTAGCCCTCCTGCGGGTAGCCCTCCGGGGCGTAGGGGGCCTGCCCGTAGGGATCGTTCGGGTCCTGCGGGTACGGCTCCTGACCGGTCACGGCCTGATGCCCGCCCCACCCCTGGTCCCCGAACAACGGGTCCTCGGGATGCCACGGTTGGGAGCCGGGTCCCCGGCCGTACTCAGTCATCAAACCCCTAGCGATGGCGGTGGCGGCCGCCCCGTGCGCTCGCGGCACAAGCGACGGCTGCCATGTCGCGCGGAACGTTACCGTATCGCGATCAGATGACCACTTCGACGGCCTCGCCCGGCGCCCGGCCGGAGGTCCGCTCGGTCTCCAGCGCGCTCTGCAGAATGATCACCGCGGCTGCCTGGTCAACGACCGAGCGGCCCTTCTTGGACGACACCCCGGACGCCCGGAGGCCGTGCGCCGCTGTGACGGTCGTCATACGCTCGTCGACCAGCCGCACGGACACCGGCTGGACCCGCCGCGCCAGTTCCCTGGCGAAGGTGCGCACCTTGGCCGCGGCCGGCCCCTCGCGCCCGTTGAGCGAGCGCGGGAGGCCGACCACCACCTCGATGGGCTCGTACTCCTCGACGATGGCCGCCAGCCGCTTGTGGGCGGCCGGGATGTCGCGTCCCGGCACGGTCTCCACGGGGGTGGCGAGGATCCCGTCGGGGTCGCACGAGGCGACCCCGATCCGGGCGTCCCCGACGTCGATGGCGATGCGCCGGCCGCGCCGCACGGCTACCGGCCCGATTCCGCGACGAGCCGCTCGACGGCCTCGATGGCGTCGCCGACGGCGGCCGGGTTCTGGCCGCCGCCCTGGGCGACGTCCGGCTTGCCGCCGCCTCCGCCGCCGAGCGTCTTGGCGGCGGTGCGGACCAGGTCACCGGCCTTGAGGCCGCGCTCGCGGGCCGCCTCGTTGGTGGCGATCACGGTCAGCGGGCGGCCGCCTCCCACGGTGAACAGGGCGACGACGGCGGGCCGGTCGACGGCCCCCGCCTTCTGGTCGAGCCGCCCGCGCACGTCCAGCACCAGCTTGCGCAGGTCGTCGGCGGTCGTGCCGTCCGGCACTTGGCCGGCGGCCAGGGCGACGCCCCGGACGTCCTTGGCGCCCTCGGCGAGCCCGGCGGCGGCCTGGAGCACCTTCTCGGCGCGGAACCGCTCGATCTCCTTCTCGGCGTCCCTGAGCTTGGTGAGCATGCCGGAGATCTT
The DNA here is from genome assembly GCF_044332925.1 of Streptomyces sp. NPDC021212. Classification (NCBI taxonomy): domain Bacteria; kingdom Bacillati; phylum Actinomycetota; class Actinomycetes; order Kitasatosporales; family Streptomycetaceae; genus Streptomyces; species Streptomyces sp. NPDC021212. The sequence continues at coordinate 330,791 of NZ_JBIRPZ010000002.1, forward strand.
CTCCGGAAGCTCCTCCGGGCGGCCCTTGACCAGGTCGGTGAGCTGGGAGACGACCGTGTGCTCACGGGCGAGGAAGTTGTACGCGTCCACGCCCACCAGGGCCTCCACGCGGCGCACACCGGAGCCGATGGAGGACTCGCCGAGCAGCTTCACCAGGCCCAGCTGGGCGGTGTTGTGGACGTGCGTACCGCCGCACAGCTCCTTGGAGAAGTCGCCGATGGTCACCACGCGCACCCGGTCGCCGTACTTCTCGCCGAACTCGGCGATGGCGCCCTGCTTCTTGGCGTCGTCCATGCTCATCACCTCGGCGGTGACGTCGAGTTCGCGGGAGAGCACCTCGTTGATCTTCTGCTCGACGTCGGTGAGCACCGTGCCGGGGACGGCGGTCGGCGAGCCGAAGTCGAAGCGGAAGCGGCCGGGCGAGTTCTCCGAACCGGCCTGGGCGGCGGTCGGGCCCAGGGCGTCGCGCAGCGCCTGGTGGGTGAGGTGGGTGGCGCTGTGGGCGCGGGCGATGGCCCGGCGGCGCTTGATGTCGATCTCGGCGTACGCGCCGGACCCGACCGTCACCTCGCCGACCTGCACGACGCCCTTGTGCACGCTGACGCCGGGCACCGGCTGCTGGACGTCCCGCACCTCGACGACGGCGCCGGAGGCCAGCTTGATCTTGCCGGTGTCGGCGAGCTGGCCGCCGCCCTCGGCGTAGAACGGGGTGCGGTCCAGGACGACCTCGACGTCGTCGCCCTCGGAGGCGGCGGGCGAGGAGACCCCGTCGACCAGCAGGCCGACGACGGTGGACTCACCGGAGGTGTCGCTGTAGCCGGTGAAGACGGTCGAGCCGGAGGTGTCGGCGACCTCGCGGTAGGCCGACAGGTCGGCGTGACCGGTCTTCTTGGCCTTGGCGTCGGCCTTGGCGCGCTCCCGCTGCTCCCGCATCAGGCGGCGGAAGCCGTCCTCGTCCACCGAGAGGCCCTGTTCGGCGGCCATCTCCAGGGTGAGGTCGATCGGGAAGCCCCAGGTGTCGTGGAGCAGGAACGCCTTGTCGCCGGGGAGCACGCTGCCGCCGGCGGCCTTGGTGTCGGTGACGGCGGTGTCGAGGATGTTGGTGCCGGCCTTGAGGGTCTTCAGGAAGGCCGACTCCTCGGCGAGCGCGACGGTCTCGATGCGCTTGCGCTCGGTCAGCAGCTCCGGGTACTGCTGGCCCATCGTCTTGAGGACGGTGTCCACCAGCTCGCCGACGACCGGCTCGGCGGCGCCGAGGATGCGCATGTTGCGGATGGCGCGGCGCATGATGCGGCGCAGCACATAGCCGCGGCCCTCGTTGCCGGGGGTGACGCCGTCGCCGATGAGCATGACGGAGGTGCGCATGTGGTCGGCGACCACGCGCAGCGACACGTCGCTGTCATGGGCGGCGCCGTAGGCGACCCCGGTCAGCTCGGTGGCCTTGTCCATCACGACGCGCAGGGTGTCGGTCTCGTACATGTTCTGCACGCCCTGCAGGATCATCGCGAGGCGTTCCAGGCCGAGGCCGGTGTCGATGTTCTTGCTCGGCAGCTCGCCGAGGATGGGGAAGTTCTCCTTGCCCTCGCCCGGGCCGCGCTCGTACTGCATGAAGACCAGGTTCCAGATCTCCACGTAGCGCTCGTCGTTGACGGCCGGGCCGCCCTCCACGCCGAACTCCGGACCACGGTCGTAGTTGATCTCGGAGCAGGGACCGCAGGGGCCGGGGACGCCCATGGACCAGTAGTTGGGGCCCATGCCCAGGCGCTGGATGCGCTCCGAGGGGACGCCGACGACGTCGCGCCAGATGCGCTCGGCCTCGTCGTCCTGCTCGTAGACGGTGATCCAGAGCCGCTCGGGGTCCAGGCCGTAGCCACCGTCCGCCACGGAGCCGGTGAGCAGCTCCCAGGCGTAGGTGATGGCGCCTTCCTTGAAGTAGTCGCCGAACGAGAAGTTGCCGCACATCTGGAAGAACGTGCCGTGCCGGGTGGTCTTGCCGACCTCTTCGATATCCGGCGTCCGCACGCACTTCTGCACGCTCACGGCGCGCTTGTAAGGCGGCTGGACCTCGCCCAGGAAGAACGGCTTGAAGGGGACCATGCCCGCGTTGACGAGCAGCAGGGTCGGGTCGTCCGCGATGAGCGACGCCGACGGCACGACGGTGTGCCCGCGCTCCTCGAAGAAGCGCAGCCAGCGGCGGCGGATTTCAGCCGACTCCATCAGTGGTCCTCATTTCGGGCGTTCGGGTTGGGGTAGGGGGACGTGTGGGTGAGCTGGGCCCGGCCGCGCTGGGCCGGCAGCTGCGTGAGGTCGTTGGCGGGCGCCGAGGTCAGGCCCAGGGCGTCCTTGAGCGCCGCCTCGCGGTCGGCCATGCCGTCGCGCACGTCGAGCGCGAAGACCTTGATCCGCCGTCCGGCGAGCACCGCCCGGTCGGCGGCCTGCGCCGCCAGACTCTCGGGGGTGAGCTGATTGAGCTTGCGCTGGACCTTGGTGGTGGCCCACACACCGGCTGCGACGCCGGTGGTGAACCAGAATGTGCGGCGGAACATCCGGTCTCTCAGCCCTTCGATCCACGGTTGCGGCGGCCGCCCCGACGGGCGGACGGCAGGGTCTTGCCGATAACAACGCTGCCGTTGCGCGCGGGCGCGTCTTCGGGCGTCGCCTTGCGGCCGATCGCGCGCCGGACGCCGTAGCCGAACGCCGCCACCTTGACCAGCGGTCCGCCGAAGGCGGAGGAGACGGTCGAGGACAGCGCGGAGGCGTTCGAGGTGACCTCCTGGACGTCGGAGGCGATCGAATCCACGCGGGCGAGCTGGGTGTTGGCCTCGCGCACGGTCGCGGACGCCTCGCTGAGCAGCGGCACCGCCTGGTCGGTGACCTCCGCCACCAGCCGGGTGGCCGCCTTGAGCGTCTGGGCGAGCCTCACCAGGGCGAGGGCGAGAAAGGACACCAAGATCGCCCAGAAGACGGCCACGAGGATCCCGGCCACTTCTCCACCGGACACGTTGCACCGCTCCCTGCTGCCGATCACGTCGGTCGTCGTCGTTCAGGTCGTCCGTCGTTCGAGTCGTCCGTCGCCCATCGGTCTCGGGCGGTCATCCGGGCGCGGGCGGCAGGTATCGACCCTATCGCGCCCGGCAGGCCCGGCTGAAACGCATTCCGCTCGGCCAAACAGCCCGCGGGCTCCCCCCGACACACCGGTCGACGGGGAACCCGCGGGCTGTTGAGCAGAAACGGTCCGCTGGATCAGCGGGCGTAGTACTCGACGACGAGCTGCTCGTCGCAGATCACCGGGACCTCCTTGCGGTTCGGGTCCCGGTCGAGGCGGAAGGCGAGCGCCTTCAGGTTGACCTGCAGGTAGCGCGGGGTCTCGCCGTCGGGGGCGTAGCCGCCCTCACGAGCCACCTGGAAGGGGTGCTTCTCGCGGCTGCGCTCGCGGACCATCACCACGTCGTCCGGGCGGACCCGGAAGGAGGGCTTGTCGACCTTGCGGCCGTTGACCTCGATGTGACCGTGGACCACCATCTGGCGGGCCTGGTAGATCGTGCGGGCGATTCCCGACCGCAGGACGAGCGCGTCCAGACGGCGCTCAAGCTCGATGATCAGGGCTTCGCCTGTCTTGCCTTCGACCTTCCGAGCGCGGTCGTAGGCACGGGCCATCTGGCGCTCGCTGATGTCGTACTGAGCGCGCAGACGCTGCTTTTCCAGCAGCCGGACCTTGTAGTCACTGGTCTGCTTGCGGCCACGGCCGTGCTCGCCGGGCGGGTAGGGACGGGCCTCGAAGTACTTGACGGCCTTCGGCGTCAGCGCGATGCCGAGTGCGCGCGACTTCTTGACCTTGGGACGCGACTGGTTCACGTGGAACGAACCTCCATGTAAGTTAGGTATGCCTTACCTTAGCCGAGGAGAACGCATGTTTCGACCTGGGATCCCCCTGCCCGGTACTGGTCAGAGCCTTCAGGAGGGTCAGCCGCGTCCCAAGGAAGACGCCCTGCGGCCGACGGCGGCAGAGCGTGTACGGACTCTCGTTGAATGCAAGGCTACGGCGTCATTGACGATTCCCGGAATCGAGGTCCCCGACGATCTCGGCATGGACGAACCGGCCGCCCGCGCCGTCACCCCGGACGGCGATCTGCTGTTGCTGGTGTCCGGCGGCTCACCCGCGGCCCGCGCCGCCGCCTACGCGCAGGACGACGATCTGACCTGCGTGATGGAGATCACGGACGTCGCCCCGGTCTCGGTGCCCCAGCGGATCCGCGGCCGCGCCTGGGTGGCCGGCTGGCTCACCCCCGTACGCGGCGGCGACCGCGCCGCGAGCGCGGCCCTGCTCGCTGCGGCCCATCCGGTCGGGGAGCTGCTGGGCCTCGGGGAGGCCCTGCAGCCCGACTCCGCCGGCGGTCCGCGCGCGCGGACCGCCGCTTGGACGCTGCTGCGGCTGGAGGTCGCCGAGGCCTGTGTGGACGATCTGTGGGGCGCGGACGGCGTCGAGCCGGACGAGTTCGCTCAGGCCACCCCCGACCCGATGGCCCCGCACGAGGCCGAGCTGCTGCAGCATCTGCACGCGGCCCACAGCGACCAGGTGCGCGGGCTCTGCGCCCTGCTGGGCGAGCGCTCGTCCGTGGTGTGCACCCGCGGGCCCGCGATCCCCGTGGCCCTCGACCGCTTCGGCCTGCGCGTCCGCTTCACGGACGACGCCGACCAGCCGTTCGACGCGCGCTTCGACTTCCCGGAGCCGGTGCGGAGCGTCACCGAACTGCGCCACGCGATGCACGCCCTGTTCGAGGCGGCCGCCGACTAGGCCGGGGTCCGGGTCCGGGTCCGGGCTTTACGAGCCTTCCGCCTTACGAGGTCTCCGGCGGCGGGTCACCGCGCAGCCGCGCCCGGACCCGCTCGACCACATCGGCGTACCGGGCCTCCGCCCCGTACCGCGTCGGCTCGTAGTAGCGCTTGCCCTGGATCTTGTCCGGTGCGTACTGCTGCGCCGCGATGCCGCCCGGCAGATCGTGCGGATACAGATACCCCTGGGCATGGCCGAGCTTTTCGGCGCCCTTGTAGTGCCCGTCCCGCAGATGCGGCGGCACCGGGCCCGCGAGCCCGGCCCGGACATCCGCCAGCGCCGCCCCGATCGCCGTCGTGGCCGCGTTGGACTTGGGCGCGAGCGCCAGCGCGATCGTGGCGTGGCTCAGCGTCAGGGCGGCCTCGGGGAAGCCGATCAGCGCGACCGCCTGCGCCGCCGCGACGGCGGTGGGCAGGGCGGTCGGGTCGGCCAGCCCGATGTCCTCACTCGCGGAGATCATCAGCCGGCGCGCGATGAACCGCGGGTCCTCCCCCGCCTCGATCATCCGCGCCAGATAGTGGAGCGCGGCATCCACATCCGAGCCGCGGATCGACTTGATGAGAGCGCTTGCCACGTCATAGTGCTGATCACCGGCCCGGTCGTAGGTGACCGCGGCCCGGTCGACCGCCTCCTCCAGCGTGGTCAGCGTGATCTCCGCCTCGCCCTTGGCGATCGCCGCCCCGGCCCCCGCCTCCAGGGCGGTGAGCGCCCGCCGGGCGTCGCCACCCGCGATCCGCAGCAGATGCCCCTCCGCCTCCTCGGGGAGGGTGACCGCGCCGCCGAGCCCCCGCTCGTCGGCCAGCGCACGGCGCAGCAGCCCGCGCAGGTCGTCGTCGGTGAGCGGCTCCAGGGTGAGCAGCAGCGAGCGGGAGAGCAGCGGGGAGATCACCGAGAAGTACGGGTTCTCCGTGGTGGCCGCGATCAGGGTGACCCACCGGTTCTCCACGGCGGGCAGCAGCGAGTCCTGCTGCGCCTTGCTGAAACGGTGGATCTCGTCCAGGAAGAGCACGGTCTCCCGGCCGTACGCCCCCGAGGAGCGGCGGGCCCCGTCGATGACGGCCCGCACCTCCTTCACCCCCGCGGTGATCGCCGACAGCTCCACGAACCGCTTCTGGGTGGCCTGGCTGACCACGTACGCGAGCGTGGTCTTCCCGATGCCGGGCGGGCCCCACAGCAGGACCGAGGACGGCCCGGCCGGGCCTCCGCTGCCCTCGCCCACCAGTCTCCGCAACGGCGATCCGGGGCGCAGCAGATGCTGCTGGCCCACGACCTCGTCCAGCGTGCGCGGGCGCATGCGCACGGCCAGCGGACTGCTGGACGGGTCCTTCTCCTGGCGGTCCTCGGCGGCGGCGGTGAACAGGTCTGGCTCCACCCGGAAAGCCTATGGCACCGCACCGACAGTGCCCTTTTCCGGGGCTGGGGCCAGGGGGTGTTCTAGCTGGTCCAGAAATCCCACCAGCGGGTCAGGATCAGCATCCCGATCACGCCGATCCACATCACCGGCACCACCCAGTGGAACTCCAGCAGCCCGCGCCGCAGCCCGTCCGGCGCCGGGAGGTATCCGTGCTTGAGGTTGTGGCCGGTGACGTAGCAGAACATCACGATGGTGGCGACCCAGGCGAGGCAGCACCACAGGCACAGCGAGCCGATGACGTACAGCGACTCGTACTGGAGCCAGGTCACGAAGCCGACGCCGAAGAGGGTGCCCGCGTTGAACGTCAGCCAGTACCAGCGCGGGAAGCGCGCCCCGGCCAGCAGGGACATGCCCACGCAGATGACGATGCCGTAGGCGACGAGGCCGAGCATCGGGTTCGGGAAGCCGAACGCCTCGGCCTGCTTGCTCTCCATGATGTTGCCGCAGGAGACCACGGGGTTGAGGCTGCAGCCGGGGGTGAAGATCTTGCCGTCGGCCTTGTACTCGAGGATCTTGTTCTTGTCGAGCGTGATGACCCAGGCCGCCAGCAGCCCCATCGCACCGGTGATCACGAGCAGGAGCGCGAAGGCGCGGCCGCCTCCCGTTCCGGTCCGCGCGCCGTCCCGCGCCTCGTCGGACTCCACGTCGTCCATCAGTGTCGTCGCCATATCGCCGTCCGTCGCTCTCCACACTGTCCGGCCCCGTCGGGCACGGCCATTGTGCCCCAACCCACGGCGCCGCAATGTCCTGTTGTCAGGGCCCGACCATCCTCCCGGGTCCCCCGTTCAGCGGACATAAGGACGGCCCGGCAGGGCCGAAATCCCGCCCCGGGCGGGGCGGGACCGGCAAGCGTGGGGCGGCCTCGATTGGCAGGATGAATCGGTGCCATCCCGTTGACGAACGCTGACGAACGCAGCGCGCCCGGGCGGTCAGCCCAGCTTCGCCTGGACCGTGGTCACGATCTTGGACAGCGGAACGGCCTCCTGCTCGCCCGATTCCATGTCCTTCAGCTGGACCACGCCCTCGGCGAAGTCCCGCTCGCCCGCCACGATCGCGTACCGCGCGCCGCTGCGGTTCGCGGCCTTCATCGCGGCCTTGAGCCCCTTGCCGCCGTACGCGAAGTCCGTCGCCACGCCTTCCTTGCGCAGCTCGCCGACCACGCCGAAGAGGACCTTCCGGGCCTCCTCCCCCAGCGGCACGGCGAAGACGCTGGTCGCGTCGGGCAGGTCCAGCCGGACGCCCTCGGCCTCCAGCGCGAGCACCGTACGGTCGACGCCGAGCGCCCAGCCGACCGACGGCAGGGCGGGGCCGCCGATCATCTCGGACAGGCCGTCGTACCGGCCGCCACCGCCGACCGCGGACTGCGAGCCGAGCCCGTCGTGGACGAACTCGAACGTGGTCCGGGTGTAGTAGTCGAGGCCGCGGACCAGCTTCGCGTCGTCCTCGAATTCCACGCCCTGCGCGGTGATCAGCTCCCGCACCCGCGCGTGGTACTCCCGGCACGCGTCGCACAGGTAGTCGCGCAGCAGCGGCGCACCGGCCAGCTGCTTCTGGACGGCCTCGCGCTTGTCGTCGAGCACCCGCAGCGGGTTGATGTCGATGCGCCGCCGGGTGTCCTCGTCCAGGTCGAGCCCGCGCAGGAAGTCCTGGAGGGCGGCCCGGTAGACGGGGCGGCACTCGGCGTCGCCGAGCGAGTTCAGCAGGATCCGGAAGTCGCGCAGCCCCAGCGACCGGTACGCGTCGTGCGCGAGGATGATCAGCTCGGCGTCCAGGGCCGGGTCCTCGGCGCCGATCGCCTCGGCGCCGACCTGCGAGAAGTGGCGGTAGCGGCCCTTCTGCGGGCGCTCATAGCGGTAGTACGAGCCGGAGTACCAGAGCTTGACCGGCAGGCTGCCGGCCTTGTGCAGGTTGGCCTCCAGCGCGGCGCGCAGCACCGACGCGGTTCCCTCGGGGCGCAGCGCCAGCTCGTCGCCGCCCTTGGTGGTGAGGGTGTACATCTCCTTGGTGACGATGTCGGTGGACTCGCCGACGCCGCGCGCGAAGAGTTCGACGTTCTCGAAGCCGGGTGTCTCGACGTAGCCGTAGCCGGACCGCCGGAGCGGGGTGGCGATGGCGTCCCGCACCGCGAGGTAGGTCGCGGAGACCGGCGGGATCAGGTCGTAGGTGCCCTTGGGGGCCTTGAAGGTGCTCAACGTGGGTTCTCTCGTCACATTCCTCGTCGCGGAGGCGCGGCCGCGTCGGCGGAGCCTCCGGGGCCGGCGGCCACCTCCCGCAGGAAGGGGTTGGTGGCGCGCTCGCGGCCGATGCTGGTCTGGGGGCCATGGCCCGACAGCACCACGGTCGAGTCGTCGAGCGGCAGGCACACACGGGCCAGGGACTCGAGGATCTCGGCGTGGTCGCCGCCGGGCAGATCGGTGCGTCCGATGGAGCCGGCGAAAAGCAGGTCGCCCGAGAAGAACACGGAGGGGATGTCCGCCTGTTCGGGCAGCCTGAACGTCACCGACCCCTTGGTATGGCCCGGCGCGTGCGCAACGGTGAACTCCATTCCGGCCAGCTTCAGTTCGGAGCCGTCGGCCAACTCCTTGACGTCGTCCGGTTCGCCGACCGTCAGCTCGCCCATCAGCTGCGTACCGATGGACCGTCCGAGCGCCTTGGCCGGGTCGCTCATCATGTAGCGGTCGGCGGGGTGGATCCAGGCCGGTACGTCATGGGCGCCGCAGACCGGGACCACCGAGGCGACGTGGTCGATGTGGCCGTGGGTGAGGATGACGGCGACGGGCTTGAGCCGGTGTTTGGCGACGGCCTCCTCGACGCCTTGGGCCGCTTGGTGGCCCGGGTCGATGATCACGCACTCCTCGCCTGCGGCGGGGGCGACCAGGTAGCAGTTGGTCCCCCAGGCCCCGGCGGGGAACCCGGCAATGAGCACGATCGTCCTTAAATGTCGTCCGGAAGAGTCGGCCGGCGGAAGAATGTCGGCAGTTCCAGAGCCTACCGGCGGCGGCCCCGGCACAGCGAACCCGTATACGGTACGGCCGAGCCCTCCGGCAGGACCCGATGACATACGGCGTGAGGAGACGACCCGGTGGTCAGTAGCGAGCAGCGGCGGCGGCAACTTGCCCGGGAGAAGTACCTGCGGCAGCAGCAGCGGCGCGAGACGGCACGGCGCAAGTCCCGCCAGCGCAACGTGGTGATCGCCGCCGTGCTGGCCGTGGTGCTGGCCGGCGGCGGGGCGGCGGCGGCCGTGGGCGCGTTCTCCGGGAACGACAAGGACAAGAAGAAGGACGACGCGGCCGCGTCCAGTCCTTCGGCCCCCACCAGCAAGGCGCCGGACCCGTGCGCCAAGGCGGCGAAGGCGGTCGCGGGCGAGAAGCCGAAGAAGATGTCGTTCAAGAAGGAGCCGGCGGTCTCCATCGACAAATCGGCCTCGTACACGATGAAGCTGGAGACGACCTGCGGGGACATCTCCGTCGACATGGACGCCGGCAAGGCACCGCACACGGTCAACTCGTTCGACTTCCTGGCGGGCAAGGGGTACTTCGACCACACCAAGTGCCACCGCCTGGTGAACCAGGAGATCTACGTGCTGCAGTGCGGCGACCCGCAGGGCACCGGCGCGGGCGGCCCGGGCTACACCCTGCCCGACGAGAACCTCAAGGACCCCGCGCTGAAGGGGAACAAGTACCCGGCCGGCACGGTCGCGATGGCGAACCAGTACAACGCGCAGACCAAGCAGGGCCGGAACAGCGGTGGCAGCCAGTTCTTCCTGGTCTACCAGGACAGCCCGCTGCCGCCGGACTACACCCCCTTCGGGAAGATCTCCCAGGACGGCATGAAGGTCCTGAAGAAGATCGCCAAGGCGGGAGCGGCGGCCCCCGACCAGATGCAGAACACCGCCCCGAACGCCAGCGTGGTGATCAACAAGGCGACGGTCACCAAGTCCTGAGGTCGCCGGGCGTGCGCTTGCGAAATTTCGGTCGCGCAGGATACGGACAGCCGGGGCACCGGTCGCCTATGTTGGCGTTGTGCAGGGTGCCTGCCGCGATGGCCGCACCACCCTGCCGGGAGAAACCGCCCGGGCGTCGCTGCCCGGCCGGAAGAAACTGTGGACGATGCCCGCGGGCCGCACGCCCGCCCCGGCATCATGTGGAGGAGGCGCTGTGAGCAGCGAGCCTTGGGGCCGCGTCGACGAGGCGGGGACCGTGTACGTGCGTACGGCCGACGGTGAACAGGTCGTCGGATCGTGGCAGGCGGGATCGCCGGACGAGGCACTCGCCTACTTCGAGCGCAAGTACGACGGTCTGGTCGTCGAGATCGACCTTCTCGAGCGCCGGGTCAAGACCACCGACCTGTCGGCCAAGGACGCGACGGCGGCCATCGAGCACATCCGGCAGCAGGTCGACGAGCACCATGTGGTCGGCGATCTGGACGCGCTGCGCAAGCGGCTCGACCAGCTCGCCAAGGACATCGAGGCACGCCGTGAGGAGCGCCGGGCGGCCAAGGCGGTCCAGGCCGACGAGGCCCGCCAGGCCAAGGAGGCGCTGGTCGCCGAGGCCGAGGAGCTGGCGGCCAGCGAGCAGTGGCGGGCGGCCGGGGAGCGGCTGCGCGCCCTGGTCGACACCTGGAAGGGCCTGCCGCGGCTGGACCGCAAGACGGACGACCAGCTGTGGCACCGCTTCTCGCACGCCCGCTCGGCGTTCTCCAAGCGGCGCAAGGCGCACTTCGCGGCGCTGGACGCGCAGCGCGAGGAGGCCCGGCAGACCAAGGAGAAGCTGGTCGCCGAGGCGGAGGCGCTGTCCGGCTCCACCGACTGGGGGCCGACCGCGGCCCGCTACCGGGAGCTGATGTCCGACTGGAAGGCCGCGGGCCGCGCGCAGCGCGAGCACGAGGACGACCTGTGGAACCGGTTCCGGGGCGCCCAGGACGTCTTCTTCCAGGCCCGGGGCGCGGTCTTCGCGGAGCGGGACGCCGAGCAGCGGGAGAACCTGACGCGCAAGGAGGAGCTGGTCGTCGAGGCCGAGAAGCTGCTGCCGATCTCGGACCTGAAGGCGTCCCGCGCGGCGTTCCGGTCGATCAACGAGCGGTGGGAGGCCGTCGGCCATGTGCCGCGGGATGCCCGCTCCCGCATCGAGGGCCGGCTGCACGCGGTCGAGCGCGCCTTCCAGGAGGCCGAGGAGGCCGAGTGGCGGCGTACGAACCCCGAGGCGCGGGCGCGCGCCCAGGGGCTCACAGGCCAGCTCCAGGACGCCGTCGACAAGCTCCGTTCCCAGGTCGACGCGGCCCGCGCGGCGGGGAACAACGCGAAGGCCGACAAGCTCTCCAAGGAGCTGGAGGGGCGGCAGGCGCTGCTCGACCAGGCGCTGAAGGGCCTGGAGGAGTTCGGCGGCTGAAAGACGCCCCTCGGAGCCGCCCCTGAAGCGCTCCGCACGTGAAACGCCGATGGCGGCCCCGGGAGACCGGGGCCGCCGTTCGCGTTCTGTGGCGCTTTCTCAGCGTGCGCGGGCCGAAGTGACCCGGTAGACGTCGTAGACGCCCTCGACGCCGCGTACGGCCTTCAGGACGTGTCCCAGGTGCTTGGGGTCGCCCATCTCGAAGGTGAAGCGCGAGGTGGCCACCCGGTCGCGGGAGGTCTGGACGGCCGCGGACAGGATGTTCACGTGCTGGTCGGACAGGACGCGGGTGACGTCCGACAGCAGCCGGGACCGGTCCAGCGCCTCGACCTGGATGGCGACCAGGAAGACCGACGACTGGGTGGGCGCCCATTCGACGTCGAGGATGCGCTCCGGCTGCTGGGACAGCGAGTCCACGTTGACGCAATCGGCCCGGTGGACGGAGACGCCGCTGCCGCGGGTGACGAAGCCGATGATCGGGTCGCCCGGCACCGGCGTACAGCAGCGGGCCAGCTTGACCCACACGTCCTCGACGCCCTTGACGACCACGCCCGGGTCGGCGTTGGAGCGGCGCTTGGAGCGCCGGATGGGCGGGGCGGTCTCGGCGATGTCCTCGTTGGCGGCCTCCTCGCCGCCGAGGGCCGAGACGAGCTTGCCGACCACGTTCTGCGCGGAGACATGGCCCTCGCCGATGGCCGCGTAGAGCGAGGAGATGTCCGGGTAGCGCATCTCGTGGGCGAGGGTGACCAGCGAGTCGCCGGTCAGGATCCGCTGGATCGGCAGGTTCTGCTTGCGCATCGCCCGGACGATCGCGTCCTTGCCCTGCTCGATGGCCTCGTCGCGGCGCTCCTTGGAGAACCAGCCGCGGATCTTGTTGCGGGCCCGCGGTGACTTGACGAAGCCCAGCCAGTCGCGGGACGGCCCGGCACCGGCCGCCTTGGAGGTGAAGACCTCCACCAGGTCGCCGTTGTCGAGGGTCGACTCCAGCGGCACCAGCCGCCCGTTGACCCGGGCCCCGATGGTGCGGTGGCCGACCTCGGTGTGGACGGCGTACGCGAAGTCCACCGGGGTGGCCCCGGCGGGCAGCGCTATGACGTCGCCCTTGGGCGTGAAGACGAAGACCTCGTTGCGGGACAGGTCGAAGCGCAGCGACTCCAGGAACTCGCCCGGGTCCTCGGTCTCCTTCTGCCAGTCCAGGAGCTGCCGCAGCCACGCCATGTCGTTGACGGCGTCGTCCTTGCCGGCCTTGCCCCGAGGCACGTCGGTGCGCACCTTGGAGGTCCCGGCGACCGCCTCCTGCTTGTACTTCCAGTGCGCGGCGATGCCGTACTCGGCACGGCGGTGCATGTCGAAGGTGCGGATCTGCAGCTCGACCGGCTTGCCGCTGGGCCCGATGACCGTCGTGTGCAGCGACTGGTACATGTTGAACTTGGGCATCGCGATGTAGTCCTTGAACCGCCCGGGCACCGGGTTCCACCGCGCGTGGATGGTCCCCAGCGCCGCGTAGCAGTCGCGGACGGTGTCGACGAGCACCCTGATGCCCACCAGGTCGTAGATCTCGGCGAAGTCCCGGCCCCGCACGATCATCTTCTGGTAGACGGAGTAGTAGTGCTTGGGTCGGCCGGTGACGGTCGCCTTGATCCGGGCCGCCCGCAGATCGCCCTGGACCTGGTCGGTGACGACGGCCAGGTACTCGTCGCGCTTGGGGGCGCGCTCGGCGACCAGCCGGACGATCTCGTCGTACATCTTGGGGTAGAGGATCGCGAAGGCGAGGTCCTCCAGCTCCCACTTGATGGTGTTCATGCCCAGCCGGTGGGCGAGCGGGGCGTAGATCTCCAGCGTCTCGCGGGCCTTCTTCTCCTGCTTCTCCCGCTTCAGGTAGCGCATGGTGCGCATGTTGTGCAGCCGGTCGGCGAGCTTGATCACCAGGACCCGGGGGTCCTTGGCCATCGCGACGACCATCTTGCGCACGGTCTCGGCCTGGGCCGCCTCGCCGAACTTGACCTTGTCCAGCTTGGTGACGCCGTCGACGAGCAGGGCGACCTGGTCGCCGAAGTCGCGGCGCAGAGTGTCGAGGCCATATTCGGTGTCCTCGACGGTGTCGTGCAGCAGCCCGGCCATCAGCGTGGCCGGATCCATCCCCAGCTCGGCGAGGATCGTGGTCACCGCGAGCGGGTGGGTGATGTACGGATCGCCGCTCTTGCGCTTCTGGCCGCGGTGCCAGCGCTCGGCCACCTGGTACGCGCGCTCGATCTGGCGCAGCGTGGCGCCGTCCGCCTTGGGGTCGTTGGCGCGCACGATGCGCAGCAGGGGCTCCAGGACGGGGTTGTACGGGCTGGAGCGCTGCACGCCGAGGCGGGCAAGGCGGGCGCGGACGCGGTTGGACGAGCCGGAGCGCGGAGCCGGGCTCTGTGTGGGGCGCGCGGGGGGCGTGGTGGCGGGCAGGCTGTTGCCGCGGCCCGCGGCGGGCTGCGGGCTGGTCTGCTCGGGGCCGCGCCGGACCGCGCCGTCACCGCTGTTCCTGGGCACGCCTGGGGCCGCCGTCTGCTCGGCGGCGGTGGGCGCGTCCGGCTGTGCGGAGGGGGTTCCACCCGGACGGACTTTGGGCGAGAGCGGCTGGGCCTCGTCTGGCAAGAGCACTCCTAGCGGTCCGGACCCGAAAGGGTCGGGCTGCCATGGTATCGATCCCGCCACTCCGCTTGCCTCTCGACCGCCAAGCCAGCCGCGGCCACCGCACATGCAAAGCGCGCCCGGCGGGGATTTCCCCGCCGGGCGCGCGGCCAGGCGCTACGAGAGCGACCTCACGAAAGGCATCACTTCCACTTGAAGAGCGAAGCTCCCTTGACCTTGATCTTCTTCGCGGCGAGCACGTCGCCCCACTTAACCGTGATCCGTCCCGTGGCCCCGCAGCCGGCGTTGTACCACTTCGCCCGGCCGCCCACGAAACCCTGGACCTTGATACAGGGCCTACCCCGCTCGGCAGCCCAGGAGTAGCCCATCTTGAGGCCGGGGCGGCCGAAGTGGCCGCAGTCGTCGCTCAGGGTCTGCCAGCGGCCGGGAACCCCGACCGCCCTGATCCACTCATTGCAGCTGGCGGTCTGGCGGGTTTCGGCCGACGCACTGGGCGTGCTCGCGTTCGCCGGCACCGCGGCCACACTCATGGCAGCGAGGGAGACGAGAGACGCTGCCCCCACAGCGATCTTGCGTGATGTTCCCATTTTCCCCTCCGTTGATGATCGCCCCGGTCACGGGCGCTCACGGAAGATCCAAACAGTGGACCAAGACCCCAACGAGATGATTTTCAGACAATCCGACCATCAACACCGCTGTGTTTGACTGATCGGCTGTTCGCCAAGCCGCCGATGGCAAAGGACGGGACCTCTGGTAGATCACTTGCGTTGAGCAAGATGATCAAGAACCAGGGGTCCCGTTGCAGGAGAAGCCCGCCATCACGCGCACGATCGAGACAGCCTCGGGTGTCCATGCGCCGGGTCACCTGAGCGAACTGACCCACATCGTGTCGCGCTGGTGGATGAGGTGCTGGAGGAGACCGGGGCGTGGGAGAGACGGGTGGGCGGCTGCTACCCGCGCGCGTGGTGGTCTACTTCACCCCCGCCCTGGCCCTGTTCGAGCACTGTTCCTACCGGGCGGTGTGGGGCAAGCTCGCCGCGGCCCCGGGCCCGCTCTCTCTGTGGATGCCGACGCGCAGTCCCCGCACGCAGGGGGCCTTAGGAGATCCTCTCCCAAGGCCCCCTGCGGGGATGACACACGCGGTGCGCCGTCATGTCAGACCGTGATCAGGGCCTCCAGCGGGGCGCTGTCCAGCGCGCTCAGCAGGCGTCTGCGGCCCTCCAGGAAGCCCAGCTCCATGAGCACGGCGACTCCGGCGACCTGGGCACCGGCCCGCCGGATGAGCTGGAGTGACGCCTCGGCGGTGCCGCCGGTGGCGAGCACGTCGTCGATGACCAGGACCCGGTCCCCGGGCTCCAGCGCGTCCGCGTGTATCTCGATCTCGGCGGTGCCGTACTCCAGCTCGTACGCCTGCCCCAGGGTCGTCCCGGGGAGCTTGCCCGCCTTGCGGACCGGTACGAAGCCGATTCCGGCGCGCACGGCGGCCGGGGCGGCGAGGATGAAGCCGCGCGCCTCCAGGCCCACGACCTTGTCCGCCCGGTGCCGCACGCACAGCTCGGCGAGCGCCTCGGTGAGCGCCGAGAAGGCCGCGGCGTCGGCCAGCAGCGGGGTGATGTCCTTGAACATCACGCCCGGCTGCGGGTAGTCCGGTACGTCCTGGATCCGGCTGAGCAACAGCCCGCGCAGTTCCTCGGCGCCCGGCTCCCCGGACACGCTCGTCCCGCTCATCGGCGCTTCCCCGACGGTCGGCCGCGGCCCCGGTTACGGGAGGGCTGGCGGCGCTGGCCGACGACTCCGGCCGCGGCGGCGTCCTCCAGGTCCGGTTCGTCACCGTCGGCGGCCCCGTCGCCGTCCTTGGCCTCGCGCTCGGCCTCGGCCTTGGCGGCCGCAGCGCGCTTGGCGCGCACCCGCTTGGCCAGCGCCTTCATCTGCGGGTCACGGCTCTTGAAGTCGGAGACCAGCGGGGTGGCGATGAAGATCGAGGAGTACGCACCGGCGGCGAGGCCGACGAACAGGGCGAGCGAGATGTCGTTGAGCATGCCCGCGCCGAGCAGACCGCCGCCGATGAACAGCAGCGCCCCGACCGGCAGAAGCGCCACGACCGTGGTGTTGATGGACCGCACCAGGGTCGAGTTGAGGCTGCGGTTGGCGATCTCCGGGTAGGTGAAGCGGCTCTGCTTGGTGATGTCCCTGGCGCCCTCCTTGAGACCGTCGAAGACCACGACGGTGTCGTAGAGCGAATAACCGAGGATCGTGAGCAGACCGATCACGGTGCCGGGGGTGACCTCGAAGCCGACCAGCGCGTAGACACCGACGGTGATGGTGAGGTCGTGGATCAGGGCGACCAGGGCGGCCAGCGCCATCCGCCATTCGAAGGCGATGGCGAGGTAGATCACCACCAGGACCATGAAGATCGCGAGGCCCTGCCAGGCCTTTCCGGCGATCTGCTCACCCCAGCTCGGGCCGACCAGCTGGGTGTCGATCTTGCTGGCCTTGACGTCCAGCTTCTGGGCGAGCTTCTCCTGGACCGGCACGGCCTCCTTGGTGCCCAGCTCGCTGATCTGGATCCGCAGGCCACCGCGGCCCAGCTCCTGGACGACCGCGGTGTGGCCGCCGGACGCCTTCTGCGCCACCTCTTGGGCCTGGGAGGCCGAGACCGAGGTGTTGGGAGTGGTGAAGACCGCGCCGCCGGAGAACTCGATGCCCATGTTGAGGCCGCGCACCGCCAGGCCCGCGATGGCCGTGATGGTGATCAGTATCGAGATGGCGTACCAGATCTTCCGCTTGCCGACGAAGTCGTAGCCGACCTCGCCTCGGTAGAGCCTGGCGCCGAGACTGCCGAGCTTCGACATCTCACGCCTCCTTCGTGTCGGCGGGGCCGGGGGCGGCGGGACGACGGCGGCGCAGCGGCGGTTTGGCCCCGAGACGCTTGGGATCCAGACCGGACCACGGATGGCCGTTCCCGAAGAACGGGCGGCGGGCGAGGATCGTCATCAGCGGCTTGGTGAACAGGAACACCACGACGACGTCGAGCAGGGTGGTCAGCCCCAGGGTGAAGGCGAAGCCCTGCACCTTGCCGACGGTCACGATGAAGAGCACCGCGGCGGCGAGGAACGACACGAAGTCGGAGACCAGGATGGTGCGTCGGGCCCGGGGCCAGCCGCGCTCGACGGCCGGGCGCAGCGAGCGGCCCTCACGGATCTCGTCACGAATCCGCTCGAAGTAGACGATGAACGAGTCGGCGGTGATACCGATCGCCACGATCGCACCGCAGACCGCCGGAAGGTTCAGCGCGAAGCCGATGCCCGGGCCCAGCAGCACCATGATCGTGTACGTCAGTATGGCGGAGGCCGCGAGGGACGCCATGGCCACCAGGGACAGACCGCGGTAGTAGACGACCAGGTAGATCACCACGAGCGCGAGACCGATGGCGCCGGCGATCAGACCGGCCTGCAGCTGCTCGCCGCCGAGGGCCGCGGAGACGGTGGTCTCGTCCGCGATGTCGAAGGACAGCGGCAGCGCACCGTAGGACAGGATGTTGGCCAGTTCCTCGGCGGACTGCTGGGTGAAGCTGCCGGAGATCATGCCGTCACCGCCGGTGATCGCGCGGTCGACCGTCGGAGCCGAGGCGACCTCACCGTCGATGACGATGGCGAACTGGTTGGGCTTCTGACTGGACACCTTGCGGGTGAAGTCGCCGAACTGGTCCGAGCCCTTGCCAGTGAACTCGAGCGAGACGATCCACCCGTAGCCGCCCTGGGTCTCGTACCTCGCCTTAGCGTTCTTGACCTCGGTTCCCGCCACCTCGGAGGGGCCGAGGACGAACTTGGAGTCACCCTTCTGGCTGCAGGCCAGCACGGGCTCGGTCGGCTTGCTGTTGGCCGCCTTCTCCGCCGCCGCGGCACGCCCCGCCCGGGTGGTGCAGTCCAGTGCCGCGAAGTCCTTGGCCAGCCTCTCCTGGCCGGAGGTGTCCGAGGGCTTGCCGGTCTCGCCGCCCTTGGGGGTCTTGGACGGGGTGGGGGTCGGCGTCTTGTCGGCCTTCAGCGCCTCGGGGACGGCACGGCCCTGGGTGGTGGCGGTGGGGCTGGGCGAACCCGACTGCTGCTTGCCCTTGTCGCCGCTCTGGCCGCCCTTGTCCGGCGCGCCCTTGGACGCGCTCGCGGAGGGGCTCGGGGTGCTGCTGGGCTGCTTGGTCTTGCCGCCGGTCGTGGTGGTCATCACCGGCCGGAAGTACAGCTGGGCGGTGGTGCCGACCTGCTGCCGGGCCTGTTTCGCGTTCGTCCCCTTGGGGATGTTCACGATGATGTGCTTGGGGCCCTGCGTCTGGACCTCGGCCTCGGACACACCCAGGCCGTTGACCCGCCGCTCGATGATGCCGACGGCGGTGTTCATGTTGGCCGTGTTGATCGCGTTGGGCTTGCCCGGCTGGTTCTTGGCCTCCAGCGTGAAGCTGGTGCCGCCCGCGAGGTCGATGCCCAGCCGCGGTGTGGTGTGACCGGAGAGGAACATCCCCCCGATGAGCGCCACCATGGCGATCACGATCACGGCCAGCGCGCGCCCGGGCCTACCCTGTGACCCGGGGGATTTGCGGCCCTTCTTCGGTGCTGCCACCTTGTCGTATCTCCCTGTCCAACCGCCCCGCAGCGGATGTGCGCGGGGCGGCCACGAAGTCTTGTGGGGGTGTGCCCCCGCCGGAGCCTAGAGCCTCCATGAATCACGGCGCGCCGAGCGGTGGCACGCCGTGGTTCACACTGCAGGACTACTTCGCGTCGGCGCCGCCGTCCCGCTTTTCGTCCTCGGGCGCGTCGGCCGCGGCGGCGTCGTCCTTGCCGAGGTCGATCTTCTTGGCGTCGGCCTTCTCGCCCTCCGGCTCACCGGCCGCCGGCGCGTCGGCGGCGGCGTCGTCGCCCGCGGGCGTGGTCAGCGAGGAGGCGTCGTCGGGGACGACCGGGGTGGCCGCGCCGTCGACGGCGTCGGCGGTGTCCGCATCGGGGTCGATGCCGTGGACGATGTGGTTGTACTCGGCGTCGGAGAGGACGGCTCCGATCGCGTTCTTCGCGTAGATCGCGTGAACGGCGGGCGCCACCTCGAGGAGGACCGTGTCGTCGTGGACCTCCTTGACCGTCGCGTACATGCCGCCGATGGTCCGCACGCCGGTACCCGGCTGCATGGTGTCCCGCATCTGTGCGGCCTGGCGCTGCTTGTTCTTGGCCGACCGAGTCATCAGGAACATGGCCCCGATGAGCACGATGAACGGCAGGAGAGTCACGATATTCACGGGACGGAGATCCTTCACACGACCGCTGGGGCGCGGCCTGGTCTACGGGGGTGGGTATGCCGGACCGAAGTACGGACGGCATACGGACGGCATCGGCGGAGTCTAGGCGAGCCCGCACCTATGGAACAACGCCCGGCGTGGCACCCGGGTTCCTCACCCCACCATTATTCGCTCTTCACGCCATGATGCCGGAGAATACTCGCCTTCACGCCTCGAACAGGCCGCTCTGGCCGCCCCCGGTGCCGCGCTGCGGCGGGGTGAGACCCAGGTGCTCCCAGGCCGCGGGGGTCCCGATCCGGCCCCGGGGCGTACGTGCCAGCAGGCCCTCGCGCACCAGGAACGGCTCGGCGACTTCCTCCACCGTCTCACGCTCCTCCCCCACCGCGACCGCCAGGGTCGACAGGCCCACCGGGCCGCCGCCGAACAGCTTGAGCAGGGCGCTGAGCACCGCCCGGTCCAGCCGGTCGAGACCCCGGCCGTCCACGTCGTAGACCGCCAGGGCGCTCGCGGCGATCTCCCGGGTGATGAGGCCGTCCGCCTTGACCTGGGCGTAGTCCCGCACCCGGCGCAGCAGCCGGTTGGCGATCCGGGGCGTGCCGCGCGAGCGCCCGGCGATCTCGGCCGCGCCCTCGGGCTCTATGGTCACCTCCAGGAGCCGGGCGGAGCGGTGGATCACCCGCTCCAACTCGACGGGGGCGTAGAACTCCATGTGGCCGGTGAAGCCGAAGCGGTCGCGCAGCGGGGGCGGCAGGAGCCCGGCCCGGGTGGTCGCGCCGACCAGGGTGAACGGCGGCAGCTCCAGCGGGATGGCGGTGGCCCCGGGCCCCTTGCCGACGATGACGTCGACGCGGAAGTCCTCCATCGCCATGTACAGCATCTCCTCGGCCGGCCGGGACATGCGGTGGATCTCGTCCAGGAACAGCACCTCGCCCTCGGTGAGCGAGGAGAGGATCGCGGCGAGGTCGCCCGCGTGCTGGATGGCCGGTCCTGAGGTGATACGGATCGGGGCGCCCATCTCCGCCGCGATGATCATCGAGAGCGTGGTCTTGCCGAGCCCGGGCGCGCCGGAGAGCAGCACGTGGTCGGCGGTGCCGCCGCGCTGCCGGGCCGCCTTGAGGACCAGGTCCAGCTGCTCGCGGACCCGCTCCTGGCCGACGAACTCCCCCAGGTCCTTGGGGCGCAGGGCGGCCTCCACCGCCTGGTCGTCCCCGTCGGCGTCGGCGCCCACCAGCCGGCTGCCCGCGCCGCCGGGCAGGGCGCCGGAGAGGGCGTCGTCGGCGTCGGCCGGTGCGGTCTCGTCCCAGTTCACTGCGTTTCGCCTCGCGAGATCTCATCGAGCGGTCCGGCCGGGCACGGCATCGCGCGCCGGCGGCCGGTCAGCGGGTGCGGTTCAGGGTCTGCAGGGCGGCCCGCAGGAGCTGCGCCACCTGCGGCGCACCGCCCTCGGCCAGGGCCGCCTCGGCCTGCGGGGTGACGGCGGCCACCGCCTCGTCGGCCTCCCGGGTGGCGTAGCCGAGGCCGACCAGGGCGGTGTGCAGCTGATCGCTCCAGCCCGCGGCCGCGGGCGGGCGGGCGGCGGGCACGGTCCTGCCGACCGGCTCGCCGAGCCGGTCCTTCAGCTCCAGCAGCAGCTTCTGCGCCCCCTTCTTGCCGATGCCGGGGACGGCGGTGAGCGCCTTCTCGTCGCCGGTGGAGACGGCGAGCCGCAGCGCGTCCGGCGCGTGCACGGCCAGCATGGCCTGGGCGAGCCGGGGGCCGACCCCGCTGGCGGTCTGGAGCAGCTCGAAGACCTGGCGCTCGTCGTCGTCCGCGAAGCCGTACAGCGTCAGGGAGTCCTCGCGGACCACGAGCGAGGTGGCGAGCCGGGCCGGCTCGCCGATCCGCAGCCCGGACAGGGTGCCCGGGGTGCACTGGACCGCCATCCCGACGCCGCCGACCTCCAGGACGGCGCTGTCCGGGGCGAGGGCCGCGACCGGACCGGAGACGAACGCGATCATGTAATACGGCCTTTCGTGGAACGCGGGGCGCGTGGGGTGTGCGAGGTGCGGTGGGCGGCGACGGCCTGCTGCAGCCGGTTGGTCGCGGGGGCGCGCCAGATGTGGCAGATGGCGAGCGCCAGGGCGTCGGCGGCGTCGGCCGGCTTGGGCGGGGCGTCCAGCCGCAGCAGCCGGGTGACCATGGCGCCGACCTGCGCCTTCTCGGCGCGACCCGAGCCGGTGACGGCCGCCTTGACCTCGCTGGGGGTGTGCAGCGCGACGGGCAGCCCGCGGCGCGCGGCGCAGAGCATGGCGACCGCGCTGGCCTGGGCGGTGCCCATGACGGTCTGCACATTGTGCTGGCTGAACACCCGCTCCACCGCGACGAATTCGGGCCGGTGCGCGTCCAGCCACTCCTCGATGCCGCGCTCGACGAGGACGAGGCGGTCGCCGATCCCGGCGTCCGCCGGGGTCCGTATGACGCCGACGCCCAGCATCCGCAGCGGGCGGCCCGCGACCCCCTCGACCACGCCGATGCCGCACCGGGTCAGCCCGGGGTCCACGCCCAGCACCCGCACCGCGCCCCTCCCCTCGTCGCCCTGGTCACGCTTCGGTCATCTGTTCCTGCAGGCTAGCGGCTGCCACCGACAGCACCGACCGACAACGCCGACGGGCCGGTGGGGTGTGTCCCCGCCGACCCGCCCGCCATACGTGTGCTGATGTGCCCTCAGGCGATGTGTCTCAGGCGTCGACCTTGGCCATGACCTCGTCGGAGACGTCGAAGTTGGCGAAGACGTTCTGCACGTCGTCGCTGTCCTCGAGCGCGTCGATCAGCTTGAAGATCTTGCGCGCGCCGTCCTCCTCCAGCTCCACCTGCATCGTGGGCACGAAGTTGGTGTCGGCCGAGTCGTAGTCGATGCCCTCCTTCTGGAGCGCGGTGCGGACGGCGACCAGGTCGGTGGCCTCGCTGAGCACCTCGAAGGACTCGCCGAGGTCGTTGACCTCCTCGGCGCCCGCGTCGAGCACCGCGGCCAGCACGTCGTCCTCGCTCAGCTCGCCCTTGGGGACGATGACGACGCCCTTGCGGTTGAACAGGTACGACACCGAGCCCGGGTCGGCCATCGAGCCGCCGTTGCGGGTCATGGCCACGCGGACGTCGGAGGCGGCGCGGTTGCGGTTGTCGGTGAGGCACTCGATGAGCACCGCGACGCCATTGGGCCCGTAACCCTCGTACATGATCGTCTCGTACTCGGCGCCGCCCGCCTCGAGACCGGCGCCGCGCTTGACCGCGCTGTCGATGTTCTTGTTCGGAACCGACTGCTTCTTCGCCTTCTGAATGGCGTCGAAGAGCGTCGGGTTGCCCTCGATGTCGGCCCCGCCCATCCGGGCCGCAACCTCGACGTTCTTGATCAGCTTCGCGAAGAGCTTGCCGCGCTTGGCATCGATCACGGCCTTCTTGTGCTTCGTCGTAGCCCATTTAGAGTGGCCGGACATCCGCCTGTCTCCTTCGCGTTACCCATTCCTGTACGAACGCCTGAGATCCTACCGGGATCCTCGCTCAGCGTGACCCGCGGACCATTTCCACGAACAGCGCGTGCACCCGGTGGTCGCCGGTCAGCTCCGGGTGGAACGACGTCGCGAGGACATTGCCCTGCCGGACCGCGACCGTGTGGCCCTCGTACGTCGCCAGCACCTCGGCGCGGGCGCCCACCGACTCGACCCACGGCGCGCGGATGAAGACGCCCTCCACCGGGCCGCCCTCGATGCCCTTGATGTCGACCGCGGCCTCGAACGACTCGTTCTGGCGGCCGAAGGCGTTGCGGCGCACGATCATGTCGACGCCGCCCAGGGTCTCCTGGTCTTCCCGGCCGTCGAGGATCTTGTCCGCGACCATGATCATACCGGCGCAGGTGCCGTACACCGACAGGCCCGCCCGGACGTGCTCGCGCAGCGGCTCCAGCAGCCCGAAGACGACCGCGAGTTTGGACATGGTGGTGGACTCGCCGCCGGGGATCACCAGACCCTCGACCTCGGCCAGCTCCTCGGGCCGGCGCACGGGCCGGGCCTGGGCGCCGGCCGCGGTGAGCGCGGCCAGATGCTCACGGACGTCGCCCTGGAGGGCGAGCACGCCGATGAGGGGAGTCTCGGACGTCTCGGACACGGTACGGGGACCTCTCGGATGTCAGGATGAACGCGTCGGTGGACGGCCCGCGGGCGGCGCGGGCCGTCCACCGGACGAGGTGACGCGGTGCTTACCAGCCGCGGTTGGCGTACCGCTCGGCCTCGGGGAGGGTGTCGCAGTTGATGCCGACCATGGCCTCGCCCAGGTCGCGGGACGCGTCCGCGATGACCTTCGGGTCGTCGTAGAAGGTGGTCGCCTTCACGATCGCCGCGGCGCGCTTCGCCGGGTCGCCGGACTTGAAGATGCCCGAGCCCACGAAGACGCCCTCCGCGCCGAGCTGACGCATCAGCGCGGCGTCGGCCGGGGTGGCGACCCCACCGGCGGAGAACAGCACGACGGGCAGCTTGCCGGTCTGCGCGATCTCCGCGACCAGCTCGTACGGGGCGCGCAGCTCCTTGGCCGCGGCGTACAGCTCGTGGTTGTCCAGGCCGCGCAGCCGGGCGATCTCGCCCTTGATCTGGCGCAGGTGACGGACCGCCTCGACGACGTTGCCGGTGCCGGCCTCGCCCTTGGAACGGATCATCGCCGCACCCTCGGCGATCCGGCGCAGCGCCTCGCCCAGGTTGGTGGCGCCGCACACGAACGGGGTGGTGAAGGACCACTTGTCGCTGTGGTTGACCTCGTCGGCCGGGGTCAGCACCTCGGACTCGTCGATGTAGTCGACGCCCAGGGACTGCAGCACCTGCGCCTCGACGAAGTGACCGATGCGGGACTTCGCCATGACCGGGATGGAGACCGCGCCGATGATGCCGTCGATCATGTCCGGGTCGGACATCCGGGCCACGCCGCCGTCCTTGCGGATATCGGCCGGAACCCGCTCCAGCGCCATGACCGCGACGGCACCGGCGTCCTCGGCGATCTTGGCTTCCTCCGGCGTGACGACGTCCATGATCACGCCGCCCTTGAGCTGCTCGGCCATGCCGCGCTTGACGCGGGCGGTGCCGGTCGCGGGAGCCGCCGGGTTCTCTGCGGACGGGGACGTGCTGGCGGACGTGGTGGACACGGTTTGACCTCACTCGATAGTGAAAAGTGCGATGAACCCATCGTAGGGCCGTTCGATACCTGTTCATGACCCGGCCATCCGGCTCGGGTCATGGACGTGTGTGGTACACGCATCAACCAAACCCGCTCGGGACGGGCTCCGGCAAGGGCCAATCGAAGGCCGGTGGCTCCAACGCCCTCAGTGCGCCGCGCGTGCCACCAGGGCCGCCGGAGGCTCGTCGTCCATCTCGAACGCCAGCGGGAACGGGGCGTGGCCCGCCAGCCGGAACCAGCGCACCTTGCGGTGGCGGCGCAGCGCCCGCGCCGCCCGCACCGCGTCGTTGTGGAACCGCCGCGCCATCGGCACCCGGCGCACCGCCTCCGCCAGCTCCTCCAGCGCCGCCTCGCCGCCCGGCGCCTCCCGCACCGCCTCGACCTGCGCGGGCTCCTCGAAGACGGCCCGCAGCGCCTGGCTCAGCTCGCTCTCGGCGACCTCGCGGTGCTCCTCCTCGGCCTGCCGGGCGGCGTGCGCGGCCTGATAGAGCACCATCGAGGAGGCGGGGTCGAGCACTCCGGCGGTGCCCAGCTCCTGGGCGATCGAGGCGCGGCGCAGCAGCTGCGCGTCCAGCGCCGCCCGCGCCGCGTCCAGACGGCTGTGCAGCCGGTCCAGACGCCCCGCGGTCCAGCTCAGATAGACGGCGACGATCACCAGTGCGACCGCGACCCAGATCAGTGTGCTCACGCCGCGCCACGCTACCGCTTACCGCCTACCGCCCGGGGCCTCCGCCCTAGTCGCGGGTCAGGCGGAGCCGGGTCAGCAGGCCGACGCGGTCGTCGGCGTCGACGGACGACGTACCGTCCGTCACCGTCTCGTAGACCGACAGAACGTCCGCCCCCACGGTCGACCAGTCGAAGCGCCGCACATGGCTGCTCCCGCGCTCGCGCAGCTCGGCGAGCCGGTCCGGGTCGCCCAGCAGCCGTACCGCCGCGGCCGCCAGCGCGTCCGCGTCCTCGTTCGCGAACAGCTCACCCGCCGCTCCCCCGTCCAGCACCTGCGCGAAGGCGTCCAGGTCGCTGGCGAGGACCGGTGCGCCCGCGGACATGGCCTCCACCAGGATGATGCCGAAGCTCTCCCCGCCCGTGTTGGGCGCGACGTACACGTCCACGCTGCGCAGGAAGCGCGCCTTGTCCTCGTCGCTGACCATCCCCAGGAACTCGACCCGGTCCCGCAGCTGCTCCGGGAGGCCCGCGACCGCCTCCTTCTCGTCGCCGCGCCCGGCGACCAGCAGCCGGGTCCCGGGACGCTCGGCGAGGATCCTCGGCAGGGCACGCATCAGCACCGGCAGCCCCTTGCGGGGCTCGTCGATGCGGCCGATGAACCCGATCGTCTCCCCCTGCCACTCCTCCTTCGGCTCGGCGTCGGCGAAGAAGTCCACGTCGACACCGTTGGGGATGACGACGGCGTCGCCGCCCAGGTGCTCGACCAGGGTCCGCCGCGCGTACTCGCTGACCGCGATCCGCGCGCTGATCTTCTCCAGGGCGGGCTGGAGGATCGGATACGCGGCGATCATGGCCCGCGAGCGCGGGTTGGAGGTGTGGAAGGTCGCGACGATCGGCCCCTGGGCCGCCCAGCAGGCGAGCAGCCCGAGGGAGGGCGAGGTGGGCTCGTGGATGTGGATGACGTCGAAGGCTCCGTCGTGCAGCCAGCGCCGCACCCGGGCGGCGGACAGGAAGCCGAAGTTGAGCCGGGCGACGGAACCGTTGTACGGCACCGGGACCGCGCGCCCCGCGGAGACCACGTAGGGCGGCAGCGGGGTCTCGTCGTCCGCGGGGGCGAGGACGGAGACCTCGTGACCGCGCCGGACGAGGTGCTCCGCCAGGTCGCGGATGTGGAACTGCACTCCACCCGGGACGTCCCAGGAGTAGGGGCAGACGATCCCGATCCTCAACGCTGCTCCATTCCAGGACCGTTGTCCAGGTCGGCGAGCCACAGCCGCTGGAGCATGTGCCAGTCCTCCGGGTGTTCGGCGATCCCCGAGGCGAAGGCGTCGGCGATGTGCTGGGCCATGACGGCGGTCTGCTCCTTGCGCGTGCCGCTCTCCGGCACCTCGACGGGCGGGTGGACCCGGCCCTGCATGACCGGGGACTCGTCGTACCAGAGGGTGGCCGGCAGCAGCAGCGCGCCGGTCTGCGCCGCGAGCCGCGCCGGGCCGGCCGGCATCTTCGCGGACTCGCCGAAGAACGACACCTCCACGCCGGAGGCGGACAGGTCCCGGTCGGCCACCAGACAGACCAGACCGCCCGCCCGCAGCCGCCGCGCCAGCGTCCCGAACGCGCCGGCGCCCTCGTGCGCCAGCACCTCCATGCCCAGCCCCTCGCGGTACGCGACGAAGCGGTCGTACAGCGACTCCGGCTTCAGCCGCTCCGCGACCGTGGTGAACGGCACCCCCAGCTTGGTGGTCACCCAGGCCCCGGCGAGGTCGTAGTTGCCCATGTGCGGCAGGGCGAGGACCACGCCCCGGCCACTGGCCAGCCCGTCGATCAGATAGTGCGCGTCCTTGATCTCGACACCACCGCGGATGCGCTCCGCGCTCCACGTCGGAAGCCGGAAGGACTCCATCCAGTAGCGCATGTACGACCGCATGCCCGCCCGGGACAGCTCGGCCAGCCGCCGCGGCGAGGCTTCGGGGACGACGCGCGCGAGATTGGCCTCCAGGCGGAGCACGCCCTTGCCTCGCCGCTTCCACGTCTGGTCGGCGATGCGCTGCCCGAGACGGACGGCGACCGGCTCCGGGAGCTTCTTGACCGTGCTCCAGCCGAGCCCGTACAGCGCGTCGGTCAGCCTGTCCTTCACCGTGTCTCGCCCCCCTGGGGCACCGCGCGCTCCGCGGCGTCCGCCTCGGCGGCCTCCCGGCGCACGGTGACCACACGCTGTACGAGGGTCACGGCACTCCCTACGGCCACGATCCACAGCGCTATCGGAAGCAGGATCTCGATGTGCGGCACGCCGAACATGGCAAGCCCCGAGAGGCCGCAGGCGACCAGCGAGATCACCAGTCGCTCGGCACGCTCCACCAGCCCGTTGACGTTCACCGGCAGCCCGATGCTCTCGCCGCGCGCCTTGGTGTACGAGACCACCTGGCCGCTGGTGAGGCAGAAGATCGTCACCGCACACAACACATTGTCGTCGCCCCCGCCCGCGTACCACAACGCCAGACCGCCGAAGATCGCCCCGTCGGCGACCCGGTCCAGCGTCGAGTCGAGGAACGCGCCCCAGCGGCTGGACCGGCCCAGCTGCCGCGCCATATTGCCGTCGACCAGGTCCGAGAAGACGAAGAGCGTGATGACGACGGTGCCCCAGAAGAACTCGCCACGGGGGTAGAAGACCAGCGCTCCCGCGATCACACCACCGGTTCCGGTGAGGGTCACCGCGTCCGGGCTGACGCCGAGGCGGATGAGCAGGGCGGCGAACGGTGTGAGAACACGCGTGAAGAATGCACGCGCGTACTTGTTCAGCATGGCCTTCCCGGTGGTCGATTCGGGCCGGATGGTCAAAAGGCCCCCGGCGGGCCCATCGTAGCCAGGCGCCACCGGGGCACCGCGCACCTGTCGGACAGCTCCCACGCCCCCTCGCGTGATGTCCGGATGTGCGACGTATGGACGTGTCGTGACCACGGTGGAAAGCTCGAAGTATCGCAAGGTGTCGACCGGGAGGCGAGACACATGGGCGAGAAGACGAACACCCACCCCGGGGCCGCCGGAAGGGCAGCGGCGGCCGACCGGCCCAGCTCCCTGCGGAACGTGGTGCTGGTCGGCCACAGCGGGTCCGGGAAGACCACGCTGGTGGAGGCCCTCGCGCTGGCGACCGGGGCGATCAACCGGGCCGGCCGGGTCGAGGACGGCGGCTGTCTCTCCGACCACGACGAGATCGAGCACCGGCAGCAGCGCTCGGTGCAGCTGTCCCTGGTCCCCGTCGAATCGGACGGGGTGAAGATCAATCTCCTGGACACCCCAGGTTATGCCGACTTCGTCGGGGAGCTGAGGGCCGGTCTGCGGGCAGCGGACGCGGCCCTCTTCGTCGTTTCGGCGGCCCAGGACGCGGTGGGCATCGCGGGCGCCACCCGCATGGTGTGGGAGGAGTGCGCGGCGGTCGGGATGCCGCGCGCCATCGTGATCACGCACCTGGAGGCGGCCCGCGCCAGCTTCGAGGAGATGACCGAGATCTGCCGCCGGACCTTCGGCGGCGACGACCCCGACGCCGTCCTGCCGCTGTACCTGCCGCTGCGCGGCGAACCGGCACCGGACGGGCACGCCCCGGTGACCGGGCTGATCGGCCTGCTCTCCCAGCAGGTCTACGACTACTCCTCGGGGTTGCGGACCGAGACCCCGCCCACCGACGGCCAGGTCCCGCTGGTCTCGGAGGCCCGCGACCGGCTCATCGAGGGGATCATCGCCGAGAGCGAGGACGAGACCCTCATGGACCGCTATCTGGGCGGCGAGGAGATCGACGTCAAGACGCTGATCGACGACCTGGAGAAGGCCGTCGCCCGCGGCAGCTTCCACCCCGTGCTGGCCGCCGCGCCCGCCGCCGACGGCTCCCGGCAGGGCCTGGGCACCACCGAGCTGCTGGAGCTGATCACCCGCGGCTTCCCGACCCCTCTGGAGCGCGAGGCCCCCGCGGTCACCACTCCGCAGGGCGCCGCGTGCCCGGCACTGGTCTGCGACCCGGACGGGCCGCTGGCCGCCGAGGTCGTCAAGACCTCCTCCGACCCGTATGTCGGCCGGATCTCGCTGGTCCGGGTCTTCTCCGGGACGCTGCGCCCGGACGAGACGGTGCACGTCTCCGGGCACGGCCTGGAGGACCGCGGCCATGAGGATCATGACGTGGACGAGCGCATCGGTGCCCTGTCCACGCCGTTCGGCAAACAGCAGCGCACGCTGTCCCAGGCCATCGCGGGCGATCTGGCGTGCGTCGCCAAGCTGACCCGCGCCGAGACCGGGGACACGCTTTCGGCCAAGGATCGGCCGCTGCTCATGGAGCCCTGGCAGATGCCCGACCCACTGCTGCCCGTCGCCATCGAGGCGCACAGCAAGGCGGACGAGGACAAGCTGTCGCTGGGCCTGTCGCGGTTGGTGGCCGAGGACCCGACGATGCGGCTGGAGCAGAACCCGGACACCCACCAGGTGGTGCTGTGGTGCCTGGGCGAGGCCCATATGGACGTCGCCCTGGAGCGGCTGCGCGCCCGGTACGGGGTGCAGGTGGACGCGGTGCCGTACAAGGTCGCGCTGCGCGAGACGTTCGGCAGCAAATCCTCCGGGCGCGGGCGGCACGTCAAGCAGTCCGGCGGGCACGGCCAGTACGCGATCTGCGAGATCGAGGTGGAGCCGCTGCCCGGCGGCTCGGGCATCGAGTTCGTGGACAAGGTCGTCGGCGGCGCGGTCCCCCGGCAGTTCATCCCGTCCGTCGAGAAGGGCGTACGGACCCAGGCGGCGCGCGGCGTCTCCTCCGGGAACCCGCTGGTCGACGTGCGGATCACGCTGCTGGACGGCAAGGCGCACTCGGTCGACTCCTCCGACGCCGCGTTCCAGACGGCGGGCGCGCTCGCGCTGCGCGAGGCGGCCGCCGACACCTGGATCGAGCTGCTGGAGCCGGTGGTCAAGGTCGGCGTCCTGATCTCCGACGACTACGTCGGCGCCGTCATGAGCGACCTGTCCGGGCGGCGCGGCCGGGTCGTCGGCACCGAGCAGTCGGGCGGCGGCCGGACCCTGATCCAGGCGGAGGTCCCGGAGATCGAGATCGGCCGGTACGCGATCGACCTGCGGTCGCTGTCGCACGGCACCGGTCGGTTCAGCCGCTCGTACGCCCGGCACGAGCCCATGCCGCCGCAGGTGGCCGAGCGGGTGCGCGGCGAACGGGCCGAGGCCGGGACGTAGTTCACGGCCCGTCGAGGCGCCGCCCGCCCCAACTCCACCCGGGGCGGGCGGCGGTCCGTGCACGTCTTTCGCGGGCAGGCGGGCGGGAGGTGGGACCGGGAAGTTTTCCACAGGCCACCACGCCCTGGCGACAGGCGGTACGCACCCCGGATACGCTGAGGTCGCAGCGCAAGCGGCGTGCGGTATTGGGGGCGTTGGTGACGGACGGATTCGATTTCAGTCCCGGGGCACAGGTGCCCCTGTCCGGGGCGGCGGGAGAGACGGCGGCGACACAGGCGCTGGCCTCCGCCGCCTATCGTGACGACCCGGTGGCGAAGCTGCTGGAGGCCAACTCCGAGTGGACGGTCTCGGAGGTGAAGGCGCCGAAGATCTCGCTGTTCGAGCCGAACCTGGGCGAGGCGTTCTCGCGCGCCGTGCAGCTGCGCATGCTCGGCGGCGGCCGCAAGCAGGTGATCCAGTCCTTCGGCACCGAGCCCCAGACGATCGTCGAGCACTGTCTGGCCGCCAACCGGATCCGCAAGGTCCGCGACGCCCGCCTCACCGTCGTCATGGTGATCTTCGGGCTGTTGTTCCTCCCCGGGGCGCTGCTCTGGCTCGGCGCCTTCCAGCTCCGCCGCTCGGTGGCCGGCGCCCAGGACAAGCGGATGGGGGCCCTGGGCACGGCCCTGATGGTGGCGCTCGGCATCTTCGTCGTCATCTTCCTGATCAAGCTGCCGTTCCACGGCTTCTGGGGCATATACCTGCGCGGCGTGGTGGTCGCCCCGGTGATCGGCTGGTACGTGGCCAAGCAGATCTGCGAGCGCACCGCCAAGGAGCTGCGGGACTACTGGGGCGGGCTGGTCTCGGGCACCGGAGTGGGCGCCAAGGTGCCCGAGACGGTGCCCAACCACCCGGGCCAGACGTCCGCCGAGGTGCTGCGCAAGTCGCTGCACAAGCTCACCGCCGAGCAGTACAGCAACGTGGCCTTCTACGCCGGCGCCAAGGGCATACTCGGCATGGGCACCCGCTGGGGCAGCTGGCAGCTCGCCGAGGACCTGGTGTCGGCCGACCCCGACAAGGAGATCGACCCCTTCCGCAGCTGGGACGTCATACGCGCGATCCACGACCAGCTGCGCATGCTGGAGCGCACCCCGCTGCACACCGGCGGCTTCACCAGCCCGCCCCAGGTGCGCCACTGGGTGGTCTCCGCCGTCACCGAGGGCGCCAAGGAGGTCCAGCGCGGCGGCACGTCCGAGGAAGAGGGCTTCCAGATAAAGGGCGTCGAGCTGCAGCGGATCTGCGACCAGCAGCAGTTCGGCTCCGGTGACCGGCACTACCTGGGCGTGCAGTTCGTGCTGTGGGACGGCCAGTTGGTGATCACGTTCATGATCACGGTGACGCTGCTCCACAAGACGCTGCGGATCGAGGTCACCGGACATGCGCTGGGCCCGGTGCACCCGCTGTTCTTCGGCAAGCCCTCGGCGCCCTCGAAGACGGTCGCCAAGACCTTCCGGTTCTGGGAGACCAAGTCGGTGCCGCTGCCGCTCGTGAAGCCCGCGGAAGTGGTGCGGCTCGCCGCGCGCGCCCCCTTCACGTGGTACCCGCCGGTCCTGGACCACCTCGGCGGCAAGCTCGTGCTGCCGGAGCCGTTCGGGCTGCGCCACGCCTGGGCCGACAAGCCCTGGCGGCACCGCTTCATGGCGGACGACGCGCTGCGGACCGCCACCCCCGTGCTGCGGGTGGTCCACGAGGCGGCGATCGGCGTGCTCAAGCATCACGGTGTGGACACCGAGCGCTTCGGCAACCGCTCGCTGGCCCTCAGCGGCCAGGTCCAGGACGCCTCCCCGAGGAAGGCCGACCTGTACGACGCGTAGGGCTCGGCGTACGACGTGACAGGGGCGTGGGGGGGGGGGGGGCGCCGCGGGGGCCCCCCCCCGCGGCCCCCCGGGGGGGGGGGGGGCGCGGGGCGGGGGGGGGGGCGGCGGCGCCGAGGAGGGGCGCGCGGGGGCGGGGGGTCGGAGG
>NZ_JBIRPZ010000002.1:363418-576305 GCF_044332925.1 Streptomyces sp. NPDC021212
CGACAGCTCCCCGACCGCGGCGGACACGCTTTCCTGACGTCCCGCGAGGCGTGGGGCGGGCCGGGGGGGGCGCCCCCGCCCGCCCCGCCGCCCCCCACGCCCCTGTCGTACGCTGTGCGGCTTTGCCGATCAGCCCTTCGGCCAGGCGTCGGCGAGCAACCGGCGGGTGTCGGCCAGAAGTTGCGGCAGCACCTTGGTGCGGCCGATGACCGGCATGAAGTTGCTGTCGCCGCCCCAACGGGGCACCACATGCTGGTGCAGATGGGCCGCGATCCCGGCCCCGGCGACGGTGCCCTGGTTGAGCCCGATGTTGAAACCGTGCGCACCCGAGGCGGTGCGCAGCGCGGTCATGGCGGTCTTGGTGAACTCCGCCAGCTCGATCGTTTCCTCGGCGTCCAGCTCGGTGTAGTCGGCGATGTGCCGGAACGGAACGATCATGAGGTGGCCGCCGGTGTACGGGTACAGATTGAGCACGGCGAAAACGCGCTCCCCCCGGGCGATGATCAAGCCGTCCTCATCGGACTTGTCCGGGATGGAGCAGAACGGACAGCCATCGCCCGCCCCCGGGCCGGTGGGCTTGTTCTCACCCTGGATGTACGCCATCCGGTGGGGCGTCCACAGGCGCTGGAACGCGTCCGGCGTTCCGACTCCGATCTGCTGCTCCGGCTCACTCGTCATGCGGGCCAGCATATTCGTCCGAGGCGGGTGAGGATGCTCCGAGGGGCGGCCCCGGTCGGGGCCGCCCCTCGGAGCCTTGGATCACACCTGGATCCGGCGCTCCACGGCGTCGACGATCTCGGCGATCGCCTCGGCGATCGGGATGCCGTTCTTCTGCGAGCCGTCGCGGTAACGGAAGCTGACCGCCCCGGCCGCCACGTCCTCGTCACCGGCGATGACCATGAACGGGACCTTGGACTTCTGGGCGTTGCGGATCTTCTTCTGCATCCGGTCGGACGACGAGTCGACCTCCACTCGCAGGCCCTTCGCCCTCGCCTGAGTGGCGAACTCCTCCAGGTACGGCACATGGCCGTCGCCGATCGGGATGCCGACCGCCTGGACCGGGGCGAGCCACGCCGGGAAGGCGCCCGCGTAGTGCTCCAGCAGGACCGCGAAGAAGCGCTCGATCGACCCGAAGAGCGCCCGGTGGAGCATGACGGGCTGCTGGCGCGAGCCGTCGGCCGCGGTGTACTCCAGGTTGAACCGGGCGGGCTGGTTGAAGTCGACCTGGATCGTCGACATCTGCCAGGTCCGGCCGATCGCGTCCCGCGCCTGGACCGAGATCTTCGGCCCATAGAAGGCCGCGCCGCCCGGGTCCATAACCAGCTCCAGGCCCTGCTTCTCGGCGGCCTTGCGCAGCTCCTCGGTGGCTTCCTCCCACTGCTGCGGCTCGCCCATGAACTTGTCGGAGTCGTCGCGGGTGGACAGCTCCAGGTAGAAGTCGTTCAGGCCGTAGTCGCGGAGCAGGTCCAGCACGAAGGTGAGCAGATTGTCCAGCTCATCGGCCATCTGCTCCTTGGTGCAGTAGATGTGCGAGTCGTCCTGGGTGAAGCCCCGGGCCCGGGTCAGGCCGTGGACGACGCCGGACTTCTCGTACCGGTAGACCGTGCCGAACTCGAACAGCCGCAGCGGCAGCTCACGGTAGGACCGCCCGCGCGCCCTGAAGATCAGGTTGTGCATCGGGCAGTTCATGGCCTTGAGGTAGTAGTCCTGCCCCTCGAACTCCATGGGCGGGAACATGCCCTCCATGTAGTGCGGCAGGTGGCCCGAGGTCTCGAAGAGCTTGGCCTTGGTGATGTGCGGAGTGTTGACGAACTCGTACCCCGACTCCTCGTGCCGCTTCCGCGAGTAGTCCTCCATCTCCTTGCGGATCACGCCACCGCGCGGGTGGAACACCGCCAGGCCCGAGCCCAGCTCGTCCGGGAAGGAGAACAGGTCCAGCTCGGCGCCCAGCTTGCGGTGGTCGCGCTTCTCGGCCTCCGCCAGGAATTCCAGGTACGCCTTCAGCTCGTCCTTGGTCGGCCAGGCGGTGCCGTAGATCCGTTGGAGCTGCGGGTTCTTCTCGCTGCCCCGCCAGTAGGCGGCGGCGCTGCGCATCAGCTTGAAGGCCGGGATGTTCCGGGTGGTCGGCAGGTGCGGACCACGACACAGATCGCGCCAGCACAGCTCGCCGGACTTCGCGTCGAGGTTGTCGTAGATGGTCAGCTCGCCCGCGCCGACCTCGGCGGAGGCGCCCTCGGCGGCGTCCGCGGCCGACCCCTTGAGCCCGATCAGCTCCAGCTTGTACGGCTCGGCGGCCAGTTCCTCACGGGCGGCCTCGTCGGTGACCGCACGGCGCGAGAACTTCTGGCCCCTCTTCTGGATCTCCTGCATCTTCTTCTCGATGCGCTTGAGATCGTCCGGCTGGAACGGGGTCTCGACGTCGAAGTCGTAGTAGAAGCCGTCCTTGATCGGCGGGCCGATGCCGAGCTTGGCCTCCGGGAACAGCTCCTGCACGGCCTGCGCCATCACATGCGCGGTCGAGTGCCGCAGGATGTCCAGACCGTCCTGGCTGGTGATCTCCACCGGCTCGATCTCTTCGCCGTCGGCGGGCTCGTACGCCAGGTCCTTCAGCTGCCCGCCCACGCGCGCGGCGACGATCGAGCGGTCGCCGGCGAAGAGGTCCGCCGCCGTAGTGCCCGTCGTCACCACGCGCTCTTCCCGCTCGGAATCGCGTTGGATGATCACACGGACGTCTGACACCGGTCTCTCCTGACTGAAGGATCGCTACCCGCGGCGAATGCCGCGCAGCGAGAATCGTACCGAGCCGACCCGCCCCACCGCGAAACGGTTGTCCGCCCGATCCACGACGACGGCGCCGCCCGGCGCGATCAGGGTTCGCCGCACGCCTCCTCGAAGAAGTCGAGGTTCTCGTGGAGCGACTTGAGCAGCCGGTCCCGCTCCGCGTCGTCCACCCGCACCGGGGCGACGCCGCCGGCTCCGCTCAGCCGCCGGAAGCCGCCGCGGCTCTCCAGCCGCCCGCTCACCCGGATCGGCAGCCCGACCAGATGGGCATGGCCCGCGATCCGGTAGTCGTCCTCGTCCAGCACGATCCGCAGCCGCGCCACATCCGCCCCGGCCAGCACCCGCAGCCGCACCGTCCCGGGGCCGCCCGGCCCGGCGCGGCCCAGGCGCACCACGGCGCCGGTGACCCGTACCGGCACGGACGGCTCGTCCCGTACGTAGCGCGCCCCGGCCTCGCGCAGCCCCGGCAGGTCACCGGGCGTGAACTCGACCGGTTCGGGCCGGGTGGAGAACCCCGGAGGCGGACCGGCGGCCGGTGACCACTCCAGGGCCATGCGGGCGCCCTCGGTGCCCTGGACGAGCGTGACGACGGCCTCGGTCAACTCGCGGCTCACCCCCGCCGCCACGGCCGCGTCGAACGCCTCCATACCGCCGGTGGCCCGCTGGTAGTCGACGGCGTCCCGCAGCGCGTACAGGGCGCGCAGCAGGGTGGCGGTGGTGGCCCGGCCGTCCTCGACGGGGACGAAGACGGTCAGCTGATGGCCGCCGGACGCGGCGCCCGCCGGGCCGGTCAGCACGCGCTCCAGGGACGCCTCGGCCGCCCGGCGGTGCCGCGCGCCGTAATAACCGGCCCTGGCCCGGGAGGCGAGCGCCCCGGCCAGCAGGGTGGCCCGGGCGGCAGCGCGCAGCCGCTCCTGCGCGGGCCAGGCGGCGGGGCCGCCCCGGGACTCGGGCACCTCGCGCCACCAGCGGATCTCATCGCTGGGCACGGCGAGGCCGGTGAGCACCTCGCGGGCGGAGGACGCGGAGCTGCGGGCCAGGGCGAGCAGTGCCTCGCCGAGGAGGTCGACGCTGTCGGGGAAGTCGCGGCTCTCGGGCACGAGCAGGCTGGTGCCCGGCAGCTCGCCCGGGGGCGTCCAGCGTGCGTACCGCCCCCGGGCGCCGCCGCGGCGGCGCCAGCCGTGCCGCGCGAGCAGGGCGCCCAGGACGGCGGGGTCCACCTGGTCGGGGCGGGGCACGGGCTCAGGCTCGTCGGGTCGGGGCGCTTCCGGGCGGGGCGTACGGTCGCGGTCCATCAGGGTCTCCCTCCCGCCCCGACCCGGTTCATGATCTCGCAGAGCGCGCGATCGTCGAAGATCCGCGAGGTCGGGATCCGCACGGTGGTCCGACGGCGGCCCGTCACCGGGTGGCCCGCCAGGTTGATCCAGTAGCAGCAGTGCCGCAGCGCCAGACGGTCGTGACCGGCCCGTATCCAGTCGTCCCGGCCGCGCGGCACGATCATCACCACGAGGATCTTGTGCACGGAGACCGGGCTGCGGGCGAGCTTGACCAGATGGTCGTTGTCGAGGGTGAAGGCGAAGGTCGGGCCGGGCGGATGCGGCGCCGGCTGGTACGTGGCCTTCAGCTGCACCTTGATCGTCACCTCGTCGTCCACGGCGTGGCCGGGCGCGCTGTGACTGACGTGCCAGTCGATGCCGTGGTCCGGGAAGGGCTGCGCGAGCGAGCAGCCCGCGGCCGCCGCGACCGCGTGCAGATAGCCGACCTGCAGCGTCTCCATGCAGGCGGTGGTGGCGATATGGCCGCGCGCGGGCGCGGTCCGCTCGGGCAGCAGACCGCTCGCCGACGGGGCCGGGTCGGGCTGCGCGAGCGCCATGTGCGTGACGCCTTCCGGTCGTCGCCGGTGTCCGTACATCTGTGTTGTCTCCCCGTCAGATGGCGTGCAAACAAGGGCGGTTCGGACATCCCCCTCCGGGTATCACCAGGTCGGGGCGGGATCTCGGAGGTCATGGGGCACATATGCACGAGGAGTTGAGACCATGTCGTCCTGGTTCGAGGGGCCGCTCGCCGCGTTCGACACGGAGACGACCGGCATCGACGTCGAGCACGACCGGATCGTGTCGGCCGCTCTCGTCGTCCAGCGCGGCGCGGGAAGTCTGCCGGAGGTGCGGCGCTGGCTGGTGAGCCCTGGCATACCGGTGCCGCGGGCCGCGACCGAGATACACGGGCTGACCGACACCCATCTGCAGCAGAACGGCCGGTGGCCCGCCCCGGTGATGGACGAGGTGGCGCGGGCGCTCGGCGAGCAGACGGCGCGGGGCACCCCGGTGGTGGTGATGAACGCGCCGTTCGATCTGACGCTGTTGGACCGCGAGTTGAAGCGGCATCGCAATGCCACCCTTGCGACCTATCTGTCGCTGCGTTCGCTGTGCGTCCTCGATCCCCGGGTGCTGGACAAGCACCTGGACCGCTATCGCAAGGGGCGCCGCACGCTCACCGATCTGTGCGCGCACTACGACGTGGAGCTGACGGGCGCGCACGACGCGGCGGCGGACGCGATGGCCTCCCTGGAGGTCGTACGGGCGGTGGGCCGGCGTTTCGCGTCACGGCTGGAGAAGCTGACACCCAGTGAGCTGCACGCCCGGCAGACGGTCTGGTACGCGGCCCAGGCCCGCGGCCTCCAGGCCTGGTTCGCGCTCAACGGCTCGGACGAGGTCTGCGATCCGGCGTGGCCGCTGCGTCCGGACCTTCCGGCGGCGGCGTAGCCGACGGAGCGGTCCGCTCAAGCGGGCGTGCGCAGCCGGAAGGGGTGCCCGGCCGGGTCGGAGTAGAGGCGGACGTCGTTCGGGCCGCCGTTGTCCTTGGTGTCCAGCGGCCGTCCCCCCAGGTCGACGACCTGGCGTTCGGCGGCGTCCATGTCGTCGACCAGGAGTTCCAGATGGGCCTGCTGGGAGTCGTCCGGCCGGGGCCAGCTCGGCGGGGCGTAGCCGTGGTCGCGGAGGAAGGACATGCGCGTCCCGCCGGGGGCGACGATGTCGATCCGGTCGAGGCTGGTCACCGGCGTGATCTCGGCTCCGAGCACGGTGGCGTAGAACTCGGCCAGCTCTTCGGGCTCGGCACAGTCCAGGGACAGGACGGCTGTGGTGGCGATGGCCATGGGTTCCTCCGAATCATCCGCGACGGGGCTCGCGGGTACCCATGTCCGGCGGTGACAAGCCCGGAGAACACCGGGGCCGGACCGCCTGCTGGCGGTCCGGCCCCGGGAAGGGTGGGCGATACTGGGTTCGAACCAGTGACCTCTTCGGTGTGAACGAAGCGCTCTCCCGCTGAGCTAATCGCCCGGGTGTTCTTCCGGTTTCTTCCCCGGTGGAACGACCTGAACAATACAGGTCGGGCGAGGTGCGGTTCAAACCGGATTCCGGCCGGGCTCCCCCGCGAGCATCCGGGCCCGCAGTCCCCGGCGCCCGGCGCGCATCATCAGGGCGTGGTTGACGCGGAACAGCGGCCGTCCGAGCACCGCGAAGCGGCGCAGCAGCGGCTTGCGCGCCACGACGTCCTGCTCGAACAGGGCGCGGGTGCCCGCGCCGCGCGCCGTGACCGTCCAGCGGGCCCAGCCCTCCAGGTCGCCGGAGAAGATGATCCGCAGCGTGCCGCGGTCCGGGTCCCGATCCGCCTCGGTGACGGTGAGGCGCAGGTCGTACGGGACGAGGGAACGGAAACGGGCGGTGCCGGTGCGGTCGTCCACGCGCCGCACCTCACGGACCTGGGGCCACCACCGCGGGTAGCCGTCGCCGTCCGCCAGCGCCGCGAAGACGGCGGCGGGCGGTGCGTCGAGGTCCCATCGGCTGTGGAAGCGGTAGTGGCACCAGTCCATGTCCTCAGTGTGCGGCAGTCAGCTCGGGACGGCCGCGGCTACCCGGGGAGTTTGTCGCCGAGCAGGGCCAGGTTCTGGATGGCGGCGAGCCCGTACTGCGCGGTGGCGTTGGTGCTCACCCAGGCCGCCTCGACGCCGGGCACCAGCGCGTCCGGGCCGTCGATCCTGGTCGTCTTCCAGCTGACGGAGGCGTCCGGGTAGCCGTCGCCCTCGTGGAATTCGGTGAACTTCTGCCAGGCGCGGGCGGCCAGCTTCTCGTCCTGCAGCTGTACGGCGGCGTAGGCGTCGAGCCGCGAGTGGCCCTGAAGCAGGATCAGCGAGCCGAAGTCGGTGCCGTAGCGGGCCTTCTGCTCGGCCTTGGTGGCGTTGAAGTAGCGGCAGTAGTCCAGCCATGCCTCCTTGAACTTCGGCATGTCGATCAGGTCGATGACCTCGGCGCACACCTCGACCAGGCCGAAGACGGCGGACAGGTGGGAGACGCTGACCTTGGGCTTGTCGTCGATGGCGTACTTGCCGGTGTCGAGGTCGTACAGCGCGGCGCCCTGGACGAAGCCGTTGGTCTGGGCGGCGATGGTCTCCATGGTGCTGCGCAGCCGGGCCTCGGCCTTCTCGGCCTGGGGGCCGCGCCGCTCCCATTCGGTGAGCCAGGCGCCGGCCAGTCCGCTCCAGTCGGTGCCGAAGCCGATGGACAGGGCGTGCCGGTCGGGCTTGTAGTCGGGGTCGGGGCGGACCTTGCGCTGCGGGTCGAGGACGAGGAAGGACTCGTCGGAGTCGACGAGGGCGTGCATGATGTCGCCGATCCGCTCGTCGGCGGTGAGGTAGTAGAGGTAGCGGCGGTAGACGGCGGTGGAGATGCGCTGCTGCTTGGCGCTGTCGGCGAAGTGCTGGACGCCGTGCCGGGTGCCGAGTCCGGTCCATTTGCCCAGGTGGTAGGCGTCGACCTCGCCGGTGTGCCGGGTCATGGCCTCGGCGAAGCGGTAGATGTCGGCGCGCCCGGAGCGCAGATACGCGAGCCAGAGCCACAGGTCGGTCGAGAGTTCCGAGTTGTCCCAGGCGTAGCCGCCGACGTCGTACCGCCACTGGTGCCGGTCCTCGTCGTACGTGTGCATGATGTCGCCGTAGTCCCAGAACCCGTACCAGCGGCGCTGTTCGACCTGGCCCTTGTGGTAGTCGAAGAGGAAGTCGAGACGGTCCTCGATCTTCGCCTTGGCGGAGGTGGAGCGGTCGACGGGGGCGAAGAGGCCGCCGAAGACCTTGGCGCGGACCAGGTCGGCGGGTCCGGCGACGAGTTGCGGCGGGGTGCGCAGGGCGGCTGCCTGCTGGACGAGGGTGTCGGCGCTCGGGGTGGCGGCGTTGGCCCAGAAGGTCAGCTCGCTGGTGCGGGCGATGCCGTACGGGGTGCCGAACTTCGGCTCGTAGTCCTCGTACGTGATGTTGAGGCCCTCCAGCTGCTCGGCGTAGGTGTCCTGGCCCAGGCCGTCGTGGTAGAAGCGCAGGTCCATGGGCTGGGCCTCGGGCGACCAGAGCCACAGGGTGACCTCGGCCTCGTCGCCCGCAGCGCCGCGGATGTCGAGCTGGGCGGGGAACTTCTCCCAGAAGTCGCGCAGTCCGAAGGAGAGCCCGCCGCTGACCCCGCCGACGTAGCCGAAGCCGGACGCCCGGCCGCCGCCGCCCGCGGGGATCCAGCCGTGGCCGGGCTTGGTGCGCTTGCGCAGGGTGAAGCCGTCGGCGGAGAGCTGGGAGAGGGTGTAGTCGCCCCAGGTGGGGATGAGGTGCAGCCGGCTGGTGACCCGCTGGTCCCAGGTGGCGGGGTCGGCCAGCTTCTCGCCCTTGACCTGGGCCTTGCGGACGCTCGCGCCGGGGTCGCGGCGCAGTCCGGTGATGCCCTTGACGGCCTCGGTGAGGAATCCCTTGCCCTCGCCCGCGATGCGGATGTGGCGGTCGTACGCCTCGTCGCGCATGGGGACCGAGAAGCGGACGCCGAGGCCGCGGATGAAGTCCCCTGACTCATGACCGGCGGTCTGATCGCCGTCGAAGGTGATGGTGTGCACCATGCGGAACGAGTCGGCGCCCGCGTAGAAGTAGAGGCGCACGCTGAAGGGGAGCCAGCTGCGGCCGCCCTTGCGGTGCTTGCCGTCGATGCGGACGACGGCGCGGACGGGGCCCTTCTGCTCGACTTTGGCACCGCTGATCTCGCCGTCGAACCGGTCCCACTTGGCGCTGCCGTGGTCGCCGTCGTCGATGTCGCCCTGGCGGAGCAGGACGAGGCGGCCGTCGCGGGCGATCTCGGTGCTGCCACGGGTGACGGAGCGTACGAGCTTCTCGCCGCCCCGGCCGATCACGGCCCTGATCACGCCGGTGTCGACGGTGATGCGGCCGCCCTTCTCGGTGACGGTGACCTTCTTGGCGGGTGCGGCTGGCTCGCCGGGGTCAAGCCGGTAGGCGGTGCCGTCGCCCAGCCCCTCCCCCGCCGCGTGCGCGGTCCACTTGAGCGAGCCGTCGGGCCAGTAGGCGGTGGCCCAGGTCTGGAGGGGCACGTCCTTGCCGTCGGCCGTGGTGAGCGCGAATGTCCGGTCGGCGGGATGGGCGCCTTGGGGCCAGGGGACGCCGAACGTGCTGCCGGCGGCGGCGCCGAGACCGCCCTCCTCCAGCCAGGTGATCTTCACGGGTTCGTCGGCGGCCTTGTCCTTGTCGGCGGCCCGGTCGGCGGCGGCCGCCTGTGGCGCGGCTTGCGCGAGCATCCAGGAGAACGGGACGGCGGCGCCAGTGGCGGCGGCGGCCTTGAGGAGGTTGCGCCGGGGGATCGGGGGCATGTCGCTCTCACCTTTCGTAGGGGCAGGTGCATGACATGAGTGGTGACGACGGCGGCGAGGTGGGGCCGCCGCCGGGTCAGACGCGGGCGCGGCGCTCGACCGCGACCGCACAGGCCGCGAGGGCGCCCACCGCCGGGGCGGCCAGCGGCAGCAGCTGCCAGGCGGCGACCGTGACCACCGCCAGCCCGCCGGCCAGCAGCAGCGATCCGCCGGGGTCGGCGGCCAGGCCGCGGCGTACGGCGGTACGGGCCACCGCGGCCCACCTCGCGCCGGGCCGCCACGCGGCGGCCGTCCGCAGCCCCAGGACGATCACCACGAGCGTGCCCGCCACGCTCACGGCGATCAGGGCGGGCCCGCCCGGCAGGGCCCCGGTGCGGGCCACGCGCAGATCGAAGGCGAGCAGCGCGAGCGCCGCCCACCACAGCAGCGAGAACCGCCAGCCGCTACGGGTCGCCTCCCGCACGCCGGAGACGAAGTCCCCCAGCGTGGAGCGCTC
The DNA here is from genome assembly GCF_044332925.1 of Streptomyces sp. NPDC021212. Taxonomy (NCBI): domain Bacteria; kingdom Bacillati; phylum Actinomycetota; class Actinomycetes; order Kitasatosporales; family Streptomycetaceae; genus Streptomyces; species Streptomyces sp. NPDC021212. The sequence goes on from NZ_JBIRPZ010000002.1 coordinate 373,380, forward strand.
ACCGTCCAGATGACGGCGCAGATGCGCGCATCCGGCGGCGAACGACGGGAGCAGGGTGAGGAGCGGCAACGCGGCGAGCACCACCCAGACCCCGGTCAGCAGGCACTCGGCGAACAGCGAGAAGCGCACCAGCCGCCGCACGGCCTCAGCCCTTCAGTCCGGAGGTCGAGGCGCCCTCGACCAGATAGCGCTGGAAGGCGAGGAAGAACAGCAGCACCGGCAGCAGGGCCACCAGCGACATGGCGACCATGCCGCCGTAGTCGGCGACGCTGTCCTGGTCGATGAAGAGCTTCAACCCCATCGAGACGGTGTACTTGTCGGGCTCGTTGAGATACAGCAGCGGGCCGATGAAGTCGTTCCAGGACCAGATGAAGGTGAAGATCGCGCTGGTGATCAGGGCCGGGCGGCACAGCGGCAGCACGATGCTCCAGTAGATGCGGAAGTGACCGCAGCCGTCCAGCCGCGCCGCCTCGTCCAGCTCGCGGGGCAGGCCCCGCATGAACTGCACCATCAGGAAGACGAAGAAGGCGTCCGCCGCCAGGTACTTGCCGAGCAGCAGCGGGACGTAGGTGTTGATCAGCTCCAGCTTCTGGAACAGGATGTACTGCGGAATGATCAACACCTGGAAGGGCAGCAGCAGGGTGGAGATCATGAGCGTGAACAGCGCGTTCCGCCCGGCGAAGCGGATCCTGGCGAAGGCGTACGCCGCCAGCGAGCAGGAGAACAGCACCCCGATCACCGAGCCGACCGCCAGGAACAGCGAGTTGGCGAAGAACGTCGTGACGGGGACGTCCGCGATGCCGTCGCCGAGCCTCCGGTAGTTCTCGGTGATCGGATCGGTGGGCAGCAGCTGAAGGCTGCCGATGATCTCGTTGCCGGGCTTGAACGAACCGCCGATCACCCACACCACGGGATAGAGGATCACGGCCAGCACGGCGAGCGCGCCCACGTGCCAGGCCACCGAGCGGATCCGCGCCCGGCCCGTGCCGGTCAGGGAGTTCGCGGGCGTCAGGGAGGTCGAGGGAGTGGTCACCGGGCGTCCTCCTCGTAGTGCACCCAGCCGCGCTGGGTCTTGAACAGCACCGCGGTCACCAGGCCGATGCCGAGCATCAGCATCCAGGCCATCGCGGCGGCGTAGCCCATGCGCAGGTTCCGGAAGCCCTGTTCGTACAGGTACCAGCCGTAGACCAGCAGCGAGTCGCCCGGGCCGCCGGTGTTGGTGCCGGAGCCCGCGAGCACGACCGCCGAGGTGAAGACCTGGAAGGAGTGGATGAGTTCCAGGAGCAGGTTGAAGAAGAGCACCGGGGAGATCATCGGCAGGGTGATGGAGCGGAAGCGCCGCCACGCCCCCGCGCCGTCCATCTGGGCCGCCTCGTACAGCTCGCGCGGCACCTGCTTCAGCCCGGCCAGGAAGATCACCATCGGGGCGCCGAACTGCCAGACGGTCAGCGTGATCAGCGTGGGCAGGGCCCAGTCCGGGTCCCCGATCCAGCCGCCGACGTCCCAGCCGAACAGACTCATCGACTTGTCGACGATCGCGTCGTCGTTGAAGATCGCCCGCCAGACGATGCCGATGCTGACGCTCGCGCCGATGAGCGAGGGCGCGTAGAACGCCGAGCGGTAGAAGCCCTGCCCCTTGCGCGGCTTGACCAGCAGCAGCGCCACACCGAGCGCGGCCAGCAGCTTCAGCGGGGTGCCGATCAGGACGTACTTCAGCGTCACCTCGACCGACGTCCACCACCGGTCGTCCCCGAACATCTCCTGGAAATTCTTGAACCCGACCCAGCGGGGCGAGTCGAAGAGGTTGTAGTCGGTGAACGCCAGATAGAGCGAGACCAGCATAGGCCCGAGGGTGAGCAGCAGGATCCCGATGCACCAGGGCGTCAGGAAGAGATAGCCCGCCAGGGTCTCCCGGCGGCCGGACCGCCGCCCGGCCGCCGCGCCAGAGGCATCCGGCGCGGGGCTCTTACCGGCCCCGGGCCGGGGCGCGGCGGCCGGGCGCTCCGTCCCCGTAGCCGCCGCGCGCGTCGTGGTTCGTGTCACGGAAGCTCTCCTCACGAGCCGAGCGCGGATTCCGCCTCGTCGAAGAACTGGTCCACGGCCTTGTCCACCGAGCTCTGGCCCAACGCGACATCGGTGTAGGTGCGCAGGAAGGCGGCCTCGGCGACATCGGTGCCGGCCGGGTGCGGAGTGATCGGCTCCAGCTTGTCGGCCACGCTCTTCTCGTACGCGGCGATCTTGGCGTCGGCGCCGGTCGGCTTGTACGCCTCGTTCTGCGCGGTGGTCGCCGGGATGCCGCGGTTGTAGCCCATGATCTTGCCGACCTGGGGATCGTGCGTCATGAAGTCGATGAGCTGGGCGACTTCCTTGGGGTGCTGGGTGCGGGCGGAGCCGCTGAGCATCAGCGAGGAGAGGTACTGCGCGGTCCTCTTGCCGTCCGTGGTCGGGAGCGGCCCGAGTTCGAGCGGGGTCTTGGTCTCGTCCGCGAAGCGGACCATGAAGTTGTCCCAGGTGAACTCGGCGGCCGACAGGTTGGCGCTGATCGTCGCCTTGGGCTTGGCCTGTTCGGTCTTCTTGCCCGGCACCAGCTCATCGGCCTTGGCGTGCTGCTGCCAGGTGTTCCACCACTGCTTGAGGTCGTCCTTGGTGAAGCCGAGCTTCTTGTCCGCCGTGAAGAACGCCTTGCCGTGCTGACGCAAGTACAGGTCGTACAGGTACATCACACCGGCGTTGTCGCCGGCGCCGTAGAGCGTGCCGTCGGACTTCCGCACCTTTTTGGCGGCGGCGAAGAAGTCGCCCCAGGTCCATCCGTCCTTGACGGTGACTCCCGCCTTCTTGAAGGCGGCCGGGTTGTAGAAGAAACCGAAGGTATTCGCGCCGACCGGCACGCCGTAGAGCTTTCCGTCGATGTCCCCGGATTTCTCCAGGCCGTCCCGGAATCCCTTCAGGCTGAGATTTCCCTCCTTGACCTGCTTGTCGAGATCGAGGAGAAGATTCTTCTCACCGTATTTGCGCAGGAAGGCGTACGAGTTCTGGAAGACGTCCGGCGCATTGCCGCCGGCGGCCTGGGTGTTGAACTTGCTCCAGAAGTCGGCGTATTCGGCGAAGTCCGTCTTCACCTTGATGTTCGGGTGCTTCCCCTCGAAGAGCTTCACCGTCTTCTTGATCATGACGGACCGGTCCTTGGCGCCCCACCAGGCGTAACGGATGGTCACCTTCCCGCCGGACGAGCTGCCGCCGTCGCCGCCACAGCCGGTGGCCAGCAGCCCCAGCGCGACCACCCCCGCCGCGGCCCCCCGTAACCCTCTCGCCCCTGCCGTCCATCGCCGAGCACTCATGACACGCCCCTCCCGGGCAGGTCTGTCCGACTGCCCCCAGAACCAAGCTTGAAACGTTTTAGGCAAGCGCTTGCCGGGACAAGTTAGAGAGCGGCGCCGTGTACGTCAACGGTTCGGACAGGATCGATACGGAAGCGCTTCAGCAGCGAGCAGGCAAACGCCGAGGGCCCGGAGGCATGAAGCCTCCGGGCCCTCGGTCCGGGGTGGGCGATACTGGGTTCGAACCAGTGACCTCTTCGGTGTGAACGAAGCGCTCTCCCGCTGAGCTAATCGCCCGGGCGCACGGCCAACATTAGCGCATGCCGGACCGTGCTCATGACCATCACACCCGGCCGGACGGCCGGGCTCGGCTCACTCCTCGATCTTCCAGGGCATCACGAGGCCGAACTTCCACACGTACACGCTCACCGCCACGGCACAGATCACCAGCCCGATCGTGGTCAGGATGATGTTCCGCTTGCGCACCTTGGGGTCCAGGGCGCGATGGGCGGCCTCGGTGACCTTGCGCTTCGTCCAGCGCAGCACCAGCTGCGCCCAGACGAACTCGGTCGCCCAGATCGCCATCCCGCCGAAGATCACCAGCCATCCGGGACCGGGCAGCGGCAGCATGATGATGCCCGCCACCACGACCGCGAGGCCCACGACGAAGACCCCGACCTGCCAGCTCAGGTGCAGCGTGCGCGACCGCTTGATGAACTGCGGCGCCCGGGAGCCGGGAACCGGCTCCTCCGACGCGCCATCCCCCGTGGCGACCTCGGGTGCCGGTGGTACGGCACCCGCGCGTCGCTCGTCACTCTCCGCATTCATGTGACCCAACCTACCCGATCGGCCGAAGTCACTGTAATGGCGGCGCCGACGGCCCCGCGGCTCCGCCGCTTGAGCTATCGGAAGACCCGCAAAACGGTCAGAGGGGTTTACAACGGCACCGTAGGTGGCATGTCGATTTCGCCGACGTGCGAATCCCCGAGCGCACACTGAGCGAAAGGCCCTGGCGCTTATGAACACCACGGTCAGCTGCGAGCTGCACCTGCGCCTCGTTGTGTCGAGCGAGTCCTCACTGCCTGTACCCGCGGGACTGCGGTATGACACGGCCGACCCTTACGCCGTGCACGCCACCTTCCACACCGGAGCCGAAGAGACGGTCGAATGGGTTTTCGCCCGCGACCTTCTCGCCGAGGGCCTGCACCGGCCCACCGGCACCGGCGACGTCAGAGTGTGGCCATCCCGTAGCCACGGCCAGGGCGTCGTCTGCATCGCCCTGAGCTCCCCGGAGGGAGAGGCTCTGCTCGAGGCCCCGGCGCGGGCCCTGGAGTCGTTCCTGAAGCGGACCGACGCCGCTGTGCCACCCGGCACCGAACACCGCCATTTCGACCTCGACACAGAGCTCTCCCACATCCTGGCGGAGAGCTGAGACCCGACGAGAGCTGAGCGCGGCCGTCCGACTCGGGGAGACGGCGCGAGCCGGAATGCGAGATTCCGGTAGTGAACATTCCGGCAGCCACATCCCGGCAGTGACATCCCAAGAAAATGGCAGAGGCAGGCGGCGGTGCCGCCGCCGTGGCACCGTCCGCGGCGGCGGCACCGCCGTGTCACGCTCCGGGCCCGGCGCCGCTAGAGTCGAGCGCATCGGAGGAGCCGTCGAGGAGCACCGCCGACCCAGCGGGCCAGGGAGCCAATCGTGCTGATCAACCACGACACCCGGTGCGCGCTCGACGCGGTCGTCGACCTGGTGAACACCGCGCCCGGGGGCGCGAGCGAGGACGGCCTCGCGGACGTCGCCGCGCTGCGCCGGTTCGTCGAGCGCAACGACATCAGCGACACCGGCACGCTCGGTGAGCGCGACCTGACCGCCGTGCGGTCCGTACGGGCCCGGTTCGCCGAGGTCTTCGCCACGGCCGGCAGCAGCCCCCGGCACACCGCCGAACTGCTCAACACCATGATCGCGGCGGCCGGGACCACGCCCCGGCTGACCGACCACGACGGCTACGACTGGCATGTGCACTACTTCGCCCCGGGAGCGTCCCTGGCCGACCATCTCGCGGCCGACGGCGGCATGGCGCTGGCGTTCCTCGTGGTGGCGGGCGAACACGAGCGGCTGCGGCGCTGTGAGGCCCCGGACTGCCGCTTCGCCTTCGTGGACCTGTCGCGCAACCGCTCCCGGCGCTACTGCGACAGCCGCACCTGCGGCAACCGGCTGCACGTCGCCGCGTATCGCGCGCGGCGCAAGGAAGCGGCGAGCTGAGCCGCCGCCGTCCGCCGCGTCACCACACGTCACCATCGGTAGAGGTCATGGAGCGCGGTACCGAAGAGCAGCATGCCTATGAAGGCGAGGAAAAGCATCAGCGGCGGCTGGGAGAGGGCGAACAGGCAGCCGCGCGGCTCGTCGCTCGGTGGAACAGGGGGTCCTTCGATAGGGGATTGCTCCCCGGGTGATTGCAGCATCTCGCGGGAGATCATGGCGCAGCCCGAAGCCCCGCTGCGACCGGCGAGCGTTTTTTGATCGGGAGGTTGTCAGATCCCGTGCTTTTTGAGAATGGCCTCGATATCTGAGAAATCTTCTGTACCGGAGCTGCCAGACCCGCCGGAGCGGCCGGGCTTCAGGGCGGGACCCGGGGCCCCCGGGGCGGGCACCCCGTCCCGCTCCGCGGTGGCCGCCGCGCGCCGTTCCTTACGGGTGCCGCCGGCCCGGCGCTCGGCCGCCCGGCTCACCATGAACAGCACCCAGGAGAGCCCGAGCACGCCGAAGCCCGCCCATACGGTCGGGTTGAAGACCAGATCGGCCAGCCAGTCCAGGATCCCGGTCATCGCCAGGCCCACCGGCAGCAGCGCGTAGGCCGCGATCCGCGCCGCCGTCCGGAAGCGCTTGCGGTACGCGGTCAGACCGGCGATGCCCAGACCGGCCGCGGACAGCGCCGCGCAGATGGTGTCGGTCAGCATCGGGTTCCTCCCGCCGATGATTGCGCAGTATGTCCATCGTGCACCCCGCGGGTCGGCGAGGGCCACATCCGGGGCCCGGGATCAGGGTCATCTCCGGGTTGGGGAACGTGGTGCGGAGGAATCCGTGGGGGCTGGAAGACTGGCCCCATGAGCGACACCGATCCCGCCCGCCCCGTACTCGACGTGTGGTGCGAACTCCAGTGCCCCGACTGCCGTACCGCGTTGACGGACGTGCGCGCCCTGCGCGAGCGCTTCAGCGACGCCCTGGAGATCCGGCTGCGGCACTTCCCGCTGGAGCGCCACCGGCACGCCCACGCGGCGGCGCAGGCCGCCGAGGAGGCCGTCACGCAGGGGCGGGGGTGGCCGTACGTCGAAGCGGTGCTGGAGCGCACCGAGGAGCTGGGCTCCCGGGGTGAGCTGCTGCTCGTCGACGTGGCACGGGAACTGGGCCTGGACGCCGAGGAGATGGACACCGCGCTGATCGACGGCCGGCACATCCTGATCGTCGACGCGGACCAGGCCGAGGGCAAGGCGATCGGGGTGACCGGCACCCCGACGTATGTGATCGGCGGGGAGCGGCTGGACGGCGGGAAGAGCCAGGAGGGGCTGCGGGAGCGGATCGAGGAGATCGCGGCCCGCCTGCTGGCCGACGGCGCCTAGCCGACGCGATCTAGAGCAGCTGCTTGATGAGGCGGTATTCCACCGGCTCGTAGCCCAGCGACTCGTACAGCCGCAGCGCGGGAGTGTTCCCGCCGAAGACGTGCAGGCCGAGGCTGTGCGCTCCCGCGTCCAGGCTGTCGCGCTCGGCGGCCAGCATCAGGGTCCGGCCGTGGCCGTGCCCGCGGTGCTCCTCCGCGACCTCGACCGAGAAGACGAACGCCTCGCCCCGTTCCTCGGCGTCCGGCTCCCCGGCGCGCAGCGCCAGCCAGAGGGTGCCCACGTCCGTGCCGTCGTGGGCGAGGACCCGCAGCACCGTGCCGGGGGTGGCGGGGCCGTGCGGCAGCAGCGTCGCGTAGTCGCTCTCCGCCTTGGCCTCGGCCTCGTCCCGGGTGAGCCCGCTGTCCAGCAGGCTGCGGGCGTACTCGGCGCGCCTGCGGGCGTGCCAGGCCGGGTAGTCGGCCTCCACCATGGCCCGCACGGCGCTGCCCGGCGGCAGCCCGGGCGGGTCCGTCAGCGGTTTGATCATGTCCCGGCCGCGCTCGCGGTAGCCGAGTGCGGCCGCGAGCCCCAGGGCGGTCGCCGCCCGGGCGGGGACGCCCACCACCAGCCGGGTGCAGTTCCAGCGGCGCAGCACCTCCTCGGCGGCGAGCGCGGCGACGGTGCCGCGGCCTCGGTGCCGGTCCGCGGCGTCGATGTGGAGGTGCTCGATCCGCCCGACGGTCGGGCCCAGCCGGGCGTCGGTGGTGAGCCGGACGCTGCCGACGGGACGGCCGTTGACGCACACCTCGTACGAGCGCGCGCGCCCGCCGTCGTCGGTGTGCCGCTCGGGCGTGGTGGGCCGCAGCGTGGTGGTCACGATGGTGTTGTACCGGGCGCCGGGGCGCACGTCACCAGGTTTACGGCGGAAGGCTTCCGTTCCGCTTCCCGCGGCCCGTGCGCGTCACGGGTCGACGTCGGAGGCGGCGCGCTCGGTGAAGATCCGCATGGCCTTGGCGGTGACCGGTCCGGGCGCGCCGGGCACGATCCGGTCGTCCACCTGCCGTACGGCCTGTACGTCCCGGGTCGTGGAGGTCAGGAAGACCTCGTCGGCCCGCTCCAGGACGTCGAACGGCAGCTCGGTCTCCCGGGCCCCCACCCACTCCAGGACGAGGGCGCGGGTGATGCCGGCGAGGCAGCCGGAGGCGAGCGGCGGGGTGTGGAGTTCGCCGTCGAGGACGACGAAGACGTTGGTGCCGGTGCCCTCGCAGAGGTCTCCGACGGTGTTCGCGAACAGGGCCTCGGTGGCGTCGTGTTCCCGGGCGCGGGCGAGCGCGATCACGTTTTCGCCGTACGAGGTGGTCTTGAGGCCGGCCAGCGCGCCGCGCTCGTTGCGGACCCAGGGGACGGTGACCACGGTCGTGGTGTCCGCCCTGCGGTGCGTCTCGACGAGCGCGACGACGAGCGTGGGGGCCGCCGTGCCCCGGTCGGAGCCGAGGGGCGAGACCCCTCCGGTGTAGGTGATCCGCAGCCGCCCCAGCGGCATGGGGTTGTCGGCGAGGACCGCCTCGCAGGCCCGCCGCACCTCGTCGAGGTCCGGTTCCGGCAGGCCCAGGCCGTGCGCGGAGCGGGCCAGCCGGTGGAGGTGGCGGGTGAGCGCGAAGGCGCGGCCGTCCACCGCCTTGACCGTCTCGAAGACGCCGTCGCCGACCGTCAGCCCATGGTCGAAGACCGACACCTGGGCGCTGTCGGCTTCGCGCAGGGATCCGTCGAGCCAGATCGTCACCGCATGGTCCTTCCCGTCGGCTGCTGTACTTCCGACGCTACCGCGAGCAGTCGCGCCGCCTTGAGTTCGGTTTCGTCCCATTCACGGTCCGGGTCGGAGCCCCAGGTGATCCCCGCGCCGGTGCCGAACCGCAGCACGGCGGCTCCGGGGGACGGCCGGTCGATCCAGAAGGTGCGTATCCCCACGGCCAGCTCGCCGGTGCCGCGGTCCGCGTCCACCCAGCCGATGCCGCCGCAGTACGGACCGCGGGGCGCGGTCTCCAGCTCCCCGATGATGCGCAGGGCGCTGGACTTGGGCGCCCCGGTCACCGACCCCGGCGGAAACGCCGCCGCGAACAGCTCCGCCCAGCCCGCCCCCGGCGCCAGCTCCCCGCGGACCGTGGAGACGAGGTGCACCAGGCCCGGGTGCGGCTCGACCGCGCAGAGGTCGGGGACCGTCACCGAGCCGGTGGCACAGACCCGCCCCAGGTCGTTGCGGACCAGGTCCACGATCATCACGTTCTCGGCGTGGTCCTTCTCCAGCAGGTCCTCGGCCCGGCGGCCGGTGCCCTTGATCGGCCCGGACTCGACGGTCCGGCCGGAGCGGCGCAGAAACAGCTCGGGCGAGGCCGTGGCGACCTCCACCCCGTGTTCCGGCAGCCGAACGGTGCCCGCGTACGGGGCCGGGTTGCCGCGGGCCAGCAGGGCGGTCAGCGCGTCCACGTCCGCCGCGTACGGGTCGGGCAGCGGTGCGGACAGCACGCGGCACAGATTGGCCTGGTAGACCTCGCCCTCCGCGATGTGACCGCGGACGCGGCGCACCCCCTCCGTGTACCCGGCCCGGTCCAGCGAGGAGGTCCAGTCGGTGGGCCGGGGCCCGCTCCAAGCGCCCGGCGCGGGCGCGGGCACCGGCTCGCGGCGTACGTCGCCGAAGCGTGCACAGACCACACGACCCTCGAAGTCCGCGACAACAGCCCAGAAACCCTCGGTGTCGAGGGCCGAGGGGTCGCTGGTCACATCGCGCAGATCGGTGGCGAGCAGGCCACCGAAGCGGGCGAGAGGGGGCAGGTCGTGCACGCTTGCGAGTCTATGGCGCCTGGTCACGGGGGCCGCGGGAGGGATCGCGGCGGGCGAGCAGGGCAGCACCCTGCGGAAACGGAATTTGAGCTGGCCCCGGAATCCGCTAGAGTTCAACACGTCGCCGGGACGCGGAAGCGCCCCGGGAAACGACACCTGCGGACGTGGCTCAGTTGGTAGAGCATCACCTTGCCAAGGTGAGGGTCGCGAGTTCGAATCTCGTCGTCCGCTCGGAGTGGGGGTTCACGCCCCTGCGTCTGGTGGAGTGGCCGAGAGGCGAGGCAACGGCCTGCAAAGCCGTCTACACGGGTTCAAATCCCGTCTCCACCTCGGACGATTAGCTCAGCGGGAGAGCGCTTCCCTGACACGGAAGAGGTCACTGGTTCAATCCCAGTATCGTCCACTCGGGTCCCTTGTGGTCCCACCCTCCGGGGTCCTCGCGGCCCCACACCCGCGCGATTAGCTCAGCGGGAGAGCGCTTCCCTGACACGGAAGAGGTCACTGGTTCAATCCCAGTATCGCGCACGCAGTTCCCGGGACGATTAGCTCAGCGGGAGAGCGCTTCCCTGACACGGAAGAGGTCACTGGTTCAATCCCAGTATCGTCCACACCGATCGGCGAAGGGCCGGAGCGAGAAGCTCCGGCCCTTCGCCGTATGCCGTGTTGGTCCACCAACGGCGCAAGCCCGGACAGCTCCCCAGCTGTCCGGGCTTCGTGCCGTCCGCCGCACCCCCGTCCCCACGGGGCTGATGGCCAGGAAGTCCCCGGCCCGGGCCGCTCTCCCGGGCCTGGGGCGCTCAGCGCCCCAGCATTCCCGCCACGGACGACGCCTGTGTGACGACGGCTTCCCAGCCGCCGAACGCGATGCTCAGCAGGACGGCCAGCGGCAGCACCATGGCCGCCGCGACCAGGGGATGGCGGGTGCCGGTCTGCGGGCTGCCGAACGCGTCGAGAGCCCTGCGCCCGCGCGCCCTGACGACCGTGCGTCCTACCGTGTCCGCCATCGTCCTTCCTCCGTCACATCTGGAGCGGCGAGCGTCTGACCTCGGGGGACGAGTGCTGCGCCCGCCGCTTGACCTCAACATTAGGCGCGCGCCCCGGTGCCCGGCGTCATGCCCTCGTACCGCTTGCCGGGCCTCCCGGAGGATGACGCCGGACCGGGCCTCGTACTCCCCTGGGTGGAGAAATCCGCCGGGGACTTGGGGTCTTCCCGGAGGGGTCCGCCGGAGCGGGCCCCTCCGGGGCCCTTCGGGGGGTCCTTGCGCAGCTCCTTCCAGGGGTGGAACGGCCCTACTCACGGTCCCCGTCCGCGCCCCGCGGCACCGGCTGCTCCACCAGGGCCAGGACCCGGTTCGCCATGAAGCGGGCCGTCCGCACCACGGACCCGTTTCGGGTGACTTCGCTCACTTCCACCACCCCGCGCCGCACCGCCGTCTCGACGCGCCGCCCCGCCCTCCCGGCCACCACTTCGTACGTCCGTGTCGTGTCGCCCGCGTCCACCACTATCTCCACACGATCACCCTTCACGGCCTCAATCCCCCTTCTGAGACGGTCTTTTGAGATCACGCACGCGCGGACCGGAGCACGGATTGCCACGATTCCGGCCCACTTCTCCAGGATCCCAGGCACCACTGACAATCCATAGGCCGACGCATGCGCGGCCTCTCAGCGCGCGGGGCCGTCAATCCGTAAGCTGTGCACGTCAGACGGACGGCAGTGGATCGGCAGCAGACGGCAGCGGATGGGGCTCCCCACCAAGGGGTAAGGGAAGGGCTCCCCACCGGAGGTAGGGGACGGACATGGCGATGATGCGGCTCCGGCGCGAGGACCCGCGTGTCGTCGGCTCCTTCCGGCTTCACCGGCGGCTCGGTGCGGGCGGTATGGGGGTCGTCTACCTCGGCTCCGACCGGCGCGGGCAGCGGGTGGCGCTGAAGGTCATCCGGCCGGATCTGGCGGAGGACCGGGAGTTCCGGTCGCGGTTCGCCCGCGAGGTTTCCGCCGCGCGGCGGATCCGCGGCGGCTGTACGGCGCGGCTGGTGGCCGCGGACCTGGAGGCCGACCGGCCGTGGTTCGCCACCCAGTACGTGCCCGGCCCCTCCCTGCACGACAAGGTGAACGAGGAGGGCCCGCTGCCGGCCGCGCACGTCGCGTCCATCGGGTCCGCGCTGGCCGAGGGGCTGTTGGCGGTGCACGAGGCGGGGGTCGTCCACCGTGACCTCAAGCCGTCGAACATCCTGCTCTCCCCCAAGGGCCCCCGCATCATCGACTTCGGCATCGCCTGGGCCACCGGCGCCAGCACGCTGACCCACGTCGGCACGGCCGTCGGCTCCCCCGGCTTCCTCGCGCCCGAGCAGGTCCGGGGCGCGACCGTCACCCCGGCGACGGACGTCTTCGCGCTGGGCGCCACACTCTCGTACGCCTCGACGGCGGATTCGCCGTTCGGGCACGGGAGTTCCGAGGTGATGCTGTACCGCGTCGTGCACGAGGAGCCGCAACTGCTCGGGGTGCCGGACGCGCTGGCTCCCCTGCTGCACGCGTGCCTCGCCAAGGACCCGGAGGACCGGCCGACGACGCTGCAGCTCTCGCTGCGGCTCAAGGAGATCGCGGCGCGGGAGGCGCACGGGCACGGGCACGGGGCGTCCCATGGGCATGCCCCGGACGGGCGTCCGGTGGGGCGGCGGGCCGACGCGTACGCCGACCAGCACACGGAGCGCCGCCCCGGCGGGGGTACGCCGCCCCGCGGTACGCCTTCCCGGGGTACGCCTTCCCGCGGGACGCCGCCCCGGGGCCCGGCGGCGGCGCGGGCGTCGTCGCCGCGGTCCGGGGCGCCCGGTGCGGGGGCGGCGCGTACGCCGGGGCGCACCCCCCCGGCGCGGCCCCCGGCCCCGCGCCGCGGCGCCCAGCGCCCCCCGGCCCGTACGGTCCGCACCTCCCCCAACGGCCGCCGCCCCACCGGCCCGGACCGGCTCCGGCTGCTGCGGCAGCGGCTGACGGTCTTCGTGGTGGTAACGCTACTGGTCGCCCTGGGCATCGCGGCGGCCCAGGGCTGCCAGGGTCCGTCCCGCGGCCTGGGCGTCCCGACGGCGCCGGGGGCGCCTGGAGCGGTTGAGGCAGGCCCCGAGAGCGGGCTCTGACCTGGCCGGGGGCGGGGTCGCAGGGGTGGGGTTCCGGACGCTGCCGTGTATTGGTGGCGCCAATCGCCCGACGTCCACACCACGTTTCCGGTCAACGGCGCCGTAAATATACGGTCCGGGACCCTGCCCCGGAGGCCCCGCACCGGCACCACCCACCGGACGCACCGCGCACCGGGGTCCGGGGCGGAGCCCCGGCGGGGGGTTTGGGGGGGGCGGAGCCCCTCTACGACTCGGGGCGGCCCGTTGTTACGGCGTAGAACGCCACGGCCGCCGCCGCGCCCACGTTGAGGGAGTCGACGCCGTGGGCCATGGGGATGCGGATCCACTCGTCGGCGGACATGAGGGCCTGGGTGGAGAGGCCGTCGCCCTCGGCGCCCAGCATGAGGGCGACGCGGTCCAGGCGGTGGGGGGCGGCGTCGTCGAGGGAGGTGGCCTTTTCGTCGGGGGTGAGGGCGAGGATCTTGAAGCCGGCGTGCCGGACCGCTTCGAGACCGCGCGGCCAGGTCTCCAGGCGGGCGTAGGGGACGGAGAAGACGGCGCCCATGGAGACCTTCACGGAGCGGCGGTAGAGGGGGTCGGCGCAGTCCGGGGAGAGGAGGACGGCGTCCATGCCGAGCGCGGCGGCGCTGCGGAAGATGGCGCCGATGTTGGTGTGGTCGTTGACGGACTCCATGATCACGACGCGTCGGGCGCCGGCCAGGAGTTCCTCGGCCTCGGGCAGCGGTTTGCGCTGCATGGAGGCGAGGGCGCCGCGGTGGACGTGGTAGCCCGTCACGCGCTCGGCCAGTTCGGGGCTGACGGCGTAGACGGGGGCGGGGACGTCCTCGATGACGTCGCGCATGACGTCGACCCACTTGGACGACAGCAGCATCGAGCGCATCTCGTAACCAGCGAGGCGGGCCCGCCGGATCACCTTCTCGCCCTCGGCGATGAACAAACCTTCGGCGGGCTCGCGCTTGCGCCGTAGCTCCACATCGGTCAGACCCGTGTAGTCGCGCAGCCGCGGGTCGTCGGGATCATCGACGGTGATGAGATCAGCCACTTAAGTGATACTGCCTTGTCCTGGATGCCGTGCCAATGCGGCGACGGGAGGAAGTTACCGGCGGTTACGCCGGACGGGAGCCGACGGAGACCACGTCGCCGATGACGATGACGGCCGGGGGCCGTACGCCCTCGGCGGCGACCACGTCGCCCACGGTGGCCAGGGTGGCGTCCACGCGGCGCTGGGCGGCGGTGGTGCCCTCCTGGATGACGGCGACGGGGGTGTCGGGGCGTCGGCCGTGGTGGACGAGGGCGGCGGCGATGGCGCCGATCTTCTCGACGGCCATCAGGAGGACGAGCGTGCCGCGCAGGCTGGCGAGCGCGGACCAGTCGACGAGGGAGCGCGGGTCGTCGGGGGCGACATGGCCGCTGACCACGGTGAACTCATGGGCGACCCCGCGGTGGGTGACGGGGATCCCGACGGCGGCGGGAACGCTGATGGAGCTGGAGATGCCGGGGACGACGGTGCAGGGGATGCCGGCCTCGGCGAGCGCCTCGGCCTCTTCCATACCGCGGCCGAAGACGAAGGGGTCGCCGCCCTTGAGCCGGACGACCGCCTTGCCCGCCTTGGCGTGTTCGATCAGCGCGTTGTTGATCGCCTCCTGGGCCATGAAGCGGCCGTACGGGATCTTCGCGGCGTCGATGACCTCGACGTGGGGCGGAAGTTCGTCGAGGAGGTCGCGGGGGCCGAGCCGGTCGGCCACCACGACGTCGGCCTCGGCGAGGAGGCGGCGGCCGCGGACGGTGATCAGGTCCGGGTCGCCGGGGCCGCCGCCCACCAGGGCGACGTGCGGGCCGCGGGTGCGGTGGCGGGGCGCGGCGAGGGTGCCGTCGCGCAGGCCCTCGACCACGGCGTCGCGCACGGCGGCGGAGCGGCGCGGGTCCTGCCCGGTGAGCACGGCGACGGTGACGCCCTCGCTGCGCCCGGTGGCCGGGGTCCAGGCGGAGGCGGCCTCGGCGTCGTCGCTGCGTACGCACCACACCCGGCGCGCCTCGGCCTCGGCGGAGGCGGCGGCGTTGGCGGCCGGGTCGTCGGTGGTGATCAGCGCGTACCAGGCGTCCTCGAAGTCGCCGTCCTGGTAGCGGCGGCGCTCCCAGCGCACCTCCCCCGCCTCGGCCATCGCCTCGACGGAGGGCGTCGCGGAGGGCGAGATCAGCAGGATGTCCGCGCCCGCGGCGATCAGCGCGGGCAGCCGCCGCTGGGCGACCTGGCCCGCCCCGAGGACGACGACGCGCCGCCCCGTGAGGCGCAGTCCGACCGGGTATGCGAAGTTCTCGGACATGGCGGTGCGGCTCTCCTCGTAAAGAATGCCTGCCGCTGCGGCGCTGGAGCGGCTGATCAGGTAGTGGGGCATGGCCCCCGCCGACACCCTACGTGGCGGGGGCGCACGTCAGTTCTTCTCCGTGACTCCCGCGGAGTCGAACGTGGCCACCTCGTGCATCGCCCGTGCGGCGCTCTGCACCACCGGGAGGGCGAGCAGGGCGCCCGTGCCCTCGCCGAGGCGCAGGTCCAGGTCGACCAGGGGGCGCAGGCCCAGCTTGTTGAGGGCCGCCACATGGCCCGGCTCGGCGCTGCGGTGGCCCGCGATGCACGCCGCCAGCACCTCGGGGGCGATGGCGCGGGCGACCAGGGCGGCGGCGCCCGCGCTGACCCCGTCCAGGATGACGGGGGTACGCAGGGAGGCGCCGCCCAGCAGCAGCCCGGCCATCGCGGCGTGCTCCAGGCCGCCGAAGGCGGAGAGGACGCCGATGGGGTCGGCGGGGTCGGGCTGGTGCAGCTCCAGACCGCGCCGTACGACGTCGATCTTGCGCGCGTGCATCTCGTCGTTGATGCCGGTGCCGCGGCCGGTCACCTCGGCCGGGTCGGCGCCGGTGTAGACGGCGACCAGGGCGGCCGACGTGGTGGTGTTGGCGATGCCCATCTCGCCGGTGAGCAGCGCCTTGTTCCCGGCGGCGACCAGGTCGCGGGCGGTCTCGATGCCCACTTCGAGGGCGCGCAGCACCTCTTCGCGGGTGAGGGCGGGGCCGGTGGTGAAGTCGCCGGTGCCCGCCCGGACCTTGCGCGGCAGCAGACCGGGGGTGGCGGGCAGTTCGCTCGTCACGCCCACGTCCACGACGCACACCTCGGCGCCCACCTGGCTCGCGAACGCGTTGCAGACCGCACCGCCGCCCAGGAAGTTGGCGACCATCTGGGACGTGACCTCCTGCGGCCACGCGGTGACGCCCTGGGCGTGCACCCCGTGGTCGCCCGCGAAGATCGCGACCGCGGCGGGCTCCGGAATCGGCGGCGGGCACTGCCGGGACAGCCCGCTGAGCTGCGCGGAGATGATCTCCAGCATGCCGAGCGCCCCGGACGGCTTGGTCATCCGCTTCTGCCGCTCCCACGCCTCGCCGAGCGCCTTGGCGTCCAGCGGACGGATGCCCTGGAGGGTTTCCGTCAGCAGGCTGTGCGGGTCCTCGCCGGGCAGCGCGCGCCGCCCGTACGTCTCCTCGTGGACGACCCAGGAGAGCGGGCGGCGCTTGGACCATCCGGCCCGCAGCAGCTCCGGCTCCTCCGGGAACTCGTCCACGTACCCGACGCACAGGTACGCCACGGCCTCCAGGTGATCGGGCAGCCCGAGCGTACGGACCATCTCGCGCTCGTCGAAGAAGCTGACCCAGCCGACGCCGAGCCCTTCGGCGCGGGCGGCGAGCCACAGGTTCTCCACGGCGAGCGCCGAGGAGTACGGCGCCATCTGCGGCTGGGTGTGCCGCCCGAGGGTGTGGCGGCCGCCGCGGGTCGGGTCGGCGGTGACGACGATGTTGATCGGCGTCTCGAGGATCGCCTCGATCTTCAGTTCCTTGAACTGCTTGGCCCGGCCCTTGGGGAGGGACTTGGCGTACGCGTCGCGCTGGCGCACCGCCAGCTCGTGCATGGTGCGCCGGGTCTCCTCGGAGCGGATGACGACGAAGTCCCACGGCTGGGACTGCCCCACGCTGGGCGCGGTGTGCGCGGCCTCCAGCACGCGCCGCAGCACCTCGTGCGGGATGGGGTCGGGCCGGAAGCCGTTACGGATGTCCCGGCGCTCGCGCATCACGCGGTGGACGGCGGCGCGCTCGGCGTCGTCGTATCCCGCGTCGGCGCGGGGGCCGAAGGGGATGGGTGCGGGCTCGGGGGCCGTGGCGTCGGTCTGTTCGCCCTGTTCGTCGCCTTCGGCGGTTGCCTCCGGCTGAAGGGATGCGTCGTCGTCGGGGGCCGGTTCGGTGGCTTCGTCCTGAGCCTCCGGCGCCTCGGCGGCGGCCGGTTCGGCCTCGTGCTCGGGAGCCGTCTCGGCCTCGGGGGCGTCAGGCGCGGCGGGCTCGCCATCCGGCTCCACGTCACCGGCGGCCACCGCAGCCTCGGTCCCGGCCTCGGCTTCGGCCTCGTCGTGGGGGGCGACTTCTTCGGCCGGGGCTTCTGCCTCGGGCACCTCGGCGGGGTCAGCCTGCGCCTCGGCCCCCGGCTCCGGAGATTCATCGGAGGCAGCCGGGTCGGCAGGGGTCTCCTGCGCCTCGGCGGCTGCCGGATCAGTGGTGTCCGGGGCTTCCGCCACGAACGGCTCGGCGGGGGCCGATTCGGCAGGCGCCTGCGCCTCGGCCTCCGGCACCGGAGCGTCGGCCGGGGCCTGTGCCTCGGCGGGCGCCACCTGGGCATCCGTCGTGGACGGCTCGGCAGGGGCCGACTCGGGCGCGACCTGCGCGTCAGCCTCGGACGCCGGAGCCTCGTCCGGAGCAGCCGGGTCGGCAGGGGCCTGCACCTCGGCGGACTCGGCCTCGTCCTCGGCGACAGCCTCTGGAGCCTCTTCGGGGGCAACGGTCTCGGCCGGGGCATCCGCCGCCGCCTGCGCGTCGGCCTCCGGCACCGGAGCCTCGTCGGGGGCGGCGGTCTCGGCGGCGGCCTGCACCTCTGCCGCAGGCAGCTCAGCGGAAGCGGGGGCAGCCTGGGCGTCGGCCTCCGACGCCGGAGCCTGTGCCTCAGCGGCAGCCGGATCGTCGGCGCCCGGGGCCTCAACCGCGGACGGCTCGGCGGGGGCGTCAGCCTCCGGCACCGGAGCCTCACCGGCGGCAGCCGGGTCGGTGACGCCCGGGGCCTGCACCTCGGCAGGCGCAGCCTCCGCATCCGCAGCAGCCGGATCGCCGGCGGCCGGGGCCTCAACCGCGGACGGCTCGGCGGGGGCGTCAGCCTCCGGCACCGGAGCCTCACCGGCGGCAGCCGGGTCGACCGGAGCCTGTGCCTCAGCAGCCGGATCGGCGGCGGCCGGGGCCTCTTCCACGAACGGCTCGGCGGGGGCCTGCGCGGGCGCGGCCTGCTCGTCAGCCTCAGGCACCGGAGCCTCGCCGGGGGCAGCCGGTTCGGCCGGGACCTGCACCTCGGCGGCAGCCGGGGCGTCGGCCGGGGCGTCGGCGACTATCGCGTGGCCCGGGTCGACCACGACCGGTTCGGCGTCCTCGTGGGGGATCTGGGCCGGGATGACGGCCTGGGGACCCGCGTGGAGCTGGTCCGGGGTGATGCCCGGCTGGATCTGGGCCGGGATGTCGACGGCCGGGTGCCCGGGCTCCGGGGCGGGCGCCCCGCCCTGGGGCGGGATGGTCGCGGCCGGGTCGGCGTACCCCGGGTCGGCATAGCCGGGATCGGCGTACCCCGGGTCCGCGTACCCCAGGTCCATCGCCGCCGGAGGCGCACCCTCCGGCGGCATCGGCTGGTCTCCGAGACCGACCGTTTCTGCTGGTGCGGGCATGGGCGGGGGCGGCTGGGGGTCCCAGGCGTCGCCGGGCGGCGGGGCGTCGCCGATCTGCGGGAGGTCGGCGAGCTGCGGGCCCGGGAGCTGACCGGGGTCCTCGGGCTGGGGCAGGTGCGGCTGGGTGGTGAAGTACTGCGGCCCGGCGGCGTACTCGGGGGCGCTGGCGTAGTCGACGCCACCGGTGTACTCGGGCTCGGGCGGGGCCGCCGACTGGGGCTGCTGGACGGGCGGCGCGCTGTGCCGGCCGGCGGCCGGGCCGCGATCGGCGAGCGAACGGACCACACCGCCGGAGGTGTCGGGAACGGGCGGGCCCATGTGCAGGGGGCGGCGGGGAGGCGCGGGAGGCGTGGGGGGCGCTGAGTGCGCGGCGGGGGCTTGGGGCGGCTGCGGGGCAGCGGGCTGTTCCGCGGCCGGGGGCGGAACCGGGCCGTCCGGGGCCTCGGCCACCGGCTGCGGCTCGGGCATCTGGGCGTCGGCGTACGCGGCCATGCCGGGGTCCAGCACCCCGCCCTCGTACAGCCCCTGGCCCTGCGCCTGCGGGTACGGCGGCTGCATCGGGGCCTGCATCTGGTGCTCGTACTGGGCCTGGTGCTCGTACTGGGCCTGCTGCTCGCTCCAGGCGCCCTGCGCGCCCGGCATCAGCAGCAGGTCGTCCTCCTCGCCGCCGGTGTCGGGGCCGTCGAGGAAGGTGTATCCGGCGCCGGGCGGAACACCGGGCTGCGGCTGTTCGGTGTAACCGGCGTCGGCAGGCGGGCCGTGGACATCCGCCGGGTGCGGTTGTCCGAGTCGTCCGCCTGCGTTCTCCGGCAGTCCCTCACCCGGGACCTGGCCGGTGTCGGTCATGCGTACCCCTCGCCCATCGCTAGTGCTCCTTCCAACCGCCTACCGCCGGGAGCAAGCCCCGTGAGCAAGAACGAGCGTGCGCCGTGCGCGGCACGTAGCACGCCCGAGGCTTGCCTACCGCAACCCGGTAAGAAAGGGGCACATTCCGGCCTTTGGCCGATAAAGCGCCGAACACCGGGCAGCGGTACAGGCAGTACAACGATCCGCCAGCCTACCCCGCGCGACGCTTCCGGAAGGTCACCGGGGCGAAGCTCGGGAGGAACGTCACAGCGACAAAATCACTGGTGCGGGCGGTGTCCGCAGAGGAGAAAGGCGACCGCGCGCTCGCGTTCGGCCCACACCCGGGTGTCCAACTCGACGGATTGCAGCAGCAGGCACTCGACCCCGTAGCCGCCGTCCTCCAGGGCGGCGCCGATGGCCTCCGCCTCGTCGCGGGTGGTGGCGTGGGTGATGATGCGCTCGGGGCGGCGGGCGGCGCACGCGGCGACGACGGGCGCGCCCCCGCCGCCGACGCGGACGACGTCCGGTTCGGGCAGGTCTTCGAGGACCGCGGGCGCGGCGCCGTGGACGACCTGGAGCTGGACGCCGAAGCGGCGGGCGAGGGTTTCGGTGCGTTCGCAGGCGTCCTGGTCGCGGTCGACGGCGATGACGGCGGCGCCGAAGCCGGCCGTTTCGACGGCGGCGGCGCCGCTGCCCGCGCCGATGTCCCAGACCAGGTCGCCGACGCGGGGGCCGATACGGGCGAGTTGGAAGGCACGCAGCTGCTGCGACTCGTTCTCGCCGAGCACGGTCGCGTACGCCGGGGCGGGCAGCGCCCAGCCGCGTACGGAGCCGGGGTAGCCGGGGTCGCGGCCGGCGATCCAGCCGCCGCTCTGGAGAGCACCGCGGGCGGCGCCGGTGGGTGCGCCGCTGCGGACCGCCGCGGCGCCGGAGCCGCCGATGACGATGACGACGTTGGGGTCGCGCCAGGTGTGGTCGGCGGCCTTGTCGGAGGTCAGCACGGTGACCTGCTCGCGTTCGGTGCCCAGGGCCTCGCAGATGACGAAGGTGCGGTGCACCGGGCCGAGGAGCAGGGCCAGTTCGGCGGGGCCGGCGCCCGGGGAGGTGAGGACGGCGACCTTGGTGTGGGCGCGGCAGACGTTGACGGCGCGCCGCAGGTCGCGGCTGTGGGCGACGACGACCTGGGCGTCGTCCCAGGGCATCCCGGCGCGGGCGAAGGCGGCGGCGACGGAGGAGACGGCGGGCACGACCTCGACCTCCAGGCCGTGCTCGGGGGCCCGGAGGGCGCGTACGACGCCGAAGAAGCCGGGGTCGCCGTCGGCCAGGACCACGGCGGAGCCGCGGTGCTGGGCGATGCGGCGGGCGGCGAGGTCCACGCTGCCGAGCCGGATGCGTTCGGCGCCGGGCGGGACTTCGGGCAGCGCCAGGTGGTGGGCGGCGCCGGCCACGAGGGTGGCCGCGCCGAGGGCGGATCGGGCCACGTCCATGAGCGGGGAGCCGTCCCAACCGATCACCGTGACGCGGTCGGCCATCGTCCTCTGTCTCCCAAATGTGTCGCAGGTCGGTCGCGGGTGGTGCGCACGGTCGCGATGCGTGGTGCGCGCGGGCGGTGCCGCGGGTGGCGTGCCACGGCTGGCGTGCCGCGGTGGCCGCGGCGGGTGCGCCGCGCGTGCCGTGGACGCGTATTCCGGCTGTGGGCGGGCCGGCCCGCGGGGTGCTCAGCCCGGAGAGGTTACCCCGCCTGGTCCGGACCGGAGGACCGGGGGCAGGGGCGGAGGTGGTGCATCGGGGGCTCGCGGGAGGCGCGGCGCGCCGGGTTCATCGCCCGTCCGTGCCCGTCAGCGCCTGTCAACGGCCGTCGGCGCGTCAGCGCGTCAGCGCCCGTCGATGTATTCGGAGTACGTGGGGAAGATGCCGAAGCCCTCGGTCTCGTCCCGCTGCTCGGGCGCGCCCTCCAGATCGCCCTCCAGGTCCTCGGGGAGCAGGCTCCAGACGATGAGGTCGGTGCGCAGGTCGGTCCAGCCGCCGTCCTCCATCTGGGTGCGCGCTATGCAGGCGTTGCGGAGTACTCCTTCGCTGATACAGCCGACCTTCTGGGCGACCTGCTGACCGGCGGTGTTGCCCGCGGCGGTACGCAGCTCCATCCGCTCGAACTTCTGGTCCTGGAACAGCCAGCGGGCGACGGCCAGCACCGACTCCACGGCATAGCCCTCGCCACGCGCCCACGGGGCGGTGATATAGCTGATCTCGGTGCCCAGGACCTTCCAGTCGGTGTTGCGCAGATGGACGATTCCGACGAGCCGCTGGGTGAGGAATTCGGCGACCGCGAAGACGATTCCGCGCCCCGTGGTGCGTTCGGCGGGGGCGAGCCGCATCGCCTGGTCGCGCGCGTCGCGGGGGGTGTACGGGTAGGGGGCCCGGCTCCAGGTGATGACGAGTTCGTCGTTCATCATGTCCGTGAGCGCGGGCAGGTCCGCTTCCTCGAACGGGCGCAGCACCAGCCGTTCCGTGCTGATGGAGATGTCCGGGAAAGTGGATGTCATGCGCCGCTCCGTAACCGGGTCGTATCAAAGTCGTGGCGAAGAGCCCAGCATGCAGCATCGCTCCAGCTAAATGCAGCACGGGGTGCGGAAACGGAAGGCTCCGCATCCGATTGTCGCCCGGATGCGGAGCCTTGCGTGTTCAGCCGGTCCTTTTTCGGAATGGTAGGTGTCAGAACGACGCGAGGACGGATCCGTCGTACTTGTCCTTGATGAACTTCTTCACCTGCGGCGAGGTGAGGAGCTTGGCCAGCTTCTTGACCCGCGGGTCGTCCTCGTTGCCCTTCTTCACGGCGAGGAAGTTGCCGTAGGGGCTGTTGTCCGGGGACTCCAGGATCAGCGCCTCCTTGGCGGGGTTGAGCTTTGCCTGGATGGCGTAATTGCCGTTGATGACGGCGGCGTCCACATCGTCCAGGGACCGCGGCAGCTGGGGCGCCTCCAGCTCCTTGAACTTCAGGTCCTTGGGATTGTCCGCGATGTCCTTGGGGGTGGCCTCGGTGCCGGCGCCCTTCTTGAGCTT
Source organism: Streptomyces sp. NPDC021212 (assembly GCF_044332925.1). NCBI lineage: Bacteria > Bacillati > Actinomycetota > Actinomycetes > Kitasatosporales > Streptomycetaceae > Streptomyces > Streptomyces sp. NPDC021212. The sequence goes on from NZ_JBIRPZ010000002.1 coordinate 395,970, forward strand.
GATGACGCCGTGCGTGTCCAGCAGCTTGAGCGCCCGGGCCTCGTTCACCGCGTCGTTGGGCACGGCCACGGTGGCGCCCTTCTTGAGGTCGTCGGCCTTCTTCGCCTTGTGCGAGAAGAGGCCGAGCGGCTCCAGGTGCACGGTGACCACGGGCACGATGTCGCCGCCGCGCTTCTTCTCGTAGTCGTCGAGGAACGGCTTGTTCTGGAAGTAGTTGGCGTCCACCGAGCCGTCCTGGGTGGCGGGGTTCAGCGAGTTGTAGTCGGTGAACTCCTTGACCTCCAGCTTGAGCCCCGCCTTCTTCGCCAGGTGGTCCTTGACGTAGTTCAGTATCTCGGCGTGCGGGACGGGGTTCGCGCCGACGAGCAGCGGGCCGTTCTTGTCGGTGCCGCCCTTGCTGGGCGGGGCGCAGGCGGACGCACCGGCGGCGAGCGCGGCGGCGGCGAGCAGGGTGGTGGCGGTCTTGATGACGTTACGCACGAAAAGTGCCTTTCAGGAGATGGGGTGTCAGGAGGTCTTGGCGGCGAGGCCGCGGTGGGAGAGCGCGCGGGCGGCGAGGTCACCCGCGAACTGGATGACGGAGATCACCACCGCGAGGATGGCCACGGTGACCCACATCAGCTGGGTCTCGAACCGCTGGTAGCCGTAGCGGACGGCGAGGTCGCCCAGCCCGCCCGCGCCGACCGTGCCGGCCATCGCCGAGTAGCCGATGAGCGCGACGATCGTCGTGGTCGCGCTGGAGATCAGCGACGGCAGCGACTCGGGCAGCAGGACCTTGCGTACGACGGTCCAGGTGGAGCCGCCCATCGCCTGCACGGCCTCCACCAGCCCGGCGTCGACCTCGCGCACCGCGGTCTCCACGAGCCGGGCGAAGAAGGGGATGGCGCCGATCGCGAGCGGCACGATCGCGGCCGCGGGGCCGATGGTGGTGCCCACGATCGCGCGGGTGAAGGAGATCAGCGCGACCATGAGGATGATGAACGGCATCGAGCGCGCGACGTTGACCACCTGGCCGACGACCTTGTTCACGACCACGTTCGGCAGCACGCCGCCCCGGTCGGTGAGCACCAGCAGCACACCGAGCGGCAGCCCGCCGATGATCGCGATGGCGGCCGACCAGCCGACCATCCAGAGCGTCTCCAGACAGGCCTGCTGCAACAGGGGCTGCATCTCGGACCAGGTCACTTGGCGCCCTCCTTGAGCACGGCGGTCTTCGCCGCATCCACATCGGCCACGTCTGCTACATCAACGTGAAGGCCCTGCTCCCGCAGGAAGCCGATCGGCACGACGTTCTCCTCGAAGGGGCCGGGCAGCTCGATGCGCATTCGGCCGACCTGGTTGCCGCTGACGGTGTCCATCGCGGCGCCGAGGATCGAGATGTCGATGTTGTACGTACGGGACAGCTGGGAGATCACCGGCTTGGTCGCCGCCTCGCCCTGGAACGTCACGTCCACGACCGTGCGGTCCTCGGCCGAGGGCACCCCGCCGACCGGGAACAGCTCCTGCGCCAGCCGGGAGCCGGGGGTGGCCAGCAGGTCGGTGACCTTGCCGGACTCCACGATCCGGCCGTCGCTCATCAGCGCGGCCGAGTCGCAGATCGTCTTGACGACGTCCATCTCGTGCGTGATCAGCAGCACGGTCAGGCCCAGCTGCCGGTTGAGGTCGCGCAGCAGCTGGAGGATCGAGCGGGTGGTCTCGGGGTCGAGCGCGGAGGTCGCCTCGTCGGACAGCAGCACCTTCGGGTCGCCCGCGAGCGCGCGGGCGATGCCGACGCGCTGCTTCTGACCGCCGGACAGCTGCGCCGGGTACGCCTTGGCCTTGTCGGCGAGGCCGACCAGGTCCAGCAGATCCAGGGCCTTGCGGGTGCGCTCCTTGCCGGAGACGCCGAGGATCTCCAGCGGCAGCTCGACGTTGTCGCGCACCGTGCGCGAGGAGAGCAGGTTGAAGTGCTGGAACACCATGCCGATCCGGCTGCGCGCCTGGCGCAGCGCGGACCCGGCACTCCCCCAGCTACCGCTGGGAGGTGCCCCCCGCCCCCGGCCCGCCAGTGCGGTGAGGTCCTGGCCGGCCACGGTGACCGTGCCGGAGGTGGGGCGCTCCAGGAGGTTGACGCAGCGGATGAGGGTGGACTTCCCGGCGCCGCTCTGACCGACGACGCCGTACACCTCACCCTCGCGGACATGCAGATCGACGCCGTCGAGGGCGGTGACCTCGCGGCCTCGTGAGCGGTAGACCTTTGTCAGGTCCGTAGTGGTGATCACAGGGTTTCCGTCACTGTTGAGTGCAGGCGGTTGTGCCGCCGGGCACGGTTCATTCCTTACGGAAGCGGCGCGGGCGGGCCGAGGGCGGGCGCGCGGTGGTGGGGCGCGGCGCGGCTCGGGGTCCGGTGACGCGGGGCAGGCCGGGTCCGCGCGCATGGGCGCGCGGACATGGCTCAGCGGGTCTCGCTTCGGGGCGCGAGGCTCGGGCAGGGGCCCTCAGCGGTCACACATTCGACACCGACAACGAGCACCGGGCGTCGTCATCGCCTCGGTCGCAGGGGTGCGGCAGCTCGTCGTGGTCATGGCCGCCAGTAAACCAGAGACCCTGACGAGCCGATCAACGATGTCCGCATGGCGGACATAAATGACCACCTCGTGGACAGATGTGGATTGTTTCCGTTCAAGGTCACTCCCCCGCGACGATCTCCACTCCCCCGTCGACGGCCCGTGCCGACACGGCCGACAGGTCCTCCACCACGATGTCGGGGTTCAGCTCCGCCAGCTCGTCCCGGCTGGTCGTTGTGGTCAACGCCACGGTCCGCATCCCGGCGGCCCGAGCGGCGGCGAGCCCGGCCGGGGCGTCCTCGAACACCACACAGCGGGCCGGATCGGCGCCCAGCTTCCCGGCGGCCAGCAGGAACGGCTCGGGGTCCGGCTTGCCGCGGGTGATGTCGTCCGCGGTGATCAGCAGCCCCGGGCGTATCCCGGCCTCGGCGAGCCGCGCCTCGGCCAGCGCGCGGCCCGCGGAGGTCACCACGGCCCAGCGCTCCTCGGGCAGCCCGGCCAGCAGATCGAGGGTGCCGGGCAGCAGCCGCACCCCGCCCGGGACGTCCTCGACCTCCAGCTCGTCGATGCGCCGGCGGGCCTCCGCGACGCGGTCGGCGGGGAGCAGATCGCCGATGATGTCGGTCGCCGGGCGGCCGTGCAGCTCGACCCGGGCGAACTCCTCCGTCACGCCGTACTCCGCGGCCCAGCGGGTCCAGCAGCGGACCACGGACTCCATGGAGGAGACGAGGGTTCCGTCGTTGTCGAACAGGAGGGCGTCAGCGGTGATCTTCATGAGGCGCAGCGTACGGGGCCGATCGCAACGCGGTCATTCGGGCCGATTACAGTCGTCCCATGCTTGTCACCCCCTGTGTGCGGGACCGCACCGCGCGGCGGCTCCGCTGGCGGAGGTCCCGTTGATCGACCTGCTCACCGCCGTGCTCGGTGCGGCCGCGCTCGCGCTCGCCGCGTGGTGCGGTTTCGCCGCCTACCGCGACCAGCCCACCAAGGACTGGCACTTCATCGGCATGGCCGTGGTGTCCCTGCTGGCGATCGTCCAGCTGGTCATCGGCATCGTGCGGCTGGCCCGGGGCGACGACCCCGAGCAGGGCGTGGCGATCTTCCTCGCCTATCTGGTCGGCTCGGCGCTGGCCGTGCCGATCGCGGCGTTCATGTCGCTGGCGGAGCGGACCCGCTGGGGCTCGGCGACGGTCGCGGCGGCGGCCGTGGTGCTGGCGGTGCTGGAGGTACGGCTGTACGACATCTGGGGAGGCGTGGGTGGCTGAGTCGGCGGAACGTGGGCGTACGGGGCTCGGGCAGGGGCCGGGGCGGCTGCTGGTGATGCTCTACGGGGTGTTCACGGTGGCCGCGGCGTCGCGCTCGCTCTACCAGCTGATCGCGCAGTTCGACGAGGCGCCGCTCGCGTACATCCTCTCGGCGGTCTCCGCCGTGGTGTACGCCTTCATCACGGTCTCGTTGGTGCGGGGCGGGGAGGGTGCGCGTAAGGCGGCCATGGTGTGCTGCGGGGCGGAGCTGCTGGGTGTGCTGACGGTCGGCACCTGGACCCTGGCCGACCCCTCGGCCTTTCCCGACCAGACGGTGTGGTCGGACTACGGGATGGGCTACCTCTTCATCCCGATCTTCCTGCCGGTGACGGGCCTGCTGTGGCTGCGCCGCGCGCGCAGGGACGGTTGATTCCCCACCCCGCCCCTTCCCGAACCATGGGCAAGCCCTGGACCCGCCGGGGCTCCGCCCCGGACCCCGTTCCGGGGGCTTCGCCCCCCGGCCCCCTCCCGGGCGCGCCGGGAATCCAGCCCGTCCGGCGTTTGAGGACCGGGGTCCGGGGCGGAGCCCCGGTGGGGGGCCCGGGGCGGAGCCCCCGGGTTCGGGAAGGGGCGGGGTAGGGGCTCCGCTCTCCGCAGGCGTTACGCGCTCGCGGCGAAGGCCGACCTGGAGGCGTCCTTCTCCAGGGTGACCACGCTCAGGCGGCGGTTGACCTCTTCGGTGCCGACCTGCGCGTACCCGTACTTGCGGTACAGCCGCAGGTTGCCGTCACTGCGGTGGCCCGTCGCCAGCCGGTAGCGCTTGGCGGCGCGCCCCTCCGCCAGCTGCGCCTCGATCGCCGCGAGCAGGCGCCCGCCGAGCCCGTGCCGCTGCATCCGCGGGTGGACGATGAGCTTGCCGATGGCGGCCGTGCCCTTGTCGTCGACGGCGCCCCGGACCGAGCCGACGACCTCCTCGCCGAGCCGGGCCACCAGCACACAGCCCTCGCCCAGTTCGGCGCGCAGGTCGTCGAGCGTCTGCGTCAGCGGCTCGATGGAGTAGTCCCCGTAGAGCTCGGCCTCACCCTGATAACACAGGTACTGCAGCTTGAGGATCTGCTCGGCGTCGTCCGCGGTCGCCGCGGAGATGGTCACGCTCATGCCCATGTGCGCATGCCTCCCCTTTTCTCGGTCCGCCGGCCGCCTGAGGGTAGGGGCGACCGGGGTTCATTGCCTGGATAGGAGGCGCCACGTGGTTGTGGCCGCCTCCTGGGCGCCGATTGTCTAACGCTCCTTTCCCCACGGTTCAGGAGCCGCAACCTCCGCGGTGAGCATTCTGCGCAGGCAACCCAGACATCGGGAACGTACCGGGCCGAGACTGCCCTGTGAGATACCCAACTCACCCGCGATCTCGCGATATGTCAGATCGGAGCGGGACAGCATCGCCCCGAGCAGCCTCGGACAGCGGCCGGGCAGCCGACGCACCGCGGCGCGCAGCACGCGCCCGGTCTCGGCGGTGAGCGCGGCGTGCTCGGCGGGGCGGGGTTCGGGTCCGCTGGGCGGGCCGTCGCCCACCGGGTCGTACGGAACCTCACGGCGCGCCCGGCGCCGGGCGCCGCGCACCTCGGCCCGGACCGCGTGGCGCAGCCAGCGCGCGGGCTGGGGCGGCGGGCCGCTGTCGCGGGTGCGCTCCAGCAGCCGCAGCCAGACGGCCTGCTCCAGCTCGGCGGGCTCGACGCCCGCGCCGTACGCCTCGGCCGCCGCCTCGGCGGCGAGCAGCGGACGCAGTTGCTCCACAAGCTCCATGCCGGGCGGGACGTGGCGCGCTCGGCGGCGGTTGCCGGGCCGCGGGTCTCTCACCCGACCGGGGAGGTGGGGGGCCGTGCCTTGACGCGGCCCACCGCCTTCCGTCACCTCATTACTTGCGGAAGTCCGCCGCCGCGAGCAGGGCGGTGTCCGGGTTGTCGGAGAAGATCCCGTCGATGCCGGTGTCGAGGTACGCCTTGAAGGCGCCGAAGGCGTCCCCGTACGCGTTGGCGTCGGTGCCGCGCCGGAAGTCGGCCGGCAGGAAGGAGTTCTCGTTGCGCATGGTGTACGGGTGCAGGACGAGCCCGGCCGCGTGCGCGTCCTTGACCACGCTGGTCGGGGTGCCGAGCTTGCCGTCGGACGTGCGCGGGATGATCACCGACAGGTCGGGGCCGATGCCCTGGGCGTAGCTCGCGATCCACTTCAGGCCCTCGGGCTTGACGAGGTCCGCGACCGTCCGCGGGTCGTTCGCCTCGACGAAGTCCCAGGGACGGCTGGTGATGGTGGACAGCAGCACGACCGCCGGGGTGCCGACCAGCTTGCGCAGCCGCTGGATGCTGCTCGGCTCGAAGGACTGGAGGAAGAGCGCGGCGTCCTTCGTGTGGCGTCCGTAACGGCGGAGCAGCTTGGCGACCCGCTCCTCCAGGCCGAGGCCCAGCTTGCGGAAGTAGGTGGGGTGCTTGGTCTCGACGTACAGCCAGACCTTGCGGCCCCGCTTGCGGCCCTCGCGGTCGGCCCACTGGAGCACCTCTTCGAAGGTGGGCACCTCCCAGCGGCCGTCGTAGAGGGTGTTGCGCTGGCGGGTGCCGGGGATGCGCTCCTTGGCGCGCAGCGTCTTCAGCTCGGCCAGCGTGAAGTCCTCGGTGAACCAGCCGGTCAGCTTGGTGCCGTCGACCGTCTTGGTGGTCTTGCGGTCGGCGAACTCCGGGTGGGCGGAGACGTCGGTGGTGGCCGTGATGTCGTTCTCGTGACGGCACACCAGATGCCCGTCCTTGGTGGGGACGAGGTCCTGCTCGACGATGTCCGCGCCCATGTCCAGTGCGAGCTGGTACGAGCCGAGCGTGTGCTCGGGGCGGTAGCCGGACGCGCCGCGGTGGCCGATCACGGTCGGCACCGGCAGCCCGCGCACCGGCCCGTTCGCCGTCGCGGTGCCCGTCTCGGCGGCGGCTGCCGTGCCCGCGCCGCCCAGGGCCACCGCTCCCGCGCCGAGGGCCGCGGCCCCCAGAAGGGCGCGCCGCCCGGGCTTCTGCTCGCGCTGTTCGCGCTCCATGAGCACTCCTCGCTCTGGTGTCCAGCACCGTCAATTCCTGTCAGAGGACGGGCTGATGGTAGGTGGGTACGCCTTATCTACGGGAGACCTGCGGCGAAACGCGTGGGAAACGGGTGTCAACACTGCGTATCAGGTGGGTGAATCCGGTGTGCGTCGCGACATGACCGGCGAGTATTGTCCTCATCGGCGTATGCATGCGGTACCTGGTTGACGGGCCGTACGGCGAGCGCCCCCGACCTTGACCCCGACCGGAGGGCCCGTTGTCCCGTTTCGTGTTCCTGAAGGCAGTACTCGGTCCGCTGATGCGCCTCATGTTCCGTCCACGGGTCGAGGGCGCGGAGCGCATTCCCGGCTCCGGTCCGGTGATCCTCGCCGGGAACCACCTCACCTTCATCGACTCCGTGATCCTGCCGCTCGTCTGTGACCGTCAGGTCTTCTTCATCGGCAAGGACGAGTACGTGACCGGCAAGGGCCTCAAGGGCCGCCTGATGGCCTGGTTCTTCACCGGCGTCGGCATGATCCCGGTCGACCGGGACGGCGGGCACGGCGGCGTCGCCGCGCTGATGACCGGCCGCCGGGTGCTGGAGGAGGGCAGGGTCTTCGGCATCTACCCCGAGGGCACCCGCTCCCCCGACGGCCGCCTCTACCGCGGCCGCACCGGCATCGCCCGGCTCACGTTGATGACCGGCGCGCCGGTGGTGCCGTTCGCGATGATCGGCACCGACCGGCTCCAGCCGGGCGGCAAGGGGCTGCCGCGGCCCGGGCGGGTGGCGGTGCGGTTCGGTGAACCGCTGGAGTTCACCCGCTACGAGGGCATGGACCGCGACCGGTATGTGCTGCGGGCGGTGACCGACGAGGTCATGAGCGAGGTCATGCGGCTGTCCGGTCAGGAGTACGTGGACATCTACGCCACGAAGGCGAAAGCCGCGGCCTGAGGTCCCAGACGAGCGTGAAGCGGGCGGAAGCCGACATCGGAGTGTCAGCTTCCGCCCTCTTTCTTGCTGTTCCGGTCATTGTCCTGTCACCGTCGGTAGGGCGCCCCGGCACACTGGTCTCACGCCGGGGACGGCCACTACCGTGCCGCGGGTGACGACAACGACCGTGCCTTCCCCCGACTTCGTCTCGCTGCGCGGTCGGCGGTTCGCCCTCACCGACTTCGGCGGGCCGGGAACCCCGGTCCTCGCCCTGCACGGGCACTTCGGCCGCGGCCGGATGTACGCGCCGCTGGCCGCCGCCCTGGCCCCCGCGTACCGGGTGATAGCGCTCGACCAGCGCGGACACGGGCTGACCGGGGGCGGGGGGCCGTTCACCCTGGACGAGTACGTCGCCGACGCCGCCGCGCTGCTGGACGAGCTGCGCCCCGGCCCGGTGCCGGTCGTCGCCCACTCCACGGGCGCGGTCGCCGCGTACGCCCTCGCCGCGCGCCACCCGGAGCTGGTGAGCGCCCTCGTCATCGAGGACATCGGCGCCGTAACGGACCGTCCGGTGGTCGCCCACCCCGTGCTCGACGTCACCGGCTGGCCGACCTGGGCCGCCGACCGCGAGTCCCTGCGCACCCAGATCGAGTCCCGGGGCATCCCGGACGCCTCGCACTTCCTCGAGAGCGCGGAGCGGGACCGGGCGACGGGCGGGTGGCGACTGCTGTTCGAACCGGCCCACATGATGGCCTCCCAGGAGGCGATGCGGGGCGACTTCTGGTCGGAGTGGCTCGGGTCCGTGTGTCCGGCATTGCTGATGCACGGCGAACACAGCTCCCTGCTGCCTCCCGGCCACGCCCGGGAGATGGCGCGGCGGCGGCCGCACACCACGCTGCGGGAGTTTGCCGGGTGCGGGCACTGGATCCACGACGAAGCGCCGAAGGAGTACGCGTGGGCGGTGGGCCGCTTCCTTGGCCAGCTGCCGCCGCCGGACGACGCGTAGCGGCTGCGCCGGACCTTCCCCCCACCCCCGCCCCTTCCTCCCGAACCGGGGCTCCGCCCCGGCCCCCGCTGGGGCTCCGCCCCAGACCCGAGTGCGGCCCGGTGGCCGGGTCCGGGCTGGGGCGTTGCCCCCTGGGGTTTCATGGCCGGGTGCGGGCCGGTGGCCGGGTTGTGCCCACCCGTTCCTCCCCCAGCTACCGCTGGGAGGTGCCCCCTCGCGGAACGATTGCCCACAACGGGTCATAATCCAGCCCCTCCGGCGTTTGAGGAGCGGGGTCCGGGGCGGAGCCCCGGCGGGGGCCGGGGGCTTGCCCCCGGTTTCGGGAAGGGGCGGGGTGGGGGACTAGACCCCGGTCAGGACCAGGGGAGGGACGAGCGGCGCCGCCAGTACGCTTCCGGAGGCTCCGCCAGATCGTCGAGCGCAGGCAGACGGAGCGACGCCGCGGCCAGGTTGGAGCGGAGCTGGGCCTCCGTCGCCGCGCCCGACAGGGCCACGGTCACCCACGGGTGCCGCAACACGGCCGCGAGGGCGATGGCGTCCGGCGTGGCGCCGGTCTCCTCCACCGCCCGGCGGAGCGACGGCGGGGCCTGGTCGAGCGCGGCCAGGCGGCCATTGGCCATGGCCTCCTTGACGATCACGGTCCGCCCCGCCGCGTGCGCCTCCGCCAGCGCCGCCCCGGCCGACGGCTCCAGCAGGTTGTACGTGCTCTGCACCGTACGGAACAGCGGAAGCCCATCGGCCTCCACCTCCAGCGCCGCCCGGATCGCGTCACCCTGCGCCGGGCCGCTGGTGGAGATGCCGACCGTGACGCCCTCGGCCGCGAGCCGGGCCAGCCGGGCGTGGAGGGCGGGGTCGGTGAGGGCGGGGCTGTCCGGGGTCACGGAGTGGATCTGGTAGAGGTGCAGGTGGTCGCCGAGGAGCGCTTGGCTCTCCTCGCGCTGGCGCTCGTACGTCGCCACCGAGTGGTCCTTGACCTCATGGGTCTCGGCGTCCATGCGCCAGTCGGCCACATACGTGTAGCCCCACTTGCTGCCGACCACCACGTCCCCCGCCGCGTCCGGCCGGGCGCGCAGCCAGTCGGCGAGGAACTCCTCGGCCCGCCCGTAGGAGCGGGCCGCGTCCAGGTAGCGCACGCCCGCCGCGTAGGCGGCGTCCAGCAGGTCGTGCGAGCGGCGCCGCATCGCCTCGACGGTGCGCTCGGCCGGGAGGTCCCGGTCCCGGCCGAGATTGATGTAGCCGGGGCGGCCGACCGCCGCCAGGCCGAGCCCGATACGGGACACCGGCGTGGCGGTGGCCGCCTCGGTGAGGGAGCCGGACATCAGCGCTTCGCTTCCGCCCACGCGCGCTGCGCGGCCAGGTCCGTCTTGACCTCGGCCAGCTGCGCGGCCACGGCCTCCGGGGCCGTACCGCCGCGCCCGCTGCGCGAGGCCAGCGCGCCCGGCACGTTCAGCACGCCACGCACCTCTGGGGTCAGATGCGGGGAGATCTTCGCGAACTGCTCGTCGGTCAGCTGATCCAGCTCGATCCCGGTCAGCTCGCACTCCTTGACGCAGGCGCCCGCGACCTCGTGCGCCACCCGGAAGGGCACGCCCTGCCGGACCAGCCACTCGGCGATGTCCGTCGCCAGCGAGAACCCGGCGGGGGCCAGCTCCTCCATCCGCTCCCGGTTGACGGTCAGCGTCGCCATCATCCCGGTGAAGGCCGGAAGCAGGACCTCCAGCTGGTCGCAGGAGTCGAAGACCGGCTCCTTGTCCTCCTGGAGGTCGCGGTTGTACGCGAGCGGCAGGGCCTTCAGCGTGGCCAGCAGCCCGGTGAGGTTGCCGATGAGCCGACCCGACTTGCCGCGGGCCAGCTCGGCGATGTCCGGGTTCTTCTTCTGCGGCATGATCGACGAGCCGGTGGAGAAGGCGTCGTGGAGGGTCACGAAGGAGAACTCCTTCGTGTTCCAGATGATGATCTCCTCGGCGATCCGCGACAGGTCGATGCCGATCATCGCGGTGATGAAGCCGAACTCGGCGGCGAAGTCGCGGGCCGCCGTGCCGTCGAGCGAGTTGGCGGCCGAGCCGCCCTCGAAGCCCAGGTCGGCGGCGACGGCCTGAGGGTCGAGGCCGAGCGAGGACCCGGCCAGCGCGCCCGATCCGTACGGCGAGACGGCCGTCCGCTCGTCCCACTGCCGCAGCCGCTCCGCGTTCCGCGACATCGCCTGGACATGGGCGAGGACGTGGTGGGCGAAGAGCACCGGCTGGGCGTGCTGGAGGTGGGTGCGGCCCGGCATCGCGACGTCCGGGTGCGCCTCGGCGAGCCCGACCAGGGCCTCCTGGAGGTCGGCGATCAGGCCGCCGATGATCCGGGCGTGGTCGCGCAGGTACATCCGGAAGAGGGTGGCGATCTGGTCGTTCCGGGACCGCCCGGCGCGCAGCTTGCCGCCGAGGTCGGGGCCGAGCCGCTCCAGCAGTCCGCGCTCCAGCGCGGTGTGCACGTCCTCGTCGGCGATGGTGCCGGTGAAGTCGCCGGAGGCGACGTCGGCCTCCAGCCGGTCGAGCCCGGCCAGCATCCGCTCCAGCTCGTCGGCGGTCAGCAGGTCGGCCGCGTGGAGCACCCGGGCGTGGGCGCGGGAGCCGGCGATGTCGTACGGCGCCAGACGCCAGTCGAAGTGCACCGACGCGCTGAGCTTCTCCAGTGCCTCGGCCGGCCCGTCGGCGAAGCGGCCGCCCCAGAGCCGGACGTCGCCGCTGTTGCCGTTGCTCACGCTGTTGCTCCTCAAGGCTGTGGTGGTGAGTGTTAAACCACCGCCTTCCCGCCACGGGGGCGGGAAGGCGGTGTGGTGCTGTGTGACTACGCAGACTACTGCGGCCTACTGCTGCAGGTCGCGCTTCGCGGCGATCTTGCTGGACATCCCGAACAGCTCGATGAAGCCCTTGGACAGCGACTGGTCGAAGGTGTCGCCCGTGTCGTAGGTCGCCAGGTTGAAGTCGTACAGCGACTGCTCCGACTTCCGGCCGGTGACGACGGCCCGGCCGCCGTGGAGGGTCATCCGGATCTCGCCGGTGACGTGCTCGTTCGCCTCGGCGATGAAGCCGTCAAGCGCCCGCTTGAGGGGCGAGAACCACAGACCGTCGTAGACCAGCTCGCTCCACCGCTGCTCGACCTGCCGCTTGTAGCGGGCCAGCTCGCGCTCGACGGTGACGTTCTCCAGCTCCTGGTGGGCGGTGATCAGCGCGATGGCGCCGGGGGCCTCGTAGATCTCCCGGGACTTGATGCCGACCAGCCGGTCCTCGACCATGTCGATCCGCCCGATGCCCTGCGCGCCGGCCCGCTCGTTGAGCTGCTGGATGGCCTGCAGGACGGTCACGGGCTGGCCGTCGATGGCCACCGGGACGCCGGCCTTGAAGGTGATGATGACCTCGTCGGCGTCCCGCTGGGTGGCCGGGTTCGAGGTGTACTCGTACACGTCCTCGATCGGCGCGTTCCAGATGTCCTCCAGGAAGCCGGTCTCGACGGCCCGCCCGAAGACGTTCTGGTCGATCGAGTACGGGGACTTCTTGGTGGTCGCGATCGGCAGGCTCTTCGCCTCGCAGAATGCGATGGCCTTGTCCCGCGTCATGGCGTAGTCACGGACCGGGGCGATGCACTTCAGGTCGGGCGCGAGGGAGGAGATGCCCGCCTCGAACCGCACCTGGTCGTTGCCCTTGCCGGTGCAGCCGTGGGCGACGGTCGTGGCGCCGTGCTTCTTGGCGGCGGCGACGAGGTGCTTGACGATGGTGGGCCGGGAGAGCGCCGAGACCAGCGGGTAGCGGTCCATGTACAGAGCGTTCGCCTTGATCGCCGGGAGGCAGTACTCGTCGGCGAATTCGTCCTTGGCGTCCGCGACCTCCGCCTCGACCGCCCCACAGGCGAGCGCGCGCTTGCGGATGACGTCCAGGTCCTCACCGCCCTGGCCGACATCCACGGCGACGGCGATGACCTCGGCGCCCGCCTCCTCGGCGATCCAGCCGATGGCGACGGAGGTGTCCAGGCCGCCGGAGTAGGCGAGTACGACGCGCTCGGTCACGGGTATCTCCTTACGGTTCATGCACTGACTGGCATAAGTATGCACTGGCCCGTATGTTTCGTCAACGCGACGGCCCGGACCGCCGCCACCGACCCGTCGGTGTTGATCACGCCGACCTTCAGCTTCTCCTCGGCCAGATCGCCCTCGGCGTTGCCCACCGCGTGGGTGGCGACCTCTTCCTTGGGGGCGATCACGGCCGAGGGAACGGCGAGTCGTCGCCGCGAACCGGCTGGCCGTGCTCCTGTGCCCCTTCTTCGCCGTGGGCCACAACCCGCTGCGGGCCGCCTTCCTCGAACCCGAGATGCGCAGCCTGTACCCGCAGTGGGACGACATGACCGCCCAGGCCGTCTCCGGCCTGCGCGCCGTGATCGACGTCGACGACGCCGACCCGGAGCTGCTGGAGACCATCGGCGAACTCACCGTCGCCAGCGAGCGGTTCAGCACCCTGTGGACCCGCCGCGAGGTCCGCCGCCGCGACACCGGCCACACCCGGCTCAACCACCCGCTCGTCGGCGAACTCGACCTGCGCTACGAGAAGATGGTGCGCCCGCAAGTCCGCCAGCTGATCGTCGTCTACTACGCCGACCAGGGCTCCACCAGCGCCGAGCGCCTGACACTCCTCAGCAGCCTCTGACACCGCACGGCGTCGAGCGTTTCCTCCTCCAGCTCTGGCCGGATCCCTCGGGCGAACCGAGCCCGCTTTAAGACGTGTCACCGTCGTCGCTGCCGCCACCCCGCTATGCCGTGCCGTGCCGTCCGAGTGCCGACGCGCCCGGGCAAGACGACGATCCTGCGGGTCCGGAGCGGATTGATAGCGTGACTGCCATGGCGGATACGGAGGGCACGAACTATCCGGGCATACGCCAGCTGCGGCTCTTCCTGTTACTGGCAGAGGAGTTGCATTTCGGCCACGCGGCACGGCGCGCCTACCTGGCCCAGCCGACGTTCTCACGCCACATCCAGGCGCTGGAGCGTCAGTTGGGAGCGGAGCTGGTCGCCCGCACCACCCGCAGGACGGAACTCACCGACGTCGGACGGACTCTGCTGCCCCGGATACGTGAGGTCGTGGACGCGGCCGAGCGGCTGCACAGCTCGGCGCGGCATCAGGCCGCCGCCGGGCGGATGGTGATCGGCTCCTTCGAGGCCGTCACCTCCATGGCCCCCATCCCCGCCATCATGGACGAACTCCACAGGCTCATACCGGAGGTGGACGTTCAGGTCCTGCGGACCGGCTTCGACTCCCCCGCCGCGATCTTCCGCGGCGATGTGGACGCGTCGTTCGTCTTCCTCCCCGTACCCGAGGGCATCCAGACCTACCCCCTGGCCCACGGTGCGCGGTGCGCGGCGATGTCCAGCAGCGACCCGCTGGCGTCCGAAGGGCCGCTGCGCCTCTCCGACCTGTCCGATCACGAGCACATCGGCTGGAGTCCGGACATCCCCGCGGTGTGGCGCGACTTCTGGTCGGTCGACCCCCGCCCCGAAGGCATCGCCGTGCGCTACACGCCCGACGCGGTGACCGACTACGAGAGCGCGCTGATACTGATCGCACCCTGGGGAAGGGCATCCAGCTCCCGCCGGAGAGCGCCCGCCGACTCTACCCACGCGCAGGCGTCGCCTATGTCGATGTCGTCGACCTCGAGCCGTGGCGGACGGCCCTCGCCTGGCTGCCCAAGAATCGCGACAAGCCGACCGTCGCCGCGCTCAGGCAAGCCACGCGCACAGTCCTGCACCAGCAGTCCGGCTTATGCCCGCCGAACTTTTCCGGGCCTGGTCGGCGCAGGTGCGGTGGTGTCACCATGACTGTGGGCGGGGGTGGCTCATCTGCGGACCGAAGGGGAGTCGGTGGCGGACAAGAAGAACCAGATGCTGGTGTTCGGCGTGGTCGTGGTGGGCGTCCTCTGGATCAACGGCCACAACGACGGCGACGACAAGGGCAACGGGAAGTCGCCCACGCCGCACCAGACGGGGCGGTACCCCGTTCACTTCCAGAAGGACGACGCGAAGAAGGACGCCAAGAAGAAGGGCACCAAGAAGCCGGTGCCGCGCTCCACGGTCTCCTATCCGATCAAGTTCCACCACGGCAAATGAGGTCGATCTCCGCCCACACCGTCTTGCCCGGACCCCGCCGCTCCGCCACGCCCCAGCGCGCGGCGAAGCCCGCGACGAGCAGCAGGCCACGGCCGGTCTCGGAGTCCGGCGGGGGCGCGACCGGTGCGCCATCGACCGGCGGCCGGTCCTCGGTACGGGTGTCCGCCACCTCGACGCGGAGGGTGGTAGCGGTGCGTGTCAGCCGGACCTCGAAGTCCCGGCCCGGGACGCGGCCGTGGGTGACTGCGTTGGCCGCCAGTTCGGCGACGATCGCGGCGATGAGGTCGGACGGCTCGCTGCGGTAGGGAAATCCCCATGCGTCGAGTTGCTGGAGCACGAGCAGCCGGGCGAGCCGGGCGCCACGGCGGGTGGAGCTGAAGCGGTGGGTGAACCGGTCGGAAGTCGTGCGTGGATGCGCTGGGATTGACATGGCGTCACCGTTGCGGTTCGCCGAATGACCAGACCAGATCAGCTTCTCGTACGCTGCGTCACTGTACGAGCACAGGTGGTGGACTGTACGAATAACGGACCGTGACCATGGCCGAGTTGGGCCGATAGTCAGGTTCAGTACGGATGGCACCACCGGAGGTGGCCGCAGATGGCGGACAACGCGGGCAGCAACAACGAGCCGGAGTCCACGGACAGCCTCAAGATGTTCGGGGCGATCGTCAAGGTCTTCCGAGAACGCGCGGGGTACACGCAGGAGCAACTGGCCCCGTTGCTCGGGTACTCGGTCCAGACCCTGGCCTCGATCGAACAGGGGCGGCGGTTCCCCCAGCGGGAGTACGTCGATCGGGCGGAGGACGTGCTCGACGCGTTCGGGGCTCTGCGGGCGGCGGCGAAGTATTTGGCGCGGAAGCCGGGGCTGGCGGCGTGGTTCAAGCAGTGGGCCGCGCTGGAGGAGTTGGCGATCAGCCTGTGTACGTACGAGTGCCGGTTGATTCCTGGTCTGTTGCAGAACGAGGCATACGAAGAAGCGGTGTTTCATAGCACGGTCCCGCCGCTGACGGACGATGAGATCGAGACGCGGCTCGCCGCGCGCCGAGAACGTCAACGCCTGCTCTGGGACAGGCCGAACACCGCGTTCAGCTTCATCTTCGAGCAGGCGTTACTGGAACGGCACACGGGCGGCGCCGAGGTGACGAAGGCGCTTATCGACCACTTACTGAAGTGCTCTGAGCTGCGAAACGTCGAGATTCAGATCATCCCGCTCGTGCAAGAGGCGCACGCGTCGCTCGAAGGTCCCATGCAGCTACTGGAAACCCCTGACAACCAGTGGTTCGGCTACTTGGAAGGTCAGCGAAGCGGTCAGTTGATCACTGGCCCGAAAGAGGTCAGCGTTCTCCAGATGCGGTATGCCAAACTGCGCTCACAGGCTCTTACGCCTGAAGACTCCGTGAGCTTGCTGAGGCAGATCCGAGGAGCGCTATGAGCACCGAGCTTGCCTGGTTCAAGAGCAGCTACTCCACTGGCGACGGCGACAGCTGCGTCGAGGTCGCCCTCTCCTGGCACAAGTCCACGCGCAGCGCAAACGGCAGCGGCTGCGTCGAGGTCGCCGCCTGCCCGGACACCATCCACATCCGGGACTCCAAGGACAAGCAGGGGCCTCAGCTCGCCTTCTCCCCCACCGCATGGACGGCGTTCGTCGCCCACACGACGGCGGATCAGGGCGTGTCGTAAAGGCGCCCGCGGGCAAAAAGTGGTGGCTCAGACCTGGGCGGTGGGGCGGACGACGATGTCTCCCACGTCGACACCGTCCGGCTGCTCGATGGCGAACGCGATGGCGCGGGCCACCGCGTCCGGCGAGAGCCCGATCTCGTCCATCTTCGCGACGATCTGAGTCCTCACCTCCGAGGGCATCGGGTCCGCGAAGTCCGTACGGACGAAGCCGGGCGACACGACGGTGACCCGCAGGCCGTCGCCGGCCTCCTGCCGCAGCCCCTCGGAAACGGCGCGGACGGCGTTCTTCGTGCCGGCGTATACCGACATCAACGGTTTGATGGTCAGTCCCGCCACGGACAGTGTGTTGACGAAGTGGCCGGACCCCTGCGCGCGGAATACGGGGAGCGCGGCCGCGATCCCGTACAGCACGCCCTTCAGGTTGACGTCGATCATCTCCTCCCAGTCCTCGACGCGGAGTTCGTCGAGGGGGGAGATCAAACCGACGCCCGCATTGCTGACGAGGACGTCGAGCCTTCCGAAGCGTTCGCGCGCCACGCGGACGAGGCCGTCCAGGTCTTCGCGCCGCTTCACGTCCGTGCGGACCCAGGCGGCCTCGCCACCGGCCGCGTTGATGCGGGCGGCCAAGGCTTCGAGGCGGTCCGGACGACGCGCTCCCAGGACGACTTTGGCACCGCGTTCGGCGAGCAGGAGCGCGGTGGCTTCACCGATACCGCTGCCCGCGCCCGTGATGGCGACGACTTTGCCCGCTGTTCCCGACATGATGGAAGGTCCTTCCGGAAGAGGGCAGCGATACGTGTGCCCCAGAATGGAAGTGGAGGCGCCCCCACTTAAGGCTCAACGTAAGTGGGGACGCCTCCACTTGGCAAGTGGCAACGAAGGGACGGCCGTTGATGGATCGAGGCTCAGGACGCCCGCTGCGGGCTGACGCGCAGCGCAACCGGGACAAGATCCTGGCCGCCGCGGTGCGCGTCTTCACGGAAGAGGGGCTGGACGCCCACTTCGAGCGCATCGCCAAGGAGGCGGGCGTCGGGAGTGGCACTCTCTACCGCAACTTCCCCACGCGTGAGGCCCTCATCGAGGCGGCTTACCGCAATGAACTGGCCCAGTTGTGCGATGCCGCCCCCGCCCTGCTGGCGGCCATGCCGCCACATGAGGCCCTGCGTGCGTGGACACGGCACTTCATGGATTACGCCACGGCCAAATTCGGCATGGCCGACGCCCTCCAGGCCGTCGTCGGTTCGGGCGCCAACCCGTACGCCGAGAGCCACCGGATGATCCAGACCGCCCTTACCTCCCTCATGGACGCCGCCACTGCGGCCGGTACGATCCGGCCCGACATCAACCCGACCGACATGTTCGCCGCACTCACCGGTATCGCCCTCACCTCGGCCAAGCCTGAGCAGCGGGATCAGGCCGAACGTCTCCTCGACCTCACCCTGGACGGACTGAGAGGTGGCGCCGAGCAGACGGGCCGTGGCTGTTAGGGTGACCGCCATGTCCAGTCCCGAGGCATCCAGGCTCTAGCCACCGGTCGTTCGGTGGCGCCTTCACCCATGCCGCGTTGAGGCGTTGATGCCCCAACCGCCACCACCGGGCTTGCCGGTCATCGGTCCTTCCTTTCTCATGCGGTAACCGATGCGTGGAGCCTTCGTGCCTTATGCCATCTATGTCCTCGGACTGGCGGTCTTCGCCCAGGGGACATCCGAATTCATGCTGTCCGGCCTGGTGCCGGACATCGCAACCGATCTGCATGTGTCCATCCCCTCGGCGGGCGCGCTGACGTCGGCGTTCGCCGTGGGGATGATCGTGGGGGCGCCCCTGATGGCGCTCCTCAGCATGCGTTGGCCGCAGCGCCGCACGCTGCTGGTGTTTCTGACGGCCTTCATGGCCGTCCATGTCGTCGGCGCGCTCACCACGAGCTTTGCCGTGCTGCTGGCCACCCGGGTGCTGGGGGCGCTGGCCAATGCCGGGTTCCTGGCCGTGGGGCTCGCCACGGCGACCAGGATGGTCGAGCCCAGTGAAAAGGGGCGGGCCACGTCCGCGCTGCTGGGCGGGGTGACGCTCGCGTGTGTCGCCGGGGTTCCGGCCGGTGCGCTGCTGGGGCAGGTCTGGGGGTGGCGTTCGGCGTTCTGGGCGGTGGCGCTCGTCTCCGTACCGGCCCTGTTCGCCATCGTGCGGTCGGTTCCGGCGGTTCCGCGTTCCGAAGCGGTAGAGGCGCCCAGCGCACGCGGTGAGCTGCGGGCGCTGCGCAGCCCCCGGCTGCTGGTGACGCTGGGGCTGGGGATGCTGGTGAACGCCGCGACCTTCTGCACGTTCACCTATCTGACGCCGCTCATCACGAACGTGAGCGGCCTCGGGGACGCCTGGGTACCGGCCGTGCTGGCGCTCTTCGGGCTCGGGTCGTTCGCCGGGGTGACCGTCGCCGGGCGGTGGTCCGACGCGCGGCCGATGCTGGTGCTGGTGCCGGGCGGGTCGGCGCTGCTCGGCGGCTGGCTGCTGCTGTCGGCGGGCGCGGACCGTCCGGCGGTGGCGGTGGCGGTGGTCCTCGTACAGGGGATGTTGTCGTTCGGCGTCGGGTCCACGCTGATCACGCGGGCGCTCTACGCGGCGGCCGAAGCGCCCGCGCTGGGCGGTTCGTTCGCGACCGCCGCCCTCAACGTGGGGGCGGCGGTCGGTCCGGCCCTGGGCGGGCTCACCCTGGGCGCGGGCCTGGGCTACCGTTCGCCGGTCTGGGTGAGCGCGCTGCTGGTGGCCCTGGCCTTCGCCGTGGCGGGTCTGGCGCTGGCGCGTCAGGCGTTGGCTAGCCGCCTCGGACGATGAGGAACAGGAACCAGAGGATGGGCAGCAGCGCGACGTAGGACGCCGGGCGCTCAAGCACGGACTTTCCGGGGTCGGGGCGCGCCACGTGCGTGGCGGGTCCCGGCTCCGGGAGTTTGTTGAGCTTCCCGCGGACCACCAGGTTGTTGATGATCGTGTACGGGTTGAAGATGAAAAGGGAGAACGGGCTCCACCAGCCCTGCCACAGCGTGTTGGTCGTCGAGGTGCGGCGCAGCGCCGTACCGCACGTCTTGCAGAACGGCCCCTCCCACTTCTGGAACCGCATCATCAGCAGCATGCCGATGTGTCCGCGGATGGTGACCTCGGCCGCCGGGTACGCCGTGCAGATGCGGCAGGTGGGCGGCTGCGGCACCCCGCCCATCGGCTGGCCGTGAGCGCCGTAACCGGGCATCGGGTGTGGCTGGTTGTGGCCGGGTGCCGGCTGCGGATATCCGTACGGAGCCTGGGGCGGGGCGGCGGCGTACGGATTCCCCTGGGGCGGCGCGGAAGCGTACGGGTTCCCCTGCGGCGGGGGCGGCATGGACATGCGATTCCTTACAACGAAAGGCGTGGTCAGCGATCATACGATTCCGGCCAGTCGGCACTGACGCCGCACGTGAGCGAGATCATCGCGCGCAGCGGTCGATCCCGGGAGCCTGCTGCCGTCACCCCACTACCGTTGCCGCGCTGCGATGCCTCACCGCGTCGGTCCACCTGTGATCAATACCGCAAACTTGTGAATCTCATCGGCCTTTGAGTCATCCCCCGCTCCCAGCCGTACCCCTGTGCACCGGAGCCCATAGGAAGGGGACGGGCCGTGACGACGCTATTGAACAGCCGGGCCGGTCGACGGCTGGCCTTGCGCCAGATTCGGCCGCGGCGGTCCCCCGCCGTGCCGCTGGTGCTGTTGAGCTGGGCAGGGGCGGCCGCGGTGCTGTCGTTGTGGTGGATGAACACCCCGAACGTCACCGGCAACGCCGCCTGGCTGAACGGCGCCGGTCGGCTCAGCGGGCTGCTCGCCGGGTACGTCCTGGCTCTGGTGGTGCTCCAGATGGCGCGGGTGCCCGCGCTGGAGCGGCGCGTGGGGTCGGACCGGGTGTCGCGGTGGCACGCGATGAGCGGGCGGTACGCGCTGTGCCTGATCCTCGCCCATGTGGGCCTGATCATCGCGGGGTACGCGACCCAGGCCGGGGTCTCGTTCGTCGCGCAGACCGAGACCATGGTGCTCACCTTCCCCGACATGCTCGAAGCGACGGTCGGCACGGTCACGCTCGTGCTGATCGGGCTGATCTCGGCCGGGATGGTGCGCCGGAGGATTCCGTACGAGGTCTGGTACTACCTGCATCTGCTCACCTACGGGGCCGTCTTCCTGGTCTTCTGGCACCAGCTCAGCAACGGCGCGGAGTTCGTGGGCGACATGACGGCCCAGACCGCGTGGTACGTGCTGTACGGCGCGGTCAGCGCGCTGGCGATCTGGTACCGGCTGCTGGTGCCGCTGCGGCTGAACCTGCGGCACCGGATGCGGGTGGAGGCGGTCGTCCAGGAGGCGCCCGGGATCGTCTCGGTACTCATCAAGGGGCGCAAGCTGCACCGGATCGGCGCGGAGGCGGGGCAGTTCTTCCGGTGGCGGTTCCTGGCCCCGGGGCTGCGGTGGGGTTCGCATCCGTACTCGCTGTCCGCCCCTCCCCGGCCCAATCTGCTGCGGATCACGGTGAAGGCGGTGGGCGGGCACAGCACGGGGCTCGCCGACCTGAAGCCGGGGACCAGGGTGTGGGCCGAGGGGCCGTACGGGGCGATGACCGCGTCCCGCCGTAGCCAGGGCAAGGTGCTGATGATCGCCGGTGGAGCGGGCATCACCCCGATCCGGGCCCTGTTCGAGACGCTGCCCGGCAAGCGCGGCGACCTGACCCTGCTCTACCGCGCCCGGACCGTCGAGGACCTGGCGCTGTGGGGCGAGCTGAAGCAGATCGCGACCGAGCGGGACGCCCGGCTGCTGTACGCCGTCAACGGCCCGGACGGGGCCCGCCCGGAGATCAGCGCGGAGCGGCTGCGGGCACTGCTGCCCGACATCGACGAGCACGACGTCTATCTGTGCGGGCCCCCTGGCCTGACCGAGCACGCGTACGAGGCGCTGCACGACGCGGGGGTCCCGGACCGCCGTATCCATCATGAATCCTTCGAGCTGTGACCTGAGGTGGAGCCATGAAGAGGAAGCATCCGCTGCGCCGCATTCTGCTGGGTACGGCCGCCACCGTCGCCAGTGTCGTGGCGCTGCTCGCGCTGAAGCAGCCCGCCGGTGGCCAGAACGTCGCCGGACCGCCGGCCGGGCAGGCGCCGCCCGTCGCGGCCACCGCGCCCTCGGGGGCCGCCGGGGGGCAGACCGTCACCGGTGATGTCGTCGACACGCAGTACGGGCCGGTGCAGGTAAGCGTCACCATGAGCGGCGGGAAGATCACCGCCGCGCAGGCCGTCAAGACGCCGAACTCCGGACCGCGCAGCGACCAGATCGCCAAGGACTCCATCCCGAAGCTCAACCAGCAGGCGGTGTCCGCCGCGAAGGTCGACACCGTGTCCGGTGCGACGTACACCAGCGAGGGCTACTCCAAGTCCCTGCAGAGCGCTCTCGACAAGGCGGGTGCCAAATGACGTACGGCGATGACCAGTCCCTGCGCCATGTCGAGCACGTCATGGGCACCGTCTTCTCCTTCGACCTGCGCGAGGTCCACGACGCCGACCGGCCCCGGGTGCTGGCCGCGCTGGACGGGGCCGTGGTGGGGCTGCACCGGGTGGACGAGCTGTTCTCCACGTACCGCCGGAACAGCCAGATCAGCCGTCTCGCGCGCGAGGAGCTGACGCTGTCGCAGTGCGATCCGGAGGTACGGGACGTGCTGGAGCTGTGCGAGGAGTTCTCGTACCGCAGCGACGGCTGGTTCACCGCGCACTACGCCGGCGGGCGGCCCGATCCGACCGGGCTGGTCAAGGGGTGGGCGGTCGAGCGTGCCGCCCGGATGCTGGCCTCGGCGGGCGCCGGTTCGGTGTGCGTCAACGGCGGCGGCGACGTGCAGGTGCACGGCGGTCCGTGGCGGGTGGGCATCGCCGATCCGATGCGGCGCGGTGAGCTGCTCGCCGTGGTGGAGGCGCACGGCGAGCTGGCTGTGGCCACCTCGGGCCCGGCCGAGCGCGGATGCCACATCCTGGACCCCCACACCGGCCGCCCCCCGGCGGACGGGCTCGCGTCCGTGACGGTGGTCGGCACCAGCCTGACGGAGGCGGACGCCTGGGCGACGGCGGCCTGCGCGATGGGCGCCGAGCGCGCCCGGCCGTGGCTGCAGCGGCAGCCGGGCGCGGAGGCGTTCGTGGTGACGGCGGAGGGGACGACGTGGCAGACCAGCGGTTTCGCCCGTTTTTCGGCTGAGCTGTGCGTGTCGTGAGACGTCCGCTGCTCAGCGGTGGCCGCGTACGGCCGCCGTTCAGCGGTGGCCGCGTACGGCGTCGGCCAGGAGGCCCGCGTGGCCGTGGCTCAGGTCCTTCACGGCCGTGAGGAGGGTGAGGGTGCCCTGCCCGGCCAGCTCGCACAAGTGGTCCACGGCCTCACGGCGCTCCGGGTCGGCCAGCTCCGCCCGGTAGCGCCGGGCGAACTCCGCGAACCGCTCGGGCTCGTGTCCGTACCAGCGGCGCAGCTCGGTCGAGGGCGCGGCGGCCTTGGCCCATTCGTCCAGATGGGCGTCGGCCTTCGCCAGGCCGCGCGGCCAGATCCGGTCCACCAGGACGCGGGTGCCGTCGTCCGGCTCCGGGGTGTCGTACACGCGGCGGACCCGGATCCCGGGACGGGCCCGCCGACCGTTCTTGTCTGCCATGTCTCCATCGAACCATCCCTGTGGCGTCGACCTCGGCGGATAATGCGCCACATGGGTCAAACGTACGAACGTATCGACGGCAGACTTCGCACATTCATCGAACAGCAGAAGATCTTCTTCACCGCCACCGCCCCGCTCGCCGGGGACGGCACCGTGAACCTGTCCCCCAAAGGAGTGGCCGGTTCGTTCGCCGTGCTCGACGAACTGACCGTGGCCTACCTGGACTTCTCCGGGAGCAACGCGGAGACCATCGCCCATCTGCGGGAAAACGGCCGCATCACGCTGATGTGGTGCGCCTTTGACGGACCGCCGAACATCGTGCGGGTGCATGGGCGGGGTGAGCCGGTGTTCCGCGACGATTCGCGCTTCGCCGAGCTGGTCAAGCACTTTCCCGGTGTCGAGGTGCACTCGCACGGGCTGCGGGCGGTCATCGTGGTGACGGCCGAGCTGATCCGGGACACGTGCGGGTACGCGGTGCCCTTCATGGACTACCGGGAGGAGCGGACGCTGCATGCGCAGCGGTTTCGGCGGGAGGACGACGAGGAGAAGCTGACCGCCTACTGCGAGCGGAAGGACCATGTCGCGCGTAGTTTGGACGGGCTTCCGGGGTTGCCGCTTCCGTTGCCGCCTTTGTCGTTGTAGCGGCTGTCGTTGTAGCGACCAGATATCGAGACGGTCTTGCGTGGTGGGGTCTGCGCAGCGTTCGATCACGCCGTGCGATCCGAACCCAAGAGCCCTGTGGCGTCCTCGTCGTCCTCCTCCGACCCTGGGCCCGCGCCCGATGACCGGGCGGCCCGGCGGGCCGTCACCGTCTTCCCCCTGCTCGTCCTCGCCGCCGGGGCAGCGGGTCTGAGCACGCCCGGCACCTTCAGTGGGTGGGCGCCGAATGTGCCCTATCTACTCGGGGTCGTCATGTTCTGCATGGGGCTGACCATGACCCCTTCTGACTTCACCGGCGTGCTGAAGCGACCCTGGGCTGTCGCGCTCGGGCTGGTCGCGCACTACGTGATCATGCCTGGTCTGGGGTGGCTGATCGCTGAGGGGCTCGGTCTGTCGCCGCAGTTGGCGGCCGGTGTCATCCTGGTCGGCTGCGCGCCGAGCGGGACGGCGTCGAATGTGGTGACGTATCTGGCGCGGGGTGATGTGGCGCTGTCCGTCTCGGTCGCCACCGTCTCGACGGTGGTCGCGCCGTTGGTGACCCCGCCGTTGACGCTGCTGCTGGCCGGGGAGTTCCTGCCGGTGGACGCGGGATCCATGGTGACCGACATCGTGAAGACGGTGCTGCTGCCGGTGATAGGCGGCCTGGTGGTGCGGTTGGTGGCCGGGCGGTGGATCGGGCGGCTGCTCGGGGTGCTGCCGTGGCTGTCGGCCGTGACGATCGGGGTGATTGTCGCGATCGTCGTCGCGGGCAGTGCGGAGGCGATTCGGTCGGCGGCGGCGTTGGTGCTGCTGGCCGTCGTTCTGCACAACGGGCTGGGGCTGGCACTGGGGTATGCGGCGGGGAAGGTCGCGCGGCTCGGCGCACCCGCGAGCCGGGCGATGGCCTTCGAGGTGGGCATGCAGAACTCCGGCCTGGCGGCCTCTCTTGCGGCCGCCCACTTCAGCCCCCTCGCCGCCCTTCCGGCGGCCGTTTTCTCGGTGTGGCACAACGTGTCGGGGTCGGTGGTGGCGGCGTGGATGGCGCGGCGGGGGCGGCGGGCGGAGGCGGAGTAAGCTCCACCCCGCCCCTCCTCGCTCCTATCGATATGCGGCTCCGCCGCGTGGCGGGGTCCGCCCCGGCCCCGCTGGGGCTCCGCCCCAGACCCCGTTGCGGGGGCTCCGCCCCCTGCACCCCCGCTCCTCAAACGCCGGAGGGGCTGGGAAGTGGGCCATCTCCGCCCCTGGACCCCGCTCCTCGAACGCCGGTGGGGCTGGGAAGTGGGCCATCTCCGCCCCAGGCCCCACACGGCGGAGTGGCTGGCTGGTGGGCCAGCGCCCCCTACGGGCTGGGTCTCACCCGCCGGGCTCGTGGACCGGGTTGTGGGCAATCGTCCCGCGAAGGCGGCACCTCCCAGCGGTAGCTGGGGGAGGGACGGGGGTCACAACCCGGCCACCGGGCCGCACCCGGCGACGAAACCCCAGGGGGCAACGCCCCGAGCCGCACCCGCGCCGCCCGCCGCTGAGGCGTCAGCGGGCCTTTTGGGCCAAGCGGAGGAGGTGGTCGGCCAGGGCCTGGCCGCCGGCCGGGTCTCGGCTGATGAGGAGCACCGTGTCGTCACCCGCGATCGAGCCGAGGATCACGTGCAGCTCCGCCGAGTCGATGGCCGAGGCCAGGAACTGGGCGGCACCGGGCGGGGTGCGGAGCACCACGAGGTTGGCGGAGGCCTCGGCCGAGATGAGGAGTTCGCCCGCCAGCCGCGCCATCCGCGCCTCGCTCGCCGATTCGCCGAGCGGGGCGCGCGGCGTGCGGTCGCCGCCCTCGCTCGGCACCGCGTAGATCAGCTCACCACCCGTGTTGCGGATCTTCACCGCGCCCAGTTCGTCCAGGTCGCGGGAGAGCGTCGCCTGGGTGACGGAGAGTCCGTCGTCGGCGAGGAGCTTCGCGAGCTGGCTCTGGGAGCGGACCGGCTGCCGGTTCAGGATGTCCACGATCCGGCGGTGGCGGGCGGTGCGGGTCTGCGGCACGGACGGGCCGTTGTGGTTCCCGTCCGCGTCGTTCGCCGCGTCGGTGTGCTGCGCCTCGGTCATCGTCTCGTCAGTCTCCGGATCGTCATTCCCCACCACCCTCTTGCGCGGCGGTCAGGACGGCGGGCAGCTCCCGGAGCAGCGTGTCCACCTCGTCGTCGCCGACGACGAGCGGCGGCGCGAGCCGGACCACGCCCGGCCCGGTCGCGTTCACCAGGAGTCCCGCTTCCTGAGCCGCCTGCTGCACCTGCGGCGCGAGGGACTCTGTGAGCACGATACCGAGCAGCAGCCCCGCGCCACGGACCTCGCCGATCAGCGCGTGGTTGAGCGATGCGATTCCGTCACCCAGCCGCTCCCCCGCCCGCTTGACGCGGTCGAGGATGCCGTCGGCTGCGATCGTGTCGAGGACGGCGACGGCGGCGGCGCAGGCGACGGGGTTTCCGCCGAAGGTGGACCCGTGCTGACCTGGGGTCAGCAGGTCGGCGGCGGGGCCGAAGGCGACGGTGGCGCCGATGGGGAGGCCGCCGCCGAGGCCCTTGGCGAGGGTGACGACATCGGGTTCGACGCCCTGCGCCTGGTGCTCGAACCAGTGTCCGGTACGGCCGATTCCGGTCTGTACCTCGTCGACGACGAGCAGCGTGCCGGTGGCGCGGGTGATCTCGCGGGCGGCGGCGAGGTAGCCCGTCGGGGGGACGATGACGCCGTTCTCGCCCTGGATCGGCTCGACGATGACCAGGGCGGTGTCGGTGGTGACGGCCGCGCGCAGCGCCTCGGTGTCGCCGTACGGCACATGGGTGACGTCGCCCGGCAGCGGAAGGAAAGGTTCCTGCTTGGCGGGCTGGCCGGTCAGGGCCAGGGAGCCCATGGTGCGGCCGTGGAAGCCGCCCTCGGTGGCGACCATGTGGGTGCGGCCGGTCCGCCGCCCGATCTTGAAGGCGGCCTCGACGGCCTCCGCGCCGGAGTTGGAGAAGTACACCCGCCCGGGGCGGCCGAAGAGCTGGAGCAGCCGCTCCGCGAGCGCCACCGGGGGCTCGGCGACGAAGAGGTTCGAGACGTGGCCGAGCGTGGCGACCTGGTCGGATACGGCCCGTACGACGGCGGGGTGGGCGTGGCCGAGGGAGTTGACGGCGATACCGCTGACGAAGTCGAGGTATTCCTTGCCGTCCGCGTCCCACACCGTGGCGCCCTCGCCGTGGGTGAGCGGCACGCGCGGGGTGCCGTAGTTGTCCATCATGGCGCCCTGCCAGCGCTGCGTCAGTTCCGTGTTGCTCACTGGTGCTCCCCCTCCTGCTTCGCGTCCGGCACGACCATCGTGCCGATGCCCTCGTCCGTGAAGATCTCCAGCAGGATCGAGTGCTGCACCCGCCCGTCGATGACGCGCGCGGTGGTGACACCGTTGCGTACGGCGTGCAGACAGCCCTGCATCTTGGGCACCATGCCGCTGGCCAGCTCCGGCAGCAGCTTCTCCAGCTCGCTCGCGCCGAGCTGGCTGATCACCTCGTCGCTGTTCGGCCAGTCGGCGTACAGGCCCTCGACGTCGGTGAGGACCATCAGCGTCTCGGCGTTCAGCGCGGCGGCGAGCGCGGCCGCCGCCGTGTCGGCGTTGACGTTGTAGACGTGGCCGTCGTCGGAGCTGCGCGCTATGGACGAGACGACCGGGATGCGGCCGTCGTCCAGCAGCGCCTTGATGGCGCCGGTGTCGATGTCGGTGATCTGCCCGACCCGGCCGATGTCCACCTGCTCGCCGTCGATCTCGGCGAAGTGCTTGGTCGCGGACATGAGGTGGGCGTCCTCGCCGGTCATGCCGACGGCGAGCGGGCCGTGCTGGTTGAGCAGCCCGACCAGCTCGCGCTGCACCTGCCCGGCCAGCACCATCCGTACGACGTCCATCGCGTCGTCGGTGGTGACCCGGAGGCCGGCCTTGAACTCGCTCACCAGGCCGTGCCGGTCGAGCTGCGCACTGATCTGCGGGCCGCCGCCATGGACGACGACCGGGCGCAGCCCGGCGTGCCGGAGGAAGACGACGTCCTGGGCGAAGGCCGCCTTCAGCTCCTCGTCCACCATCGCGTTGCCGCCGAACTTGATGACGACGGTCTTGCCGTGGTGGCGGGTCAGCCAGGGCAGCGCCTCGATGAGGATGCGCGCCTTGGGCTGGGCGGTGTGCTTGCGGGCGGTCGGCTGCTCCGTCTTGTCCGACGGGCTCGGCTGGCTCATGAGGAATACGCGCTGTTCTCGTGGACGTAATCGGCGGTCAGGTCGTTGGCCCAGATGACGGCGGATTCGCCGCCCGCGGCCAGGTCGGCGGTGATCCGCACCTCGCGGTAGCGCATGTCGACCAGCTCGCGGTCCTCGCCGACCGAACCGTTCTTGCAGACCCATACGTCGTTGATGGCGACGTTGAGCTGGTCGGGCTCGAAGGTGGCGGAGGTGGTGCCGATCGCGGACAGCACCCGGCCCCAGTTGGGGTCCTCGCCGTGGACGGCGCACTTGAGGAGGTTGTTACGGGCGATGGAGCGGCCCACCTCCACGGCGTCGTCCTCGGTGGCCGCGCCGATGACCTCGATACGGATGTCCTTGGAAGCGCCCTCGGCGTCCCCGATCAGCTGCCGCGCGAGGTCGGCGCAGACCGTACGGACCGCCTCGGCGAAGTCGTCCGCGGCCGGGGCGACCCCGGAGGCGCCGGAGGCCAGCAGCAGCACGGTGTCGTTGGTCGACATGCAGCCGTCGGAGTCGATCCGGTCGAAGGTGGTGCGGGTGGCCTCGCGCAGCGCGGTGTCCAGCGCGGGGGCGTCCACGTCGGCGTCGGTGGTGAGGACGACGAGCATGGTGGCGAGGCCGGGAGCCAGCATGCCCGCGCCCTTGGCCATGCCGCCGACGGTCCACGACCCGTCCGGGCCCTGGGCGACGGCCGTCTTGTGGACGGTGTCGGTGGTCTTGATGGCGATGGCGGCCTTCTCGCCGCCGTGCTCGGTGAGGGCGGCGGCGGCCGTCTCGATACCGGACAGCAGGGGGGCCATGGGCAGCCGGATGCCGATGAGCCCGGTGGAGGCGATGGCGACCTCGCCCGCGCTGTGCCCGAGGACGTCGGCGGCCTTCTCGGCGGTCGCGTGGGTGTCCTGGAAGCCGAGCGGGCCGGTGCAGGCGTTGGCGCCGCCGGAGTTGAGGACGACGGCGGAGACCTGACCGCCCTTGAGTACCTGCTCGGACCAGAGCACCGGGGCGGCCTTGACGCGGTTGGAGGTGAAGACGCCCGCGGCGGCCAGCCGTGGTCCGTTGTTGACGACGAGAGCGAGATCGGGGTTCCCGTTCTCCTTGATCCCTGCCGCGACGCCGGAGGCGGTGAAGCCCTTGGCTGCCGTCACACTCATGGAGCGACTCCGATCGTGGAAAGTCCCAGCTCCTCGGGGAGACCGAGGGCGATGTTCATGCTCTGGACCGCGCCGCCCGCGGTGCCCTTGGTGAGGTTGTCGATCGCGCTGATCACGATGACCCGGCCGGCCGCCTCGTCGAGGGCGACCTGGAGCAGGGCGCTGTTGGATCCGTACACGGCGGCGGTGGAGGGCCACTGCCCCTCCGGCAGGAGGTGGACGAACGGTTCGTCGCCCAGCGCCTTCTCGTACGCGGCCCGCAGCGTCTCCCCCGTCACGCCGGGCTTCGCCGGGGCGCTGCAGGTGGCGAGGATGCCGCGGGACATGGGGGCGAGAGTCGGGGTGAAGGAGACCGAGACCCGCTCCCCCGCCGCGGCCGACAGGTTCTGGATCATCTCCGGGGTGTGCCGGTGGCCGCCGCCCACGCCGTACGGGCTCATGGACCCCATGACCTCGCTGCCCAGCAGATGCGGCTTGGGCGACTTGCCCGCGCCCGACGTCCCGGTGGCGGCGACGATCACGGCCTCTGGCCCGACCAGGCCCGCCGCGTACGCCGGGAACAGCGCGAGCGAGACGGCCGTGGGGTAGCAGCCGGGAACCGCGACGCGCTTGGACCCCTCCAGCGCGGCGCGCGCCCCCGGCAGCTCGGGCAGGCCATACGGCCAGGTCCCGGCGTGCGGCGAACCGTAGAACTTCTCCCAGTCGGCCGCGTCCTCCAGCCGGAAGTCCGCACCGCAGTCGATCACCAGCACTTGGTCGCCCAGCTGCTCGGCGACGGCGGCGGACTGCCCGTGCGGCAGCGCGAGGAACACCACGTCATGCCCGGCCAGTGCCTCGGCCCCAGTCGGCGCGAGCACCCGGTCGGCCAGCGGGACCAGGTGCGGCTGGAGGGAGCCGAGCGGCTGTCCGGCGTTGGCGTTGCCGGTCAGCGCGCCGATCTCGACCTCGGGGTGCGCGAGCAGCAGCCGCAGCACCTCACCGCCCGCGTATCCGCTCGCTCCCGCCACCGCTGCGCGTATCGCCATTGCCATCCTCCCTCACGGATGGCATGACTATACGTTTGACGGCAGTTTTATGCAAAGGTCCCCGGAGGGTCAGGCGGGACTCAGCAGGGAAGGTCCAGGGTTACGGCAGAGCCGGTGGGGGTGTTCTCGGCGTGGGCCGTACCACCGTGGGCGGCGGCTATGGCTGCGGCAAAGGCCAGTCCGAGGCCGGATCCTTCGCTGGTGCGGCTGGCTTCGGCGCGGGTGAAGCGGTCGAACGCGCGGGGCAGGAACTCGGGCGGGAATCCGGGTCCTTCGTCGGTGACGGTCAGCCGGAGTCTGCCTTCGGTGGCGGTCGCCGTGACGTGGACATCCCCTTGTCCGTGGCGCAGGGCGTTGCTGATCAGGTTGCCGATGGCGGGGCGGAGCCAGCGTGCGTCCACGTTCACGGTGGTGGAGGCGGCGTCGACGGTGAGGGAGCGGCCGGCGTGTGCGGCGGCTTGCACGTCTGCGGAGATGGCGGTGTCGACCAGTTCGGCCAGGTCCTCCGGGGCGCGGGTGATGTGCTTGCTGCTGCCGAGCTCTTCGAGGTCCAGCAGAGCGTTGGAGAGGTCGATGAGTCGCTGGACTTCGGCGTCGACCGAGCGGAGGGTCTCGATGAGTTCGTCCGCGCTGCGCGGGCGGTGCAGGGCGACGTCCAGTTCGGCGCGCAGGAGAGACAGGGGCGTGCGCAGTTCGTGGCTGGCGTCGGCGACGAAGCGGCGTTCGCGTTCGGCGGATGCTTCGAGGCGGTCGAGCATCTGATTGAGGGTGTGCCCGAGCCGGGTGATCTCGTCATCGCGGTCTTCAGGTACGGGAAGGCGTATGCGAGGCGCGCCGTCGGCCAGGGTCGCGGCCCGGTGCCGGTATCGCTCCACCGGGTCCAGTGCCGCGCGGGCGGTGCGGTAGCCGACGTAGGAGGCGGCCAGCAGGGTGAGGCCGGCGGCGATGCCGAGCTGGGCCAGCAGCTCGCGCAGGGCTTCGTCGCGGTGGCCGCGGCGCAGGGCCGCGACGGCGATGACGGTGCGCTGGTGGGACGGGCGGACCCGTTCCGCCGTCAGCCGTAGCGTGTGCGGATCGAGCGGCAGCAGCCCTCCGATGTCGCGGTGGATCGTGGCACCGTCGGTGGCGGCCTTGATCTCGGCTGCGGTGAGCAGCCGTTCAGTCCGCACGAGGCCACTGGCCGCGACGATTCGCCCGCGCCGGTCCAGGATCTGGTAGGCGCTGCCGTCGGGGCCGCTCAGCGACCGGCCGGCGCGCAGATCGCGCACCAGGTCGTGGTGGTAGGTGGCCAGGTCCGCGTCCAGTTGCTGGTCAAGGGCAGTTTCGACGCGCCAGTACACCAGGGCGGCGGCCCCGCCGAGGACCAGTGACATGGCGGCGGCGACGGCGATGACCAGGCGCAGCACGATGGGCAGCCGTTGCAGCAGCCGGGGGCCGCCGAGACGGCGGCCGGGTTCGTCCTCGACGACGGCGGGTGTCACTGTCGCGTATCCAGACGGTAGCCCGTGCCACGCAGGGTGGTGATGCTGTTCCGCCCGAAAGCCTTGTCGATCTTCGCGCGCAGTTTGGAGATGTGGACGTCGATGGCGTTGCTGCGCGGGTCGGCCTCGCCGTCCCACACCTCGTCCAGCAGTCGCGCCCGGCTGACGACGCGGCCGGCGTTGTCCATGAGCACTTCGAGTACGGCGAACTCCCGCCGTGACAGCTCCAGTTCGACACCTGCCCGCCAGGCGCGTTGCTGTTCGGAGTCCAGGGCCAGGTCGCCGGCCTCCAGGCGGCCGCCGGTTGCGGGCTTGCGCCGGGAGATGGCCCGCAGACGGGCGTGCAGTTCCTCCATGGCGAAGGGCTTGACCAGGTAGTCGTCGGCCCCGGCATCCAGGCCGGCGACGCGTTCGCTGATCGTGCCGCGGGCGGTGAGCAGCACGATGGGGATGTCGTTGCCCTCCCGGCGCAGGGTGCGGCAGACCTCCGTGCCGTTCATGCCCGGGAGCATCACGTCCAGCACGACGGCATCGATCCGGGGGGCGCGGGCGGCTTCGAGCCCGGCGGGGCCGTCGTGGCGGGCCTCAGCGGCGTGCCCGGACTCCCGCAGGTAGCGGACGATCAGCTCGGCCAGGCGGGTTTCGTCCTCGACGACCAGGTAGTGCACGGCGGAAAGGGTAACCCCACCGATGCCGGCCCACGGGCCGGCGGGGTACTACGGGGAAGGATTCCAGGATGGGCAAGCTTCATGCTCTCTTCATGCGCTTGTCCTAGCGTGCGTCGCCATGCAGGTGGTAAGCGGCCTCAGGTGAGGGGTCCGCGGGTGCCGCCGGGAATGGAGATCGACAACCATGATGCACGCCGCGATCAGCCTCGCGGGCAAGGGGCTCGCCGAGCACCTGACGGCCGGGGACCTGGCCGCCCGCACCGGACTGGACGTGCTCGCCGTACTGATCCTGGTCGGCTGGCTCTACCGGCGCCGCCGCCCTCTGCCGGAGATGCCGCTCACCCTCACCGCGCTCAACATCGGGCTCTTCGCCGCCATGACCGCGATCAGCGCGGGGAAGTTCCCGACCGGGGTCGGATTCGGTCTCTTCGGCATCCTCTCCCTGGTCCGGCTGCGCAGCGCCGCCTTCACCGTCAAGGACGTCGCCTACACCTTCATCGCGCTCGTGATCGCCCTGGTCAACGGGCTGCCGCAGCGGGAGACCTGGTTGATCGTCTTCCTCGATGTCTTCCTCCTGGCCGCCGTCCTGGTCGTGGACGACCCCCGCGCCGCCCCCCAGCCCACCCGCGCCATGAAGATCACCCTCGACCGCGTGTGCAGCGGCGCCGAGGACGTGCGCGCCGAGGTGGCCGCCCGGCTCGGGGCCGAGCCGCTGTGGGCCGAGGTCGACGAGGTCGACTACGTCCGCGAGACCACCCGCGTCACCGCCGGCTACCCCGTGCAGGAGAACACCGCGGGCATTCCCCGGCAGCGAGACGGTGCGGAGGATGGCTCATCCCTGTCCGGCGGGAGGTCCGCGTGAGTGCCGGGGCGGGCGTGCTGACGGGCACCGCCGTGGACGTGGCCTCGGAAGCCGGGTTCGCCGACCAGCTGGGGTTGGCCGGTCTGCGGGGAGCGTCGCTGGCCGAGGTCGATGCCGCCGCGTCGTTGCAGCACCGGGTGGACCGGAAGTACCTGGTACCGACCGCGGCGGCGGCCCGGCTGGTCGACTCGCTGGCCGGTAGCCACCGGATCCTGGAGATCCACGGTCGCCGCACCACCGAGTACCGGAGCACCTACTTCGACACCGTCGGCCTGGCCGCTTGGCGCGCGCACGTCCAGGGACGACGCCGCCGGTGGAAGGTCCGTACCCGGCTCTACACCGAGGACCGGCTGTGCCGGGTCGAGGTGAAGACCAAGGACGGCCGTGGGGCCACGGTCAAGCACGCGCTCGGCGTCGACGCCGACGCCTACGGCCACCTGGATGACCACGCCGCCGCGTACGTCGACGGTGTGCTCCGCGACAACGAGATCGCTGTCGGCGTCGCGGAGCTGGCCCCGGCCGGAGAGGTCTGTTACGTCCGCGCCGCCCTCGCCGACCTCGAAGCCGGCGTCCGGGTCACCCTCGACAGCCTGCTCGCCACCCATCGCGACGGCCGCACCGCCGCGCTGGACCCCGGATACGTACTGGTCGAGACCAAGGGAGGCCCCCGCCCGGCCGCCGCCGACCGGCACCTGCTGGGCCTCGGCGCCCGCCCCGTGTCCATCAGCAAGTACATCGTCGGCCTGTCGCTGCTCGTGCCCGGCCTGCCCGACAACAACATCCGCCGCCTCGCCCGCACCCGTTTCCGCCTCGCACCACGCAGCGAGGCGCCCTCCGCCCCCGACACGAGCGTAAGGAACACCTCCACATGAGCCAGTACCGTCTGAAATGGCAGTATCCGGTCATCGGCACCGTCGCCGCCGGTGCCGCGGTCTTCGGTCTGCTGCATACCTCGGCCGCCCCAGCCGGCTCGGCCACCGCGGCTGCCTCGGCCAAGAAAAAGCCCGGCGCGACGCAAGCCATCAAGCAGAACCCCCCGCCGAAGCTGTTCCCCGACGCCGACATCGCCGCCGTCTCGAAACAGATAGAAGCGCAGAAGAAGACCGCCGACAGCCTGTTCGCGCAGTGGAAGAAGGATCACGGCGCCGCGCGCGACGACCGCGCGTTCGCCGCTTGGGTGGTGAAGCACGTCCCCGCGCCGCCGAGCAAGGCCAAGCGCACCGACGAACTCCACCAAGTGCAGAAGCTCGCCAAGACCCGTACCGCGGCGGGCGAGAAGGCCGCCACCTGGCTGGAGCTCCATGGCAAGAAGGACATCTGGAAGCTGTACCTGCACGACCAGCGCGAACTGATCCCCCGCAACGAGGGCACAGCGGAGAAGGCCGAGCTGAAGAACGCGCTCAAGCTCTCCAAGAAGATCACCGAGGAGCTCGCGGCACGCTACAAGCAGCCCGCACCGTATGTCCTCGATCCGTCCCTGCGGCCCGAGAAGCACCTCAAACCCGGCCAGAAGGGGCCCTTCTCGTACCCCTCCCGGCACGCCGCCAAGTCCGGCGCCGCCGCCACCTACCTCAGCGCGCTCGCCCCGCGCCGTGCCGAGGACTACCGGTGGATGGCGGCCCAGATCGCCTACTCCCGCCTCTACATGGCCGGCCACGTGCCCAGCGACCTCCTCGCCGGGGCGCTGGTCGGCGACCTCGTCGGCGACTACGTCCTGACCACCAACGGCCACACGATGCCGAGGTAGTCCCGTCGTGGGCACCGGCAACGGTCTCACGTCCTCATCGCCAGGTACCCGGGGCTGCAGGACGAGGTCCGGGTTCACGGCGTCCGCCCCAGGCGGGCGAGCGGGGACAGGGCCATCAGTGCCGGTGACAGCAGCATCCCCGCGGCTGTCGCCAGGAGGCTGGTGCGGGTCCCCCACGCTTCGGCCAGAAAGCCGCCGAGCAGCGAACCGAGCGGGGTCAGCCCCATGCCGACGAAGTTGATCGTCGCGGCCGCGCGGCCTTGCATCCCGTCCGGGGTGACGGCCTGCCGGACGGCCATGACCGTGACATTCACCAGCTGGCTGAAGGTCCCGAAGACGAAGTTGACCGTAAGGAGCGCCGGAACCGTCACCACCGACGAGCCGTGCAGTGCGGGCACGACCAGGAACACGCCGTCGCCGAGAGCTGCCGCGGACACGAGCACGGCGCCGTATCCGAAGCGGTCCGGCAGGCGGGCGGCCAGCAGCGAGCCCAGGAGCGCGCCCGGCCCCGTCGCCGCGAGTGCCAGCCCGACGGCGGTGCCCGAGAGGTGCAGGTCCCGTGGCAGGAACAGCAGATAGCCGGTCATCACCGCCGCGAAGGAGAAGTTGAAGGCGGCTGCCGCGAGACACACCGTCCGCAGCGAGGTGTCGCGGGCGACGAAGCGGAGGCCCTCATGGATCCGCCGCCAGACCCGAGGAGGACGTTCGAAGCGTTCCGGGACGGATTCGCGGCGGCCGATCCGCCGGATCGACAGGAAAGACAGCGCGAAGAACACCGCGCTGGGGGCGGCAGCGATCGGCGCCGACACCAACGCGCCGCCGAGGGCGGGGCCGCCGATCTGCGCGACGGACCGACTGCCCTCGAGCGCACTGTTGCCCCGCACCAGCTGATCGCGTTTCACCAGCCGTACCAAGGACGTCTGGTATGCCATGTCGAAGAACACCGACAGGGCCCCGACGGCGAAGGCGACCACGAGCAGCGCCGGCAGGCCGAGCACACCGAGCAGGCCGGCCACGGCGGTGGCGCCCAGCGCCAGGGCCCGGCCGGCGTCCGTCAGCACCATCACCGTACGGGTCCGCCATCTGTCCACCCACGCACCGACGAAGAGCGACAGCAGCAGGATCGGCGCCTGCCCCACCGCGCGCAGGGCGCCCAACTGGCCGGCGTCGGCGTCGAGCGTCAGGACGGCGAAGAGCGGCAGAACCACCAGACTCGCGTGTTCGCCCAGTTGGGAGGCCGTCTGGCCCACCCAGAGCCTGCGGAAGTCGCCGTCCCGCCACAGGCTCGACGGAACAGGCCGACCGGAATCGGGTACGGCGGAGGAAGAGGAAGAGGACGGCAAGCCGCTTTCCCGCATGCGGTCAGCCCTGCCGTCCGGCGGAGTAGAGGGCCGCGGTCTCGGCGGCGATGCGGGCCAGCTCCTCGCGGAGTTCCTTCGGCGAGGTCACCTCGACGTCGGCGCCGAAGGCGAGCAGGGGGCGGGCCGCGTCCGGGGTGCGGTAGCGCAAGGAGAACTCCACCCACTCCGGGGCGCCGTCCGCGTCGGGCTCCGCTTCGGCGGGTGGCGGGGCGGACAGATCGGCGTGGCAGATGCCCAGGAAGCGGCGTACGGACGGCCGTCGGACCTTCACCACCACGTCCAACCCGGTGGGGAGGTCGTCGATCCGCCTGCGCAGGGTGTCCCACACGTCGGCCAGCTCCGCCCCCTCGCGGCGGCGTACGGGTTCGTCGGCGACCGACGCCGTCAGGATGCGGTCCACGCGGAACAGCTGGGGCCGGCCGCGGTGATCGGCCACCAGGTACCAGACGCCCGCCTTGTCGACCAGGCCGTACGGATCGACGGTGTACGACGCCTCGCGGTCGTCGCGGCCGTGCCGGTACCGCAGCCGCAGCCGCCGGTCGGTGAAGACGGCGTCCTGGAGCACTCCCAGGTCGGCCACCGGCCGGGGCCCGCTGCGCCAGCGGACCGGGTCGACCAGGATGCGGCGGCGGGTCAGCGCGGCGGCGTCGCGGTGCGGCGGTGGCAGGGCGGCCATGACCTTGCGCAGCGCCGAGCCGATGGCCGGGCCGAGCCCCAGATCGGCGTGGGCCCGGTCGGCGACGAGCACGAACAGCGCCCGCGCCTCGTCGGCGGTCAGCCCGGTCACATCGGTGCGGTAGCCGGGCAGCAGGGCGATGCCGCCGTTGCGCCCTCGCTCGGCGTAGACGGGCACCCCGGCCGAGGAGAGCGCCTCGACGTCGCGGAAGATGGTGCGTACGGACACCTCCAGGCGCTCGGCCAGCTCGGTGGCGGGCACCCGTCCGCGGGTCTGCAACAGCAGCAGGATCGACAGCATCCGGTCGGATTTCATGGTCCGAAGGATCGCTGAAAAACATGACGGCGGATGTCATGTATTGCGGGGAGTCTGAGCGCGCAGGCCGACGCAGGCCGCATCTCTGCTCATTCTTTGGAGACTTTCGATGTCCGCTGACACCACTGCCGTCGCCCCCGTGCGGCCGAAGCCCGGAGGGAAACCGGATGGAGGCCGCCGTCTCCGGCTGGCCCTGTTCGTGATCGCCGCGGCGCAGCTGATGGTGGTACTCGACGCCACGATCACCAATATCGCCCTGCCCAGCATCCAGACCGATCTGAAGGTGTCCGACGGCAACCTGGCGTGGATCGTCAACGCGTACGCGCTGGCCTTCGGCGGGCTGCTGCTGCTCGGCGGCCGGGCCGGGGACCTGTTCGGGCGGCGGCGGATGTTCCGTACCGGGATCGCGGTCTTCACGCTGGCCTCGGTGCTGGGCGGACTGGCCCCGGAAGAGGGGATGTTGATCGGCGCCCGGGTGCTGCAGGGCGTGGGCGCCGCGATGGCCGCGCCCAGCGCGCTGGCCCTGATCGCCACGACGTTCCCGGCGGGCAGGGCGCGCAAC
Source organism: Streptomyces sp. NPDC021212 (assembly GCF_044332925.1). Lineage (NCBI taxonomy): Bacteria > Bacillati > Actinomycetota > Actinomycetes > Kitasatosporales > Streptomycetaceae > Streptomyces > Streptomyces sp. NPDC021212. The sequence goes on from NZ_JBIRPZ010000002.1 coordinate 433,978, forward strand.
ACGGCGATGGGCGTGTACGCGGCCATGGGCGGCGTCGGCGCCACGGTCGGTCTGCTGCTGGGCGGCACGCTCACCGATGTTTTCGACTGGCGCTGGGTGTTCTTCGTCAACATCCCGATCGGGCTGACCGTCCTCGCCGGGACCCGGACCCTGGTCGAGGCCGGGCGCGCCCCCGGCCGCCTGGACATCCCCGGCGCGATCACCGGTACGGGCGGACTGATCGCCCTGGTCCACGGCATCACCCGCGGCGGCGACCACGGCTGGACCGATGGCCTGACCCTCGGCTCGTTCACCGCGGCGGCCGTGCTGCTGGTCACGTTCCTGCTGGTCCAGGCCCGGACCGGGCACCCGATGCTGCCGCTGCGGCTGTTCCGGGAGCGCAGCCGGTGGGGCAGTTACGCCACCATGCTGTGCATCGGCGCGGGCATGTTCGCCACCTTCTATTTCCTGACGCTCTACATGCAGCTGATCCTGGGCTACAGCCCGGTGCGGACCGGCTTCGCGTATCTGCCCTTCAGCCTCGGCGTGGCCATGGCCGCAGGGCTGAGCTCCAGGTTGGCCGCCCATCTCGCCCCGCGGCTGATAGCCGGGCCGGGCCTGGCGGTCGCGGCGGCGGGCATGGTGTGGTTCTCGACCCTGGAGCCGGACTCCTCGTACACCGGGCATCTGATGCCCGCGATGTTCGTCACCGCGCTGGGCCTGGGCATGGGCTTCGTGCCGATGACGCTGGGCGCGGTCAGCGGGGTGCGGCCCGAGGACACCGGCATCGCCTCCGCGCTGCTGAACACCGCGCAGCAGGTCGGCGGCGCGCTCGGCCTCGCGGTCATGTCGACCCTCTCCACCTCGGCGGCCGACGACCGGCTGCCCGGGGCGGCCGCCGCCCTCTACCGGGGGCTGGCCACGAAGGACACCGCCCTGGTGGCGCGGGCCGGTGAGGCGCTGACCCACGGCTACACCCGGGCCTTCGCCGCCGCGGCCGTGATGTTCCTGGCCGGGCTGACGGTCACCGCGATCGCCATCAACGCGCGGAAGCAGCAGCACACCGAGGGCGCGGGCGCCGTGCACACGGGCTGACCGCACATAGGGGCTGACCAGCGCATATGGGCCCACGACACCCCCCCGGAAAAGTTGCTCGAAGATTTTTCCGGGGAGCTGTCGATCCGGGCGTCTCCCGTTCGACGTAAGGGTGAGAGGCGGGGAACGGCCCCGCCCCGGCGACCGAGGAGTCACCATGCCGCGCTTTCTCACCCTGATCCGCGTCGACGAGAAGAACGCCCCCGCCGAGGGCCCCAGCCCCGAGCTGATGGAGCGCATGGGCGCCCTGCTGGAAGAGATCACCAAGGCGGGCGTCATGCTCGACACGGCCGGGCTCAAGCCCACCTCCGAGGGCACCCGGGTCACCTGGTCCGGCGGCAAGATCAGCTACACCGACGGTACGTTCACCGAGAGCAAGGAGGTCATCGGCGGCTACTCGCTCATCCAGGCCAAGGACAAGGCCGAGGCGCTGGAGTGGACGAAGCGGTTCCTGGAGACCCACGAGGACTACTGGACCATCACCGCCGAGGTCCGCCAGATCGACGAGGGCTGAGCCGCCCTTCCGGACGGAACCGGATCCCGCACCGATCCGGTTCCGCTTGCCGCACCACCGGGCGGCTGCTCTGATGGGTGGCCGTGACGGCAGCAAACGCGACCGAAACGGTCGAAGCGGTCTTCAGGATCGAATCCGCGCGCATCATCGCCGGTGTCGCCCGCATCGTGCGGGACGTCGGCATCGCCGAGGAGCTGGCGCAGGATGCCCTGATCGCCGCGCTGGAGCAGTGGCCGGAGTCGGGCGTCCCGGACAAGCCGGGAGCCTGGCTCATGGCCACCGCCAAGCACCGCGCGATCGACCTCGTACGCCGCAAGGAGACGTACGCGCGCAAGCTGGCCGAGGTCGGGCGGGCGCTGGAGGACGTACCGCCGCCCGATCCGGCGGATCTCGGCGACCCCGAGGACATCGACGACGACCTGCTGCGGCTGATCTTCACCGCCTGCCATCCGGTGCTGTCGCCGGAGGCCCGGATCGCCCTGACCCTGCGGCTGCTGGGCGGGCTGACGACGGAGGAGATCGCCCGCGCGTTCCTGGCCTCGGAGGCGGCCGTCGCCCAGCGCATCGTCCGTGCGAAGCGGTCGCTGGCGAAGGCGCGGGTGCCCTTCGAGGTGCCGTACGGGGAGGACCGGGCCGCCCGGCTCTCCTCGGTCCTGGAGGTCATCTACCTGATCTTCAACGAGGGCTACTCGGCGACGGCCGGGGACGATCTGGTGCGCCCGGCCCTGTGCGAGGACGCGCTGCGCCTGGCGCGGGTGCTGGCGGCGCTCATGCCCAAGGAGCCCGAGGTGCACGGGCTGGCCGCGCTCCTGGAGTTCCAGGGCTCCCGCATCCCGGCCCGCACCGGCCCGGACGGCGCGCCAGTGCTGCTCGCCGACCAGAACCGGGCCAGGTGGAACCGGTTGCTGATCCGCCGCGGCGTCGAGGCCCTGCAGCACGCGGGCCACGGCCCGTACGCCCTCCAGGCGGCGATCGCCGCGTGCCATGCGCGGGCGGTCCGCTACGAGGAGACGGACTGGAGGACCATCGCCGCCCTCTACGACCGGCTGGCCGCCCTCACCCCGTCCCCGGTGGTGGAGCTGAACCGGGCGGTCGCCGTGTCGATGGCGGAGGGCCCGGCGGCCGCGCTGGAACTGGTCGACGCCCTGGTGGCGGACCCCGCGCTGCGCGACTATCACCTGCTGCCGAGCGTCCGCGGCGATCTGCTGGAGCGGCTGGGGCGGCGGGAGGAGGCCCGCGCCGAATACGAGCGCGCCGCCTCTCTGACCCGCAACGCCCCGGAGCGCCGGTTGCTGCGGGAGCGGGCCGAGCGGGTCTGAGAGGGCGGCTTCGACTTCAACGCATTCGCACCATGTCCTTGCGCATGTGCCAGCCTTGTTCTGTTCTGGTCAGCGTTGACGTGATGGCATGCGACATCAGGTTTCCGCGTCGGCGGGCCCCGACTGCCCGGGACCCGCCGACGTCACAACCGGTTTCCCGCCCGTGGCGGCGAAAACCTAGCCGCCGAGGGCCCCGGTGCCTGCCTCGACGATCGGAGACAGGGTGTCGTCCATCATCTTGCCGTGCACCTTGAGGTTCCCGGTGGGGTCGGTGAGCATGCTGGTCACCTCCCACGACGGGTCACTCAGGTGGTACATCTCGGTGTGGTGCCACAGTGCGCCCACCGACTCGCCCACGGGGCTGGTGAGGCTGGACACGGGTGCCGTCGCGTGGCCCGCGTGCGCGGTCGTCGTCGTTGCCGCCGAAGCCGTACCGGCACCGCCGACGCCCATGACCGCCACCGCAGCCACCAACGTTCCGGCATAGCCCACCCACCGCCGGCGTCCCGTCACACCTGATGCAGCGACAGAATCCTGGCCGACTCGGTTCTTGTGGCGGTAAACCTTCACGAATTATCCCTTCCTTGCAGCAAAGCAATCAGCCTGACGGCCTGATGCCCTTGGGTTGCGAGGAAAACCTCAACACGATCCCAACCCGACCTGGTTTCTCTCCGGTTGCCGACCTGATAACGGTGACTCACCGTCAAAGGGCCTGGGCTATCAGACCGATTTAACCGCTGAATGACTCACTGGAAATGACGGAGCAACTGGGACGACGTCTGATCTCAGCGCGGCACCGCAATTCCCTCGCCACCTGCTGGAGACGCTTCGCTCCGATGCCTTGCGAAGCGTTCGGGGAAACCGGATAAGTGAAGTTCGCGTTCTTTGCGGGCGTTCAGTACCTGCTCGCCCTGGGGCGGCCCCGCCGCCCCAGGGATCGCCTCGCCCGGTGCGGGTCTTTCCGTATATTCAGGAGAGGGACGATGATGACGATTCAGGAATCCGTGCCCACCACCTTCCGGACGGCTCCTCGGTCCCGGCCGGAGGCCACCCACCTCGCTGACCTGCTGCTCCAGGCCGCCGAACAGTACCCGGACAACGGGCTGCGGTACTGCAGGGCGGACGACGTGGCAGAGAGCCGGCTCCAGCGGTACCCCGAACTGCTGGGCGAAGCCTTCCGGATACTGGCGGGACTGCGCGCCCGTGGCGCGGAAGCAGGCCGCACAATCGCTCTGCTGCTGGAAAGGCCGGAGGACTTCCTGCCCACCTTCTGGGCATGTCTGCTCGGTGGTATGACCGCCTGCCCCCTTGTTCCCCTACGCAATGATCCGGAGCGGTGGAGCGCTCAGCTCGCGCACGTCGACGCCCTGCTCGACGGTCCCCTGCTGGTCACCACAGCCCGGCTGCGTGACGATATGCCGGAGGTCCCGGGCCTGGAGGTGGCGGTCCTCGACCACCTCACCCCCGATGCGTGCGATATCGCCCCCGCGGACGTGACGATCTCCCATGCCCGGCCCACGGACGTCGCCCTGCTGGTCCTCACCTCGGGGTCCACGGGCAGCTCCAAGGCCGTCATGCTCACCCACGCGAACCTGCTGGCCTCCATGGCGGCCAAGGCCGAGATGCAGGGCCTCACCTCGACGGACATCACGCTCAACTGGATCTCGTACGATCACGTCGCTGCCCTGCTGGAGGCACATCTGCTGCCGCTGTCGGTCGGCGCGAACCAGCTGCAGACCACCCCGGATACCATCCTGGGTGACCCGGTGCGCTTCCTCCGGCTCATCGACGCGCACCGCGTGACGATGACCTTCACGCCCAACTTCCTGCTCGGCCTGATCAACCAGGCCCTGGCGGAGATGCCCGGCGAACTGACCCTGGATCTGTCCGGACTGCGGCACATCGTCTCCGGTGGCGAGGCCAATCCGGTGGCCACCGGCGTGACCTTCCTGGACAACCTCGCTCCGTACGGACTCGACCGCAACGCGCTGTGGCCGGCGTTCGGCATGACGGAGACCTGCGCCGGCAGCATCTACAATCGCGACTTCCCCGACCAGGACCTCGACGCGGAGTTCGCGGCGGTGGGTCGCTCGGTGACGGGCCTGACCATCCGGATAACCGAGGACGGCGGGGACCGGGTGCTGGCCGACGGCGAGATCGGCGAGGTCCAGCTGAACGGACCGATGGTTACCAGCGGCTACTTCAACAACGCGCAGGCCACCAAGGACGCGTTCACCACCGACGGCTGGTTCCGCACCGGCGACCTCGGGTGCCTCCTCGACGGCAGGCTCACCCTCGTCGGGCGCAGCAAGGACAGCATCATCGTCAACGGCGTGAACTATTTCAGCCATGAGCTGGAAGCGCTCCTGGAAGACCTCGACGGGGTGTGCACATCGTACGTCGCAGCCTTCCCGACTCGCCCGGAGGGCAACGACACCGAGCAGCTGGTGGTGGCCTTCGCGACCACCCTGGACCCCGATGACGAGGCCGGTCTGCACCGCCTGCTGATCGCGGTACGCAACAGCACCGTCATGGCCTGGGGCTTCCGCCCGGCGCTGCTGCTGCCGCTGCCCAAGGACGCCTTCCCCAAGACCAGCCTCGGCAAGATCCAGCGTTCACTCATGCGAAAGCGCTTGGAGGCCGGCGACTACGCCGCGCACCGGGCAGCCATCGACGAACTGGTCACCCGCCACCTCGGCGGATACGACGCCCCCGCGGGCGAGACCGAGCAGGCCCTGGCCGGGATCTACGCCGAACTGTTCGACATGGCGCCCGAGACGGTCAGCGCCACGGCCAGTTTCTTCGACCTGGGCGGCACCTCGTTGGACATCCTGCGCATGAAGAGGCTGGTGGGCACCCGGCTCGGTGCCGCGGACCTGCCGGTTCTCGCCATCCTCACCGCGCCGAGCGTCCGCGAGCTCGCCAAGCGGCTCACGGTGGGCGAGGAGGAAGGTCCGGCCGGGTACGACCCGATCGTCCCTCTGCAGACCAGTGGCGACAAGACGCCGCTGTTCTGCGTCCACCCGGGAGTCGGCGAGGTCCTCGTCTTCGTCAACCTGGCCAAGTACTTCGTACAGGAGCGCCCCTTCTACGCGTTGCGGGCGCGCGGCTTCAACCCCGGCGAGAAGCCCTTCGAGTCCTTCGACGAAATGGCCCGTAGGTACGCCGCCGCCATCCGCGAGAGGCAACCGCACGGCCCGTACGCACTGGCCGGCTACTCCTTCGGCTCGGCGGTGGCATTCGAGATCGCCAAGATCCTGGAGGCCGAGGGCGAGCGGGTCGACTTCCTCGGCAGCTTCAACCTGCCGCCACACATCAAGTACCGCATGGACGAACTCGACTACATCGAGACCGCCGTCAACCTGGCGATGTTCCTGGAGCTGATTTCGAAGCAACAGGCTCTCGAGCTGCCCGCCCAGCTGCGTCCGCTCAGCAAGGACGAGCAGCTCAAGCACTTGATCGAGATCGCCCCGCCGGACCGGCTCGCCGAACTGGACCTCGATCTGCCCCGGTTCACGGCCTGGGCCGACCTCGCCGACGGCCTGACCGGTCTCGGCCGCACCTACCACCCGAGCGGCACCGCGCGCTCGATGAGCGTGTTCTACGCGATCCCGCTGCGCGGAACCAAGGAGGACTGGCTCAACAACGAGCTCCGACGCTGGGACGAGCACACCCGCGAGGAGAACCGCTACCTCGACGTGCCCGGTGAGCACTACACGCTCATGGGTCCCAAGCACGTCGCCACCTTCCAGGCCATCCTCCGGACCGAGCTCGACCGGTCCCTCAACGGCAAGTAATCGCAGGAGAAAAGCTGTGACACGCGGTAAGAAGATTCTGATCACCGGTGGCACCGGCCAGGCGGCCCGCCCGGTCGCCGAGGCCCTCGCCGCCGACAACGAGGTCTGGTGCCTCGGCCGCTTCGCCACCCCCGGCGTCGAGGACGAACTGCGTACCCAGGGCATCACGACGTATCGCTGGGACATGGGCGAGGACACCCTCGACTCGCTGCCCGACGACTTCACTCATGTCATGCACTCCGCGGTGCACCGGGGCCACGACGGCGACTTCGACACCGCCATCGAGGTCAACTCGGTCGCCGTCGGAAGGCTCATGACCCACTGCCGCAAGGCGGATGCCTTCCTGCACGTGTCGACCGGCGCCTTCTACAAGCGCCAGACACTCGACCACCAGTACAAGGAGACCGACCCGCTGGACGGCGTGGCCGACTGGCTGCCGGCGTACCCCATCTGCAAGATCGCGGCGGAGGGCGCCGCCCGCGCGTACGCCCGCACGCTCGGCCTGCCCACCACCATCGCGCGCCTGAACATCTCGTACGGCCCCGCCTCCTACGGTGGCGTGCCCGTCATGTACTTCAAGAAGATGCTGGCCGGCGAGCCCCTCCCGATCCCGCTCGAAGGCCAGAACTGGGCATCGCTGATCCACACCGACGACCTCGTGCACCAGGTCCCGCTCCTGTGGGGCATCGCGAGCACGCCCGCGACAGTCGTCAACTGGGGCGGTGACGAGCCGGTCGGCATGACCGACTGCGCCGAGTACATGGCCGCGATCACAGGTGTCGAGGCGAAGTTCGAGAAAACCGCCGTCACCCGTGAGACATACGCCTTCGACAGCTCCAAGCGGCGTTCCCTGATCGGCGACTGCACCGTCGAGTGGCACGACGGCATCCGCCGCACGCTACGGGCGCACTTCCCCGACATTCCTCTGAAGGACGCGCAGAAGGTTTCCGTATGAGCGCCACCCACGTGGAGAAGCGGATACGGGCCGCGTACGAGGCCTTCCACCGCCGTGACATCGACGCCCTCCTGTCGTGCTTCGCCCCCGAGGTCGTCTGGGTGCACCCCGACGGCATGCGCGAGGTGGGCCTCGGCGGACCCAAGCACGGACACGACGGTATGCGGAAGTTCCTCGCCCGAGTGCCCCAGGTACTGGGTGGGATGACCCTCGCCCCGCACGAGTTCCTGGTCGACGGCGACCGGGTGATGGTGCTCGGGGAACGGGAGGTCACCTCCCGCGACGGGCGGAAGGCGACCCTGCGGTTCGTCCACTCCTGGACGCTCGGCAAGGACGGCCTGGCCGTGCACTTCGAGGACTACTTCGACACCGTGGAGATGTTCCGACTGATCGACCCGGGCTCGGTCCGCAGCCCGCAGCCCCAAGCCGGTGCATGACGCCACGGTGTTTGCCCGGGGCCTCCTGGCCGGACCCATGGGATTCACCAACACCAAGGAGACTCCGTCCGATGACCACCGCCTATCTCGGCCCGTCCGGTTCGTTCACCGAAGCCGCGCTCGCCGGCCTGGGGGTACGGTCTGGCGCGGCCGCACCGTACCCGAGCGTCCGCCAGGCGCTCGACGCCGTTCGCGGCGGGACGGCGGAGGCCGCGGTAGTGCCCTGGGAGAACTCCGTCGAGGGGGCCGTCAACGCCTCCGTCGACGCGCTCACCCACAGCGAGAACCTGTGTATCACCGGCGAAACGCTGCTTCCCGTCCAATTCGCACTCGCCGTACCGCCGGGCGGCTCACTCTCCTCGGTACGCCAGGTGCTGACGCATCCGCACGCCCACGCACAATGCCGCACCTGGACCGACATCCACCTCCCGCACGCTGATTTCGTCGCGTCCTCCTCGACCGCGCAGGCCGCCCGCGAGGTGGGAACGTCACGTGCTCCGAGTAGTGCCGCCATCGCCTCGCCGAAGACGCTCGCGAGGTACGGACTTGATGTCGTCGCCCAGAGCATAGGAGCCCGGCCGGACGCGGTGACCCGATTCGTGAAGATCGCCCGACGCAAAAGGCCGTCCTTGCCGACGGGGTCGGACCGCAGCACCCTCGTCGTGCCATTGGCGGGCAAGGTGAGCGACCTCCACGACGTGCTACATGAGTTCGTCCGCACCTCCGTGCCTCTGACATCGGTGCTGTCCAGACCCAGCGGTGCCGGCTTCGGCGGCTATTCCTTCCTCCTCGAATGCGAGGGCCATATAGACGAGCCCCCCGTCGGATCGGTCGTCGCGGCCTTGCGCCGCCGCAACAGCCGGATCGTTTTTCTCGGCAGCTACCCCCGTGCTGAATCCGATAATTATCCTGCACGAGGCAAAACGCTTTGACTTCCGTGACGTCACTGCTCGCCCCCGGCGCGCAGGACCCTCTCTTCACCGATTTAAGATGCGGGCCTGATCACCACCGGGGAGGCATCGTGGCCGACAACGCGACCGAGGACGATCTGCGGCACCTGCGCCGCTGTGTGGAGCTGGCGGCCGAGGCGCTGGAGGCGGGTGACGAGCCCTTCGGCTCGGTACTCGTCGCCGCGGACGGGACCGTCCTCGCCGAGGACCACAACCGGGTGGCGGGCGGCGACCACACCCGCCATCCGGAGTTGGCGCTGGCCCGCTGGGCGGCGGCGCGGCTGACGCCCGCGGAGCGGGCCGCGGCGACCGTCTACACCTCGGGCGAGCACTGCCCGATGTGCGCGGCCGCGCACGGCTGGGTCGGGCTCGGCCGCATCGTGTACGCCAGCTCGTCGGAGCAGCTGTCGGGCTGGCTCGCCGAACTCGGCGTGGCCGCGCCGCCGGTGCGGACCCTGCCGATCCGGGAGGTCGTGCCCGGCGCGGTGGTGGAGGGGCCGTACGCCGGGCTCGCCGAGGAGGTCCGTACGCTGCACCGCCGCTTTCACGGGGTGACGGGCGCGGCCTGAGCGGGCTCAGAGGATGAGGTGCACGGTGAGGTCCGTGTCCGTCTCGCTGATGTTGTCGGCGTGGATGAATCCGTGGGCGGTGCGGTAGCGGCCCGTGCCCCCGGTGATCGCGACGTTGATGTCACCCGGACCGGCGGCGGTGATGGAGATCAGCCCCTGGAAGGTGATGTCGCCGCCGGGAAGGACGAGCGTGCCCACGCACTGCTGGTTGAAGGAGTCGGGGTCGGGGCCGACGCGGGTCAGCGTGCAGACCTCGTCGAACGTCCCGACGGTGGCGCTGTCCTTGAGGAGGTCCCCGGCGATGACGAACTCGTCCCCCTGACTGGCCCCGGGCGTGCCCACGTCAATAAAACTGGCCTGTGTCTCGTGTGCGACGAGTTCGAAGACTTGCTCCCGCCCGGTATGGTCCCCCGGATGTCCGGCGGCCGACGCGGGAGTGGCGCAGACGAGTGCGGTGGTCAAAGCGGCGGCGGTGAGGCCGAGGGTGGAGACGCGACGCATGACGGAGAGTCCTATCGGTGAGGAACGACTTCGGCATCAGCCTTGCGCCACGCGCCCGTCGCCGCGACCGGACAAGATCATCCGGGTGACGTCCCACTCACTTCGGCGCGTCCCCCTCCACCCGCAACCGCCACTGCCCGGCGCGGCCGGTGAGGGCGACGGTGGACAGCGGGGCCACGTCGACGTTCCAGTAGCAGTGCGGCGGCGCCTTGATGGCGTACGTCAGGGCGGCGCGTACCACCCAGGGGTCGGCCACCGCGAGCACCTTGGTGTGCTCCTCGACCGGCCGGGTGTCCAGCCAGCGGCCGACCCGGGTGATGAACGCCACCAGCGGTTCGCCGCCGTGCGGTGCCGAGCGGGGATCGGCGAGCCACGCGTCGGCCTGGCGCGGCTCGCGCGCCATCACATCGGCGAGGGTACGGCCGCTCCAGCGGCCCATGTCCCAGTCGCGCAGGGCGAGCTGGGCGAGCGGGGTGAAGCCGAGCGCGAGGCCGGTCTCCCGGCTGCGCGGCGACGGCGAGCAGTAGCGCAGCTCGGCCGCGGCCAGCGGCAGCAGGCCGGGCGCGGCGCGCTCGGCGGCGAGGCGGCCCGACGGGTCCAGCGGCCGGTCGTCGCCGAAGCGTTCCCCGAGCCGCCCGGAGGTCGCGGCGGCGACGACCAGCGTCAGCCGAAACGTCATTGGCGCATCGTACGGTTTGCCGGGCTCCCGGGGTGGGCTCCTGTATGAGAAGGGTGTCCGTTATCCGAGCACCTCGTCGCACGCGGTACGCAACCGCCGGGCGCCCTCGGCGAGTTCGCCGGTGCCCGCGACGGAGGCGAAACTCAGCCGGACATGGGGTGCGGGCGGCTCCGCGCTGAAGTACGGGCGGCCGGGGGCCACGGCGACCCCGGCGCGCAGCGCGGCGGAGGCGAGCGCGCCCTCGTCGGTGCCGTGCGGCAGGCGCAGCCACAGGTGGTAGCCGCCGGGCGGCACATGCGGCGGGGGCAGGTCGGGAAGCTCCCGCCGCACCGCCGTGACCAGCGCCTCGCGGCGGGTGCGCAGTCCGGCGGCGACGGTGCGCAGATGGCGGGGCCAGGAGGGCGCGCCGACCAGTTCCAGCGCGGCTTCCTGGAGCGGGCGGGGGACGAAGAAGCTGTCCACGACCTGGATCGCGCGCAGCCGCTCCAGCGCCGGGCCGCGGGCGGCGAGCGCGCCCACCCGGAGGCTGGGCGAGGTGACCTTGGTGAGGGAGCGGACGTGGACCACCACGCCGTCGGGGTCGTCCGCGGCGAGGGCCGGGGGCAGCGGGGGCGCGTCCTCGTGGACGAGGTTGCGCGCGAAGTCGTCCTCGATCACGAACGCGCCCGCCTCGCGCGCGATCCGGATCACCTCGCGGCGCCGCTCGGCGGAGAGCACGGCGCCGGTCGGGTTCTGGAACAGCGGCTGGCAGACGACGACGCGGGCGCCGCCCGCCCGCAGCGCCTCGGCGAGCAGATCGGTGCGGATGCCGTCGGCGTCGGCCGGGACGGGGACCGGGCGCAGCCCGGAGGCGCGGGCGGCGGCGAGCATGCCGGGGTAGGTGGGCGATTCGACCAGGACGGGCGCACCGGGCGGGGCGAGGGCGCGCAGCGCGCAGGTCAGCGCGGACTGGCCGCCCGCGGTGACCAGGACGTCGGCGGCGGCGACGGCACCGCCGCGGCCGCCGATCTCATGCGCGAACCAGGCGCGCAGCTCGGGCAGGCCCTCCATCGGCGGGCGGCCCCAGGCCCCCGGCCGGCGGCCGGCCCTGGCCAGGGCGGCTGCCAGGGCCCGTTCGGGCTGGAGCGAGGGGTGCAGATAGCCGGCGTTCAGCTCCAGGATTCCCGGCGGCGGGACGGCGAGGGTGGCCAGGACGCCCGAGGCGTCGACCGAGCGCGGGACCGATTCGCCCGGCGTCTCGACGCTCAGCGCGACCTCCTGCCAGGAGGTGTCCCCGGCCCGCGGTGCCTCGACGCGCGGCGCGGCCCGGAAGGCACCGGCGCCGGGCCGGGTGACGACCAGTCCCTCGGCGGCGAGCGCGGCCAGCGCGCGGGAGACGGTGACCGGACTCACCCGGTGGCGTTCGACCAGGGCACGACTGGAGGGCAGCTTCTCACCGGGAGAGTAGCGGTTCAGCTCGCGCCGGAGCGCTTCTGCCAGGTCGGCCACACTGCTACGCTCTTGCATGAGAGCACAGGATAGCGCTACCGCAGACGACACGATAGCGGTGAGCGGTGCCACCACCGCACCGACCGCTCCCGCCTCCGGCGCCGCCCTGAGCGGCGCGCTGCCGGCCGCCCTCGGGGTGGTCGCCTTCTCCCTCACCTTCCCCGGCACCGCCTGGGCGCTGGAGGGGCTCGGCCCCTGGTCGGTGGTCACCTGCCGGGTGGTGCTCGCCGCGCTGGTGGCCGGGGGCGCGCTGCTGGCGCTGCGGGTGGTGCCGCCGCAGCGGTGCCACTGGCCCGGGCTGCTGGTGGTCGCGGCCGGGGTGGTGGTCGGGTTTCCGCTGCTGACCACGCTCGCGCTGGAGACCGCCACCACCTCGCACGCCGCCGTGGTCGTCGGACTGTTGCCGCTCACCACGGCCGTGGTCTCCGCGTGGCGCACCGGGGCGCGGCCCTCGCGCAGGTTCTGGGCGGCGGCGCTCACCGGGGCCGCGGTGGTGATCGGCTTCGCGGTGCAGCAGAGCGGTGGCGCGCCGACCACCGGCGACCTGTATCTGTTCGGCGCGCTGCTGGTGTGTGCGGCGGGCTACGCCGAGGGCGGGCGGCTGGCCCGCAGCATGCCGGGCTGGCAGGTGATCGGCTGGGCGCTGGTGGCCTGTGTGCCGCTGGCCGTCCCGGGCGCGGCGTTCGCGCTGTACGCCGAGCCCGTCCGGCTCGGCGGCCACGCCGTGGCCGGGCTGCTGTGGCTGGCGGTGGGCTCGCAGTTCGTGGGTCTCGTGGTCTGGTACCGCGGCATGGCCGCCATCGGCGTGGCCCGGGCCAGCCAGCTCCAGCTGGCCCAGCCGCTGCTGACCCTGGTGTGGTCGGTGCTGCTGCTCGGCGAACACATCGGCCCCGCCGCGCCGGTCGCCGCCGTGGCGGTCCTGGTGTGCATCGGGGTGACGCAGCGCGGGTGACGGCCGATGTACGCGGCGAAGCCCGGCGGGCGCGATCCGGGTGGACCGGCCATAGACTGGCCACAGGGATCGCATCGCCCTCCGGGTAGCCGTACTACAGGAGGTCACGCAGATGGAGGCGACCGTAGGCGACAAGCTGCTGGTGCACGGCAGGGTTGTCGGAGTTCACGACCGGACCGCAGAGATCATCGAAGTGCTCGGGGACCACGGTGAACCGCCGTACCGCGTCCGTTACGAGGACGACGGTCATGAATGCCTGTTCTCCCCGGGACCCGACTCCGTCGTACGTCACCTGCCCGCCGGACGCCGGTAGCGGTAACGCGGGCCGGGCTCAGCGGGGCGGACGTACCCGGCACGGATAGTGGTCGGCGACCACGCGCGCCATGGCGCCGTTGCGGTCGGCGGCCACTTCCTTCGCCGAGAAGTACACGTTCCCCCGCACCTGCGGATGGTCGGCGCACAGGGTGAGGTGCCGGGACAGCTCCGCCGGGTCCTGCCAGGGCGCGGGCTGCGCCGGATCGCCCGCCTTGTAGAGGGCCTCGCCGATGAAGAGGTCGACGCCGGTGCCCCGCACCACCTCCGCCCACCAGGGCACGAGCGTGGCGTAGTCGGCGGCCGCGAAGCCGATGTTCCAGTAGACCTGCGGGACGACGTAGGAAATCCAGCCCTCCCGCACCCAGCGCCGGGTGTCCGCGTACAGATCGTCGTACGTCTGCACCCCGGCCCGGGTGTCGGAGCCGAGCGGGTCGGTGGCGCGGTTGCGCCACACGCCGAAGGGGCTGATGCCGAACCGCACACCGCGCCGCAGCTTCTTGACGCGTACGGCGGTCTCCCGCACCAGCAGGTCGATGTTGTTCCGCCGCCAGGCGGCCCGGTCGGGGAAGCCCGCGCCGTGGCGCGCGTACGCCGCGTCGTCGTCGAAGACCTGGCCCGCCACCGGATACGGATAGAAGTAGTCGTCCCAGTGGACGGCGTCGATGTCGTAGCGCGCGACCGCGTGCAGCATCGCGTCCTGGACGAAGCGGCGGACCTCGGGCAGCCCGGGGTTGTAGTACAGCTTGCCGCCGTAACTCACGACCCAGTCGGGGTGCAGCCGGGCCGGATGGGTGGGGAGCAGCCTGGTCGGGTCGGCGTGGTTCGCGACGCGGTACGGGTTGAACCAGGCGTGCAGCTCCAGACCGCGCCGGTGCGCCTCGCGCACCGCGGTGCCCAGCGGATCCCAGCCCGGGTCCTGGCCCTGCGTCCCGGTCAGCCACTCGGACCAGGGCTCGTACGGGGACGGCCACAGCGCGTCGGCGGTGGGCCGGACCTGGAAGACGACCGCGTTGAGCCGGCGCTCGACGGCGGTGTCGAGGAAGGCGAGCAGCGAGGCCCGCTGTTCGGCGGCGGGGAGGCCGGTGCGCGCGGGCCAGTCGCGGTTGGCGACCGTGGCCAGCCACATCCCCCGGAACTGTCTGCGGCGCGCCGGCCCGTCCCCTGACGCCTCGGCCGCCGCCTCGCCCGGCCAGGCGGCCGTGGCCAGCGCCCCGGCGGCCGCGGCCGTCAGACTTCGCCGTGTGATGCCCATGATCCGACCCATGCTCACTCCTCACTCAGGCGCAACTCCCGCCGATGATGGGCTCCTTGGGGGCGGGGCGGCAATGGGTTACCCCGTGACTTCACTCTTCTCGCACGGCCATCCGGCCGTTAGCATCGAATGCACGCACGCATGGGAGCGCTCCCAATACCCATCCCGCACCCCCACGCCCGGAGAGGAAGTTCCCGTGCGCAGCAGAGGCAGGAGAACACCGCTCGGCGCGCTCATGGCCGCGCTGGCACTCGTCGGCGGATTACTGACCGCGGCCGCCGCCCCCGCCGCGGCCCGCCCCGACGACTCCCCCACCCCACAGCACGTGGCGGAAAGCTACACCTGGAAGAACGTCCGCATCGACGGCGGCGGTTTCGTCCCCGGCATCGTCTTCAACCGCAAGGAGAAGAACCTCGCCTACGCCCGCACCGACATCGGCGGCGCGTACCGCTGGGACCAGTCCGGCAAGCGGTGGGTGCCGCTGCTGGACTCGGTGGGCTGGGACCACTGGGGCTGGACCGGTGTGGTCAGCCTGGCCAGCGACCCGGTCGCGCCGGACAAGGTGTACGTGGCCGCCGGTACGTACACCAACAGCTGGGACCCGGGCAACGGCGCGATCCTGCGCTCCTCCGACCGGGGCGCCACCTGGCAGTCGACCGCACTCCCCTTCAAGCTCGGCGGCAACATGCCGGGCCGCGGTATGGGCGAACGGCTGGCGGTCGACCCGAACCGGAACAGCGTGCTGTACCTCGGCGCGCCCAGCGGCAACGGCCTGTGGCGCTCCACCGACTCCGGGGTCACCTGGTCGAAGGTGACGGCCTTCCCGAACCCCGGCAACTACGTCCAGGACCCGAGCGACACCAGCGGCTACGCGAGCGACAATCAGGGCGTGGTGTGGGTGACGTTCGACGAGCGGACCGGCTCGGCGGGCAGCGCCACGAAGACCATCTATGTGGGCGTGGCCGACAAGGACAACACGGTCTACCGCTCGACCGACGCGGGCGCCACCTGGTCGCGCCTCGCCGGGCAGCCCACCGGCTACCTCTCCCACAAGGGCGTCCTGGACGCGAAGAACGGCTACCTGTACCTCACCACGAGCGACAAGGGCGGCCCGTACGACGGCGGCAAGGGCCAGGTGTGGCGGTACGCGACCGCGACCGGCGAGTGGAAGAACATCAGCCCCATGGCGGACGCCGACACCTCCTTCGGCTACAGCGGGCTCACGGTGGACCGCCAGAAGCCCGGCACCCTCATGGTGACCGGCTACAGCTCCTGGTGGCCGGACACCCAGATCTTCCGCTCCACCGACTCCGGCGCCACCTGGACCCGGGCCTGGGACTACACCAGCTACCCGAACCGGTCCTTCCGCTACACCCAGGACATCTCCTCCGTCCCCTGGCTGTCCTTCGGCACCAACCCGACCCCGCCGGAGGTCACCCCGAAGCTGGGCTGGATGACCGAGGCGCTGGAGATCGACCCGTTCGACTCCAACCGGATGATGTACGGCACCGGAGCGACGGTCTACGGCACCGAGAACCTGACCGCGTGGGACTCCGGCGGCCAGGCGAAGATCACGCCGATGGTGAAGGGCCTGGAGGAGACCGCGGTCAACGACCTGGCCAGCCCGCCGTCCGGCGCCCCGCTGCTGAGCGCGCTCGGCGACATCGGCGGCTTCCGCCACACCGATCTCGACACGGTGCCCGCGAAGATGTACGCCTCGCCGTCGTTCACCACGGCCACCAGCCTGGACTACGCCGAGGGCAGCCCGAACACCGTGGTGCGGGTGGGCAACAACGACACCGCCCCGCGCATCGCCTTCTCGACCGACAACGGCGCCAACTGGTTCCAGGGCACCGAGCCGCCCGGCGTCACCGGCGGCGGCACGGTGGCCGCGGCGGCGGACGGCAGCGGCTTCGTCTGGAGCCCCGACGGCGCGTCGTCCGTCTACCGCACCACCGGCTTCGGCAACTCCTGGACGGCGTCGAGCGGCATCCCGGCCGGGGCGGCGGTCGAGTCCGACCGCAAGAACCCCAAGACGTTCTACGGCTACAAGTCCGGCACCTTCTACGTGAGCACCGACGGCGGCGCGACCTTCACCGCGAAGGCGTCGTCCGGGCTGCCCGCCGAGAGCGTCCGCTTCAAGGCCGTACCGGGCGCGAAGGGCGACATCTGGCTCGCGGGCGGCACCGCGAGCGGCGCGTACGGGCTGTGGCACTCCACGGACTCCGGCGCGACCTTCACCAGGCTGCCGGGCGTCCAGCAGGCCGACACCATCGGCTTCGGCAAGGCCGCCCCCGGCGCCTCGTACCAGACGCTCTACACCAGCGCGAAGATCGGCGGGGTGCGCGGCATCTTCCGCTCCACCGACGCCGGGAAGAGCTGGACCCGGATCAACGACGACACCCACCAGTGGGGCTGGACCGGAACCACCATCACCGGCGATCCACGGGTCTACGGCCGGGTCTACGTCGGCACGAACGGCCGCGGGATCCTGCGCGGAGACGTGTCGTAACGGCTCGGTCGGCACACCGTGAGCACCGGGCGGCCGGGGCGCGACGATGCGGCCCCGGCCCGTCCGCCGTGCCCAACCGGGGGGTAACGTCTGGGCGACAGGGGGATCACACAGACAGCTAGCTCAGCGAAAGGCACGATGTGACCGACATCGAACGCGTCGGAGTAGTGGGCTGCGGCCAGATGGGAGCGGGCATCGCGGAGGTGTGCGCGCGGTCCGGCCTGGAGGTCAAGGTCGCCGAGACCACCGGCGAGGCCCTGGAGATCGGCCGCACCCGCCTGACCACCTCCCTCGACAAGGCCGCCGCGCGCGGCAAGATCACCGAGGAGGAGCGGGACGCGACGCTGGAGCGGCTGAGCTTCACCACCGACCTCGGGGAGTTCGCCGACCGCGATCTGGTCATCGAGGCCGTCGTCGAGAGCGAGCAGATCAAGACGGAGATCTTCCAGGTCCTGGACCAGGTGGTGACCCGCCCGGACGCGATCCTCGCCTCGAACACCTCGTCCATCCCGCTGGTCAAGCTGGCCGTCGCGACCTCCCGCCCGGACCAGGTCATCGGCATCCACTTCTTCAACCCGGCCCCGGTGCAGTCGCTGGTCGAGCTGATCCCGGCGCTCACCACCGGCGAGGAGACCATCAAGCGGTCCGAGGCGCTGGTCCAGGGCGTGCTCGGCAAGCACGCGATCCACGCCCTGGACCGGGCCGGTTTCGTCGTCAACGCGCTGCTGATCCCGTATCTGCTGTCCGCCATCCGGATGTTCGCGTCCGGTGTGGCCACCCGCGAGGACATCGACAACGGCATGGAGATGGGCTGCGCCCATCCGATGGGCCCGCTCAAGCTGTCCGACCTGATCGGCCTGGACACCATCGCGGCGATCGCCGACTCGATGTACTCCGAGTACAAGGAGCCGCTGTACGCCGCTCCCCCGCTGCTGCTGCGCATGGTCGACGCGGGCCGGCTGGGCCGCAAGACGGGCTCGGGCTTCTACGAGTACGACTACGCGTAAAGCTGTAGGCGTACGCCGGGGGCACACGGCGGCGTCCGCTGTTCGCACGGGGTGTGCGCCGGTGACTCACACACAATCCCCACACACTCTCCCGCGCCGTCCCGTCACGCGGTTGACTCGGAGCGTGAACAGTGCAGCACGGACGTACAGCCGGAAGGGGAGCAAACCCGTGACCACCGAGCCCGAGCAGACCGCGTTAGCCGTGGAGCTCGCGGAACTCCGCCGGAGCGTCGAAGTGGGCTTCGCCCGCGTCGACGGCCGGCTCATCCTGCACGACCACCGCGGAGAGCAGTCGGAGGAGGAGCTGGACCAGCTTGCCGGGCGCGTCCGCGTCCTGGAGCACGGACGCTGGCCGCTGCCCTCCATCGCCGCTCTGACGGGGGTATCCGCGCTGGCGCTGGCGGTGTGGCAGGCGGCGGGACACTAGCCGTTCGCGGCCAGTCGCCCCGTCACCTGCCGTGACCCGCGCGGTGGGGTTCAGCCCAGGCGGATGTGGTGGAGCAGCAACAGGGCAGCCGCCATGTTCGCCGCGGGCACCTCACCGCGCGCGACCAGGTCGGGCACCAGCTTGAGCGGAACCCATTCGCGGCGGTCCGACTCGAAGTCGTCCTCCGGGGGGCCTACGTACTCGGCGTCCTCGGCCCAGTAGATGTGGTGCCGGGCGTCGGTGAGCCCGTTGGACGGCTCCACGGAGAGCAGATGGCGCAGCGGGCCGGGGCGCCAGCCGGTCTCCTCCTCCATCTCGCGCGCCGCCGCGCCCTCGATGTCCTCACCGTCCTCGACGACGCCCGCGGCCAGTTCCCAGCCCCAGTTGTCGGTGATGAAACGGTGCCGCCACAGCAGCAGTACTTCGTTCGCCTCGTTGACGGCCGTCGCCACGGCCACCGGCCGCAGGCGGATCAGATAGTGGTCCAGATGACGGCCGTCGGGGAGTCTGACGTCAGCGAGGTTGACCCGGAACCATCGGTTCTCGTACACGGTCTGCTCCGTGAGATTCTTCCATCGCATTGGTCGGCCACCTTCCGTCGGAGAGATGGCAATCCTCGCGGCCAACCGCTGACGAGGGTGCGGCCACGATGCGGGGCCGCGGTGGCGGCCGCGGTCAGAACGGAACGCGCAGGGCTCCGTCGATGAGTTCGGCGGCCTCGGACGTCGCGGCGCACCCGCTGGTTGCCAGGTGCTCGCGTACCGCGCGGAGCCGGTCGCGTAACCGCTGGGATTCCATGCCGCGGGCCCGTTCGGTCATCTCGACCGCCGTGGCGCCCGCCCGGTCCGCGTCTCCCTGCCGCAGTTCGATGTGGGTGAGCATGGCGAGCCGGTGCACCCGGCCCCGGTCGTGGGCGGGCGTGCCGACCGCGGCGGTGGCGTGCTCCCGGGCGGCGCCGAGGTCGCCGAGGCTGAGCAGCGCCTCCGCGACCTGGATGTTGACCAGGCCCGGCTGCACATAGCCGGTCTCGTCGGGTTCCTGGCCGGGTCTGATCCGGTCGGCGGCCGTCTCGGCCCGCCGGATGCAGGCCAGCGCGCTGTGCCCGTCGCCGAGCCGCGCGTACGACTTGGCCTGCATCGCGTACAGGTCGGCGGCGAGCGCCGGGGTGATCTGGGACCCCGCGGCGCGCAGCGCCGATTCGGCGAACGCGACGGCCTGCCGGTGCTCCTTCATGAACAGGGACTGGGTGACGAGCAGCGCTATCACATACGCGCCCAGGCCCCGGTCGCCGCTGGCCTTGGCGAGCCGCAGCGCCTGGTGGAAGTAGCGCTGGGCCAGGCCGTGGGCGTTGGAGTCGTACGCGCAGATCCCGGCGATGGCGACCAGCCCGCCGGTCGCCCGGTGCAGCTGGCGGCCCATGTCGTCGCCGTAGCTGCCGCGCAGCAGGGGCGCGGTCTCGGAGTTGAGGAACCCGACGACCCGGGCTCTGGTCGCGATGCCGCCGGCCTTGCGGTACATCTGCTCGTAGTGGGCGCGGGCGGCGCGCAGCATCTCGATGTCGGTCATGGACACGCGCGTGAGGCCGTGGCGGGAGACGTCCGAGTCCTCGGGCGGGTTCTCCCATTCCCACACCGGGATCACGGCGGGTGTGCCGGTGACCGCGGGGGCTCCTATGACGTGCGGACGCTGCTGTTCGTCGGAGCGCCACAGCGCGGTGGCGCGCTCCACGAAGCCGGACAGCGGGGTGGCGGGGGCGCGCGGGGTGCCGGGGGTGCCGAGGCCGATGTCGTCGAGGGTGAGGGCACGGTGCAGCCGCTCGCCGAGCACCTCGCAGATGAGGTCCGGCACTTGGCCGCGCGGCCGCTGTCCCTTCAGCCAGCGGGCCACCGCGGTGTGTTCGTACCGCAGCTTCATGCCCCGCGCCCGGCCCGCCTCGTTGATGTGCGCGGCCAGTCCGGCGTGGGAGATTCCGGCCTCGTCGAGTACGGAGTCGAGCAGTGTGTTGGGCTCCATGTCGCCCTCCCGGTGGACTCTGCGCCTATGAGCGTAGTGAAGTCCGTTTCACACGGGGTGTGAAGCTCACGAGTTCAACCCGACCATCGGCCCGCACCCGCCGACGAAACCCCAGGTGGCAGCGCGAAGGGGCGCACCCCGGCGATGGGTGCGCCCCTTCGTGGGGTGGTCAGGCGCCGCGCAGCGTGGCGCCCGTGCGCTCCGCCGCCGCGGCCACCGCCGCGTCGCGGGCGACGGCGACCTCGTCGGCGGTCAGCGTGCGGTCCGGGGCGCGGAAGCGGAGCGCGTACGCCAGGGACTTCTTGCCCTCGCCCAGCTGCTCGCCGGTGAAGACGTCGAACAGGCGCAGCGATTCGAGCAGTTCGCCCGCCCCGTCCCGCAGCGCCTTCTCGACGTCGGCCGCGGCGGCCGAGTCGTCCACCACGAGGGCGACGTCCTGGGTGGCCACCGGGAAGGCGGAGACGTGCGGGGACGTCACCGCGCCACCGCCCGCCCGCTCCAGGCGGTCCAGCTCGATCTCCATCGCGCAGGTGCGCTCCGGGAGGCCGAGCGCCTTGGTGACGCGCGGGTGCAGCTCGCCCGCGTTGCCGACCAGGATCTCCTCGCCGTCGACGACGGCGAGGAGCGCGGCGCAGCGGCCCGGGTGCCAGGGGTCCTGCTGGTCCTGGCGGACGATCAGCTCGACGCCCGCCTCGCGGGCCACGACGCGGCCCGCCTCGACGGCGTCGGCCCAGCTGACCGGGATGCCGGGGCCCCACCAGCCGGCCTGCTGCCGGTCGCCCGCGAGGACGGCGGCGGCGCGCCGCGGCTGGCTGGGGAGGGCGGCGTCGAGCTGGGCGATCTCCTCGTCCGTCGGCCGGTGGTCGACGGGGAGGCGGACGGCCGGGGGCTCGTCACCGGTGGCGCGGAAGACCAGCCCGGTCTCGAAGAGCGCGAGGTCGTGCTCACCGCGCCCGGCGTTGCGGCGCAGGGCGGCGAGGAGTCCGGGCAGCAGGGTGGTGCGCAGCGCGGGCTCGGTGTCGGAGAGGGGGTTGACCAGACGGACCAGGTCGCGCCGCGGGTCGTCGGCGGCGAGGCCGAACTGGTTCAGCACCTCCTCGCCGATGAACGGGTAGTTCAGCGCCTCGACGTAGCCGGCCCCGGCCAGCGCGCGGCCGACGCGGCGGTGCAGCCGCTGACGCTCGGTCAGCCCGCGGCCGGAGGGCGGCTGCGGCAGGGTGGAAGGCAGGTTCTCGTAGCCCTCCAGCCGGATGACCTCCTCGGCGAGGTCGTTCGGGTCGCGCAGGTCGGGCCGCCAGCTGGGCACGGTGACGGTGAGGTCGTCCGCGCCGTAGACGTCGCAGCCGATCTGCTGGAGGCGCCGCACCACGGTCTCGCGGCCGTAGGCCACGCCCGCGACCCGGTCCGGGTGGTCGGCGCGCAGCGTGATGGTGTGCGGGGCGCTGGGCGAGATGATCTCGGTGACGCCCGCCTCGGCGGTGCCGCCCGCGAGCAGCACCAGCAGGTCGACGGTGCGCTGCGCGGCCGCGGAGGTGGCCTGCGGGTCGACGCCGCGCTCGAACCGCTTGGACGCCTCGGAGGACAGCTTGTGGCGGCGGGCGGTGCGGGCGATCGAGACGGGGGCGAAGTGGGCTGCCTCGATGACGACCTCAGTGGTGCCCGCCGCCTCGGCGGCGTCCGCGATCTCGGTGTTGGCGCCGCCCATGACTCCGGCGAGGCCGATCGGCCCGCTGTCGTCGGTGATGAGCAGGTCCTCGGCGTCCAGGACGCGCTGGGTGCCGTCGAGGGTGGTGAGCTTCTCGCCTGGCTCGGCGCGGCGCACGCCGATCGCGCCGGTCACCCGGGCGCGGTCGTAGGCGTGCAGCGGCTGGCCGATCTCCAGCATCACGTAGTTGGTGATGTCGACGGTGAGCGAGACGGGCCGCACGCCCGCCTTCTGGAGCCGGCGCCGGAGCCAGATCGGGGAGTGCGCCTCGGGGTCGATCCCGGTGACCGTGCGGGCGGTGAAGCGGTCGCAGCCGAGCGGGTCGGCGACCTTGACCGGGTAGCCGTGGCTGTTGGGCGCGGGCACGTCCAGCAGGGCCGGGTCGCGCAGCGGCAGCCCGTAGGCGGTGCCGACCTCGCGGGCGATGCCGCGCATCGACAGGCAGTAGCTGCGGTCGGGGGTGACCGCGATGTCCAGGACCTCGTCGACGAGCTGCAGCAGCTCGATCGCGTCGGTGCCGACCTCGTGCTCCGGCGGCAGCACGATGATGCCGCCGCTGCCGTCGTCGCCCATCCCCAGCTCTTCCCCGGAGCAGATCATGCCCTCGGAGGTCTTGCCGTAGGTCTTGCGCGCGGAGATCGCGAAGCCGCCGGGCAGTTCGGCGCCGGGCAGTACGACGACGACCTTGTCGCCGACGGCGAAGTTCCGGGCGCCGCAGACGATGTTCTGCGGCTCGCCGGTGCCGTTGGCCTGAGCGACATCCACCTGGCAGTAGCGGATGGGCTTCTTGAACCCCTCCAGCTCCTCGATGGCCAGCACCTGGCCGACCACCAGCGGGCCCTTGAGGCCGGCGCCGAGCTGCTCGACCGTCTCGACCTCCAGGCCGGCGGCGACAAGTTTGGCCTGCACGTCGCGGCCGGTCTCACCGGCCGGCAGGTCGACGTACTCCCGCAGCCACGAAAGCGGGACCCGCATCAGATCTCCATCCCGAAGGGCCGGGTGAAGCGCACGTCACCCTCGACCATGTCTCGCATGTCTTCCACGTTGTGCCGGAACATCAGCATCCGCTCGATGCCGAAGCCGAAGGCGAACCCGCTGTACTTCTCCGGGTCGAGACCGCAGGCGATGAGCACCCGCGGGTTGACCATGCCGCAGCCGCCCAGCTCGATCCAGCCCTCGCTGGAGCAGGTGCGGCACGGGCGGTCCGGGTTGCCGACGGACTCGCCGCGGCACACGTAGCACCGCATGTCCATCTCGGCGGACGGCTCGGTGAACGGGAAGAAGTTCGGCCGCAGCCGGGTGGTCATGCCCTCGCCGAACAGCGCCCGCACCATGTGGTCGAGCGTGCCCTTGAGGTCGGCCATGGTCAGGCCCTCGTCGATGGCCAGCAGCTCGACCTGGCTGAAGACGGGGGTGTGGGTGGCGTCCAGCTCGTCCGTGCGGAACGTACGCCCCGGGCAGATCACATAGATGGGCGGCTCCCGGTCGATCATCGACCGGATCTGCACCGGCGAGGTGTGCGTACGCAGCACCACGCCGGACGGCTCACCCTCCTCGGCCCCCTGGACGAAGAACGTGTCCTGCATCTCCCGGGCGGGGTGGTCCGGCGGAAAGTTGAGCGCGTCGAAGTTGAACCACTCCGCCTCGACCTCCGGGCCCTCGGCCACCTCGTAGCCCATGGCCACGAAGACGTCCTCGATGCGCTCGGAGAGCGTGGTGATCGGGTGGCGGGCGCCGGCCGGGATGCGGTCGTACGGCAGCGTGACGTCCACCGCCTCCTCGACCAGCACCCGGGCGTCGCGCTCCGCCTCCAGCTCCGCCTGCCGGCCCTTGAGTGCCTGGGTGACCTGGCCGCGCGCCTGGCCGACGCGCTTGCCCGCGTCCGCCTTGGCGTGCGGCGGCAGGGCGCCGATCTCGCGGTTGGCGAGGGCGAGCGGGGAGCGGTCGCCGGTGTGGGCGACCTTCACCTCGCGCAGCGCTTCGAGGTCCCCCGCGGCGGCGATGGCGTCCAGCGCCTCGTCCCGCATCCGGGCGATCTCTTCCGGTTTCAGTGCCTCGACCTCGACAGGGTCGTACGACTTATTGGGTGCCGACATCTCTTCCCGTGTTTCCGTTCGCTGGCTGCGCGACCCCGCTCGAAACGGCTGCGACGCTTGCGACCACAAAGCGACCGCATGCATGGACGCCAAAGGTGCCAAAGCCCGAGTCTAAGGGGCGCAGGGGGTCTGCTGTTCCGGGGGAAGCCCGTGGGGACCGTCAGGCCAGATAGGCCGGGGTGCCCACGGGCAGCGTAAATCGGAACTCGGCGCCGCCCCCGGCGGCCCGTCCGACGGTGATCGTCCCGCCGTGCGCCTCGACGATGCCCTTGACGATGTAGAGCCCGAGGCCGGTGCCGCCGCGCTTGCTGCCCCGCCAGAAGCGGGTGAAGACGCGGCTCATCGACTCCTCCGGGATGCCTGCGCCCTCGTCGCTCACGGTGATCGCGGTCCTTTCGACAACGGGGCCGTCCGCCGCGGGCCGGTGCGATGCGGGGGCCACCTCGATGGTGACGGTTCCCTCGCCGTGGCGCACCGCGTTTTCCAGCAGGTTGCCCAGCACCTGATCGATCTTGTCCGGATCGGCCCACAGGCCGGGCAGCGGACCCCGCACCTTGATCATGAAGCGTTCGGCGGTGTGCCCGGCCGTGCTGAGCGCCTGCACATGGCGGCGCACGGCGGCCGCGACGTCCACCGGCTGACGGCGCACCTCCAGCCGGCCGGAGTCGATCCGGGAGATGTCCAGCAGTTCGGCGATCAGGCGGGTGACGCGGTTGGCGTCGGAGTCGACCGTCTCCAGCATCAGCCGCTTCTGGTCGTCGGTGAACCGCTCCCACTTGGCCAGCAGGGTGGCCGTGAAACCTTTCACGGAGGTCAGCGGGGAGCGCAGCTCGTGCGCCACGGTCGCGATCAGCTCGGCGTGGCTGCGCTCGGTGCGCCGCCGGGCCTCGGTGCCCCGCAGGGAAACGACGAGGCGGCGCACGGGGCCGGTCGGCCGCTCGCGTACGTAGCGGGCCGAGACCAGGACCTCGTGGCCGCCGGGCAGCAGGAGATTGCGCTCGGGCTGGCCGACGCGGGTGGCCAGCCCTCCGTACGGATCGGTCAGCGCCCACCAGCGCCGGCCGTCCAGGTCCTCTAACGGAAGCGCGCGCTCCAGCCGCTGGCCGATGGCGTCCGCGGGGCGGATGGCGGTGATGCGGCCCGCCGCCGCGTTGAAGCAGGTGACCCGGCCCGTCTCGTCGGCCACCACCAGGCCGTCCGGCAGATCGTCCGGGTGCAGGCCGAGCGCGGCCAGCGCCTCGTACGGGTCGTGCGCCTGGTGCGGCCGGTGTCCGCCGTCGTGTCCGCCGTCGTATGCGCCGGGGCCCGGCAGCTTCCGTCCGGGCGCGTGGGCATCGGCCGCGGCCGCCCTGGCGCCGGAGGTCCTCACGTCCATCCCCACACCCCCTCCTGGGCCTCGTGTGGGGGCAAACCCTACTAGGTTCCGGTCACGGAACGGCACCCTGTGGGAGCGCGCTGCGCACGAGCGGAGGCGTAGAGGCACACGGCGGCGGCCGTCGCGAGGTTGAGGCTCTCGGCTCTGCCGTGGATCGGAACGCGCACCACCTCGTCCGCGAGTGCGCGGGTAGCCTCCGGCAGCCCCCAGGCCTCGTTGCCGAAGATCCAGGCGGTGGGTGCGCCGAGCACCCCGTCGTCCAGCTCCGCGTCCAGATCCCGCTCCCCCGCCCCGTCAGCGGCGAGGACCCGTGCCCCGGCCGTGCGGAGGCCGTCGACGGCCTGCTCGACGGGTACGCCGGTGGCCACCGGGAGGTGGAAGAGCGAGCCCACGGAGGCGCGGACCGCCTTGGGGTTGTACGGGTCCACGGAGGCGTCCGTGAACACGACCGCGTCCGCCCCGGCGGCGTCCGCGCACCGCAGCACGGTCCCGGCGTTGCCGGGGTCGCGGACGTTCGCGAGGACGGCGACCAGCCGGGGGCGGGTCCGCAGGATCTCCTCGAACGGCGAGTCCAGGAAGCGGCAGAGGCCCACGATGCCCTGGGGGGTGACCGTGTCGGACATCTCCGCGATCACGTCGTCGGACGCGGTGAGGACCGGGATGCGGGCGGCGCGGGCGGCCTCGACGATGCCGGTGTGCCGGGCGGCGGCGTCGGGCGTCGCGTACACCTCGACCAGGTGCGTGATCGCCTCGCGGACGGCCTGCGGGCCCTCCACGATGAACCGGCGCTCCTTGCCGCGGAAGCTGCGCTTGGCGAGCCGTCTGGCCGCGGTGACGCGCGGCGATCGCAGGGACGTCAGCTCGGGGGTCGCCATGGGGTGCGCCTTCTTCTTGTGCGGTGTGGTGGTGGGCGCGGGCTGGTTCTTCCCCACCCCGCCCCTACCCGAACCCGGGGCAAGCCCCGGACCCCGGGGGTCGGCCCCGGGTGCGTCGCCCCGCGACGCGGGGCAGCTGCCCCCGGCTGAGCAGGGCGCATCGCGGCTCCGCCGCCGACGCCGTAGCCGCCGGGCTGCGGGACCCGCCGCGCCGAGGGTACGACGGCATGACCGGGCAGGCGGCGCCTGGTTGCGGAACCCACGGCGCTGACGCGTCGCGGCTCCGCCGCCGGCGCCGGTTGCGGAGCCCGCCGCCCTGAACGCATCGCGGCACCGCCGCTAGCGCCAGGTTGCGGGCCCCCGCGGCCCGCGCCAGGCTGTGCGGCCCGCCCCAGCAGGTTGCGCGGCCCCACCCCGCCAGGCTGCGGAGCCCGCGCCGCGCCAGGTTGCGGCGCCCGCCGCGCCGCTGCGCCTGGCCGGGCGGGCGGCGCGTCGCGGCTCCGCCGCTGGCACCTGGTTGCGGAGCCCGCTGCCCTGAGCGCATCGCGGCTCCGCCGCTGGCGCCTGGTTGTGCGGCCCACCCCACCAGGCTGTGCGGCCCGCCCCGCCAGGCTGCGGGACCTGCCGCGCCAAGCGCATCGCGGCTGCGCCGCTAGCGCCCGGTCGTGGGCAAGGCCCGTCGGACGCAATCGCCCGGCAGGTTGTGGGAAATCGACGCGGAGGGGGCACCTCCCAGCGGTAGCTGGGGGAGGAACGGGTGGGCACAACCCGGCCACCGGGCCGCACCCGGCAGCGCGCCCCCGAGGGGCACAGCCGGACGCCGGGGCGCGCCCGGCAACGACACCCCGAGGGGTACGGCCGACGCCGAACCGGCCACCGGGCAGCACCCGGCCACGCGCCCCCCGAGGGGGCACGGCCGATGCGCGCGGACCCGCAGGTGAGGATCCACCTGCGGGTCCGGCTCAGGTCGAGCGTCAGGCGGCCTTCGGCGCGTTGACATCGCTCGGCAGCGCCTTCTGCGCCGCCTCGACCAGCGCGGCGAACGCGTTGGCGTCGTTGACCGCGAGGTCGGCGAGGATCTTGCGGTCCACCTCGATGTTGGCGGCCTTCAGACCCTGGATGAAGCGGTTGTACGTCATGCCGTTGGCGCGGGCAGCAGCGTTGATGCGCTGGATCCACAGCTGGCGGAAGTCGCCCTTGCGCTTCTTGCGGTCGTTGTAGTTGTAGACCAGGGAGTGGGTGACCTGCTCCTTGGCCTTGCGGTACAGGCGGGAGCGCTGGCCCCGGTAGCCGCTGGCCTGCTCGAGGATCGCCCGGCGCTTCTTGTGGGCGTTGACTGCCCGCTTGACGCGTGC
This sequence comes from Streptomyces sp. NPDC021212, assembly GCF_044332925.1. Lineage (NCBI taxonomy): Bacteria > Bacillati > Actinomycetota > Actinomycetes > Kitasatosporales > Streptomycetaceae > Streptomyces > Streptomyces sp. NPDC021212. The sequence continues at coordinate 462,145 of NZ_JBIRPZ010000002.1, forward strand.
CACTTGGTTAACTCCTTGTACGGGGCCGCGGGTGACTCACGCGGCCCGGAAACGAATAGGTCCGGGTCGGCCTGGCGCGCGCCCCGCCGGTTCGGCGGGGCGGGTGCGTCACTTGCCGAGAAGCTTCTTGATCTTCTTGGCGTCGGCCGGGGCCATCTCGACCTTGCCCTCCAGGCGGCGCGTCAGCGTGGACGGCTTGTGCTCGAGAAGGTGGCGGCGACCGGCGCGCTGGCGCATGACCTTGCCGGAGCCGGTGACCTTGAAACGCTTGCTGGCACCGCTGTGCGTCTTGTTCTTCGGCATGTCGCCGTTCACTCCTCGTCGGGGGGGCGCGTCCGGGCGGGCGGGGCGCGGCGGAGACCGCGATCCGGCGTACGGAAGCGTCATGTGTTTCGGTTGATGTCCGGAACCACACGGTCCCGGGCGGGGTCGGCGGTCGAGGCTCGCGCCTCGAGGTCACGCCTCGGCGGGCTCCTCGGCGGGTGCCTCGGCGGGCTCCTCCGCGTGGCCGACGCCCTGGCGCTCGGCCTTACGGGCGGCCTGAGCCTCGCGGGCTTCGGCCATCGCCTCGGTCTTCTTCTTGTGCGGACCGAGAACCATGATCATGTTTCGGCCGTCCTGCTTGGGGTTGGACTCCACGAAGCCCAGATCCTGGACGTCCTCGGCGAGCCGCTGCAACAGCCGGAAGCCCAGTTCGGGCCGGGACTGCTCACGGCCACGGAACATGATCGTGATCTTGACCTTGTCGCCCTGCTTGAGGAACCGGACGACGTGACCCTTCTTGGTGTCATAGTCGTGCGGGTCGATCTTCGGCCGGAGCTTCATCTCCTTGATGACCGTGTGCGCCTGGTTCTTGCGCGCCTCACGGGCCTTCATGGCCGACTCGTACTTGAACTTTCCGTAGTCCATGAGCTTGCAGACCGGCGGGCGAGCGTTCGCCGCCACCTCGACGAGGTCGAGGTCGTACTCCTGCGCAAGCTCCAGGGCCTTGGCAAGCGGCACAATGCCGACCTGCTCGCCACTGGGACCGACGAGTCGCACCTCGGGGACGCGAATCCGGTCGTTGATGCGGGGCTCGGCGCTGATGGATCCTCCTCGGTTGCACCACGCGACCGCCTGGCGGACTGCCGCGTTACGTCTGTATAGAGACCACCGAGCCGAGAAGCACAAAACACCCCGGACGGTACACAGGCGGGGCTCCTCACTGACCGGGAGCACCGCCGCGATGTCACCGCGGGGCGCAGCCTGACCGATGACCTGTCGGCCGGAAGCCGAGAGGTGGGAGTGCGGAGCCTCCACTTGTGGGCCGGACACGCGAGTGACCGGCCGGTCGTTTACCTACGATACCAGGACCAGCACGGGATGCTCACCGGGCGTACGGCGGCCGGGTACCGGGGCCCGTCGCCCATGTCACACACCTGGTTTCCCCCGACCGGTACGAGCGGCCCTCCAGCGGCGTCCTAGGGTGGAGCCCATCATCCACCAGGAAGCGAGCCATCCACCACCATGAGCGACGCCAACAGCGGGCAGCCGGCCCCCGACTTCGACCGTATGACCCGTGACATCGCGGACGTACCCGCGGTCGAGGTGATCACGACGGTCGCGGTGCACCTGATGAGCGCCGCGGCGGTGAACCTGGGGCTGGCCGAGGAGGGCCCGCAGCACAAGGACCTGGACGAGGCGCGCAAGCTGATCAGCGCGCTCGCCGGTCTGATCACGGCGAGCGCCACCGAGATCAGTTCCTTCCACGCGGCCCCGCTCCGGGACGGCCTCAAGTCGCTCCAGCTCGCCTTCCGTGAGGCATCGGCCGTCCCGGACGAACCGGGCCAGGGTCCGGGCGAGAAGTTCACCGGCCCGGTCTTCTGACGGAAGACTCGGCGGCCCCGGGTCACGCCGCCTCCGGCCCCTTCGCCTCGGGTCCGCCCGCCTCGGGGCGGTGCCCGCCGCGCTTCCGCCCCCACGGGCCGGGCCGCGGCGTCGTGGCCTGCTCCTCCTCGGCCTGGCCCGCCGGGTGCAGGTGCGTGAACCGGTGGACGACGGCCGCGAGCACCCCGCCGACCATCGGCGCGACCAGGAACAGCCACAGCTGCGAGAGCGCCCCGCCGCCCGCGAACACCGCCGGGCCGAGGCTGCGCGCCGGGTTCACGGAGGTCCAGGTCAGCGGGATGCCGACCAGGTTGACGGCGGCGAGCGCGAGCCCCACAGGCACCGGTTCGACGCCGGTCATCGTCACCCGCTGGGTCACCGTGAGGAAGACGAAGACCAGCAGGAACGTGAGCAGGACTTCGGCGAGGAAGGCCCCGCCCGCGCCGATGCCCACCGGGGACCGGCCGCCGTAGCCGTTGCTGCCGAACGCCTCGTACGTGCGCAGCCTCGGCACCTGCTTGGCGAGCAGGTAGAGCACGGCGGCGCCGACGATCCCGCCGACCAGCTGCGCGACCCAGTACTCGGCGGCCCTGCGGACGTGGATCCGCCCGGCCAGCAGCATCCCCAGGGTGACCGCCGGGTTGATGTGGCAGCCCGAGATGCGGCCGAACACGTAGGCGATCGCGATGAAGAGGAAGCCGAAGGCGAGCGAGATGCCGACGGCGTTGATGTAGTCGCCCGCCAGAACCAGGGAACCGACCCCGAAGAGGACCAGCAGCGCGGTTCCGGTGAACTCCGATACGACCGTTCTCGTCTCCATGGCGTTCTCCTCGCATCGCTCGGACCGCCAGTTGCCCTATGCATTGTGGGGCGTATCGGGGGATTTCGCCTGCCGGTGACCGCTGCGTCGCAGGTCAGCGGCGGTTTGACGGGGCCGGGGTCAGCGGCTGAAGAGGGGGTCCCCGGGCACCGCCGCGTCCGGCGGCAGCAGCGCCAGGGTCAGCCCGCGCACCAACCGGGCCCGCAGCGTCTCATCGGCGGCGAGCCGCCCCGCCACCCGCTGCGCCGTCTCGCGCGCCGGGGCGTGCGGGGCCAGGGCGAGCGCCAGCATGCCGTCGGCGTCCGCGGCCGGGGCCAGATGGGCGCGCACCACCTCCGGTTCGGCGGCCAGCACGGTACGTACCGCCTCGGCGACCGCGGGGTCGGCCAGCGGATCGGTGCTGGTACGGCCCTCGGCCAGGGCGAGCAGGGCGGGTCCGGTGAGCTGGTACGGCACCGGCCCGGCGAGGTCCAGCACCACGGTGTCCGCCTTCTCGTGCGCGGCCGCTTCCAGCGCCTGCCGCAGCGGTACGGCGACGGGCCGGGCGTCCGGGCGCCAACGGGCCAGGGACTCCAGGGACGTGAACGCGGGCAGGGCGCGGCGGCCGCCGGGCGCCTCCAGCGTGGGCACGGCCATGTCGCTCGTCTTCTCGCGGCGCAGCCCCTCGGGCCCCTCCTCGACCTCGCCGAGCAGGGCGACCACGGGCACGAGCAGCCGCGCCTCGGCGAGCGCGGACAGCACCTCGGGTTCGGCGGTGCGGTCGTCGGCCCAGGCGGCGAGCGCCGCGGTCAGGCGGGCGTCGGCGGAGCCGTCGTCGTCGGAGAAGCCGGGGTCGGGAATGTTCTTGAGCGCCACTCCATGAGGGTATCGGGGCCGCCGTGAGGTCTTTCTCATGGGTTGTTCATCACCTTGTGTCCCATCGCGCGGCGGGGGCGTCTAGCCTCCCCCTCCATGGAGACCGACACGTCAGGGGGGCTGACCCGGGGCCGCGGCCCCGGTAGAAGAGCGCGCCGCCCGGCCGTGATCGCGACCGTGGCGGCGCTGTCGCTGCCCCTGCTGGGGTGTGGGGCGCCCGCCGGTTCACCCAGTTCACCGGCGAGGACCCAGCTGCGGCCGAGCGCCGGCCCGCGGTGTGCGGCGGGCAGCATCCAGGGAGGCGGCATGGAGCGGGTGACCGGGGTCGGGGCGCCCTCGACGGCATCGGCGGCGCCGCCCGCCACGTCGGCCCGTACGCTGCGCGCGGCGCTTGACGACGCGCTGGCCCCGGTGACGCGCGCGTGCGACGGGGAGTTCGCGGTGGCCCTCCTGGACATCCGGTCGGGGGCGAGCGCGACGTACGGCAACCGCCTGTACGACACGGCGAGCATCGTCAAGGTCGGCATCCTCGCGGCGCTGCTGCTCAAGACGCAGGACGAGCGGCGCGGGCTGACCGCGAAGGAGCGCGACACCGCCACCGTGATGATCGAGCACAGCGACAACGACGCGGCGAGCGCGCTGTGGAAGGCGATCGGCGGCGCCGACGGGCTCGACGCGGCGCAGCACCGGCTGGGGCTCACCCAGACCCGCGGCGGCCGGGCGGGGCTGTGGGGGCTGACCCGGACCACCGCCGCCGATCAGCTGCGGCTGCTGCGCGCGGTGTTCGGCCGCGGCTCGGCGCTGAACGCGGACTCCCAGGCGTACATCCGTACTCTGATGGGGCGGATAACCACCGGCCAGGACTGGGGTGTCTCGGCCGCCGCCGACGCGGGCGCCGGGACGCCGTTGAAGAACGGCTGGCTGCCGCGCAGCACCACCGGGCTGTGGGACGTCAACAGCATCGGCCAGGTCACCGCGAGCGGGCGGACCTATCTGGTGGCGGTGCTCTCCGACGGCAGCAGGAACATGAACACCGGCGTGGCCCTGGTCGAGCAGGCCGCACGGGCCGCCGTGGGGGCGGCCGGCGCGCTCGGCGCGTAAGCGCGTTAGGGGGCGCTCAGCGCTGAGGGGGCGTACGGGGCGTCATCAGGCGCCGCAGGGCGCGCGGGGCGCGCAGCGGTCCCGAGCCGCGCCACAGAACGATCGCGGCGGCCACCAGGCCCGCCCCGGCGAGGGTGGCGAACAGCGCCGTCTCGTTGACCCCGCCCTCGTCGCCCGAGGCGCGGGTCCGGCCGGGTCCGTCGCCGAAGAAGCGCCGTGACGACGCCGCGGCGGCGGGCTGCTGGGGCTCGGGTTTCATCGTCGCCGCGGCCTTGAGGGCCGCCGCCGCGTCCACCACGCCCGCGCCCAGCTCATCGCTGTGGCCGCCGGCCGGGCGGCTGCGGGCGGTCCGCTCCAGCACCTGCCGGACCTGGCGCGGGCTCAGATCGGGGTGGGCGGAGCGGACGAGGGCGGCGGCGCCGGAGACGAAGGCGGAGGCCGCGCTGGTCCCCCAGCCCTCGTAGTAGCGCTTGTCGGGGTCGGCGATGACCACGTCGACGCCGGGCGCGGAGATGCCGGCGTACCAGCGGCGGGTGGAGAAGGCGGCGCGGTTGCCGTAGCGGTCGACGGCGGTCACGGCGATCACGCCGGGGTAGGCGGCCGGATAGGAGACGCGGTCGCCCTTGTCGCCGCCGTTGCCCGCGGAGGCGACCACGACGGCGCCCTTGCGCAGCGCGTACTGGACGGCGGCGTCCTCGGCGGGCTCGGGGTGGGCGGACGCGCTGTCGTCGCCCAGGGACAGGTTGATCACGTCGGCGCCGTGGTCGGCGGCCCAGCGGATGCCCTTCGCGAGCGCGTCGCCCCGGGAGCTGCGCGCCTTGGCGCGTTTCGGGTCGCCGTCCTCCAGGATCACCCGCACCGGCAGGATCTCGGCCTTGGGTGCGACGCCCAGCACGCCTTCGCCGCCGCCCGCGCCGTGTCCGCTTCCGGCGATGATGCCCGCCATCGCGGTGCCGTGCCGGGCCCAGGGGCAGTCGCCGCGCTCGGCGCCGAAGCCGATGAGGTCCTTGCCGGGCAGCACCTGCCCCTTGAGGTCGGGGTGCTGGTCGTCGACGCCGGTGTCCAGGACGGCGACGGTCGTGCCGTCGCCCTTGGTGGTCTGCCACGCCTGGCGGGTGTGGATGGCGTCGAGCGCCCACTCCTGGGCCTGGATGCCATCGGCTTGGGCGGGGGCGACGGGCACCAGGGTCAGCCCGGCCGCGGCGAGGCTCACGGCGATGCGCCGCGCGGTCTTCATGAGGCGGTCCCCGGCTTCAACGTCTCTTCCGGTGTCTCCGGCGCCCCCGGGGCCTCGGACAGGGCGCGACGGAAGGCGTCCTCGGCCGCGTCCGTGACGCCGCGAGCGTCGTTGCCCAGGCCGGACTGGGCGGGGGCGGAGGTCGCGCCGCGCCGGGTGGCCTCGCCCGCCGACTCCGGGTCGGTGACCTTGCGGCCGTCCGCGAAGCCGGAGACCGCGTAGAGGACGGCGGGCGCGTCGGTGAGGATCCGGATCCGCCAGCTCGCGCGCTGGTCGTCGCCGAAGCGGGCCGCGGCGGTGCCCTTCCTGGCGTACGGACGGGGCATCAGGTCGGCGCGCTCGGCGAGCCTGTCCTCGGTGAAGCGCTGCCGGAGGGCCTTCATCCCGGCGGTGTCCGCCGAGGTGATCAGCAGGCCGACGGTGGTCACGCTGGTGCTGGTGGCGTCGGTGTAGGTGGCGCGCAGCAGGCGTTCGCAGCCCACCGGGGAGAGCGCCTTGGTGAGCAGCGGATCGAAGCCGCCGCCGCAGCTGCTGTCGGGGGCGACCGCGATCCGGGTCCAGAGGCGGTCGGCGCCGCCGGGGCCGTCGCCCTTGCCGCGCAGGGTGCGGGGGAAGAGGTCGTCCACCGGGACGCTGTGCCAGGCGGCGCGCGCCTTGGCGTAGCTGTCGGCGGTCGAGGGCGCCGCGCCGGCGCTGTCGCCCAGCCAGCTGCCGGCCGCGGCGCCGACGAGCAGTCCGAGGCCGAGGACGAGGGAGACGGCGGCGGCCACCGTACGGCTGCGCGGGCGGTAGTGGCCCGTTCCGGCACTGGGTGGGGTGAGAGGGCGCGGCGGTATGCGCGGTATGTCGGCGGTGAACGCATTCCGGCCGGAGTTCCGGCCGCCGCGGGTGGCGCCCCGGAGGAAGGGCACCTTCGCCGGGACGCCGAGCACAGGGGTGTCCGGGTCCGGGACCACGCCGGGCGGACCGAATACCGGTGGGCCGAAACCCGGCGGGGCGCTGGGTGGCGTGACGTTGCGCGGTGGGGGCGCGGACCGGGGCGTGGGCGCGGTGCGCGGGGGGTGCGCAGGGCGAAGTGGGGGCGTACGAGGAGAAGAGTGCGCCTGTTCCGCGTCCGCGTTCACCGGCACCCCCTCGCGCCCATCGAGACCTGGTTCACGTCGCTCCGACCGGTTCGCCGCGCCGCCCCACCGCCTTTCGGGCAGGCGGCCCGAATACGGACATCACGCCGCTGACCTGCCGGTCGTGGCGTGCGCGACACTCTACGGGGCACCGGGCACCCTCCGCACCGGCCGCCCTCTACCCAGCGGTAATCGCGGTCTGGCAAGCTTCACGACATGTCCTCTTCCGCCGCTGACCGGGCCCGTTACGACCGGGCCACCGCCCATCTCGAAGCACCCGTGGCGATTGTCGACCTGAGGGCCTTCGACGACAACGCACGGGACCTGGTGCGCCGGGCCGGAGGCAAACCGATCCGGGTGGCCAGCAAGTCGGTGCGGTGCCGGGCGCTGCTGGAACGGGCCCTGGCGCTGGACGGCTTCGCGGGCATCATGAGCTTCACCCTCGCCGAGTCCCTGTGGCTGGCCCGCGAGGGATTCGACGACGTCCTGCTCGCCTATCCGTCCACCGACCGGGACCGCTACGCCACGCTGACCAGCGACCCCAAGCTCGCCGCCGCCGTGACCGTGATGGTGGACGACATCGCCCAGCTCGACCTGATCGAGAGTGTGCGCGCCGGGACCGAAGAGGTCCGGGTCTGCCTGGAGTTGGACACCTCGCTGCGGATGCTGGGCGGCCGGATCCGCGTCGGCGCCCTGCGCTCCCCGCTGCGCACCCCCGAGCAGCTGGCCGGGCTGGCGCGGGCGATCGAGCGCCGCCCCGGCTTCCGGGTGGTCGGGCTGATGGGCTACGAGGGCCATGTGGCAGGGGTGGGCGACGCGGTGACCGGCCGTCCGCTGCGCTCCCGCGCGATCCGGCTGATGCAGAGCACCGCGCGCCGGGAGCTGGCGGCCCGCCGGGCGGCGGCGGTCCGGGCGGTACGGGAGGTGGCGGACCTGGAGTTCGTCAACGGCGGCGGCACGGGCAGCGTGCAGCACACCGCCGCCGAGGACGCGGTGACGGAGATCGCCGCCGGGTCCGGGCTCTACCAGCCGCGGCTGTTCGACAACTACACGTCCTTCCGCGGGCGTCCGGCCGCCCTTTTCGCCCAGCCGGTGGTGCGCCGGCCGGGCGTGGGCGTGGTGACCGTGCTGGGCGGCGGATATCCGGCGTCCGGGGCGGCGGGCCGGGACCGGCTGCCGGTGCCGTATCTGCCGGCGGGGCTGGCGTACGACCCGCAGGAGGGCCCGGGCGAGGTCCAGACCCCGCTGCTGGGTACGGCCGCCGACGATCTGCTGATCGGCGACCGGGTGTGGTTCCGGCACGCCAAGGCCGGTGAGCTGTGCGAGCGTTTCGCGACGCTGCACCTCGTCGAGGACGACCGGGTGGTGGACTCCGTGCCGACGTACCGGGGCGAGGGCCACACGTTCCTGTAGCCCTCCCCCGGGCTATATGGACCGGCCGTCGCCCGCCAGCGCCTCTATGCCGTCGACGATCTTGTCCATGTCGCCGATCGGCGGCGCCTTGTCGCTCGCGTCGAAGCCGAAGCGCACCAGGACCATGGTGTCGGGGATGGTGGGCGACGGGAAGGCGAGGGACTGGACGTAGCCGTCGTCGCCCTTCTTCGTCATCACCTTCCAGCGCACCAGAAAGCCCTTCTCCCCCGCGACGTCGACCGCCTCCTCCTTGAGCCGCTGGTGCGAGGAGATCCCGCCGTACGCCTTGCGGTCGGTGTCCTCGTCCGTGCCGTAGGACTCCTCGGCGTTCTTGGCTATGTCCTCCTCGGCGATGCCCTTGGCGGTGTCCGCCTTGAAGCCGCTCGCGGTCCCGGAGAAGGCGCCGCCGCGCACGCAGTCGGTGGACGGGTCGCCCGGGCACGGGTAGCGCGAGGTGGTCACGCCCGCGCCGCCGGAGCTGCTGCGGCCCGCCTGCCAGCCCGTCAGCACGGGCAGGCTGATGCCGCTGGCGGCGTCCGGGGCGGTGCTGGGATCGTCGGTGGGCGGCGCGCTGGGGCCGTCGGTGGGCAGGTCGGACGGGGCGTCCGACGGCGCGTCACCGCCGCCCCCGGGCGGGGCGGGGGCGGTCGGCAGCGGGTTCGCCCGGTCGCCGTCACCGCCGTCACCACTGTCGCCCAGCAGCACGATGCCGCCGATGATCGCGGCGACCACGGCCCCCACGGACAGCGCGAGCACCGCGACCCGGGGGCCGCGGCCGAGCGCCCGGCCGCCGTCCTGGCCGGGCAGATGGCCGGGCAGATGGCCGGGCGCGGGCGGCGGGCCGAAGGGCGGGTCCGCCGGGGCGGTGGCGTCGCGCGTGTACTCGGTCCAGGCGGACCCGTCCCACCACCGATGCAGGGCGGGGCCGTGACCTGTGTAACCGGGATCGGGATACCAGCCCGGGGGCGTGTTCATGCTCACGCCGTCACCTTATGGCCACGGGTCGGGTCCGTACACCGCATACCGCCGGACCCGACAGGCATCATCTCGCCCTCGGGATGAGGGGCCGTACGACCGCCGACGGCGCCAGTGCCGGAGCGGGTGCCGGCGGTGGACAGGCCTCGTCGGAGTCCACCACGGACAGATCGCGCCGGTCCGAGATCGAGAGCTTCCGGTACACCCTGCTCAGATGCATCTCCACCGTGCGGCGCGTCACGTACAGCCGGTTCGCGATCTCCCTGTTGGTCAGCCCCCGGGCGGCGAGCAGCGCGGTCCGGTGTTCGGCCGGGGTCAGGGACTCCAGCCCGACCTCGGTACCGCGACGCGGTCTCGCGCCCGCCTCCGCCAGGTCCCGGCCCAAGGTGTCCACCAGCCCGTCCGCCCCGCACTTCTGGGCCAGGCCCAGGGCTGCCCGCAGCTCGGCCCTGGCCTGCCGGGACTTGCCGGTCCGCAGGAGTTCACGGCCGAGGTCGCGCACGGCGCGCGCCTCCTCGAGCGGGGCTTCGGCCCCCCGGAGCACTTCGACGGCCTCTCCCAGGAGGGGGGCCCGCTGGTCGCCACGGGCCAGCAGGCCGAGTGCCCGCAAGGCGACGCCGATGGCCGTCGGCGCCCCCCACTCGCGGGCGAGGTCGAGTTCCTCGCGGGCCAGCCGGTCGGCGGCGGCGGGGTCGCCGAGGCGGGCGTGGGCGAGGGCGGCCTCGGAACGCCAGGGAAACACCGCCGGGTTCAGGCACCCCCGCCGCAACAGCCGCCGACCGCACTCCTCCAGGTCGGCCAGGCCCGCGGCGGTCCACCCGATTTCGATCTGGAGCCTCCCCCGGTGGAACAGCAGCGTGGGCATCAGCACCTCCGGGGTGCTGTTCAGGGCCCGGTCGCCGGCGAGCAGTTCCTGGGCCTGGTCGACATCGCCCGATTCGAGGAGGATGCCGCCCAGCCAGCAGCGGGCCTGCGCGGACCCCAGCCACGCCCCTCCGCGGCCGTACTCCAGCGCTCTGCGCGCCTCCGCCGCGGCCTCCTCGATGCGGCCCGCCCGGAAGGCGCACTCGGCCAGCACCGACCGTGCCAGCGCCGCCATGGTGCTGGAACCCGCGGCGGTCGCCTGGGCCACGATCGTCTGGCACTTCTCCACCGCCTCCGCCTGTTCGCCCGCGTAGAAGAGGGCGAGGACGAGCCACAGCCGCGGCAGCACGTGAACGTGGCCCTGGACGGAGGTCTGACCGAGCCCCAGATGCGCGCAGCGCACGGCCTCGGCGCGCCCCCTGCCGCTCCACTGGGCGCTCAGGGCCGACCAGGCCGCCTCGAGGCGTGTCACCCAGGGGGTGCGGGAGGCATCGGTACTCGCCCCCGGAGGCGTCGGCTGCGTCCCGCCTTCGTGCAGAAGGGCCAGGACACCGGACGCGGCGGCGACGGCCCGGTGCGACTCCACGTCGGCGTCGCGCTCGAACTCCGGCAGGGCGGCCTCCGCGACGCGCGACGCCTCGGCGATGTCGCCGGTCAGCACGAACGCCTGGAGGAGATCGAGGAGTACCAGGACCCGTGTCTCGCTCGTCCCCTCGAGGAGCCGCAGGCTGCTGCGGAGCGAGGCGATGGCCGCGTCGGGGTCGTCGATGAGGACGACGTGGCCCAGCCGCCTCAGCAGTACGGCCTGCTCCGCCTGCCCGCACTCGTCCAGGGCACGTTCCAGGCAGATCCTGGTCTTCTTCAGATCGGCGTCGGCCTGGGCGGAGTCGGCCGCGCCGACGAGGAGCTGACAGGCCCAGGGTTCGCCGATCGGCCCGGCGGCGACCAGATGCGCGATGATCTCGTCGCTGGGCGCGGCCTCCGCGTGCAGCACCCTGGCGGCCTCCGCGTGCAGCCGCGCCCGTTCGCTGGGTGGCATGGCCACCAGGAACGAAGCCCGGATCATGGGCTGACCGAAGCCGACGCCCGCCGGGGTCCTCACCAGGATGCCGCAGCGGACGAACGCGTACAGCATGTCGTCGGCCTCCTCGGAGGTGACGCCGATGAGCCGGGCCACTGCGGCGCAGTGCCCGACCGGGCCCATGACGGCGACGGCCTCGAGGACCCGGCGGGCCTCGGGGAACCACGGCTCGATACGGGCGGTGAGCGTCTCCGCCACCTCCACCGAACCGATGTCGGCGACGCACTCGGCGGACAGCTCGGCCAGGCCGCGGTTGCTCCGCCGCAGTTCGCGCTGGAGCGACTGGACGAGCAGGGGGTTCCCGCCGGTGGCCGCGCGACAGGCCCGGGCGATGTCCGTGCTCACCGGCTCGTGGAAGGTACGAGCGAGGAGGTAGCCGACGCAGTCGGCGTTGAGACCCTGCAACAGGAAGCGCTGGTGGAAACCGGAAACGGCATCGGTCAGCGTGGCCGTGCCCGGGGTCCGCTGCTCGGCGTCCCTCGGGCGCGCGCTGTCAGCCCCCAGTGCGCAGAGCAGCACGATGGGCAGTCCTTCGAGCCGTGCCATGAGGTGGTCGAGCCAGTGCAGCGATTCGGAGTCGGTCCACTGCAGGTCGTCCACGCACACCAGCAGCGGTGTCCGGTCGGTGAGCGCCACGACCAGCCGGTGCGTGGCGACCGAGGCGGAGGCGGAGGCGGAGACCGCCGTACCGGAGCCGGTGCCACCGACGAGCGAGAGAAGCTGCTCACGCACCTGGTACAGCACGCCGCCCGGCAACGCCCGTTCGGGCTGCCGGGCACGGGCGGAGATCACCTCGAAGTCCTTGCCCCGTGCGAACCTTAATGCGGTTCGCAACATATGGGACTTGCCGATACCGATGTCCCCTTCCAGCAGAAGGCTGACTCCCATCCCGGAAGCCGCCGACGCCAGGGCCCCCTCCAGGGCTGACACTTCGCATTCTCGGCCCAGCAAAGCAATCCCTCACCTTCGCGGTCAGGACGCTCCGGCGCACCCCGGCACATAGTCATGTGCGGAGGCCCCTATGGCGCCCATGCCGGATGTGCCACTGATCAGTCGCTACCCCGGCGAGAACGACTTCGACCACATCGTCGGCCAGCGTGACCGTGACGGGCAGGTGTCCGAAGAGCATCCGGTAGTACGTGGTCGAGGCAAGCATGTCCAAAAGCAAATCGATATCGACATCGGCCCGGATGTCCCCCCGATTGATCCCCCGTCGCAGGGCCTCGGCCGTGGACGCGCGGCGGGGGGAGAAGAACTTGTCGAGGAAGGCCGCCTCCAGCTCCGGGTCCCCGGCGAGATCGGCCACCAGGGCCGGCAGGACGCGCCGCCCCAGCGCGGCGGTGGTGGCCGCGTGCCCGAGGGTACTCACGCCGGCGATGAGGTCGCAGTGCGTACAGCCGGTGTCGGGGGTGGGCTCGGTGCCGATGTGCTCGGCGAGCGCGTCCACCACGAGGTGCTGGCGGGACCGCCATCGGCGGCGCAGGGCGGGCTTGCTCGTACCGGCACGGGCCGCGACCGCTTCCAGGGTCAGGTTCGCGTAGCCCACCTCGCCCAGGATCTCCATCACCGCGCTGGGCACGGCCATGTCGATGCGGGCGTCGCGCGGCCTGCCGGAGCGCTGGCCGACGGCTGATTCCTCGGCGGGGGCCGGTGCTTGTGGGGGTTTCGCCATGGCAGCAGTATAGATATGGTTCACTTCCGTTCCGGAACGGAATGTAAATACTGGCGAGGAGTGAAGGACATGTCCCAGCAGGCCGGCAAGACGACGGACGCCGCCGAGGAGCCCCTCGCGCCACCGGGCACGGCGGAACCCCAGCCCGCGGAGAGCGTCTTCGCGGGTTCGTACCGGGCTCTGACGCTCGGCGTGATCCTCTCGGTCAGCATGGTCGCCTTCGAATCGCTCGGCGTGGCCACCGTGCTGCCGGGCATCGCCCGGGATCTGGACGGCCTCGGGGCCTACGGCTGGGGCCTGTCCGCGCTGATGCTGGCCAACATCATCGGCACCGTCCTCGCGGGCCGCTCCGCCGACCGGCGAGGCCCCTGGTGGCCCGCGGCGAGCGGCATGCTCGTCTTCGCGGCGGGGTGCGCGGTGGCGGGAGCGGCCACCTCCTGGCCGCTGTTCCTGCTCGGCCGGTTCGGCCAGGGGCTCGGGGTCGGCGCCGTCATGGCGATGGCGTACACGGTCATCGGACTCGCCTATCCGGCGCACCTGCGGGCCCGCATGTTCGCGCTGCTCTCCTCCGCGTGGACCATCCCGTCCCTCATCGGCCCCGTCATCACCGGCACGCTGGCGGACCAGACCACCTGGCGCGCGGTGTTCCTGCTCATGCTGCCGATCATCGCCGTCGCCGCGCTGCTGACCCTTCCTGGCCTGCGCCGCCTGAACCGCACCGGGGACGAGACGGCCGCGGACGCCGCCCCGGCCCTGCCGTGGTGGAAGGGGCCGCTGGCCGGCGCCGTCGTGCTCACCGCGGGCACCGGTCTGCTGCTCCAGGCGCTCCTGCTGAAGAACCTCGCCCTGCTGATCCCGCTCTCCCTGCTCGGCGTGGCCATCGCGCTGCCCGCGCTGCGCCAGGTGACCCCGGAGGGCACCCTGACCGCACGCGCCGGGCTCGGCGCCGGCACCGTCATCCGCGGCCTGCTGTGCGGCGCGTACTTCGGCAGCGAGGCGTACCTGCCGCTCGGCCTCCAGGAGCTGCACGGGATGAGCTCCGCCACGGCGGGCCTGGGACTGTCCGCGGGCGCGATCACCTGGGTGCTGGGTTCCGCGCTCCAGGCGAAGCGGGACGGCAAGGGGCAGGGCAGCCGCGCCGGTGGCGTCGCGCTCGGGTTCGCCGTCCTGCTGGCCGGTGTGGCGATCATCGCGCTGGTCATCCTCACCCCCGCGATCCCGGGCTGGATCGCCATCGTGGGATGGGGAATCGGCGGCATCGGCATGGGCATCGGGTTCAACGCCTCCACCACCGAAACCCTGGAGCAGGCACCGGCGGAGCGGCAGGGCGAGATCAGTGGCGCGCTGCAACTCGCCCAGACCCTCGCCACCGGTGTGATCGCGGGGCTCGGCGGGGCGGCCATCGCCATCGCCCAGCACTACGACGTCGGCACCCGTGCGGCGCTGTTCGGCCTCTTCGGGCTCACCGCGGCCCTCTCGCTGATCGGCGTGCTCCTGTCCCGGCGGCTCCGGGCGACGCCCGCCCCGGCCGGGTCCGGAGCGTCCTGAAGGACTCCCGGCCACCCTCATACGACGGCACAACCGGGGAAGACCAGGAGGCGACCGTGAACCTCATTCACCTGCTGGGGCTCTGCGCGGGTACGGAGACGGACCCGTTGGGCGAGCCGCTGCTGCGAGCGCTCGCGGGGCCCGACTGCGACGGCCTGCGATGGGACGTGTGCCCGGTCCGGGACGGGCTGCCGCCGCACGGCGACCACACCGGCGACGCGCTGCCCACCGAGGTCCGGGCCCTGCGCGCACGGGCGGCCGCCGCGGACGCGGTGGTGCTCGCCGTACCGGAGTCGGCGGCCATGCCGCCCGGCACCCTGCTCAACGCCCTGAACTGGCTCGTGTGGCCCAGGCCCGGATCCCCGCTGGCCGACAAGCCGGTGGCCGTGCTGACCACGGCCGAGGGCGACGCCCCCGATCCCGCACCGTTCACCGAGGCCGAGCAGTTGCTGCTCGGCTCGGCGTGCCGGAGCGTGGGGCCGCGCACCATCGTCCGGAGTGCCGGGCGGGTGCTGCGGGAGGAGCCCGGGGGCAGGGTGTTCATCACCGACCCCACCGTGGCCATGCGGCTGCTGCTCCACATCCGGCAGACCGAGACCGCGGCCCGCGCCGACGCGGACCCGCGACAGTCCGGGGAGGACTTCCTGCCCTGGCTGTGAACGCGGACCCCGCGCGGGGCCTGACGGCCCGCGCCCCGCCGCTCGACAGCGGCGGGGCGCGGGCGCGTTGCGGAGCGGGTCTCGCGTGTCTCGTCGTCAGGCGCGGCAGCGCAGCATGGCCAGCGGCGGGTTGTCCAGGAAGTCCTTCCAGAATGCCTTCCCCAGGGCCGCCTCGCCCTCCTCGGGCACCGTCAGCGGCACCCACTCCACCGGGCCGAAGCCGGCCGCGCGCAGAGCGCGCTCGTAGACCTCGTGGCGCGGGCAGCCGGCGACGAACTCGACCGGCGGGTCGAGAAGTGCCGTGATGCGCATCCGCGGCCCGTTCTCGTTCACTCCCTCCGGCCGGTACCGGAAGCCGTACTTGTCCGTGGGCGGCCCGTCGAAGCGGAAGTCCGGGGCCTGGGTGAGCGCGTAGAAGTGGCCCCCGGGCACCAGGCTCCGGTGCGCCGCGCGGCACATCCGCTCCATCGCGGCCGCGTCCTCGGCGTAATTGAGCAGATAGACGGCCGTGACCGCGTCGAAGGGCCGCTCGGGGGAGGGCAGTTCGGCGACGTCGCACACCTCGTAGCGCACCCCGAGCGGGCCGCGCTCCTCGATGCTCCGGGCAGCGGCCACCATCTCCCCCGAGATGTCGACCCCCAGCACGTCCGCGGCACCGAGCCGCTTGAGCTGCCGGGCGTAGAAGCCCGTTCCGCAGGCCAGGTCGAGCACGGACCTGCCCCGGATGTCGCCGAGCATCCCGAGGACGCTCGCCCGCTCCGGGTACCGCGCCAGCGGCAGCGACTTGACCCCCTCGTACTCCTCACCGATCTCGTCATATTGCAGCGTGGTCATCCCGCAGTCCTTCCAGGGTTCCGGTGTTCTCGTCGCTCCCGGCCCGCTCGCCCGGGATGGGGGAAGGGGCCGTGGCCGGGCGGCGCAACAGGTCGCCCGCCATCGCCGCGCGTTGCCCCTGGTACGCGACGGCCGCGAGGGCCGCCCCGGTCGGTACCGCGCTCGCGCTCCGCACATCGCAGCTGCCGTACGGGTTGCCGCCCGCCTCGAAGACGGCCTGGTCGGTGAAGCCCGGCGGGACCACCACCGCACCGCTGTTCAACAGCAGGTGGTGGAAGGCGAGCAGCGCCGACTCGCTGCCCGTGTGCGCCAGCGCGGTCGTGACGAACCCGCTCGCGGGCTTGCCCCACAGCGGCCCCCGCCCGTCGGCGGACGCCAGCGACTGGACGAAATCCAGCAGTGGCGCCGCCATGCAGCCCAGCCGGGCCGGGGCGCCGAAGACCACCGCGTCCGCCCAGGCAACGTCCTCCCGGGTGACGATGGCGGCGTTGGGTCCCCGCCGCGCGCTCGCGACCCGCCGCAGCCGCACCCGCGCGCCCACGGAGCGGGCACCGGCCGCGCATTCCCGCGCCATGAGCCGCGCGCGACCGTCGTCCGCGCAGTGCACCACGGTCACGTTGACGGGGCCGGACGCGGTGGAGCCGACCGGCCTTGCGGCGGACGGGCGCACCCGGGCGGTGATGTCCGCCAGCCGGTGGCCCAGGCTCAGAGCCGCGCCGCGCGTATCGGCGCCCGCCACTTCCGGGCGGCTGTCCGCGGACACGCCGTACGGATTTCCGCCCGCGGACCCGAAGAGCGGGTCGGCCGGGTCCGCGCCGAGCACCCAGGAACCCCAGTGGAAGGCGGTCTGGTAGAGCGCCAGCAGCGTGGCCTCACGGCCCGCGTGGGTGCAGGTGGAGGCGGTCATGCCGGTCACGACGCGGTCGGCCAGCAGCCCCTGGCGCCACAGCGGGCTGGTGGTCTCCAGGAACTGCTTGAAAGCCGCCGACACGTTTCCGAAGTACGTCGGGGTCGCCAGCACCAGGCCGTCCGCCCACAGCACGTCCCCCGGTTCCGCGACGCGCTCGGGCCACGCCATGGCGTCCGGGCCGTCCTCCGCCACCCGCAGCAGCCGCACCGCCGCGCCGCGGGCCCGGGCGCCCTCGGCGGCCAGTGTGGCCAGGGCGCGCATGGTGCCGCGCCGGCTGTGGTGGACGACCGCGATCCGGGGGCTCATCCGGCCTCCCCGGGCAGGGACTCGGCGCGGAGCACGAGCCGTACGTCGTCGCCCATCCGGCGTGCCTCGTCGAGATGCAGCCGCAGCCCCTCGCTCAGCGTCTCCGCGCCGAAGCCGTCGAGCACCGGGCGCCCGCCGGAGCCGAGCAGCAGGGGTGCGAGATAGGCGACCACCCGGTCGAGCAGGCCCCGCGCGGCGAAGGCCGCCGCCAGCCCGGCACCGCCCTCCAGGAGCAGCGAGCGCAAGCCGCGCTCGTACAACTCGCCGATCAGCACCGCGATGTCGAGCCCGGTATCGGTGACGGGCACCTCCAGCACCTCGTGGGGGGCCGGCAGTCGCGGGTGCGGTGTGCCGTGGCCGATGACCACGAGGCTGGGCGCCGCGTCGTCGAGCACGCGCGCGTCGGGCCGGATGGCGCCCGTGCGGTCCAGCACCACCCGCAGCGGCGGGTCGCCCCGCACCGCGTGGCGCAGGCCCAGATGGGGATCGTCGGCGCGCAGCGTTCCGGATCCCACCAGGACCGCGTCGTGCGCGGCGCGCAGGACGTGCACGTCCTCGCGCGCGGACTGCCCGGTGATCCACCGGGAGGTTCCGTCCGGGGCCGCCGATCTGCCGTCGAGCGTGCCGCCGAACTTCCAGGTGACGCAGGGCCGGGCCCGGCGGACCGCGGTGAGCCACAGCTCGTTGACCCGCTCGGCGTCCGTGCGCAGCACGCCGGGAACGACCTCCACCCCGGCCTCGCGCAGCCGGTGCGCGCCGCCCGCGGCCCCGGGGGTCGGGTCGGGCACCGCGTACAGGACTCGGGCGATCCCCGCGTTCAGCAGGGCTTCGGCGCACGGTCCGGTGCGTCCCCGGTGGTTGCAGGGTTCGAGGGTGACGACGGCGGTGGCGCCCCGCGCCCGCCCGCCCGCGGCGGTGAGCGCCTCGACCTCCGCGTGCGGCTGTCCGGCGCCGCGGTGGAAGCCCTCCGCGACCGGGCGTCCGTCCGGGTCGAGGACGACGCAGCCGACGACGGGGTTGGGGCTGGTGCGGCCCAGCGCGGTGGCGGCCAGCTCGACGGCCCGGCGCATGGCGGTCTCCTCGGCGTGCGATGCGCGCGCCATGATGTCGCCGGCCGTCACGGCGTCTCCGCGAGCCGGAAGCCCATGGCGTAGATGTCGCGCTCGTACCATCCGTGCCGCCGGCGGCAGCGGGCGAGATCGCCGAAGCGGGTGAAGCTGCCGCCGCGGGCGATGCGATAGGTGCCGCGGGTGAGCGCCAGGTCGTCGTCGACGACGGCGCCTCCGGGGTACGGGCGGTAGTCGTCGGCGGTGAACTCCTCGACGTTGCCCGCCATGTCGTGCACGCCGAACGGCGAGCGGCCGGCCGGGTGCACCCCGATGGGGGTGGTGGTCAGCGGGCCGTGTTCGACGGTGTTGGCCCGGTCGGCGGTGAACTCCTCGCCCCAGGGGAACTCCGCTCCCTCGGGGCCGGCGGCCGCGTACTCCCACTCCGCCTCCGTCGGCAGCCGGAACGCCCGGCCGGTGCGGTGCGCGAGCCAGGCCGCGTAGGCGTCGGCGGCCTCGGCCGGCACGGTCCACACCGGGTGGTTGCCGAGCGCGTCCGGGTAGCTGCCGAACCGCCAGGACGTGGGCAGCAGGGTGCCGCCGGTGTCTTCGAGGAACCGGCGGTACTCGGCGTTGGTGACCGGGTGGAGCGCGATGCGGAAGGCCGCCAGGTCCGTCTCGTGGACGGGGCACTCCTTGGCGATCCAGTCCTCCTGCACACCCGCGTGGCGCCAGCGGCGGGTGACGTCCCCCACCAGCTCCGGCGCCAGGCCGAGCCGGGCGCGGGCCGCGGGGATCTCGGCCATCGGCGGATCGTCGGGACGTATGCGCGGGTCGCCGATGAGCCCGAGGACGGTCCCGGCGGCGTACCGGCGCGGGAAGGACTGGCCGGGGTCCTCCGCGACCGTGACGAGCAGGTCGGCGGGGGCGGCGAGCAGGTCGCGGTGGTCGCTCAGCGGGCAGGGGCCGAGACGGGCCGCGAAGGTGTCGGGAAGGCCCATGGCGGCCCGGTCGGACAGGGTGTTGGGGTTGGCCATGACCGCGGACGAGGCGGTGGGGGGCGGGCTGAGGGTCACGGGAGTCTCCGGTGCGTGATCGGGGAGGTGCCTGGGGCGTGTCCGCAAAGTCCGCGCCGGATCAGGCCGCGGCGTCCGGGGGGCACCTCCCAGCGGTCGCTGGGGGAGCGTGCCAGGCGTCGCGGGCCCGGCGGGACTGTGCGGATGCGGCCTACGGTCGTCACGGCGCCTGGCCGGGCTCCGTGGCGCGGAAGGTGCCCACCAGGTAGTTGCGGCCGGGCGTCGTGCGCGGCACCAGGTGCGAGGTGACCGGTTCGAAGCCGTGTCCGGTGACGAGGTCGGTCAGTTCACCGGTGGTGAATTCCTGGTAGAGGCGGCTGGCCCCGTTGACGAAGAGCCGGCCCCGCTCGTCCGCCGACTGGAACACCGAAACCGTGTAGAGCCCGCCCGGCCGCAGCAGGGCGCGGATCCGCCGCAGATAGGCGGGGTAGTCGTCCGGGTGCTGGTGGTGCAGACAGCCGTTGTCCAGGGCGGCGTCGTACTCCGCCGACCCCTCCAGCTCCAGCACCGAGCTGGTGAGGAAACGTGCCCGGTCGGGCCGGCCGGCGGTGAGGACCGGCCACTCGGGCGAGGTGACGATGTCGATCCCGGTGACCCGGTGCCCGTGGTCGAGCAGGATGGCGGCGTCGCGGCCGTGTCCGGTGCCGATGTCGAGAACGTGAGCGGACTCGGTTCCGCCGAGCGCTCTCATCAACAGCAGCGGCGTTTCCCGCATGGCCCGCTCGGCGGTCCACACATCGCGTCCGTCGGCGTAGTGGCCCTGGAAGTCGGAGTGGAGCACGTCGTGGTAGGCCGACCGGTCGGGCGGCGGCGTCTGTGCGGGGGCGATCGTGTACTGGTCGGCTATCTCGTACCTGTCCATGGTGGTGCGCAGTCCTGTCCTGTGGGGATACGGCCACTGACTGGAGGTGCCGCGGCAGCGCGCGGGCGTGGGGCGGGCCGGGGAAGGCGGGGCGGACCCGCTCTTCCCCGGCACGCCTCGGACGTCCGTGGTTCAGATGCCGATCGTGTACACCTGACCGTCGTAGGACGAGGCGGCGAACGCCTTGTTCACCGCGTCGTACGCGAGGGAGGAGATGCCGGCCGTGGTGGGCTTGGCCTTCTCCCGCCAGGTGCGGTCCGTACGGTCGTACAGCGCGATCACACCGTTGTAGCTGCCGGTGGCCACCACGCGGCCGTCGTCGGAGGCGGCCACGCACTTGATGGAGTGGGTGTGCGGCGTCGGAAGGGCCTCCGCGCGCAGCTCCGGGTCCCAGATGCGCAGCTTCAGGTCGCGGCTGACACTGGCGAACCAGCCCTCGCCCAGCCCCGCACAGCCGTTGGCGATCTTCTCGTGCACGTCGTCGAGGGTGGCGGCCCGCTCCAGGGTGGAGATCCGGTACCAGGTGGCGGAGGCGTCGGCGGCGACGGAGAAGAGGTAGTCCCCCGACACCGCGATGCCCTTGACGGCATTGGTATGCAGCGGCAGGTCCATGACATGCTCGACACCGCCGTCGCCGTCGAGTTTCAGCAACAGCCCCTCGCCCGTGTACGCGCCCACGACCGCGTACCGCTCACCGTCGCGTTCGAAGGCGACCCCGCAGTTCAGCGGGGACCGGTGCTGGTACAGCTCACGCCCCGTCAAGGCGTCGAACACCTTGCCGAGCTGCCCGCCGGAGAGGACCAGTCCGCCCAGCGGGGTCAGGAAGTTGCAGAGGCTGCCCGTCTCGGCAACGGGCCTTCCGTCGTCGCGCACCATCCCCGCGTCGCCGACCGTGAGCATGCTGCCGTCGCCGGTGGGCAGGACGGCGTTGACCCCGCCGGTGGGCGGGACCACTCCGGTGTCCCAGGTCCGCGCCTCGTAGTCGTACCCGCGGTACCGCGCCCCGAAGGTGGCGAAGACCAGCCGCGAGCCGCCGGCGAACGCGCAGGAGCGCGGCCATACGTCGTCGGGCAGATCCGTGGTGTCGCGCAGTTCGGGAAGGCCGGAGGAGACGCTCCACAGCCGCATGGTGCGGTCGTAACTGAGGCTCACCAGCAGGCCGCGGGCATCGTCGAGCACGAGGCGCTTGATGCCGGCGTCGTGGGCGGGCATCACGGTCCGCTCCTTCGGCCCCACGACGATGATCTGGCCGTCGTCGTTGCCCGCGAAGATGACCCCGTCGGAGGAAATGGCGACCGTGTCGGTCTCCACCCCGTCCATGTCGAGGTCGGTGACCATCCCGCCGGTCTCCAGCGACCAGCGCTTGATGGTGCCGTCGTCGCTGGAGGAGATCAGCTCATCGGCGTCACGCGCCCATTCGACGGAGATGACGTCCGCGGTGTGACCGGTGAAGGTGGTGACGAGGCGACCGGAGAAGTCGTACACCCGCACCCGGTGATCGCGGGAGGCGGTGGCGACCAGTTCCCGCGAGGGGTGGAACACCGACATCTCCACGTCGTCCTCCTGGTCGGCGAAGACCGCCACCAGGCGCAGGTCCGGCACGGTCCACAGCCGGGCCGTGTAGTCGCTGGACGACGTGAGCAGATAGCGGCCGTCCGGCGAGAAGACGCACTGGTTGGCCAGGTGGTCGTGGCAGGCCCGGCCGAGGGCCCGGCCGTTGCTCTGGTCCCAGCAGATGACCTGGTTGTCGTAGCCGGCGGTTGCCACGTACTCGGCCTGCCAGGCGGCAATGCCGCTGATCGGACCTCGATGCTGGATCATATGGACTCCCCTACGAGGGCGATGGTGTGCCCGGTGTGTTCGACTTTGGCGCGCAGATAGCCGTGATTGCGCTCGGTCTCGAAGATCCCGGTCGGGAGGACTTCCTCGATTTTGATCCCATGCGCGATTAGCTGCTGTGCTTTGTCCGGGTTGTTGGTGCGAAGCCGGATACGGGTCGCGCCCAGGGTGCGGAGCATCTGAACGGCGGCACCGTAATCGCGCGGGTCATCCGAGAAGTTCAGCTCGCGATTGGCGGCGTACGTGTCGAGACCCAGCTCGTCCTGGACGCGGTAGGCGTCGAGCTTGTTGTAGAGCCCGATACCGCGCCCCTCCTGACGGAGGTAGAGCACGATGCCCCCCGACTCGGCGGCCAGTTGCAGCGACTCGGCGAGCTGTGGCCCGCAGTCGCAGCGGCCGGAACCGAAGACATCACCCGTCAGGCACTCCGAATGGAGCCTCACCAGCGGGATGTCCGCCACGGGAGCGAAGGACACCGCGATGTGTTCCTGCCCGTCGCCGAGGCCGGAGAATGTGATCGCTTCGGCGGTGTGCCATTCACCGTTGGCCAAACGCACCGGGACTTGGACCCGGGCGCGGATCCGCGCTGCTGAATGTGATGGATCAAATTTCTCGGGCGAGTTCTCACCGGTTGACGTGATGGACAAAGCTTCGTCCCTCTCGTTGAAACGACGCGCCGTGAGTTCAGGCGGCGCCACGCAGTGGACAGCATGCACACCGCCAACTGCCACGCACGACCCGGGACGCACCGATACGGAGACCGAAACTCTTTGTGTCAGCCACCGAACACCCGCCGCCGCATTCCCTGCGCAGACCACCATCCGGAACAGATCTCACCGGGCCCGAGCGACGATGCGGATCGCATGAACAAACGGTGAAGAAACCACACTCCGCATTTCCGTTTCTTGCCGGGGGCATATTCAGGAAAAAAAATAACCGGCGCGCCGGACTATTCGGCGCGCCGGTTAACGGGATATGGCCGTGCGGCAATGGTGCGGCCGCCGTCCCCCATGACTAGAGGGGAGTGACGTACGCCCCCGCGATACCGCCGTCCACCAGGAACTCGGCCGCGTTGATGAACGACGAATCGTCGCTGGCCAGAAAGGCGACCGCGGACGCGATCTCCTCGGGCTCGGCGAACCGCCCCACCGGTACGTGCACCAGCCGCCGCGCCGCCCGCTCCGGGTCCTTGGCGAACAGCTCCTTCAGCAGCGGGGTGTTGACCGGCCCCGGGCACAGCGCGTTGACCCGGATGCCCTCGCGCGCGAACTGCACGCCCAGCTCGCGCGACATCGCCAGCACCCCGCCCTTGGAGGCGGTGTAGCTGATCTGCGAGGTCGCGGCGCCCATGACGGCCACGAAGGACGCCGTGTTGATGATGGAGCCCCTGCCCTGGCGCTGCATATAGGGGAGCGCGGCCTTGCAGCACAGGTAGACGGAGGTGAGGTTGACCTCCTGGACCCGCTTCCAGGCGTCGAGGCCGGTGGTGAGGATCGAGTCGTCGTCGGGCGGCGAGATGCCCGCGTTGTTGAACGCCACGTCGACCGAGCCGTAGGTGTCGTACGCGGCCTTGAACAGCGCCTCGACCTGCTCCGGGTCGGTGACGTCCACCTGGACGTAGAGCCCGCCGACCTCATCGGCGGCGGCCTTGCCCGCGGACTCGTCGATGTCGGCGCACACGACGCGCGCGCCCTCGGAGGCGAAACGGCGCGCGGTGGCCAGGCCGATGCCGCTGCCCGCTCCGGTGATGACGGCGGTACGGCCCACCAGGCGGCGGCACACAGGGGTCTCGGTCTCGCTCACGTCACTGCTCCTCGGTGCTGATGAACACGTTCTTGGTCTCGGTGAAGGCGGTCAGGGCGTCGGGCCCCAGCTCCCGGCCGAGGCCGGACTGCTTGTAGCCGCCGAACGGGGTCGCGTAGCGCACGCTGCTGTGCGAGTTGACGGACAGGTTTCCGGCGGCGACGGCGCGCGAGACGCGCAGCGCGCGGCCCACGTCGCGGGTCCAGATCGAGCCGGACAGGCCGTAGTCGGTCGCGTTCGCGAGCCGCACGGCGTCGACCTCGTCCTCGAAGGGGAGGACGACGGCCACCGGTCCGAAGATCTCCTCCACGGCGGTGCGGTCCCCGGGCGCGGTGGCCTCCAGGACCGTCGCCGGGTACCAGAAGCCCTTGCCGCCGGGGGCCTCGCCGCGGATGGCGGCGGGCGCGTCCTCGGGGACGTAGGACCGTACGCGCTCGCGCTGCGCGGCCGAGATCAGCGGGCCCATGGCGGTGGCGGGGTCGGCCGGGTCGCCGGCCGTGAAGGACCGCACGGCGGGCTCCAGCAGCTCCATGAACCGGTCGTAGACGCCGCGCTGGACCAGGATCCGGCTGCGGGCGCAGCAGTCCTGGCCGGTGTTGTCGAGGAACGAGCCGGGCGCGGCGCTCGCCGCCGCCTCGATGTCGGCGTCGGCAAAGACGATGTTGGGGCTCTTGCCGCCGAGTTCGAGCGTCACGCGCTTCACGCCCGCCGCGCACTTCGCCATGATCTCCTTGCCGACGGGCGTCGACCCGGTGAAGACGACCTTGGCCACGTTCCTGTGCTCGACCAGCGCGGCCCCGGCCACCGGCCCGGCGCCGGGCAGCACCTGGAACAGCCCCTCGGGCAGCCCGGCCTCCAGGGCGAGTTCGGCGAGCCGGAGGGCGGTCAGCGGGGTGGTCTCGGCGGGCTTGAGGAGGACGGCGTTGCCCGCGGCGAGGGCGGGCGCGGTGCCCCAGCCGGCGATCGGCATGGGGAAGTTCCACGGCGCGATGACGGCGACCACGCCGAGCGGTTCGTGGAAGGTGACGTTCAGCCCGCCGGCCACCGGGATCTGGGCGCCGCTCAGCCGCTCCACTCCCCCGGCCGCGTACTCCAGCAGATCGCGGACGTTGCCCGCCTCCCAGCGGGCGTTGCCGATGGGGTGGCCCGCCTCGCGGACCTCCAGCGCGGCCAGTTCCTCGATGTGGTCGTCCACGGTGGCGGCGAAGCGGCGCAGCAGCCGGGCCCGGTCGGCGGGGGCCAGGGCGGCCCAGCCGCGCTGGGCGGTGGCGGCGCGGGCGACGGCGGCGTCCACGTCCCCCGGGGTGGCGGCCGGGACGGTGGCGATGACCTCCTCGGTCGCGGGGTTGAGGATGTGGTGTTCGGCGGGGTGGTGGTCGTGGGGGTGTTCGGTGCTCACTCGGTGGTTCCTCACATGCGCTCGAAGGACCGGAAGCGTTCCCAGTCGGTGACGGCGGTGTCGTACGCCTCCTGCTCGACGCGGGCCATGTTGAGGTAGTGCTCGACCACCTCGTCGCCGAACGCGGCCCGCGCTATGGGGCTGGCCCGCCACAGGTCGGCGGCGTCGCGCAGCGAGGTCGGCACGTGTTCGGCGTCGCCCGTGTAGGCGTTGCCGGTACAGGCCTCGGGCAGCTCCAGCTCCTGCTCGATCCCGTACAGCCCGGCGGCCACCATTCCGGCGACGGCGAGATACGGGTTGACGTCGCCGCCGGGGAGCCGGTTCTCCAGCCGGTGCGCCTGGCCGTGGCCGATGACGCGCAGCGCACAGGTGCGGTTGTCCGGGCCCCAGGCGACGGCGGTGGGCGCGAAGGAACCGGGCCGGAACCGCTTGTACGAGTTGATGTTGGGTGCGTAGAGGAGGGTGAAGTCGCGCATCGCGGCGACCTGCCCGGCCAGGAAGTGGCGCATGGTCTTCGACATGCCGTACGGGCCGTCGTCGTCCGCGAGCACGGGCTGTCCGGCCTCGTCACGCAGCGAGAGGTGGATGTGGCAGGAGTTGCCCTCGCGCTCGTCGTACTTGGCCATGAAGGTGAGCGCCATGTCCTCCTGGGCGGCGATCTCCTTGGCGCCGGTCTTGTAGATGACGTGCTGGTCGCAGGTGGTCAGCGCGTCGTCGTAGCGGAAGGCGATCTCATGCTGGCCGAGGTTGCATTCGCCCTTGGCCGACTCGACGGTCATTCCGGCGGCGCCCATCTCGTTGCGGATGCGGCGCAGCAGGGGCTCGACGCGGCCGGTGCCGAGGATGGAGTAGTCGACGTTGTACTGGTTGGCGGGGGTGAGCCCGCGGTAGCCGCTGTCCCACGCCTGTTCGTAGGTGTTGCGGAAGACCATGAACTCCAGCTCGGTCCCGGCGTACGCGGTCCAGCCGCGCTCCGCGAGCCGGTCGAGCTGGCGGCGCAGGATCTGCCGCGGGGAGGCGACCACGGGCGAGCCGTCGTGCCACCCGAGGTCCGCGGTGAGCATGGCGGTGCCGGGGTTCCAGGGGGTGCGGCGCAGGGTGGCGGTGTCGCCGTGGAGGGCGAAGTCGCCGTAGCCGCGCTCCCAGGAGGACATGGCATAGCCGCCGACGGTGTTCATGTCGGCGTCGACGGCGAGCAGGTAGTTGCAGCCCTCGGTGCCGTGCTCCAGGGCGTCGTCCAGGAAGAAGCGGGCGGCGAACCGCTTGCCCTGGAGTCTGCCCTGCATGTCGGTGAAGGCCAGGACGACGGTGTCGATCTCCCCTGCGGCGACGAGCCTGGTCAGCTCGTCGACCGAGAGCGGGGGTGTGCGGTCTGCCACGGTGGTGCCTCCTGGCTTCCGGACTTTCGGACGGGTGTGGGGGCGTGGAGTGGCCTTAAGGTAATACCGCAGACCATTGATTGGGAAGGAGGTGCGGACGGTTCGATGGACGAGACCCATGGCGGTGGGGACCGGCTGGCGCCGGTGCTGCGCCCGGTGCGCGCCGGAAACGGCTTCGAGGAGGCGCTGGAGCAGATACTCCAGGTCGTACGGCTGGGGCTGGTTCCCGACGGCGGCCGCCTCCCGGCCGAGCGCGAGCTGGCGGAGCGGCTGCGGATCAGCCGGGTGACCCTGCGCGAGGTGCTGAAGGTCCTCCAGGACCAGGGGATCGTGGAGAGCCGCCGCGGCCGGTACGGCGGCACCTTCGTGCGGGCCCGGCCGGAGCCCGCCGCGGGCGGCGAGGACGAGCTGCGGCGGCGGGTCGAAGCGGTGGACGTCGAGGACACGCTGCGCTTCCGGGAGGTCCTGGAGGTCGGCGCGGCCGGGTTGTGCGCCGCGCACGGCCTGGACGACGCCCAGGCGGCGCGGCTGCGCGCCGCCCTCGACGCGACGCGCGACGCCCCGCTGGCCGACTACCGGCGCCTGGACACGATGCTGCATCTGACCCTGGCCGAGCTGGCGGGCTCACCGTCGCTGGCCGCCCAGTACGCGGCCGTCCGGGCCACCGTCAACGACCTGCTGGACTGCATCCCGCTGCTGGTACGAAACCTGGAGCACTCCCAGGCCCAGCACGGTGCGCTGGTCGAGGCGGTGCTGGACGGGGACGCGGACGGGGCGCGCGAGGTGATGCGGGAGCACTGCGAGGGCACGGCGGCGCTGCTGCGCGGATTCCTGCCGTAGCCCTGTTTTTACGCGGAGGGTCTTGCGCGGACCCTCCGCCTGCGGCAAAGGTATGCCCCCACACCAATCCCCTCCCCACCGCCGTCCCCTTGTGCGAAGCCAGGAGTGCCCATGGCTGACATGGCCGAAGGAACCGAGACCGCCCGCACCCCCTCCCCCGATCCCAGCGACACCGGCTCACCCGGCGAATCCAGCTATCTGGAGCGGCGCACCCTGCGACGCGGCAGCGCGGGTCCGCTGCTGCTGACCGGCCTCGGCGTCGCCTACGTGGTCTCCGGCGACTTCTCCGGCTGGAACTTCGGCCTCGCGGAGGGCGGCTTCGGCGGGCTGGCCATCGCCGCCGTGCTCATGGGCCTGATGTACACCTGCATGGTCTTCGCCCTCGCCGAACTGGCCGCGATCCTCCCCACCGCGGGCGGCGGCTACGGCTTCGCGCGGCGCGCCCTCGGCCCCTGGGGCGGGTTCCTCACCGGCACGGCGATCCTCATCGAATACGTCCTGGCGCCCGCCGCCATCTCCATCTTCATCGGCGACTACGTCGAATCGCTCGGCCTCTTCGGCCTGGAATCCGGCTGGCCGGTCTATCTCGCCTGCTTCGTGATCTTCATCGGGATCCATCTGTGGGGCGTGGGCGAGGCCCTGCGGTTCAGCCTCGTCGTGACCGCCATCGCCGTCGCCGCGCTGCTGATCTTCGCGATCGCCGCCTTCACCGACTTCGACTCGGGCTCGCTGAACGACATCGCGGTCGACCACTCGGCGTTCGGCTCCAGCTCCTGGCTGCCGTTCGGCCTGCTCGGCATCTGGTCGGCGTTCCCCTTCGGCATGTGGTTCTTCCTGGGAGTGGAGGGCGTCCCGCTCGCGGCCGAGGAGACCCGCGAACCGGCCCGCACCCTGCCCAAGGCCATGGCCTGCTCGATGGGCATCCTGCTGCTCCTGGCCCTGCTCACCTTCCTCGCCGCCACCGGCGCCCGCGGCCCGGACGCCGTGCAGGACGCGGGCAACCCGCTGGTCGAGGCGCTTCAGCCGGACGGCAAGGCCACCGCGCTGTCCCGCGTCGTCAACTACGCGGGGCTCGCAGGTCTGGTCGCCTCCTTCTTCTCCCTGATCTTCGCCGGTTCGCGGCAGCTGTTCGCCCTGTCCCGGGCCGGATACCTGCCCCGCTTCCTCTCCCTGACCAGCCGCCGCAAGGCCCCCTACCTGGGCCTGCTCGTCCCTGGCGCCATCGGCTTCGGCCTCGCCGCCTGGTCGGGCGACGGCGCCCGGATGCTGAACGTCGCGGTCTTCGGCGCCACCATCTCGTACGCGCTGATGTCGCTCTCCCACATCGTCCTCCGCCGCCGCGAGCCGGGGCTCGACCGTCCCTACCGCACCCCCGGCGGCATCGTCACCTCGTCCGTCGCCTTCCTCCTGGCCTGCTCGGCGCTGGTGGCCACGTTCCTGGTGGACAAGGACGCGGCGTTCATCGCCCTCGGTGTCTACGCCGTGGCGCTCGCCTACTTCGCCTTCTACAGCCGCCACCGTCTGGTCGCGTCGGCGCCGGAGGAGGAGTTCGCGGCACTGGCGGAGGCCGAGGCGGAACTGTCCCGCGACTGAGAGATTGGACCCGTCCGTGCCCCCTCTGCCTCTGATCGGCATCAGCACCTACCTCGAAGCCTCGGCGCAGTGGGGCGTCTGGAACCTCCCGGCCGCCCTGCTCCCCGCCGGGTATCACCAACTCGTCCAGCGCGCCGGGGGCCTGGCCGCGATGCTGCCCCCGGACCCCGCCGCCGGATCGGCCGCCGCCGTCGTCTCCCGCCTCGACGCCGTCGTGATCTCCGGCGGCCCCGATGTGGAGCCCGTACGGTACGGAGCCAATTCCGATCCCCGCACGGGCCCGCCCGCGCGGGAGCGCGACGCCTGGGAACTGGCCCTGATCGAGGCAGCGCTGTCCTCGGGCGTCCCCCTGCTGGGCATCTGCCGCGGCATGCAGCTCCTGAACGTCGCTCTGGGCGGCACCCTCGTCCAGCACCTGGACGGCCACGCGGGCCCGCCGGGCGTCTTCGACCGGCACGAGGTCAAGCCGGTCCCGGGCACGCGGCTGGCCGAGGCGCTGCCGGAGCCCCTGTCCGTGCCGACCTTCCACCACCAAGCGGTGGACCGCCTGGCCGACGGTCTGGTCGTCGGCGCGTACGCGTCCGACGACGGGACGGTGGAGGCGGTGGAGATGCCCGGCGCGGAGGGCTTCGTGCTGGGCGTGCAGTGGCATCCGGAGGCGGGCGACGACCTGCGGGTCATGCGGGCGCTGGTTGCGGCGGCTGGTCGTTGACGTCCAGCCCGAGGTGGGCCACCAGGAGTTCGTCGGCCCGCCAGGACTCGCCACGCACCGCGTGGACCAAGGCACGCGGGCCCGACCACTCGGTGCGGCCGGTGCTACTGCGTTACGGCCCGTCGGGCGGGGCACGCTCGACCGCCGTGGCCACGGTGTCGATCTCCACCGGCGCGGCGCTGTCGCTGCCGGTCTCCTCGCGGATCCGGTCCTGGCGGCGGGGGTCGGCCGCCAGGCTGGTCGCCCGCCCGAGGTCGCCGAGCGCGGCCACCATGCGTCCGTACGGCTGGAGCAAATACGGCGGCGTGCTCTCCGGCCAGCCCCGGTCACGGTATCCGGACGCCCAGGCGTGAAGACGCTCCCGATACGGCTCCACGTCCGGGCCCAGCATCTCCACCGCCGCCGCGAACAGCGTCTCGTGCGCGAACAGATACCCCCGCTCGCCAGGGTGGCCATGCGGATCACCACGCATACGCAGAATCCGCCCGAACACCCCGCCCACCCGGTGCAGCACCGTATACCGCCGCTCGCCCGTCAGCTCGCGCAGATCGTCCGCCCGCAGGCTGCCTCGCGCCGCCGCCAACAGGCCGATGATGTCCTTCTCCACATCGTCCCCGGCGAGCGCCCGCGACAGTTCGAACCGCGCCGCGTGCTCCAAGTTCATCGCGTGGTCGGTCCTGCGCAGCCACAGCACCACGGCCCCCCGCAACGGATGGCCGGACGCGACGTCCAGCGGAAGGTCGGGGCTGGGGCGGCTGGTGACGAGGACTCGGAGATTGGGCGGCGGGCGTTCGGGGAGGAGGGAGGCGATGCTGGGGCCGGTGGCCCCGTCGCGCGCGGACTGGTCCTCGTCCAGGCCGTCCACGACGAGCAGCAGCGTGGCGCCATCCTCCGCCACCCGCTCGGCGGCTTCGGTCAGCAGCGCGCGGCGCTCGGCCTCGCGGACGCCGGGCGAGGCGTGCGGGGACGGCTCGCGGCCGACGATCGTGGCCAGTTGGTGGACCACCGCCTCGGTGTAGGCCGCGCTGTCGGCCTGGCCCGCCATCCGGGAGGTGATGAAGAACGACACCGGGACCACCCCGCGCGGCGGGTGCAGCGCGAACCATGACACCAGCGCCGTCTTGCCCGTCCATGGGCGGCCCTGGATCCAGCGGTACGTCTCGGGACCCGCGCAGAAGTCGACCAGCTCGCGTAGTTCCTCGGCCCGCCCCAGCAGCTCGGGCGGGGCGATGTCCCGCAGCAGGGCCTGATACCCCGCCTCGATCTGGCCGAGCCGCGACGGCGGGAGGACGTCCGGGAGGTGGGCGAGGGCGGTGCTCAGCTCCCTTTCGAGGGCGGACAGTTCACCGTCCGGCAGCCGCTCCGCCCACCGGTCCGCCCGGCTCACCGCCAGCCGGCCCGCGCCGTCGGCGTGGTGATGGGCGGCCACCACCCCCACGATCCGGCCGCCGCTGAAGACCGCCGCGCCCGACATGCCGTCCCAACTGCCGCCCGGCGGCGGCACGCTCAAGTCGAGGGTGCCCTCGCGGCGGTTGGACAGGACCGCACACGTGCCGTGCACATGCTCCGCGTCGCGGTACGGGCGCCCGTCCTCGCCCTCCCGCATCTTGAAGGCCGGGAAGCCCACGGCGCTGCACCGCAGCACCGCGTCCTGCTCACCGACCCGGCCGAAG
Organism: Streptomyces sp. NPDC021212; assembly: GCF_044332925.1. NCBI lineage: Bacteria > Bacillati > Actinomycetota > Actinomycetes > Kitasatosporales > Streptomycetaceae > Streptomyces > Streptomyces sp. NPDC021212. Next base: position 493,629 of record NZ_JBIRPZ010000002.1, read on the forward strand.
CGGGCGGCCGGGACCTCCTCCGGTGCGGAGGGAACGGCCAGGACGGCGACATCAGTGGGCCGGTGCTCGAAGCTCACCTCCGCTTCGAGCACCCGCTCCCCCGGCCGGTCCGCCTCGAACCGCACCCGCACCGACACCGCCGACGCCACCACATGGGCCGCCGTCAGCACCCTGCCGGGCGCGACGAGATAGCCCGAGCCGCGGCGGCGGTCACCCGACGCCGCCTCGACGATGATCTCGGCCACCCGCTCGGCCGTCAGCCCCGCCACCGCTCGGCCTCAGCGCTCCCCGGCCACCTCGGCCCCGGAGATCCTGGCCGTCCCACGGGTGCCGTCGGGGCGCGGGGTGGTGGGCTGGAGGGTGAGGGTGATGCGCTGGGTCTCGGACGAGGTGTACTTCCCGTCACCACCGGCCTCGACCACCCAGAAGCGGACCTTTCCACTACCGCCCGCCTCCTTGGTGACCGCGACCGTGGCCTCGATCTCGATCGGGCCGACGTCGAACTGGAGCGCCTCCCCCGCGCCCTCGCCCGCCGCGGCCGTGAGCTGCGCCCGCAACTCGCGGATCATCTCGGACAGTTCCACCATGGTGCTGAGCCCCCCCTCGTAATCACGCGAGACAAAACTCTACTAGGGGGCACCGACACCGGCGGTCAGCTGTTGATTTCGAAGGACTCGCCGTACACCTTCCACTTCAGCGGCGGGTTCAGGTCGAAGTTCTTCGCGTTGAGGAAGACGCGCTGCGCCGTGTCGACCCGGCTGGTGTCGCTGTGCGCCTCCTCGCTCTGCATGGCCTTCTTGCGGGCGTCGAGGAAGGCGTTGAGGTACGTGGTCTGGTTGCCGCCCTGCGCCGGGGTCTTGGCCTTGGACATGGCCGTCTTGCGGATGCCGCCGAAGCTGTACTTGCTGTCGCCGGGGCCGTGCATGACGATCGCGTCGTAGTAGATGAACTGGCCGAGCGCGCCGAGGCCGTCGTCCTTGCCCTGCTTGACCGACGGGTTGAAGTAGACGCGGTCGCGCTCGTGCTCCTGGGCGTCCTGGAACGCCTTGTCCGCGGCGGCCTTCTTCCAGTCCTTGGTGAAGTTGGGGTCGAGGCCGCTGTGGGAGTCGCTGCCGTTGACCCTGCGCAGGGCTGGGAGGTACTTGGCGAGGACATTGTCCGGCTTCTGCTCGGTGTAGTACTCGACCAGCTCCAGCATGTCGCCGGTGCCGGAGCAGAAGCCGATGATGCCGGCGGTGTAGCCGCGGCCGTCGCCGATGTCCTCGATGTACTTGAACTGGCCGCGCCAGTCCAGCGAGGAGTTCTCGGCGCTGGAGACCAGCTTCATGGCGATCTCCTTCTTGGCCGGATCGTCCAGGTTGGCCGCCGCGCCGGACTGGTGAGCCGGGGACGGGGACTGGACGGAGGTGGCGGCCGGGTGGGCGGCGGCCTGGCCCACCCCGACTCCGACGCCGGTGAACACGAGCGCGGCGGGTAACGCCACGGCCGCCGCCGTGCGGCCGATCCTTCTGGACATGGGGGACTCCGTTCGCTTGAGCCATCCGTTAGGAAGCTTTCCTAACCATTCAAGCGAGCGCGCCACACCGCCCACAAGGCCTTCGGCTCAACTCGCGCACTACGCCTGCGGAATGGGCACCGCCGGATCGGTGCCGTCGGCCGTACCGGCCGGGCCCGCGGGCTGGGGAACGTCCCGGGCCGCGACCGAGGCGACATCCGGGTAGGCCGTCGCCGACGGCACCGCCACCGCCCGCCACCACGTCTCCAGCGGCAGTCCGCGGCCCGGCTCGAAGGGCTGCCCGGGGCGCGGCATGGCCACGCTCGCCCCCGCGGCGCGGGCCGCGGCGACGGTGCCCTCGGCGGGCTCCTCCCACGGGTGCGGGGCCAGATTGAAGGTGCCCCAGTGGATCGGCAGCATGATCCCCTGGGTGGGCTCGCCGCCCTGGAGGTCGAGGTGGGCGCGCATGCCCTCCTCGGGGGTCATGTGGATGTCCCTCCAGAACTCGCTGTACGCGCCGATCTGGATCATGGTCGCGTCGAACGGCCCGTACGACTTCCCGATCTCCGCGAAACCGGAGAAGTACCCGGTGTCCCCGCTGTGGTAGATCCGGTGCTCGGGCCCGGCCACCACCCAGGAGGCCCACAGGGTGTGCTGGGTGTTGCGCAGCGCGCGGCCGCAGAAGTGGCGGGCGGGGGTGGCGGTGAGCAACAGCCCGGCCACCTCGGTGGACTCGTGCCAGTCCAGCTCCGTCATCCGGTCCGCCGGTACGCCCCAGTGCTCCAGGTGCGCGCCGACCCCGAGCGGCACGACGAACGTGGTGCCGGTGCGCACCAGCGCGCGGATCGTGGGCATGTCCAGGTGGTCGTAGTGGTCATGGGAGATGACCACCGCGTCCACCGGACCCAGCTCCCGGAGCGGCACCGGGACGGGGTGCAGCCGCTTGGGCCCGAGGGACGCGAAGGGCGAACAGCGCTGCCCCCACACCGGGTCGAACAGCACCCGCCGCCCGTCGATCTCGGCGAGCACGCTGGAGTGGCCCATCCAGGTCAGCCGCAGCCCGGAGGCGGGTGGCGTGGCCAGCTCGGCGAGGGTGGTGGGGTGCACCGGCACGGTCCCGGCCGGGGCCCGGCGTATCCGGTTCTCCTTGCGGAAGTACGTGGGCAGGAACTTCAGCATCGAGCCGGAGGGGGCGGCGCCGCCGCCCCCGGGGTTGGTGAACACACCGTTCGCGAAGTTCGGGGACCGCCGGATGCGCTCCATCCGCTCCCCGGCCGGATCCGCCCCGAAGGCGGCGGGACGCAGAGCTGTGGCGAGCCGGGCACGCTGGGGGCTGGAACCGGACACGGCACCTCCTGGGTGAAGGGGAGCTACGGGGCACCCCGTGGCCTGTGCAGTTGTGCTGCTGCACTGTCACAACTCTCGCGACCGGTGAGCTTGTTCCGGAAGAGGGTTCCGGATCTGCTCAGGCCGTTCTCCAGGGACTCAAGGGGGCTCAGGGTCAGGGGCTCAGGGGGTGAACGTCAGCTTCAGGTGATCCTCGACCGGGCGGTAGCCGATCCGCTGGTAGAGGGCGTTGCTGGTGGGGTTGGCGAGGTCGGCGAAGAGCAGCACCCGCTCGGCTCCCGCGGTACGCGCCGCCCGGCTCACGGCGGCAGTGACCGCGCCCGCGTAACCGCGTCCCCGCAGCTCGGGCGGGGTGTAGACGAGCGAGACGCGGACGGTGGCCGCGACCGCGCGGCTCACCGCGGCGGTGGCCACCGGCTTGCCGTCCACCTCCCACAGCGTGGCGCCGTGGTGGCTGAGCCGGTCGTCCACCGTGCGTGCGACCTCGGCCTCGGGCAGCGCCCCGGTGTCGCGGCCGAACGCTCCGTACCAGCTCAGCAGCAGGTCGCGGTCGGCGGTGGTGGCCGTCCGGGCCCGCCCCCGTGCGGGCCCGGACGGGGTCAGGGTGTCCAGCCGGTACAGCCGCTGGACGTCGCCGGCCCCGCGGGTCTCCCCGGTGTGCCGCTCCCAGGCGTCCGCGAACGCCTCGGCGACCGGGCGCGCGCCGTTCACCCCGCCGATCCGCGGCCGGTCCGCCCCGGCGAGGGTGCGGGCCAGCGCGTCCGCCGCCTCCGCGGGCATGGCGGAGAGCAGCGGCGGACGGGGCGGGGTGCACACGAAACCACCGTCGACGGCGCCCGAGGGCGCCCGCCACCAGCCGAAGACCGGCGGCTGGTCGCCGTAACGGCCGCTACCCGCCGCTTCCAGCGAGGAGACGACGCTGAGCAGCAGGGTGTTCCGGACCGGGCGGGCGCGCAGGTACGCTCCCGCGACGGCCTGGAACGCATCGAGGTCGTACGTCGTCGTCCACGCCATGCGCTCCAGGCTGGCGCGCCCGGCCCGCCCGGCGCACCTCATTTATCGCCGGGGAGGGCGCGGCGAAGTGGGGATAATACTAAAAACATGCGGATACGAGATTCTTTCTGTACATGGCGGACACCGGGTCGGCGTGCGGGGCCGCGTGGGGGAGATGCGGCCCGCGACCGGCCGGGAGGCCACACACGGTCGCAGGAGCGGCGCCTGCGCTCCCTGCTGAGCGTGCGAAGCGTCGCCGGTCAGGTGTTTCTCCTCCAGCTGGTGGTCATCATCGTCCTCGTGGCCGCGACGGTGGCGGCTCTGGTGCTCCAGGCACGGCGCGAGGGCACGCAGGCAGCCCGTAACGAGGTCCTGGCCACCGGCGAGGTGTTCGCGCACTCTCCGGGCGTCGTGAAGGCCCTGGACAGCTCCGACCCGACCGCGGCACTACAGCCGTACACCGAGGCGGCCCGGAAGCAGTCCGGCCTCGACAACATCGTGGTGGCGACGACGCACGGGATCCGGTACACCCACCGTGACCCGAGCCTGATCGGGAAGCACTACGTCGGTCCGTACAAGAAGGCGGTCCACGGCAAGGCCTTCACGCACATCGTCAGGGACCCCCTGGGCCTGTCCGTGTACGCGGCCGTCCCGGTGTTCCGGCCCGACGGCTCGGTCGCCGGAATCGTGAGCCCCGAGATCACGGTCAACAACGTGAACGAAGAGGCGGGGCGGCAACTCCCGGTGCTCTTCGGCGCCGCCAGTGGCGCGCTCGTTCTGGCCGCGGGCGGGTCGGCGCTGGTGAGCGGGCGGCTGCGGCGCCAGACCCGCGGGCTCGGCCCGGTCGAGATGACGCGCATGTACGAGCACCATGACGCGGTGCTGCACGCGGTCCGGGAAGGAGTGCTGATCGTCGGGGGTGACGGGCGGCTGCTGCTGGCCAATGACGAGGCACGGCGGCTGCTGGACCTGCCCGCGGGCGCGGAACAGCGCCACGTCACGGAGCTCGGCCTGGCGGAGGCCACCGCCGAGCTGCTGGCCTCCGGCCGCACCGTCACCGACGAGGTGCTTCTGGCCGGGGACCGGCTGCTGGCCGTCAACCTGCGGTCCGTCGAGGACGGGGGTACGGCGGGCAGCGTGGCCACCCTGCGCGACACCACCGAACTGCGCGATCTGGCGGGCCGGGCGGCAGTGGCACGGGAGCGCCTGCGGCTGCTGTACGACGCCGGGGTGCGCATCGGCACCACCTTGGACGTGGTGCGCACGGCCGAGGAGCTGACGGAGGTCGCGGTGCCGCGATTCGCCGACTTCGTCACCGTCGAGCTGCTGGACCCGGTCCTGCGCGGCGAGGAGCCGGACGGGGCGAGCACCGAAATGCGTCGCACCGCCGTCCACGGCATCCGCGACGACCAGCCCCTCCTCCCGGTGGGCGAGCTGATCCGTTTCGTCCCCGCCAGCCCCGTGTCCGCCGGGGTGGCCACCGGCCGCGCCGTACTCGAGCCGGATCTGACCACTTCCCACGGCTGGCGCGAGCAGAGTCCGGAACGCGCCCGGAGCGTCCTGGACTACGGAATCCATTCGCTGGTCTCGGTGCCGCTGCAGGCGCGTGGCATCGTGCTCGGGATGGCCAACTTCTGGCGTTCGGAGAACGAGCCCTTCGAGGCGGAACACCTCTCCTTCGCCGAGGAGTTGGCCGCGCGGGCGGCGGTGTGCATAGACAACGCCCGGCGTTTCACCCGGGAGCACGCGATGGCGGTCACCCTGCAACGCAGCCTGTTGCCCAGCGAACTGCCAGAGCAGTCCGCCGTCGAGGCGGCCTTCCGCTACCTGCCCGCGCAGGCCGGAGTGGGCGGGGACTGGTTCGACGTCATCCCGCTGCCCGGCGCCCGGGTGGCCCTGGTGGTCGGTGACGTGGTGGGCCACGGCCTGCACGCCGCCGCCACCATGGGCCGACTGCGCACCGCCGTCCACAACTTCTCCGCCCTCGACCTGTCGCCCGACGAGCTCCTCGGACACCTCGACGAACTCGTCGCCCGCATCGACCAGGAGCACGACGCCGAGGGCGACGGCACGCCGATCACCGGAGCCACCTGCCTGTACGCGATCTACGACCCGATCTCAGGGCAGGCCACCATCGCCCGGGCCGGTCACCTCGGCCCCGCCCTCATCGACCCCGACGGCGTCGTCACCTTCCCCGACGTCCCCGTCTCCCCGCCGCTCGGCCTCAGCGCCGGCCTGCCCTTCGAGACCGCCGAGCTGCGCCTGCCCGCGGACAGCCGGCTGGCCCTCTACACCGACGGACTCGTCGAGAGCCGCGACCGGGACCTCGACACCGGCCTGGAGCTGCTGCGAGAGGCCCTGGCCCGCTCCGGCCGGAGCCCGGAGCGGACCTGTCAGGCGGTGATCGACGCGCTGCTGCCCGCCCGCCCCGGCGACGATGTCGCTCTGCTGGTGGCCCGCACCCGAAGGCTCGACCCCGGCCAGGTCGCCGAATGGGACGTGCCGGAGGACCCCACCGCGGTCGCCCCCGTCCGCGCCGCCTGTGCCGGCAGAATGGCGAGCTGGGGCCTGGAGCACCTTGCCTTCACCACCGAGCTGATCGTCAGCGAACTGGTCACCAACGCCATCCGCTACGGCGCCGCGCCCATCCGGCTCCGTCTGCTGCACGAGGGCCGCAGCCTGATCTGCGAGGTCTCCGACAGCAGCAACACATCTCCTCATCTGCGACGCGCGGCCACCACCGACGAGGGCGGGCGCGGGCTGTTCCTCGTCGCCCAGTTCGCCCAGCGCTGGGGCACCCGGTACACCGCCCGCGGCAAGGTCATCTGGACCGAGCAGTCCCTGTCCCACAGCACGGCGGAACCCAGCGGCGCCACGGGCGAGGACCTGCTGGAGCAGTGGGACGACACGGCCTTCTGACGGTCCGTCGCCGGGCGGGCGCGCGGGAACGCGCCCTCCGCGGCCCGGACTCATCGCGGTCGTACCATCCCCTGGAGCCTCAGCAGCTCAGGTTCGAGCCCGGGGTGGTGCCGAGTATCTGGACGAACCTCTGGTACGCGTCGATCCGGCTCTGCACCTGGCCGGGGTTGGCCCCGTTGCACTCCAGGCTGCCGTTGATGCTGCGGATGGTCTCGCCGAAGCCGCGCTGGTTGACCATGGCGTTGTGCGGGGTCATGGTGCCCGGGCCGGTCTGGGTGTTCCAGTACCAGAGGGCGGTCTTCCAGGACACCGCGGAGTCGTTCTGCACCAGCCAGGGGTTGTTGAGCAGGTCGATGCCGAGGGCGTCACCCGCGGCCTTGTAGTTGAAGTTCCAGCTGAGCTGGATCGGGCCGCGACCGTAGTACGCCGACTGGCCCGCGGGGCAGCCGTAGGGCCGGTTCCAGTCGCAGTAGTGCGGGTAGTTCGCCTGGTTCTGCTCGACGATGTAGACGAGACCGCCGGTCTCATGGCTGACGTTGGCGAGGAAGGCGGCGGCCTCCTGCCGCTTCACGGTGTCGCTGCCGGTGTTCGCGAAGCCGGGGTAGGCGCCGAGGGCGGCGGTCAGGCCCTGGTAGCTGTAGAAGCCGTTCCGGTTCGGGAACATCTGGTTGAACTGGGCCTCGCTCACGACGAAGCCGGAGTTCCCGCCCCCGCCGCAGTCGTACGGCTCCCAGTACCAGGTGCTGATCACCGGGTCGTAGCCCGGGTTGTCGTGCTCGGCCCGGTAGTACCGGCCGTCGGTGTACCGGACGATGTCACCGGTCACGTACCACTTGCCCGCCACCCAGTTCGGGTAGCTACAGGCCGCGCGCGAGTCCGCGGTGCCCGCCGCATCCGCCGATGCGGAGGCCATGGGCATGCCAAACAGTAAGGCGCACGCCGCCGCCAGTGCGGCGAACCATGCCGTGGCGCGTCTTCTCCACATGAGACCACCCCAATCCTCGTGTTGTCGGAGGACACTCAATCGGCTTGGTCTATACCAGTCAAGGTTCAGACCAAGCCGATGTGGGGTGTGACCATCCGTCTCAGGTCTCGCGCTCCGGCACATAGGTCTCGGCGTCCAGACCGAACGTCCAGGCCACGCCCTCGCGGGCGGTCCGGGTGCGGGGCGGTACGCGCAGCCAATACGTGCGGTGCGTACCGTCCGGCTCCGGCGTGGAGTTGACCACCTCGACCATCACCACCGGCTCGTCGGCGGCCAGGTCGATGCGCCACAGCACACCCGTCTCGTCCCGGTGCACGGGCTGCGCCCCGGACTCGTCGAGATAGCGGTCGTAGCCGTAGTGCTCCAGCATCACCCGGCGCGGCTCCGCGTTCTCCTCCGCGCGGATCCGGTCCGGGGTCAGCCCGCCCAGTTGGCCGAGGAAGTCCGCGGGCACCGGCATACCGCGCCAGGCGTACAGCGCGAAGCCGTCCGGGAAGGCCAGCGCGGGGCCGTCGCCGCGGTCGAGACGGCCCGCTTCGTCGCGGTACAGCTCGACCGGGCGCTCCGCGATCACCACGGCCTTCTCGTACGGCCACCACCACCCGGCGGCGCGGGCGACCGCGGCCGGTCCGGCGAGCCCGTCGTCGGGACCGTCGGGAACGTCGGTGACGGAGGCCGGCCAGGGCGCGTCATGCTGGCCCAGCACCGCGTCCAGCAGGGCGAGCCGGACGGCCGTCTCCCGATCCGCCCGCTCCGCGCCCGTCCCTTCCGTCAGGGACTCGATGACACCGGTGCGGACGCGCTCGGTCAGCGCCCGGGTGATGTCCCACAGCGGCGCCCCCGCCAGCGCCCAGCGCTCGGCCCACCCGGCCGGGCCCAGCGCGGTGTGCGCCCGCTGCCGGGCGCGCGCCCAGGGGCGGGTGCGCACCGCCTCCCGTACCGAGGCGCCCGCGGCACCCGCCACCGGCTCGATCCCGGCGTCCGCCAGCGTGTCGGCGGCCCGCTCGGCGACCTCGCCCGGCAACCCCTCCGCCTGCCCGGTGAGCAGCAGCGCGGCCGCCGTGCCCGCCAGCGGGGAGCCGGTCCACACGATCCGCTCCGGCGGCTCCAGCCCGGCCTCCTCGTAGGCCAGCGGCCGCGGAGCCCGGCCGGCTGCGGCTGTCGGCGGAGGGCCTGGCGCACTCCGACGCGCTCGGCCCCGAGCTGTTCTCGCCCGCCGTGCGCGCCGCGATGGCCGCGTACGAGGCGAAGTGAGCGGGTGGGCGGCGCCGTGGACCTGACGATCCTGTACCGGGGCCCGCTGGCCTCCTGCGACTACGACTGTCCGTACTGCCCGTTCGCCAAGCGGCGCGACAGCCGGGAGGCGCTGCGCGCCGACCGGGCCGCGCTGGAGCGCTTCACGGCATGGGCCGGCGAGCAGTCGGGCGACCGGCTGTCGGTGCTGTTCACGCCGTGGGGCGAGGGGCTGACGCGCTCCTGGTACCGGCGTGCGCTCATCGAGCTGAGCCGTCTTCCGCACATCGAGCGGGTGGCGATCCAGACCAATCTGAGCTGCCGCACCGACTGGACGGCCGAGGCCGACCGCGACACGCTCGCGCTGTGATGCACGTACCACCCGGGCCAGACGCCGTACGACCGGTTCCTGGCCAAATCCCGGGAGCTGACCGCGCGCGGGGTGCGCCACAGCGTGGGGATCGTCGGTCTTCCCGACCACCTGGACCAGGCCCGCAGGCTGCGCGCCGAGCTGCCCGAGCGGGTCTATCTGTGGGTGAACGCGGCGGAGGGCCACGCCTATACGGACGCCGAGGCCGCCGACTGGACGGCGCTCGATCCGCTCTTCGGCCACAGCCGCCACCCGCACCGAAGCGCCGGTCTGCCGTGCCGGACCGGCGCCTCGGTGATCTCGGTGGACGGTGACGGCACGGTGCGCCGCTGTCACTTCGTCGCCGAGGAGCTGGGCAATCTGTACGACGGTTCGTACCGCCCGGCGCTGCGGCCCCGGGCCTGTCCGCTCTCGACGTGCGACTGCCACATCGGCTACGTCCATCTGGAGTTGCTGCCGCTCTACGACGTGTTCGCGGGCGGGGTTCTGGAGCGGATCCCCGCCGCGCGTACCGGACCGCTTCAGCTCTTGCGGCCGACCCCGCCGTAGATACCTACGGTCGCCAGCGCCCCCGCGTCCGGTGGCGGTCCGTCCGGGCGCCACAACGGCGCCCGGACCAGCCCGGGATCGAGCATCGTGAACCCGTCGAAGAACGGGACGATCTCGGCGTGGCGGCGCAGGCTCAGCTCGGCGGTGGACTTCCGGTACACCTCGTCGGCCACCTGGTCGGGGCCGTGGAAGTCCAGCGTGCCGTGGCTGATCACCAGATGGCTGCCGGGAACCATCTGCTCGGTCAGGGTGGCGATGATGCCCGCCGGGTCCTCCGCGTCCGAGACGAAGTGGAGGACCGCGACCAGCAGCAGCGCCACCGGTTCGGAGAAGTCGATGCCGTCGCGCACCGCCGGATGCGCCAGGATGTCGGCGGTTCTGCGCGCGTCGGCCAACGCGAAGTGCGTACCGGGGGTGTTGGTCAGCTTGGCGTCCGCGTGCGCGGCGACGATCGGGTCGTTGTCGATGTAGACCACCCGGGTCTCCGGGGCGATCTCCCGGGCCACTTCATGGGTGTTGGGCGAGGTCGGTATGCCCGTCCCGATGTCGATGATCTGCCGTACGCCTCCGGCCACCACCGCACGGACGGCGCGCAGCAGGAACTCGCGGTTGGCGCGGGCGCTGTCGAGGATGTCGGGTGACTGCTCGATGATGCGCTCGGCGGCCTCGCGGTCGATCTCGTAGTTGTCCTTTCCCCCCAGGTAGTAGTCGTACATCCGGGCCGGATGCGGTCTGCTGGTGTCGATGTCCTGGCCGGACACCCGTGGGCCGGGTATGCGCGACGCGGATAATCGCCGGCCGGATAATCGCTGGTCGGTCACTCCATGTCCCCTTGTCAGTCCCCCTCGTTCCCCCTTGGACGCCCGGGCGTCACAGGAGCAGGAAATCGGCCTCGCCGGCCTTCGCCCCCTGGATGAAGCTCTTCATCTCCAGGCTGGTGTAGATCAGGGCCGGTCCGTCCGGGTCGGTCGACTGGCGCAGCGCCACCCGGCCGTCCTTCAACCTCATCGCCTCGACGCAGCTTCCCCCATTGCCACCGCTCCACGGCTTGTGCCAGCCCTCGGAACCGAGGTCCCTGGCCGGCATGCCGCTGTAGACGCGGCTCCCGCATATGCGATCCATTGTTCAGATCTCCTTGCGAATGCCACTCAGAATGGCCTGAGTGGTCTGTGCAGGCGCGGCCTGCGCGCACATCCGGTCCAGGGCCTCCAGGAACGCCGATACGTCATCGCGCTGGTCGAAGTAGGAGCCGCTCACGAGCGTCTCCGTATACGCGATATCGGGCAGCTCCGGGATCGGGAACCGGAAGATATGGAAGGGGCCGTACATCGCCGGGTGCGGGCCGGCGTCGAACGGCATGACCTGCAGTCTGATCTGGGGTGAGTCGGCGACCTCGATCAGCTTGCCGATCTGGGCCCGCATGATCTCGGGCCCGCCGATGGGACGGCGCAGCACCGTCTCGTCCATCACCACCCACAGCATCGGGGGATCGGGGCGGCGCAGCAGGGCCTGCCGCTCCATCCGCAGCGCGACGTTGCGCTCGATCTCGGACTCGGGGGCGTGCGCCATGCCCGCGCGGAGCACCGCGCGGGCGTAGTCCTCGGTCTGGAGCAGCCCGGGGATGTAGTGGGGCTCGTAGGCGCGGATGAGGTTGGCTTCCACCTCGAGGCTCACGAACGTGTTGAACCAGTCGGGCAGAACGTCCCGGAACCGGTGCCACCAGCCGTTCTTGTTGGCCTCCTTCGCGAGGGAGAGGAATGCCTCGACCTCTTCGGGGTCGGTGACGCCGTACGTGCGCAGCAGCTTCTCGACGTACGGGAGCTTCAGGCCGACCTCGGCCTTCTCCATGCGCCGGATCGTGGCATGGGTGACGTCGAGGGCCCGCCCGGCCTGTTCGAAGGACAGCCCGGACTTCTCGCGAAGGTCCTGGAGTCGCTTGCCGAGCACGACCCGCAGGACGGTCGGGGCACCACCCGACCGCGCATCCGCCACTATCGTCCCCCTCCACTTACTGTCACAGCACAGCAGTCTGGCACGGGCTCAGCTTTCGGAACAGTCTGTCCTTCCGATTCTGTAATTTACAGACTGAACCTTGTCACAAGCGATCGTGACAGAGCATAGTTACGACTGTGGCTCCTTCCTACGAGGCTCTCCGGTTAGGGCACAGCGACTCGACGGTCGCTGCGTGCCTTCAGGACGCGTTTCGTCTCCCGGCGCTGAGCACGTCCGTCGCGGAGGCGAGAAGGCATGTCGTCCTGCGGCTGCGCTCGTGGGGTGTCGACCAGGACACCCGCGACAGCGCCGAATTGGTGGTATCCGAGCTGTTCACCAACGCGGTCCGGCACACCTCCAGCGACGAGGTGCGCTGCTCGCTGCAGCTCATGGGGACCCGGCTGCGCCTCGAAGTGGCCGACAAGGGCTGTGCGCGCACGGTGCCGCAGGCGCGGTCGTCGGTGAGCGTGGACCAGGAGGGCGGACGGGGGCTGATGCTGGTGGAGGCCCTGTCCCAGGCGTGGGGCGTACGACCCCACACGGGCGGCACGGGCCGCGCCGTATGGGCCTACCTGGCCTGAAAGGGCTGAAGGTCTGAAAGTCTCAAAGGGCTGAACGGGCCGGCTCAGTGACGTAGCGGCAGCAAGTCCGGGCGCTTGGGCTCCACGTGGTCCCCCGAGGACACCCCGCGCAGCCGTCTGCCGATCCAGGGCACCAGATACTCGCGCGCCCAGTGAATATTGTCCCGGCGCACCTCGGCAGGGGTGCGCTGTCCGTCGTCCGGCCACGGCTGGTCGGGGTCGGCGGGCACCTCGAGCCCGAGGACCTGACCGGCCCGCAGCGCGACCCGGGTGTGCCCGTCGGCAGACAGATGGAGCCGGTCGTCGTCCCAGGCCCGCCGGTCCTGCACCGAGCGCAGCGACCACAGGTCGAGCACCGGGCAGTCGTAGCGATCGGCGATCGCCCGCACATGGGCCGTATACGTGGCGATCTTGCCCCGCAGATGACGGAGCACCGGGATCCCCCGGGTGTCGAAGCCCGTGCACAGCAGCACGGTGGGCACCCGGGAGGTGAGGTCCGCGACGGCGGCCTCGTAGCGCCGGGCGACGTCGTCGGGGTCGCTTCCGGGCCGCAGGATGTCGTTGCCGCCCGCGCAGAAGGTGACCAGGTCGGGACCGAGGTCGATCGCCCGCTCCACCTGCTCCTCGACGATCTGGTCCAGGAGCCGGCCGCGCACGGCGAGGTTGGCGTAGCGGAATTCGTGTTCGGGCCGCCGGTCGGAGAGGAGGACGGCGAGCCGATCGGCCCACCCGATGAAGACGCCGTCCGGACCGGGATCGCCGACGCCTTCGGTGAAGCTGTCCCCGATGGCTGCGTACGACCCGATCACTGCGCGCTTGAGTCTTTGCGAATCGTCTGCCACATCCGGACATGATTCACCCCGGCACGTGACCTACGCCACCGTAACCAGCCCTTGACCAGGGGTGAGTTATCCCACCTGTTCAGTTCGGCGTAGGTGGAATACGGCGGCGTCCAGGTCGCCGCGGAGCCCGGTGCGCAGGCCGTGATGGCTGAGCACCGCGCCGCGGTGGACGGTCCCGGTGGCCAGGTCCTCGTACGCCGAGTCCGGGTCCAGGCCGCGCAGCCGCAGCGGGGGCTGGGGTTCGCCGTAGCTTTGCGCGTGCAGCCACGCCAGCACCACGGTCTCCTCGCCGCGCACGTACTGCACCGCGCTGAGCCCGCCGCCGCCCGGCGGCCGCAGCCGGTACTGCTCGCCGTGCTGGACGACGGGCCGGATCCGCTTGTAGAGCGCCACCCAGTCACGGGCCTCGGTGAGTTCGGCCTCGCTCCACTTCGTCAGGTCACCGCCGATGCCCAGCACCCCGGCCATCGCGCTGACGAAGCGGAAGCCGAGCCCGCTCGTGCGCTGGTTGCCCATGACGTTGGGGCTGTCGGTGACCCAGGCGGCCATCACCCGGGCCGGGTGCAGCTGGCTGAAACCGTGCTGGATGGCGAGGCGGTCCAGCGGGTCGGTGTTGTCCGAGGTCCACACCTGGTCGGTGAGGCCGAGGATGCCCAGGTCGATCCGGCCGCCGCCGCCCGAGCAGGACTCGAAGGCGACACCGGGGTGGGCGGCGCGCAGCCGCCCCAGCAGGTCGTACAGCCCGCGGACGTGCTCGATGCCCAGCCGCTGCGGATACGGGTCGCCGGGCCAGCCGGGGTCGGTGAAGGAGCGGTTGAAGTCCCACTTCACATAGTCGATGGGGGCGCTGCTCAGCAGGGTGTCCAGCCGCTCCCACAGATACGCGCGGACGTCGGGCCGGGCGAGGTTGAGGACCAGCTGGTTGCGGAACTCGGTGCGGGTACGGCCGGGGTGGTGCTGCACCCAGTCGGGGTGGGCGCGGTAGAGGTCGCTGTCGGCGTTGACCATCTCCGGTTCGACCCAGATCCCGAACCGCATGCCCAGCCCGTGCACCTCGTCGGCCAGCGGCTTCAGCCCCTGCGGGAAGCGGTCCGGGTTGGGGGTCCAGTCGCCGAGCCCGGCCCGGTCGCTGGTGCGGGACCCGAACCAGCCGTCGTCCACGACGAACAGCTCGACGCCGAGACCGGCGGCGAGCCGGGCGAGTGAGCGCTGCTGCTCCTCGCTCACCTCGAACTCGGTCGCCTCCCAGGAGTTGTAGAGGACGGGCCGCTCCTGGTGGGCGCCGGGGATGACGTGGGCGAGCTGCCAGGCGTGCCATCCGCGGCTGGCGGCCCCGAAGCCGCGTTGAGTCCACAGGCCCGCGAAGACGGGGGTGGTGAAGGACTCGCCGGGGGCGAGGAGCAGCAGCCCCGCCTCATCGTGACCGGCGCCGCCGACGGTCTGTACGGTGCCGTCGGCGAGCCGCTGGACGGCGATCCGCCAGGACCCGGACCAGGCGAGCGCGCAGCTGTGCACCTCGCCGCTCTCCTCGGTGGCGGTGCCGTCGTCGATCGCGATCCACGGCAGATGCTGATGGCTGGTGTGGCCGCGGCGGCTGCCGATCACCTTCTCGCCGGGGGTGAGGTCGGTGCGGGCGAGCCGGCTCTCGGCGGCCCAGCGCCCGTACAGATGGCTCAGCCGGTGGCGCTCGCCGGCCGGAAGCGACCAGGCGGCGGAGTCGGCGCGCAGCAGCTCCAGCGGGGCGTCGTCCGGGGTGCCGGTGTGGGTGAGGGTGGTCCAGCGCTCGATGACATCGCCGTCGTCCCGCATCCGGTAGTGGAGGGTGATGTCGAGGTGGTGGAGCGGGTCGTGGAAGCGCAGCCGCAGCTCGTCGCCGCTGACGGCACTTTCCTGGAAGCGCCACTCGGTGCCCCGCACCCCCGCCGCACGGACCGACAGGGCGGGGCGTACGAAGCGCGGGCCGCCCTCCACCGGGTACTCCTCGCGCCCGTCCAGCGGCGATTCGAACCCCCGCTCAGCGGGCAGAGGTTCGGCGGCGAGGGCCTCGGCGTCCGGGACCGTGAGGCGCGGGCCCCAGTGGAGGTGGAGCAGGGCGTCCTCGTCGGTGAGGTGCAGGGCGTAGCTGCTGCGCCGCCCCGAGAGCAGCCAGAGCCGACCGTTTCCGCCGATTTCAATCATCACGCATCCCCAATTTCCCACAGGTCCCAACATCATCGGGCAGGTTCTCACGCACGGCAATGGCCCAGCTCACGGTCGGCAGAACTGATTGCAGCAGGAACCCAGTGTCGTATGGTCAGCAGAGCCCGCCTCGTCGACGAGCGGCGCGGCGGCCGACCGTGAAGGAGCGCCCGTGACGCAGCCGTCGCCGCAGGTCCCGCAGGCCGAACCCCAGCTGGTGGGGGTACGCAACTTTCGCGACGTCGGCGGTCTGCCGACCACCGACGGCCGGCGCGTACGGTCCGGCGTGCTGTTCCGCAGCGGCCACCTCGCCCATGCCACCGACAGCGACGCGGCGTTCCTCGACTCGCTCGGCCTCCACACCGTCTTCGACTTCCGCAACGCGGCCGACATCAAGCTGGAGGGCCCGGACGTCTCCCTCTCCGGCGTGCGGAACGTGAACCTCCCGCTGTCCGACCCGGCCGACGGCGCCGGGTTCTGGACCATGGTGCGCGAGGGCGACCTCAACACCCTGCGCGAGCTGCTGGACGACGGGCGCGCCGAGCGGCGGATGATCAACGCGTACCGGGCCATCATCACCAGCCGCATCGTCGAGCACGGCCGGGTGCTCGGCGCCATGGCGGAGGACAGCTCGCCCGTGCTGATGCACTGTTCCGCGGGCAAGGACCGGGCCGGTCTGTCGATCGCGGTGACGCTGCTCGCGCTCGGGGTCGAGCGGGAGGCCATCGAGGCCGACTATCTGGAGTCGGCCGCCGCCCACCGCCGCTACAAGATCTGGCGCAAGGGCAATCCCGCGGACGGGTCCGACCCCATGTCGCCGGAGGTGCTGGAGCTGCTGAGCCCGCTCTTCGACGCGCGCTCCGCCTATCTGGCGGCGGCCTTCGAGACGATAGAGGAGACCTGGGGCGGCACCGAGCGCTATCTCACCGAGGGCCTGGGGCTGGCCGCCCCGCAGCGGATGAGGCTGCGGGACCGGCTGCTCACCGGCTGACGGGGCTCACCGCCCGACCGAGCCGGGCCCCCACGGGCTGTCGGCCCCGGGCTCGGGCTCGGTGACCCAGCCCGCCGTGAGCACCAGGCCGGTGGCGCGGTGTACGGCCAGGAAGCCGAAGGGGCGGTCGTACATCACGCTGATCAGCTTCGCCTTCTGCTGCGGCACCCCGGCCGCGTCCATGGAGAACGCGGTCACGGCCGCGGCCCAGAACCCCTCGGCGCTGAACGACGCGGTCATGGACTGCTGCCCGGAGGAGATCGCCAGCGGGCTCGGGCTGATCCCCGGGAAGTGGCCGCGGGAGGTGTCCTGCGCGGTGCGCAGCCCGAACAGTTCCGCGTACCGCAGCAGATCGTGGTGGGCGTTCACCGTGAACTGGGGGGTGGTGAGGACGACCGAGGACGTGGCGTCCCAGCTCGTGATCTCCCCGACCCGGACACCGGGCCCGGCCTCGCCCAGCGGCAGCGCCGGCCCCGGCAGCCCCTCGTACTTCCCGGCCACCGCGCCGATCCCCGCCTCCAGCACCTCGCCGCCCACGGCGTCCTCGGCTCCGAGGACCAGGTGCACGTCCAGCCCGTTGTCACCCGCGACGCCCGAGAGGGTGAGCGGCCCGGCCGGGGTGTCGGGGACGACCCGCAGCACCCCGTCCAGGTCGTCCGTCCTCCGGGTGAGACCGGCCAGCGACCGGTCCCGCCACGGGCCGCCTTGCGGCCGCAGCCACCCCGGCCGGAACGGCTGCTGCCAGGCCGTCTTCACCGTGAGCGCCCCGGCCAGCACCAGCCGGGTGACGGACGTCAGCGGCACCGGCATCTCGGCGATCGCGCCGCCGGTGCGCCGGGAGGCCCACGCGTCCAGCTCCTTGCCGTCGCGCTCGGTGTCGCCGGTCAGCACCCCGCGCACACCCCGCGGAAGCTCCGCCTCCCACGCGGGCCGCACCGGCAGGTCGTGACGGGTCCACAGTCCGGTGGCCGCCGCCACGCCGTCCATCGCGTCCAGCGCCTCGACGATCTCGCGGCCGAGCGCCGTGGCACCGTCCGCGCCCACGCCGAGCGCGTCCTCCAGCTCGCCACGGGCCGGGCCGCCGGCCGCGCCCGCGAGCAGGGCGAGCAGCGGCCAGGCCCCGGCGCCGGTGAGGACGGTGGACTCCTCGCCGCTCACGGCGGCCCGCGCCCATCGTCCGGTCAGTGCGTTGACGGCCCCCACCGCGGTCGCGTCGGTCATCGCCGGTCCCCCATCTCGTCAGCGGTTGGCCACCGCCTGCTTGACGAGAGTCCGGCCGAACTCCCACATCAGGCCGCCGCCCCCGTGTGCGTCATCCATGACCGCTGTGAACGCCTCGACGAAGCGGTCCACTTCCCGCTCGCCGATGATCAACGGCGGAATCAGCTTAATGACCTCCAGGTGGTCGCCGGAGACCTGGGTGAGGATGCGATGGCGCTGGAGCAGCGGCGCCACGACCATCTGCGCGAACAGGCCCTTGCGCGCGGCCTGGAGCATCGCCCAGCGGCTGCGCAGCCCGAGCGAGGCCGGCTTGCCGAACTCGATGCCGATCATCAGCCCGCGGCCGCGTACGTCGTGCAGCAGCTCGTAGCGGTCGATGAGCGCGGTGAGCCGGTCGCGCAGCAGCTCGCCGGTGCGGCGGGCGTTTGCGACGGTCTGTTCGTCCTCCATGACGGTGAGGACGGCGAGCCCCGCCGCCATGGCCTGGGCATTGGCGCCGAAGCTCGCCGAGTGCACCAGTACCCGGTCCATCGAGGAGTAGACCCGTTTGAAGATCCAGTCCTTGCCGAGGGTCGCGCCGACGGGTACGTAGCCGCCGGAGAGCGCCTTGGCCACGCACACCAGGTCCGGTTCGACGCCGTCCTCGTGTTGGTAGGCGAAGAAGTCCCCGGTGCGGCCGAGGCCCGTCTGCACCTCGTCGGCGATGAGCAGCGCCTTGTGGCGGCGCAGCAACTCCTGCGCGGCCCGCAGGAAGCCCGGCGGCGCCTCGTGCACCCCCTTGCCCTGGATCGGTTCGACGACGAACCCGGCGACGTCCCCGCGTCTCAGCTCCCGCTCCAGCGAGTCCAGGTCTCCCATCGCGATGGCGGTGTCGGGCAGCAGCGGTGCGAACCCGTCGCGGAAGCCGTCCTCGCCGTTGACCGACAGCGAGCCGGTGGTGAGCCCGTGGAAGGCGTGCTCGCAGTAGAGGATGCGCGGCTTGCGGGTCGCGTAGCGGGCGAACTTGAGCGCGGTCTCGACGGACTCCGTACCGCTGTTGCCGAAGAAGACCCGGTCCAGGTGCGGGGCATGGCCGAGCAGCTTCTCGGCGAGCAGTCCGGGCAGCGGCTGGCAGTCGAAGCGGGTCAGATCGGCGAGCGAGGCATCCAGGACATCGTGCAGCGCCTTGCGGACGACGGGATGGTGACGGCCCAGGCCCATCACCCCGAAACCGGCGAGCATGTCCAGGTAGTCCTGGCCCTCGTCGTCCCAGAAGTACGCGCCCTCGGCGCGCTCGTAGACCTTGTCGAAGCCGATGGTGTGCAGCATCCGGGGCAGTTGATGGTTGAGGTACCGGGTGTGCAGGTCGTACCGCTCGGACCCGCGCCCGGCCAGGAGCTTGCCCAGGTCGAAACCCGAGCGCTGCTCGGCTGCTGTCATGCGTCCCTCTCCTTGGCGGCGGCCCCGGCGGGGTTGCGCACATCGATACGGGCCAGGGCCGCACCGATCCGGCCCGCGATCTCGGCCGGGGTGAGTCCGATGTCGGCGAGCACTTCGCCACGCTTGGCGTGCGGCAGGAACGCCTCGGGAATGCCGAAGGTCCGCAGCGGCAGATCGACACCGGCGTCCCGCAGCGCCTGGCCGATGGCCGCGCCCACCCCGGCGCTGCGCACGTTGTCCTCGACGACGGCCACCGCGCGGTGGCGGGCGGCGAGCGAGGGCAGTTCGGGGTCGACGGGCTTGACCCAGCGCGGGTCGACGACCGTGCAGCCGATGCCGCGCTCGGCCAGCAGCTCGGCGGCGCGCAGGCCCACCGGCGCCATGACCCCGGCCACCACGAGCAGCACATCGTCGCCCTCGCGCAGCACATCCATCCCGCCGACCCGATCGAGCGCCGGAATGGCCGGCCCCACCGATTCCTTGGGGAAGCGGACGACGGTCGGCGCGTCGTCCACGGCGATCGCCTCCCGGAGCTGGGCGCGCAGCTGGTCCGCGTCGCGCGGGGCGGCGATCCGCAGGCCCGGCACCACCTGGAGGACGGACATGTCCCACATGCCGTTGTGGCTGGCCCCGTCGGTGCCGGTGACTCCGGCCCGGTCGAGGACGAACGTCACTCCGCACTTGTGCAGGGCGACGTCCATCAGCAGCTGGTCGAAGGCGCGGTTCAGGAACGTCGCGTAGACGGCGAAGACGGGATGCAGTCCGCCGGTGGCGAGCCCGGCCGCCGAGACCGCGGCGTGCTGCTCGGCGATGCCGACGTCCCACACCCGGTCCGGGTACGCCTCGGCGAAGCCCGCGAGGCCAACGGGATCGAGCATCGCGGCGGTGAGGGCCACCACATCGGGCCGCTCGGCCCCGATCCGCACCATCTCCTCGCCGAACACCGACGTCCACGACCGGCCGCCGGAGGGGATGAGGGGGGCGCAGGTGAGCGGGTCCATCGCGGCGACGGTGTGGAAGCGGTCGGCCTCGTCCTCCAGGGCGGGCCGGTAGCCGCGGCCCTTTTCGGTGATGCAGTGGACGAGGACGGGGCCGTGGAACCGCTTGGCGCGGCGCAGCGCCCCCTCGACGGCCTCCGTGTCGTGCCCGTCGATCGGGCCCACGTACTTCAGTCCCAGGTCCTCGAACATGCCCTGGGGCGCGAAGGTCTCCTTGAACCCCTTCTTCGCGCCGTGCAGCGATCCGTACAGCGGCTGGCCGACGACGGGGGTGCGCTGGAGGACGTCCTTGCCCCAGGCGAGGAAGCGTTCGTAGCCGTCGGTGGTGCGGAGGGTGGAGAGATGGCCGGCGAGGCCGCCGATGGTGGGGGCGTAGGAGCGTTCGTTGTCGTTGACGACGATGATCAGCGGGCGGTCGCGGGCGGCGGCGATGTTGTTGAGCGCCTCCCAGGCCATGCCGCCGGTGAGCGCGCCGTCGCCGATGACCGCGACCACGTGATCGGTGCGGCCGCGGATCTCGTTGGCCTTGGCGAGGCCGTCGGCCCAGCCCAGCACGGTGGAGGCGTGGCTGTTCTCGATGACATCGTGGCTTGACTCGGCGCGCGACGGATAGCCGGAGAGCCCGCCCTTGCCGCGGAGCTTGGAGAAGTCCTGACGGCCGGTGAGCAGTTTGTGGACATAGGACTGGTGGCCGGTGTCCCACAGGATGCGGTCCACCGGCGAGTCGAAGACGCGGTGCAGGGCTATGGACAGCTCGACGACGCCCAGGTTGGGGCCCAGATGGCCGCCGGTCCTGGCGACCGCGGTGATCAGGAACTCCCTGATCTCCTGGGCGAGTGCGGCAAGCTCCTCCCTGGTCAGCGCCTTGAGGTCGTGCGGGCCCCGGATGTTCTCCAGCAGTGGCATGCTCGGTTCCCCTCCTCGTGTGTCAGCCCACGGCGCTCTCGCGGGCCGCGCGCAGCGACTCCTTGAGCGAGCCCATGGTGGCCAGGACGGCCGTGGGCTCGTAGCCGCAGTGGGCCATGCAGTTGTCGCAGCGCGGGTCCTTGCCCCGGCCGTACTTGTCCCAGTCGGTCTCCTCGATCAGCTGGCGGTAGGTGGGGACGTATCCGTCGCTCATCAGGTAGCAGGGCCGCTGCCAGCCGAAGAGCGAGTAGTTCGGGATGCCCCAGGCGGTGCACGGGAAGTCGGTCCTGCCCTCCAGGAAGTCCAGGAAGAGCGGGCTGTGGTTGAGCCGCCACCGCCTGCGGTTGCCGCCGGCGAACGCCTTCCGGAACAGCTCGCGGGTCTGCTCGACCCCCAGGAAGTGCTCCTGGTCGGGCGCCTTCTCGTAGGCGTAGGCGGGCGAGATCATCATCTCGTCCACCTTGAGGTCGTCATTGAGGAAGTCGAGCACTTCGACAACGGTCTGCGGGGTGTCGGTATTGAAGAAGGTGGAGTTGGTGGTGACCCGGAAGCCACGCCGCTTGGCCTCTCTGATCGCTTCCACCGCTTCGTCGAACACCCCCTCCTTCGCCACCGACGCGTCATGGCGCTCGCGCAGCCCGTCGATGTGCACGGCAAAGGCGAAGTACGGGGAGGGAGTGAAATTGTCCATCTTCTTCCGCAGCAGCATCGCGTTGGTGCACAGGAAGACGTACTTCCTCCGCTGCACCAGCTGTCGGACGATCTCGTCGATCTGCGGGTGCATCAGGGGCTCGCCGCCCGCGATGGAGACCATCGGAGCGCCCGACTCCAGCACCGCGCCGACCGCCTGCGCCACCGGCATGCGCTGTTTGAGCACCCCCGCCGGATGCTGGATCTTGCCGCAGCCCTCGCACTTGAGATTGCAGGCGAACAGCGGCTCCAACTCCACGATCAGCGGGAACTTGTCCCGGCGCTTGATCACCTTCTGGTCAAAGAGATACGTCGCGACCCGGATGGTCTGGCGGAGCGGCATGGCCATCTAGCTCACCTCCTGGGAGAAGAGAGGAACGGTGCCAGTCGAAAAAAGCGGGAAGAACAGTTCGTAGTACCCGGAAAGCCGATATTCCACCGCGCAGTGTCCCGATGCGGACCAGCTCATGTTCAGGAGCGTCCACGATCACCCGGACGGCCGCAACCGGGCGTGCCCCGGCGCGCACCGCGCTGCGCAGGGTGGCGGCGGACTCCATGTCCACCGCGATGGCCCCCGTGGCGTGCAGGTCGGCCCGCTCCGCACCCCGCACCACATGGTTGGAGCCGACGACGGGCCCGATATGGACCGTGCCGGTGCCGGTGCGCCCGGCACCGCCGGCCCGCCGGGCGTGGCGGGCCAGTGCCTCGGCGAGGATCCGGCTGCCGTGGCACGGGGTGTGACCGGCCGGGTCACGGGTCTCGTCGGCCACCACCAGGTCCCCCGGGTGCATCCCCGGCGCCAGCCCGGCGCAGAAGCCGGTGGCGACGACGGCGGTACGGACCCCCTGGGCCCGGTCAGGACCCGCGGCCAGCGCACGGCTCACCGCCCGCTCGGCCGCCTGCGGTCCCATGCCGGTGCGCAGCACCGTCACCGGCCCGGCGGCGCCGCCGGGACCGGCCCCCCGCAGTGCGAACCGCTCGATGCCGAGCGCGCAGGCGATCAGCAGCGGGGCACCGCCGGTGTCCGGGGCCGGGCCGGAGGCCATCAGGTCCTCCGCGGCCGCGCCCCGGTGACCTCACCGCTCACGTAGCGCCCGAGTGCGGTGAGCGGGAAGACCAGCCGGTACAGGTGGTAGTTGATGGAGAAGTCCCAGGGGAAGCCGGTGCCGGTGAAGTACGGCTCGTCCCAGGAACCGTCCTGGCCCTGGGTGGCCGCGAGCCAGCCGACCGCGCGCTCGACCGCCTTGCTCTCCCGCTCCCCCGCCGCCAGCAGCGCCAGCAGCGCCCACGCGGTCTGCGAGGCGGTGGAGGCGCCGCGCCCCATCCACTCGGGGTCGGGGTACGAGCGCTGGTCCTCGCCCCAGCCGCCGTCCTCGTTCTGCACGCTCTCCAGCCAGCGCACGGCCCGGCGGACGGCCGGATGGGAGGCCGGGATCCCGGCGGCGACCAGGGCGGGGACGACGGAGCCGGTCCCGTACACATAGTTGGTGCCCCACCGGCCGAACCAGGCGCCGCTGGGCTCCTGCTCGGCCAGCAGCCAGCTGACGGCGCGCCGGGTGCGCGGATCGCGGGCGCCGCCCTCGTGGGACAGCATCTCGACGACATGGGCGGTGACGTCGGCCGACGGCGGGTCGATGACCTCGCCGAAGTCGCAGAACGGCAGCCGGTTGGGCAGCGGGCTGGTGTTGTCGACGTCGAAGGCGCCCCACGCCCCGTTCCGGGACTGCATGCCCAGCGTCCAGCGCACCCCGCGCCGCACGGCCGCCGCGAGCCGCTCCGGCTGGGGGTGGTCGACGCGGCGCAGCGCGAGGATGACCTCGGCGGTGTCGTCGATGTCGGGGTAGTTGTCGTTGTGGAACTCGAACGCCCAGCCGCCGGGGGCGAGCCGGGGCCGCTTGACGGACCAGTCGCCGGGCCGGTCGATCTGCTCGGCGAGCATCCAGTCGGCGCTCTTGACCAGGGCGGGGTGGTCGGGGGCGAGCCCGGCGTCGGCGAGCGCGATGACGGCCAGACAGGTGTCCCAGACCGGGGACTGACAGGCCTCGATCATGCGGCTGCCGTCCTCGCGCCAGACGGCGAAGCGGTCCAGCGAGTCGAGCCCGGCGCGCATCACCGGGTGGTCGAGGTCGTAGCCGAGGAGGTGGAGCGCGATCAGGGAGTAGACGGCGGGCGGCTGGATCCCGCCCCAGCAGCCGTCGTTCTCCTGCCGCTCCACGATCCAGCGGGCGCAGGAGCGCAGCGCGGCCCGGCGCAGCGGGCGCAGGGCCACCTTGCGGTACAGGTGCAGGGCCCGGTCCAGCCGCTGGAAGGCGCCGTCCCAGGAGGCGAGGGGCCCGGCCGGGCGCGGCGGATTCGGGCTCCGCGGGTCGGCGTGCAGCTCGTCGAGGGAGAACGGGGCGGGGCGCACCGGGCGCTTCGCGGAGACGACGGTGAGCGGCACGATGGTCTGCCGCGCCCAGCAGCCGAAGTCGTAGAGGTTGAGCGGCAGCCAGCTCGGGAAGTAGATGATCTCCGGTGGCAGCTCGGGCAGGTCCTCCCACCGCCACCAGCCGAAGAGTGCCAGCCAGATGCGGGTGAAGACCCGGCTGTTCGCCACCCCGCCCTGGTCGCGCACCCACGCCGAGGCGGCCGCCATATGGGGTGCGTCGGGCGCGTCACCGGCCAGCCGGAGGGCGACGTACGCCTCGATCGTGGCGGACAGCTCCGGCGGGCCGCCGTGGAAGGTCGCCCAGGTGCCGTCCGCGTTCTGCTGCGAACGGATGTGGCGGCCCGCGGCGTCGAGCACGTCGGGTTTCTGGATGCCGAGGAACTGCCGGAGCATCAGGTCCTCGGCGTCCATGGTGACGTTGGTCTCCAGGTCGCCCTTCCACCAGCCCTGCTCGTCCTGGCGGGCGAGTAGATGCCGGACCGCGCGGGCCGTCGCCTCACGGGCGACCACTAACGTCTCGGACTCGGATGACTCGGACGGTTGGACGGTTGTCGCTGTCATGGCTTCCCCTCTGCAGTGTGATCTGCCGTCGTTGGGGCCTGCTGTCGGCCGGCACCGGGTCTGGTGCCGGCCGGCACGACTGCGAGCCTGGTCTTAGGGGGTGTATTGCCGATCATCCCGGGCTCGCTGATCCGGCCTGATCGACAAGACACCCCCTGCGGGCCTAGACACGGTCGGTAGTGATCATCTCTCCCGGACGACGACGAAGTCGGCGAGCGCCACGAACTGATCTCGTACGTCGCCGGGCATGTCCACCTCGTCGAGGGCCTCGATGGCCCTCGCGTACTGCCTGCGGGCCTCCTGCGAGGTCCAGTCCCGGCCGCCCGCCTCCTCGATCAGCGCGGCGCGGGTCGCGAACTCCTCCTCGCTGAAGTCGGCGAACTCCTCCATCGGCTTGTGCGCGTCGGCCGCGAGGATCTGCGCCAGGTCCTCGGAGGCCCGGCCCCCGGCGGACAGGGCGGCGACCACCGGCAGGGACTTCTTGCGCTGCCGCAGATCGCTCCAGGTCTGCTTGCCGGTGGAGACCGGGTCGCCCCAGATGCCGAGCACGTCGTCCACGGCCTGGAAGGCGAGCCCCAGGTGGTAGCCGTACCGCTCCAGGGTGTCGGCGGCACGGTCGTCGGCGCCGCCGAGCACGGCCCCGATGGAGGCGGCGCAGGCGAGCAGCGCGCCCGTCTTGTTGCCCTCCATCTCCAGGCACTCCTCGACGGTGACCCGCTCCCGGTGCTCGTAGGAGATGTCCTGCGCCTGGCCGTCGATCAGCTTGCGGGTCGCGGAGGTGAGCCGGCGGGTGGCCCGGCCCGCCTCCGCGGTGCCCAGCTCCAGCAGTATTTCGCCGGCGAGGGCGAAGAGCGCGTCCCCGACCAGGATCGCCTGGGCCGGCCCGTGCACCTTCCACACCGTGTCGCGGTGGCGGCGCTGCTCGTCACCGTCCATCAGGTCGTCGTGCAGCAGGGAGAAGTTGTGGACCAGCTCGACCGCGACCGCGCCGGGCACCCCGATCTCCGGGGCCGCGCCGGCCGCCTGCGCGGACAGCAGCGCGAGTGCCGGGCGCACGGCCTTGCCGCCGTCCCCTGCGGCGGGCCGGCCGTCGGCGTCGATCCAGCCGAAGTGGTAGGCGGCGACGGTGTCCATGGGCGGAG
This sequence comes from Streptomyces sp. NPDC021212, assembly GCF_044332925.1. NCBI lineage: Bacteria > Bacillati > Actinomycetota > Actinomycetes > Kitasatosporales > Streptomycetaceae > Streptomyces > Streptomyces sp. NPDC021212. Next base: position 519,469 of record NZ_JBIRPZ010000002.1, read on the forward strand.
CCAGCCGGTCCACCGCCGCGCGCAGCACCGGCGTGGCAAGCGTACGGCCGCGCTCCAGCAGCGCGGCCACGCCTGCGGAGTCGACAGCTGGGGTCGCCGGGGTCACGGGCTCTCCTCTGGTTTCTGTGGTGGTGCTCATGCCGCCTCCTTGGGCGTCCCCCCGCCGACGGCGGGAAGCGGAATCGAATGCGGGCGGCCGTCGGAGAGGGCGGCACGGGCAGCGGTGAGCCCGCTGCGCACGGCGCCCTCCATGGTCGCGGGCCAGCCGGTGGCGGTCCACGAACCGGCCAGGTACAGGCCGGGCGCGTTGGTGGGGGCGTCCGGCCGCAGCCGGCCGACGCCGGGGACCGGGGCGAACGTCGCGGTGCGCTCCCGGGTGACGAAGAAGTCCCGTACCCGCGCGCCGCGGGCGGCCGGCAGCAGCCGCTCCAGCTCCGGCAGATAGCGGGCGCGCAGCTCGGCCACCGGACGGTCGATGTCGTCCCTCGCGGCGGACTGCGACACCGCCAGGTACTGGCTGTCCCCGGCCCCCGGCGCGTCCCGCAGCCCCGAGGCGTCCGTACGGTCGAAGACCCACTGGACGGGGCTGCCGAGCGCGGCGAAGAACGGGCGGCGCAGCACGGTGCGGTCGTAGACGACGTGCAGGTTGAGGATGGGCGCGGTGCCGATCCGCAGCAGCCGGTCCGGATCGTCGAGGGCGCCGTCGGGCAGCAGGGCGTGCGCGTCCCGCTGCGGTACGGCGAGGACCACGGTGTCCACCGGCTCGTGGAGCGGGCCGCGGTCGGTGTGCGCGGTCCAGCGGCCCCCGGCGGCGGTGACGGCGGTGACGCGGGTGCGCAGCTCGGTCGTCACGCCCGCCGCGTCCAGGGCGGCGCGGGCGAGGGTGTCGTGCAGCTCGCCGAGCGGGGCCCGGGCCCAGCCGATGTCGGCGGCCCCGGCCTCGGAGAGCAGCCCGGTCTTGAAGACCATCGCGGCCAGGCCCAGTGAGGCGTCCTCGGCGGTGGCGTTGAGCGTGGCCACGCCCACCAGGTCCCACAGCGCCTCGACGGCGCGCGGCGACTGGCCGTGGCGGCGCAGCCAGCCCGCGAAGTCCTCCGCGTCCAGCGCCGGGTCCAGCGGGTCGAGCCGCCCCAGGGCGAGCGCGGCGCGGCCCACTCCGGCGCGCTCGGCGAGCGAGAGGTGCGGATAGGTGGCAAGGCTCGCGGCCAGGTGCAGCGGCACCGGCAGGCCGGTGCGGCGCAGCCGGCCGAGCCGCCGTCCGGGCCGCGCGGCGGCGTCCACGACGGGTACGTCCAGCCGGCCCTGGAGCGGGGCGAGCGCGGTGGCGCCGACCCGGTCCAGGAACCACTGGTATGCGGTGCAGCAGCGCAGGTGGACGTGCTGCCCGTTGTCGACGGTCAGCTCACCGGCCGGTGAGGGGCGGCGGAACGAGAAGGCGAGCCCGCCGAGCCGGGGGCGCCCCTCGAGCAGCGTGACGCGCACACCGGCGTCGGCGAGCGCGAGCGCCGCGGTCGTCCCCGCGAGCCCCCCGCCGATCACCACCGCCGTCCGCGGCGCACCCTGCTCCTCGCTCACCTGTGCGTACGGGTCACGGACGAGCGCGGCCGCCCCCTCGGGGCGGCCTGCCGGGTCCGGGTTCGGCCGGTCGGCGGAGTGTGCGGTGCCGGTTGTCATGTGTTCACCCCCTCGGGTGGACACGACGCGAGGCCGGGCGCGAAGGTTGCGTCGATCACCGGAGCCCCCCGGGCCCGCGGCGGACGGCGGTGCGGGCGTCGAGCCCGGCGAGGCCGCGCACCGCGACATACGCCTTCTCGTGGCCCGGAAGCGAAACGCGGCCGCGCAGGACGGCCGCGGGGTCCTGGGCGATCCGCTCCAGAAGTCTGCGGTAGATGCCCGCCATGGCGGCCACGCACGCCCCGCTGCGCCGGTCCAGCATGGGCAGCAGCCGGTATCCCTCGGCGAAGAGCGCCCTGGCCCGCCGGACCTCGAACTGCACAAGACCGGTGAAGTCGGCGTCGGACGGGGCGACCGAGGCGTGGAAGGCAGCGGTGCAGCCGAACTTGGCGATGTCGTCGGCGGGCAGATAGGTGCGCCCGGTCGCGGCGTCCTCACGGACGTCGCGCAGGATGTTGGTCAGCTGGAGCGCGAGACCGAGCGTATCGGCGTATTCGGGGGCGCGATCGGCGTCGCGCGCGCCGGGCACGGTGCCGAACACGCCCAGCGAGAGGCGCCCGATGGCGCCCGCCACACAGCGGCAGTAGGCCCTGAGGTCGTCCCAGGTCTCGTACGTCTCCCCGGCCACGTCCTTCAGCACGCCGTCGATCAGCTCGTCGAGCCCGCCGAGCGGGATCGGGAAGCGCCGGGCGGCGTGGCTGAGCGCGACGGCCACCGGGTCGGTGTCGTCCTCCTCGATCGCGCCGCCGCGGATCCGGTCGAGCAGTCCGCGGGTCTCCCCGAGCCGGGTCCGCTTGGCGTCGGGGGCCAGCGCGCCATCGCCGATGTCGTCGATGCGGCGCGAGAAGGCGTAGAGCGCGGACATCGCCCGGCGCTTCTCGGTGGGCAGCAGCCGGATGCCGTAGGCGAAGTTGCGGGCCTGGTGCCCGGTCACGGCCTCGCAGTAGCGGTATGCCGCGAGCACTGGCGCGGACGCGTGCGGAGATCCGTCCACGGTCCGGCTCACCCCTCTCTTCGCAGTGTCGCCCCCACCTCGCGCAGCAGGCTGAGCTTGGTGGGCCTGGGCGGTCCAGGGAGTACGTCATGTCCCGCGGCCGCGACCGCCCGCAAGGCGGCCCGCCCCCCGGCCACGAATCCGGCGAGCAGCACCTTCAGCCTGCCGTGGACGCTACCCACCAGGGGGGTGCCTTCATTCAGCAGGTCTCGGGCGCGTTCCGCCTCGTACGCGACCAGGGCACACACCGATGCACCGCCCTTCGGGGCGGCGAGGTCGGCCTCGGACACCCCGAAGCGTTTCATGTCCTCTTCCGGGAGGTAGACGCGGTCCCTGCGGAGGTCCTCGGAGACGTCCTGGAGGTGCTCGATGATCTGCAGGGCGGTGCAGATCGCGTCGGAGCGGCGGACCCGCTCAGGGGTGGCGGTGCCGGTGATGCCGAGGACGAGCCGCCCCACCGGATTGGCCGACAGCTCGCAGTAGTCCAGCAGCTCCTGGAAGGACGCGTACCGCCGGACCCGCTGGTCCTGGCGGTTGGCCTCGATCAGGCCGTGGAAGGGCCCCGGGGTGAGACCGTGGCGGCGGACGGTGGGGCGCAGCGCGCGCAGCAGCGGATGGCGGGGCGCGGCGGAGCCGGCGTCGAAGACGCGGCCGAGATCGGCCTCGAAGGCGTCGAGCATCGCTACGGAGTCGTCGGCGAGGGACCGGTCGAGGCCCAGCAGCTCGGCGTCGGCGCCGCCGGGCGGCAGATCGCCGTCGCCGATGTCGTCGACCAGCCGGGCGTAGCCGTAGACGGCCATGAGGTCGGCGCGCCAGGCACGGGGGACGAAGAAGGGGGCCACGGGGAAATTCTCGTGGGCGGCCTTGTCGAGCACGGCGCGCGCGGCTTCCTGTCCGCCGCTCAGGCTGCCCGACATGGTGGAGGATCCGCTGCTGCGCTCGTCCTCCGCGGTCACCGTGGACAGCCAGGCGTACGGGCGAGGGCCACGACGCCGCGCGGATCCCGGTGACCGGGGCCCGTGGGCGTACTGAAGATGGGCCGTGGAGCCAATGCCGTCACATCCCCCGTTCTACACCGGTTACCAGGGTCGGCACGATCCGGACACGCCGCGCCGATACGTGGGCGGCGTGCGGCCGCGCACCCCGGAACAGAGGGCAGCCGCACACGTCCGACATGATCCGGTTGGGCATTGCTACAGCTTACGCCTCCCACGCACACACGTACGGGGCCACACCCCGGCGACGCCCCCGGCCCCCGCACGGCAGCCTGGTCAGGCGGCCTCGTCGTAGAACTCGGTGATGTCCAGCATGGCGCACAGGTCGCGCAGCTCGAACTCGAAGAAGCACTTCCCCTCCGAGAGCCCGAACGACATGTGCCCCAGCGCCTCCATCGAGATCACCCCGTACAACCGCGCCCAGCAGCGCAGCATGACGGCGATGGCGCCCGGCGGCATGTCGACGCCCTGGTCCTCGCTGAGCGCCCCCAGCTGACGGGCGAGAGCCGGTTCCAGCTCGTCCTCCTCGGGAGCGGGGAAGCCCCGCACCCGCCACAGGTCGGAGACCAGGTCGGAGAAGACGGACCCGAAGACCCAGCCCATCGTGCGCTCAGGCTTGGTCTCCTCACGCCCGAGGCCCGGGGCCCAGGGTCCGAGGATGAGCCCGAACTCATGCGGGTGCTTGATGGCCCAGACGCGCAGCGCCCGGGCGCCCCCGATCAGTCTGCGACCGGGCTCGCCCTCGGGGAGCTGCCCGATGACCCCGCGCATATAGCGGGCCATCTCCGCGAAGATGTCCACCCGCAGCTGCAGGATCAGCGCGTCCCGGCTGCTGAAGTAGCGATAGACGGCCGGCGCGGTCATGCCCATCTCACGCGCGATGGCCCGGATGGTCACATTTTCCGGGCCCTCCTGAACCAGGAGCGTCCGGGCGACGTCCTTGATTTCGCGGATGGTCGCGATGCGCAACCGCTCACGCCGTGAGTACGGTGCTACGTGCGCTTCCCCTGGCGACACGCGTCCCCCTCCCTCATACCCCGCCGCTCGGCAACCCGGCGTACACGCACACGATACAGCGCCTCCGTTTAGTGAACAGCGGCAGCGGCGGTACCTCTCCGTCACCTCCGGTCCGCAGGCGGCCCGTACGGAGACCGCGCGAGCGCGGCCGAAACCGAGGGACGGCCGGTCGGCGGCCTGCCGCGGTGCCCAGAGACGCCCTGGACGGCCCGCCCGCACCCTGACGGGAAGGCGAAATTCCACCTGGTGGACGTGTGTTCACCAGGTCCCTCCCCCGATGCGGAACCCAGCTTCCGCTTACCCCGCGCCGAACGGTCGATTCGTCGCGGTTCCCCATCCCCGGCAGCACGCGCACGCGTCACCCCCCCCGTAAGCCCGATGGACCCTTCTGACCACCACCCTAATGGGGCGGGGTGACAGTGCGTGAGCTTTTCCACAGGACGGGTGCACGCGGAGGCCGGGACCGCCGCGCGGCCCCGGCCCCTGGCGGGTTTTCGGCTACTTGCCGGTTTCCTTCTCGTAGGCCTTGATGACCTCGTCCGTCGGACCGTCCATCAGCAGCTCGCCCTTCTCCAGCCACAGCACCCGGTCACAGGTGTCCCGGATGGACTTGTTGTTGTGGCTGACGAGGAAGACCGTTCCGGCATCCTTCCGCAGCTCCCGGATGCGGGCCTCGGAGCGCTTCTGGAACTTCCGGTCACCGGTCGCCAGGGCCTCGTCGATCATCAGGACGTCGTGGTCCTTGGCCGCCGCGATGGAGAAGCGGAGGCGGGCCGCCATGCCGGAGGAGTAGGTGCGCATGGGGAGGGTGATGAAGTCACCCTTCTCATTGATGCCCGAGAAGTCGACGATGTCCGCATATCGCTCGCGGATCTGCTCGCGCGACATCCCCATGGCCAGACCGCCCAGTATGACGTTCCGCTCACCGGTGAGGTCGTTCATCAGGGCCGCGTTCACGCCGAGCAGCGACGGCTGGCCGTCGGTGTAGACGCTGCCGCGCTCGGTGGGCAGCAGGCCCGCCACGGCCTTCAGGAGCGTCGACTTGCCGGACCCGTTGGAGCCGATCAGGCCGATCGACTCACCGCGATAGGCCACAAAGGTGACGCCGCGCACGGCGTGCACCTCGCGCATACCGGGGGCGCCCTTGCGGCGCATGATGCGGCTCAGCGCGGCAGTGGCGCTGCCCTTGCCCTTGGGGCCGCCGTTGACGCGGTAGACGATGTGGACGTCGTCCGCGATGACGGTGGGCACGCGCGCCTCGGCGGGCATGGCCTGCTCGACGGTCTCGAGAGTCTGTTCAGCCACGGCCGTACTGCTCCTCTGCCTTCCAGAAGTACACGAAACCCCCGACGCCGAAGAGCACAGCCCAGCCCACCGCGAACGCCCAAACGTGCGGTGGCAGGTTGGCCCCGGTGTAGTCGTCGATCAGCGCGAACCGCATCAGGTCCATGTAGACCGCCGCCGGATTCGACAGCATGGAGTCCGCGAGCCAGCTACTCGCCCCCGCGTGCTGCAGGGTACGGGCCAGCGGGAACATCACGCCCGAGGCGTACATCCAGGTACGCAGGATGAACGGCAGCAACTGGGCGAGGTCCGGGGTCTTGGCCCCCAGCCGCGCCATGATCAGCGAAAGGCCGGTGTTGAAGACGAACTGCAGCGTCAGCGTGGGGAGGACCAGCAGCCAGGAGAAGCCCGGGAAGTGGCCGAAGCCCACCAGCACAACGACCAGCACGATCATCGAGAACAGCAGTTGCTGGAGCTGCTGGAGCGCGAACGAGATGGGCAGCGAGGCCCGCGGGAAGTGCAGGGCCCGCACCAGCCCGAGGTTCCCGGAAATCGCGCGCACCCCGGCCATGGCCGAGGACTGGGTGAAGGTGAAGACGAACACACCCGTCACCAGGAACGGGATGTACATGTCGTTCGGCATGCCCCGGCTGCTCTTCAGCAGCATGCCGAAGATGAAGAAGTACACCGCCGCGTTGAGCAGCGGGGTCGCCACCTGCCACACCTGGCCCAGCTTGGCCTGGCTGTACTGAGCAGTGAGCTTGGCCGACGAGAAGGCCAGGATGAAGTGGCGCCGACCCCAGATCTGGCGGATGTACTCGCCGAGGCCCACCCGGGCGCCGCTGACCGACAGGCCGTACTTCTCCGCCAGCTCGGCCGGGGTCAGGCCGTCGTCGGGTGATGGCGGGGCACTCACGGCGACCGCACTGTCGTGCGTAGTCTCGCTCACAGTTGACACTTTCGTCTTCAGGGTGCGCTGAGCGGGGCCGCGCCCCGGTAGCGCTCGATGCGTATCTGATACGAGCTTGTCAGATGACAGGAGGTCGGCCCAGTCGGGTCAGGCGCCATACCGTACGCCACTTCATGGGCCGCCGTGGACCGCAAGGGGTCTTCCAGCCTTCGCGGAACCCTCCCAACCAGGCACGAAGCGCGGTTTTGGAGGGACGCCTGGCCAGTGTGAGCAGCAGCCAGACGCCGAGATACACGGGTACGAGCAGGGCCGGAAGGTTTCGCCGGGCCAGCCAGACCCGGTTGCGCGCGACCATGCGGTGGTAGACCGCGTGCCGGCTGGGTGCGGTGGTCGGGTGGTACAGCACCATGTCCGACCGGTAGTCGATCATCCACCCGGCATCCAGCGCCCGCCAGGCCAGATCGGTCTCCTCATGGGCGTAGAAGAAGTCGTCCGGCAACCCTCCGACCTGCTCGAACACCTCGGTGCGGACCGCGTTGGCACCACCGAGGAAGGTGGTGACCCGCGAGGACCGCATCGGGTCCGCGGCGCGCAGCCGGGGCACGTGGCGGCGCTGGGTGACGCCCGTGTCCGGGTCGGCGATGCGGAAGGAGATGATGCCCAGCTTCGGGTCGGCGGCGAACGCCGCACGGCACAGCTCGGCCGTGTCGGTGCCCGGCAGCAGCCCGTCGTCGTCCAGGAACAGCAGGACGTCGACGTCACGGCCGCCCGGTCCGAACGCCTCGATGCCGACGTTGCGCCCCGCCGGGATGCCCACGTTCTCGGGCAGCTCGATGGTCCGTACGCCCTCGGGGAGCGCCGGAAGCGGGGAGCCGTTGCCCACGACGACGACCTCGATCGCGTCGCCCTCCTGTTTGGCGACCGAGTCGAGCAGCGCGCGCAGCTCTTCGGGGCGGTTGCCCATCGTGAGGACAACCGCTCCGACCTTCATCGTGCCGCCCGTCACTTGAGCCTGCTCGACGCGAGGATGGACACGAGATGAAGCAGAGTTTGCAGAAGGGCGATACCCGCCAGCACCGCTACGCCCAGCCGGGTGAAGAAGAGGTCGCCGCGCACCTGGTCCACGACCGCCAGCACGAGGATGAGCAGCGATGCCTCGATCCCGAGGATCAGCCGGTGGAACTGCAGTGCCGCGGCCGCCTTCCGGGCCAGCGCCATACCGGACGAGCGCGGCTCGGAGGCCGCTTCCTTGACCGGCGGAAGACCGCCCTGGTGCCGGGCGACCCCGACGAGGTCGGTCTCGGCCTTGATCAGGATGGCGCCGAGCGCGGCGAGAGTGCCGAGGAACGCCCACAGCCAGTCGATCCGCCCGGAGCCCCACAGGTCGGCGGCGCGCAGGCCGAAGCCGACGAGCACCGCGGCGTCGGTCAGGTAGGCGCCGACCCGGTCCAGGTACACGCCGCCCAGCGAGAACTGCTGCCTCCAACGGGCTATCTCGCCGTCGACACAGTCCAGCAGCAGGTAGAGCTGGACCATCAGCACACCGAGCACGGCGCCCGCGATCCCCGGCACCAGCAGGGCCGGGGCGGCGAGTACGCCGAAGACGGTCATCAGATACGTCAGCTGGTTGGGCGTGACCCGCGTGTTCACCAGGTGCCGGTCGCAGCGCAGCGAGATCTCCCGCATGTACAGGCGCCCGGCCCAGTGCTCACCGCTCCGCCGGTCCTTCACCCCCGCGGGGTGAACGACCGGTCGGAGTTCAGCCACTGATGGCTTGACTGACTGCTTTGGCATAGTCGGCGTATGCGTCCCTGATCGCGTCGGAAGAGAGGTCGAGGTGCTCGAGGATCGTGTAGCGCCCGGGGCGGGTCTTCGGCGCGTAGTCCACGACCTGGACGAACTCGTCCACGGTGAAGCCGATCTCCTCGGGCAGCACCGGAAGACCGTGCCGGTGCAGCACTTCGGCCATGAACGCCGACTGCTCGTGCTCCCCGCGCAGGTACATCGCGAACGCCCCGCCAAGACCGCACTGCTCGCCGTGGCTCGCCGCGCGCTTGGGGAACATGAGGTCGAAGGCGTGGTTGATCTCGTGACAGGCGCCGGACGCCGGACGGGAGTCGCCCGCGACCGACATCGAGATACCGGTGAGGACCAGGCCCTCGGCCAGCACCTGGAGGAAGCCGTCGTCGCCGACGCCGCCGGGGTGGCGCAGCACGGCCTCGCCCGCCTGGCGCGCCATGGCGGCGGCCAGCCCGTCGATCTGCTCGCCCGTCTCACGGTGGGACAGCTCCCAGTCCGCGACCGCGGAGATGTTGGAGAGCGCGTCGCCGATGCCGGAGCGGACGAAGCGGACAGGGGCCTCACGGATCACATCGAGGTCGATGACCACGGCGATCGGGTTCGGCACACCGTACGAGCCGCGGCCCGCGTCGTTGTCGAGGGTCGCGACCGGTGAGCACAGACCGTCGTGCGAGAGGTTCGTGGCGACGGCGACCAGCGGAAGGCCGATGCGCGCCGCGGCGAACTTCGCACAGTCGATGATCTTGCCACCGCCGAGCCCCACGACCGCGTCGTAGTGCCCGGACTTCATCCGGTCGGCGAGCTTGATCGCGTCATCGAGAGTGCCGCCGCCCACCTCGTACCAGCTCGCGCCGGGCAGCGCCGGGGCCAGCCGCTCGCGCAGCAGGGCCCCGGAGCCGCCGCTGATCGCGACGGCGAGCTTGCCGGAGGATGAGATCCGCTGGTCGGCGAGGACGTCCGCCAGGTCGTCCAGGGCGCCCGCTCGGATGTCGACGACGAGCGGCGAGGGGATGAGCCTCGTCAGTACTGGCACGCGATCTCACGGCCCTTCGCCAGATCGTCGTGGTTGTCGATCTCGACCCACTTGATGTCGCCGATGGGCTCCACGTCGACCTTGAAGCCGCGGTTGACCAGCTCCTGGTAGCCGTCCTCGTAGTAGAGGTCGGGGTCGCGCTCGAAGGTGGTCTTCAGCGCGTCGGCGAGATCGGCGGCGGCCTCGCCCTCGATGAGGGTGACGCCGATGTACTCACCGGTGGCCTCGGTCGGGTCCATCAGCTTGGTGATCTTCCGGACGCCCTTGCCCGGCTCGCTGACGACCTTCATCTCCTCGTCGGCGAGCTGCTTCACCGTGTCGAGGGCGAGGATGATCTTCTGCCCGTTGCCGCGCGCGGCGAGCAGGGTCTTCTCGACGGAGACCGGGTGCACGGTGTCACCGTTGGCGAGGATCACGCTGTGCTTGATCGCGTCACGGGCGCACCACAGGGAGTAGGCGTTGTTCCACTCCTCGGCCTTGTCGTTGTCGATCAGGGTGAGCTTGAGGCCGTACTTCTGCTCCAGGGCCTCCTTGCGCTCGTACACCGCCTCCTTGCGGTAGCCGACCACGATCGCGACCTCGGTCAGGCCGACCTCCGCGAAGTTGCCGAGGGTGAGGTCGAGGACGGTGGTCTCACCGTCGACCGGCACCAGGGCCTTGGGGAGGGTGTCGGTGTAGGGGCGCAGACGCCGTCCGGCGCCGGCCGCCAGCACGAGGCCGATCATGCGGGTTCTCCTGTTTCGTCGTGGACAGCGGGTGCTCCGGAGGACACCCAGAAGCGGATGCTCTCGATGAGCACCGTCAGCGCGATGACCACGGCGAGCGCGGTCAGCGCGATGGTGAAACCTTGGTTCGGGTCGCCCTGGCTCAGGCCGTGCAGCAGTGCGGCGATGGCCGTGACCACCAGGATCCGCCCCTCGTGCCCGCCGATCGCCCGCACCAGCCCGTGCGGGGGCGCCCCGGTGCCGCCGCGGATGCGGTACACCGTGTCGTAGTGATGGTAGGCGACGGCCGCCACCAGCCCGAAAGCAGCGGGCAATGCTCCGTTCACCTGCGAGCGGGCGGCGAGGATGAGGACGGTCCCGTACTCGGCGGCCCGGAAGAGGGGCGGCACCAGCCAGTCGAGCGGGCCCTTCAGCGGTGCGGCGACGGCGCAGCCCGCGAGGACGGCGTAGAGCGCGGCGCCTCCGACGGCCGCCCAGGAGCCGTACGGCAGCGCGGCGGCGCCCGCGACGAGGAGCGCGGCGCCGAGGGCGGCCACGACCGGGGCCAGGTAGCTGTGGGGCTTACGGGCGGCCGCCTTGGCGACCAGCTCGGCGAGCGGGCCCGAGTCCGCGAGGTCGGCGAGGGCCTGCGCGGCCCGGTCGGTGCGCCGCGCCTTGCGGGTGAGCGAGCGCAGCACCCGGCCCGCGGTGGTGTAGCAGGCGGCCAGTGCGCAGCCGATGAGCAGGACGTAGAAGGTGATGCGGGGCGTGGTGAGCGCGGTCAGCACGGCGATCATCGCCCAGCGCTCGCCGATCGGCAGCACGATCATGCGCCGCACCCAGACCGTCCAGCCGACGCTGTTGAGGCGGTCGGAGAGGGCGGCGGTGGGGCTGGAGTTGCCGGTGGCGTCGTGATTGGCCTCGTTGAACGAGAAGTCCACGACATGGCGGCAGGTCTGGAGCACCATCGCGCCCAGCGCGAGCGCCCATACGTCGTCGCCGCCCGGGGCGTTGGCCGCGCCGAGGGCGAGGCCCGCGTAGTACGCGTACTCCTTGGCCCGGTCGAACGTCGCGTCCAGCCAGGCGCCGAGGGTCGAGTACTGGAGCGAGTAGCGGGCCAGCTGCCCGTCGGTGCAGTCGAGGACGAACGAGGCGATCAGCAGCACCCCGGCCGCGACGAACCCGGGCCGGGTGCCGGTGGCGGCGCAGCCGGCCGCGATGAGAGCGGTGAGGAGGGAGGCGGTGGTGACCTGGTTGGGTGTCAGCCCGCGGCGGGCACACCAGCGGGCGATATAGCGGGAGTAGGGGCTGATGCAGAAGGTCGTGAAGAAGCCGTCCCGGGCCTTCACGGCGGTGCGCAGCCGCACCTTCTCGTCGTCCACGGCGGCGGTCTCCGCCAGCGCCGCCGCCCGCCGCTCCTCGTCGGCGGCCACGGTGGCAATGAGCACACCCAGCTCGGGCCGGTGCGGGGGGACGCCTTCGGCGTCGAGGGCGGTCGCGATGTCGTCCACGAGGGAGGGCGTACGGGCCTCTCCCGTTTCCTCGGCCGTCTTCTCGGCGTCGCCGACCGTGGCCACCTGCCCGGCCGCCGTGGCGGCGGCGCCCGCGGGCGACGGCGTGTGTCCGGCGTCACCGCCGGACCGCGTGGCGGCCGTCACCGCGCGGGACAGCGCGGCCCGTGCCTCTGGCTGCGCCGTCAGCGCGCCGGGCACGGCGGCCGCGGGGAACCGGGGGTCGGTCAGCGCCAGGCGGAGGGCGTGGCCGTGTCCGACGAAACGGGGGTCGACGAGGGCCACCCGCTCACGCGGCGGGACGGCGGCCAGCTCCGTCGCCACCCCGGCCGCGTCGATCGCCGTGCGCACGTCGAAACCCAGCGACCGCAGGTCGTCCTGGACAGACGAGCCGGCGACCGGGGACCCGGTGAGAATCGCGGTCGACAGACGAACTCACTCCTTGGAGCTGACATGTGGCCGCGCCGCTCTGGCACAGGCCTGGAGCCCTGGAAACAGGGGGCATCGCGCATCCCGGTCCCGGGTGGGGCGGGCGGCATGTCGGCAGAGGCTATCGGATCGATGGAAGCAGCCGTTCACCGCGCATTCACCACACGATCGGGGGAACGACCGCTTCCGCGCGCCGTCGATCATCATGGTGGATGGCGTGTCCCCTCGACAAACGGGCGCCGCGCTGACCTGTGGATAGGGTGCCGTCATGACGTGGCTGATCACAGGTGGTGCCGGATATATCGGGTCGCATGTCGTGCGGGCGATGGCCCAGGCCGGCGAGCGGGTGGCCGTCCTCGACGACATCTCCAGCGGAATCCCCGGGCGGCTGCCCGAGGACGTTCCGCTCGTGCGCGGCTCCACGCTGGACCGTGCGCTGCTGGACCGTACGTTCGCCGAGCTGGACGTCACCGGTGTGGTGCATCTCGCGGCGAAGAAGCAGGTCGGGGAGTCGGTCGAGCAGCCGCTGCGGTACTACCGGGAGAATGTGCACGGCCTCACCGTGCTGCTGGAGGCCGTGGTGGCCGCCGGGATCGGCAGCTTCCTCTTCTCCTCCTCCGCCGCCGTCTACGGCATGCCGGATGTGGAACTGGTCACCGAGGACACCCCGTGCGTGCCGATGAATCCGTACGGAGAGACCAAACTCGCCGGAGAATGGCTGGTCAGGGCCGTGGGGGCGGCGCATTCGGTGTCGACGGCCTGTCTGCGCTACTTCAATGTGGCGGGTGCCACGCGGCCCGAGTTGGCCGACACCGGAGTGTTCAACATCATCCCGATGATGTTCGAGCGGATCACACATGGGGAGGCCCCGAGGATCTTCGGTGACGACTATCCGACCCCGGACGGCACCTGCGTCCGCGACTACATCCATGTGGAGGACCTGGCCTCCGCCCACCTCGCCGTGGCCCGCCGACTGGCCGAGCGGCCGGGCGCGGGCGATCTGACGGTGAACATCGGCACCGGTCAGGGGGTCTCGGTGCGCGAGATGGCCGACCTGATCGCCCAGGTCACCGGCCGCCACGAGCCCGCCCCCGTGGTCGAGCCCCGCCGCCCGGGCGACCCGGCCCGGGTCGTCGGATCGACCGAACTGATCACCAAGGAGCTGGGCTGGAGCGCCCGGCACGACGTGCGCGCGATGGTGGAGTCGGCCTGGGAGGGCTGGTGCCACCACCACCCGGAGGCTCGCGGTAAGGGCTGACCCCGGGGCTGGACCGGACGGCGGTACGGCCCGCTGAGGGCATGGCCCCGGCGTAGTTCACTGGGGAAAGGGGCCGCCCCGGGCAGGAGGGCCGTACCGACATGGTCGCAGGTCATGACCACCGCACCGCGGGCGCCGGGCATCGGTGGCGGTTGCGGATCGCGCTCGTCATCACCGTCACCGTGATGGTCGTGGAGATCGTCGGCGGGCTGCTCGCCGATTCGCTCGCGCTGCTGGCGGACGCCGGGCACATGGCCACGGACGCGCTCGGTCTTGCCATGTCGCTGCTGGCGATCCACTTCGCGGGGCGCCCGCCCAGCCCGCGACGTACGTATGGATACGCGCGCGCCGAGATCCTGGCGGCGCTGGGGAACTGTCTGCTGCTGTTCGGGGTCGGCGGCTACATCCTGTGCGAGGCGGTGCTGCGCTTCCTCCACCCGGCCGCCACCCAGGGCCGCCTGGTGATCGTCTTCGGCGCGGTCGGCCTGGCCGCGAATCTGGTGTCGCTCGCCCTGCTGCGGGGCGGGCAGCGGGAGAGCCTGAATGTGCGGGGCGCGTTCCTGGAGGTCCTGGCGGACGCCCTGGGCTCGGTCGCGGTGCTGGTGTCGGCCGGGATCATCCTGGCCACCGGGTGGCAGGCGGCGGATCCGATCGCGTCGCTCGGGATCGCGCTCATGATCGTGCCGCGTACGTACACCCTGCTCCGGGAGACGCTGAACGTCCTCCTGGAGGCGGCACCGCGGGATGTCGACATGGCCGCGGTGCGCGCCCACATCCTCGCCCTGCCCGGCGTGGAGGGGCTGCACGATCTCCACGTGTGGACGATCACCTCCGGGATGCCGGTGCTCTCCGCGCATGTGGTGGTCGGCCGGCCGGTGCTCGACGCGGTGAGTCATGAGCGGCTGCTGCACGATCTCCAGGGGTGTCTGGGGGAGCATTTCGACGTCGCGCACTGCACGTTTCAGCTGGAACCGGGTGGACATGCTGATCATGAAGCCCGGCTGTGCCAGTGACACGTGCCTGTGTGCGGCAGACTTGGGGGCCAACGTCGTAACTATGAGGACGGTCATGCCGATCACACCCGCCAACGGCCCTTCCGCCGAGACCGCCGCGCCTCCCGGGCCGGACGGTTCGACGGAAGACATCATGCTGGAACTGGTCGATGAGGACGGCACCACGATCGGCACCGCGGAGAAGCTGTCGGCCCACGTCGCACCCGGGCAACTGCACCGGGCCTTCTCCGTCTTCCTGTTCGACGCGCAGGGGCGACTGCTGCTCCAGCGCCGCGCGCTGGGCAAGTACCACTCCCCCGGCGTCTGGTCGAACACCTGCTGCGGCCACCCGTACCCCGGTGAGCCGCCGTTCGTGGCCGCGGCGCGGCGTACCGGCGAGGAGCTGGGCATCGCGCCCGCGCTCCTCGGCGAGGCGGGCACGGTCCGCTACAACCACCCGGACCCGGCCTCGGGTCTGGTCGAGCAGGAGTACAACCACCTGTTCGTCGGGCTGGTCAAGGAGACGCCGCGGCCGGATCCGCAGGAGATCGGCGAGACCGCCTTCGTCACGCCGGAGGAGCTGACGAAGCTGCACGCGGAGGGCCCGTTCTCGGCCTGGTTCATGACCGTGCTGGACGCGGCCCGGCCGGCGATCCGGGAGCTGACCGGGACGGCCGCAGGCTGGTGAGCGGGCCGCCCGGCACGGGTCCGGCTGCGGCGGCGGACAGCGGCAGGGTGGCCCAGACCGCCTTGCCTCCGCTCGCCGTGTGATCGACGTCGTACTTCCCGCCGGACTCCTCCGCGATCGCCTGCACCAGCAGCAGTCCGCGGCCGCCGGTCCGCCCCTGGTCCGCCTCCAGCTCCAAGGGCCTGGGCCGGTACGGGTGGTTGTCCTCGACGGAGACCCGCACCCAGCCCCGGCCGATCGACACCTCGACGGCGATCTGCGGGGAAAGCAGCGCCGCGTGCCGCACCGCGTTGGTAACCAGCTCGGAGACGATCAGCAGCAGATTCGGCATCAGATCGCCGTGCCCGGACACCCCCTGATGGGTCAGCAGGTCACGCACCGCGTGCCGGGCCTGCGGTACGGAGGACTCCAGGGCCGGAGCGGTGAACCGCCACACCCCCTCGCCGACCGCCGGTCCGCGCGGCGGGGCGTGCCCCGGTTCGGAGGGGACTCTCCCGACGATCTCCATGCCCGACACCCACCCATCGCCACGGCTCGACCTCTCAGGTCGAGTGTTGGGAATGGTCTGGTACGGATCGGCGAAGTGAACACAACTTTGCACTTATCGACCGCTTTTGTTCGTTGGCGTATGCCAGGGTCACTCGCTCGACTGTTCCTGCCCGTCTGAAGAACGCCCCCTGGCACCTATGACGTGACCCCGGCTCTGACACCCCGGCCCGGTGTCCCGGACGGCCCGGATACGATCCGCCGCATGGAGCCCACGGAGCCCGGCCTGCGGCACGACGTCACGGACGGCATAGCGACCGTCGTCATCCGCAATCCCGCCAAGCGCAACGCGCTGACCCCCGCCATGTGGAGCGCGCTGCCCCCGCTGCTCGACCGGCTCGCCGCCGACCCCGCCGTACGGGCGCTCGTGCTCACCGGCCACGGGGACACCTTCTGCGCGGGCGCCGACATCGGCTCGCTGAGCGCGACGTACGAGCGGACGACGGGCCTCGCGCTGCCCGCCGAGGAGGCCCTCGCGGCCTTCCCCAAGCCGACGCTGGCCGCCGTGCGCGGCTACTGCGTGGGCGGCGGCTGCCAGCTGGCGGCCGCCTGCGATCTGCGGTTCGCGGAGGAGGGCGCGCTCTTCGGGATCACCCCGGCCAAGCTCGGAATCGTCTACTCCGCGGGCTCCACCCGGCGGCTGGTGGAGCTGATCGGACCGGCGAGCGCCAAGTACCTGCTGTTCTCGGGCGAGCTGATCGACACCGCGCGGGCGCTGCGCACCGGGCTGGTCGACGAGGTACTGCCGACCGGCGGGCTGGAAAAGCGGGTCGCGGAGTTCACACGGACGCTGGTGTCCCGGTCGCAGCTCACGCAGGCGGCGGCCAAGGAGTTCGCGGCCGGGCCGGCCGATGCGGAGCGTATCGCGTACTGGCAGGAGCAGGCGCGGATCAGCGGGGAGGCCGGGGAGGGGGTCGCCGCCTTCCTGGAGCGCCGGGCGCCGCGCTTCCGATGGACGCCGCCGGCCCCCTGACCGCGGCGGGGCCGCGAGCCCGGGGCGCGGGCTTTCGGACCCGGCTGACAGCCTTTCCTACCAGCCGGTAGCGTGCGGCCCATGACCACTCTTCCCGAGCGCGCCGTACGGCGCTGCCACTCCGTCGTCAATCCGCTTCACTCCACCGTCTACTTCGCCCCGGACTATGCCGAAGAGCTGGCGAAACTCGGCCTGGAGGAGCGCGGCGCCGTCTACTTCGTGGGCCGTGCGGCGGCGTTCGGCCGGGTGGGCGCGGGGACCGTCACCGCGACCTTCTACAACTTCAAGCACGAGCTGATCGCCCGCCACATCCCGCGCGCCTGGGACGTGGTCTCCCCCGAGGCCGCCCTGGACGCCCGGTTGCGGGCGGCCGACTCCGTGCTGCGGCGGCTGCTGGGGGACGACGCGCTGGCCTCGAAGGAGATGGCCGAGGCGGCCGAGCTGGCGCTGCGCGCCGCCGAGGGGTGTTCCCGCTCCGCGCGCCCCCTGTACGCCGCCCACGCCGACCTCCCCGTACCCGAGGCCCCGCACCTGGCCCTGTGGCACGCCGCCACCCTGCTGCGCGAGCACCGCGGCGACACCCATCTGATGACCCTCGTCGCCGCCGGGCTCGACGGGGTGGAGGCCCTGGTCAGCCATGCCGCGACCGGCAAGGGCATGTCCCCGAAGTGGCTCCTGGCGACCCGTGGCTGGAGCGCCGAGGAGCTGGCCGCCGGGCAGGACCGGCTGCGCGAGCGCGGGCTGCTCGACGCGGACGGCGAGCTGACGCAGGCGGGCGTCGACCTGCGCGAGTCCGTGGAGGACGAGACGGACCGCCTGGACGCCGCCCCGTACGAGCACCTGGGCGCGGCGGGGGTGGCCCGGCTGACGGAGCTGGCCGGGGCGTTCACGACGCGGGCCATGGAGGCGGGCGCCTTCCCCGCGGACCTCCGCGGCAAGGGCTGACGCACCCCCTGGGGTCGGGGGCGGGTTTGCGCGAAACGAGGCGGGATACCCGATCGTTGAGCGATCGGCCGCCCTTTCACCGGGCGCCCAACCGCGCGCCGCACGCCGGCGAGTGCCCGTGCTCCGCGTACGCGCGGCGCCCAGCTGCGGCTGCCGACCGGCTCCCGACCCGATGGGAGGTCTGAAATGTTGCGCGCTGTCGCCGATGTGCCTCGCACCATCGGATCCGCGATCGCCACAGTGGTGACTCTTCCGTTCCGTGCCATTGCCCGGCTGTTCGGCGGGGCCGCCGACACGGCGGGTGGCGCACGCCGCCGCAGGCACGTGTGAACCCCGCACGTGTGAACCCCGTACGCCCCTTGAGACCCGATTGGGCCCTTCTGCGGCCCGCCGAACACGTCGTCCGTGACCGCTTCGTCAGTGCCACCTGCCACAATGCAGATGCAGTGCAGACCGAAAGCGGAGCGTGATCGTGACGACGTCCATCGAAGGCAGGATCGCCGAAGAACTCGGCGTACGGGAACGGCAGGTCAAGGCCGCCGTCGAGCTGCTCGACGGCGGCTCCACCGTGCCGTTCATCGCGCGCTACCGCAAGGAAGCGACGGAAATGCTCGACGACGCGCAGCTGCGCTCCCTGGAGGAGCGGCTGCGCTATCTGCGCGAGCTGGAGGAGCGGCGCACCGCGATCCTCGAATCGGTCCGGTCGCAGGGGAAGCTGGACGAGGCGCTGGAGGCGCAGATCCTCGCCGCCGACTCCAAGGCCCGGCTGGAGGACATCTACCTCCCCTACAAGCCGAAGCGCCGCACGAAGGCGCAGATCGCCCGCGAGGCCGGTCTCGAACCGCTCGCCGACGGGCTGCTCGGCGACCCGACCGTGGAGCCCACGGCGGCGGCCGCCGCGTTCGTGGACGCCGAGAAGGGCGTCGCGGACGCCGCCGCCGCGCTGGAGGGAGCGCGGGCGATCCTCACCGAGCGGTTCGGGGAGGACGCCGACCTCATCGGTGAGCTGCGCGAGCGCATGTGGTCGCGCGGCCGGGTCGCCACCAAGGTGCGAGAGGGCAAGGAGGAGGCCGGCGCCAAGTTCGCCGACTACTTCGACTTCGCCGAGCCCTTCACCGAGCTGCCCTCGCACCGGGTGCTGGCGATGTTCCGCGGTGAGAAGGAAGAGGTCCTGGACCTCACCCTGGAGCCGGAGGAGCCCTCCGAGGACCCCGGCCCCACCTCGTACGAGCGGTCCATCGCGCAGCGCTTCGGCATCGCCGACCGCGGGCGCCCGGCCGACAAGTGGCTGGCCGACACCGTGCGGTGGGCCTGGCGCACCCGTGTCCTGGTCCACCTCGGCATCGATCTGCGGCTGCGGCTGCGGCAGGCCGCCGAGGACGAGGCCGTGCGCGTCTTCGCCGCCAACCTCCGCGACCTGCTGCTCGCCGCCCCGGCCGGCACGCGCGCCACGATGGGTCTCGACCCCGGCTTCCGGACCGGCGTGAAGGTGGCCGTCGTCGACGCGACCGGCAAGGTGGCCGCGACCGACACGATCTATCCCCACGTGCCGCGGAACCAGTGGGAGCAGTCCCTGGACCGGCTCGCCAAGCTGGCCCGCGAGCACGACGTCGAGCTGATCGCCATCGGCAACGGCACGGCGTCCCGGGAGACCGACAAGCTCGCGGGCGAGCTGTGCGCCAAGCACCCCGAGCTGAAGCTGACCAAGGTGATGGTCTCCGAGGCGGGCGCCTCCGTGTACTCTGCCTCCGCCTTCGCCTCCCAGGAGCTGCCCGACCTCGACGTCTCGCTGCGCGGTGCGGTGTCGATCGCGCGGCGGCTCCAGGACCCGCTGGCCGAACTGGTCAAGATCGATCCGAAGTCGATCGGGGTCGGTCAGTACCAGCACGATCTGTCCGAGGTGAAGCTGTCACGCTCGCTCGACGCGGTGGTCGAGGACTGTGTGAACGGCGTCGGGGTGGACGTCAACACCGCCTCCGCCCCTCTCCTCAGCCGGGTCTCCGGCATCGGCGCCGGGCTCGCGGAGAACATCGTCACCCACCGCGACACCAACGGGCCCTTCCGCAGCCGCAAGGCCCTCAAGGACGTGGCGCGCCTCGGGCCCAAGGCGTACGAACAGTGCGCGGGCTTCCTCCGCATCCGCGGCGGCGACGACCCGCTGGACGCCTCCAGCGTGCACCCCGAGGCGTATCCGGTGGTGCGCCGCATGATCACCTCGACCGGTGGCGACGTGACGTCGCTCATCGGCAACACGGCCACGCTGCGGTCTCTGCGGCCGGATGACTTCGTGGACGACGCCTTCGGGCTGCCGACCGTCACGGACATCCTGCGGGAGCTGGAGAAGCCGGGCCGCGACCCGCGCCCGGCCTTCAAGACCGCGACCTTCAAGGAAGGTGTCGAGAAGATCGGCGACCTGGCGTCCGGGATGATCCTGGAGGGCGTCGTCACGAACGTGGCCGCGTTCGGGGCGTTCGTGGACGTCGGGGTGCATCAGGATGGGCTGGTGCACGTCTCCGCGATGTCCAAGACGTTCGTCAAGGACCCGCGGGATGTGGTGAAGCCGGGTGACATCGTGCGGGTGAAGGTCCTCGATGTGGACATTCCGCGCAAGCGGATCTCGCTGACGCTGCGGCTGGATGACGAGGCCGGTGGGGGTGGCGGGCGCGCCGAGCGCTCCGACCGCTCCGACCGCTCGGAGCAGGGTGGCGGCGGCCGCCGTTCCGCCCCCAAGCAGCGCCAGGGCGGCGGCGGGCGTGGCGCGCGCGGCGGCGGCCAGCGCGGTGGCGGTGGCCGCGATGCGGCTCCCGCCAACGGGGCGATGGCGGATGCGCTGCGGCGGGCGGGGCTGGTGGATCCCAAGCGGCGGTAGCCGTTGTGGGGGCGGGTGGGTTGTTCCCCACCCCGCCCCTTCCCGAACCGGGGCTCCGCCCCGGACCCCGGTCCTCAAGCGCCGGACGGGCTGGATGTGGTGCAGGTCCGCCCCCGGCCTCCGGTCCGGAGCGCGGCACGGGCTGGATGTGGTGCCGACCCGCCCCCGGCCTCCGGCACGCAGCACAGCACGAGCCGGACGTGGTGCCGACCCGCCCTCGGCCTCCGGTCCGGAGCGCGGCACGGGCTGGGCGTGCGGCCCCCGCTCAGGCCCTGAACCCGAGGTCGCCGGGCGGTCGGCGGGGTCAGGGCTCGGTGATCCGGCCGTCGGACACGTGGAGGCGGCGGGTGGTGTGGACCGCTTCCAGCATGCGGCGGTCGTGGGTGACCAGGAGCAGCGTGCCCTGATAGGAAGCGAGAGCTGACTCCAGTTGCTCGATCGCGGGCAGATCCAGGTGGTTGGTCGGCTCGTCCAGCACCAGCAGGTTGACGCCTCGGGCCTGGAGCAGGGCCAGGGCCGCGCGGGTGCGCTCGCCCGGGGAGAGCGTGGACGCGGGGCGCAGCACATGGGCGGCCTTGAGGCCGAATTTCGCCAGCAGGGTCCGTACGTCCGCGGGCACCATCTCCGGCGCGGCCGCGCCGAAGGCGTCCAGCAGGGACTCGCTGCCGAAGAACAGCGCGCGGGCCTGGTCGACCTCGCCCACCACCACCCCCGGTCCGAGCGACGCATGGCCCTCGTCCAGCGGGAGGCGGCCGAGGAGGGCGGCCAGCAGGGTGGACTTTCCGGAGCCGTTCGCGCCGGTCACCGCGATCCGGTCGGCCCAGTCGACCTGGAGGTCGACCGGGCCGAAGTGGAAGTCTCCGCGCCGGACCTCGGCCCCGCGCAGGGTCGCCACGACCGCGCCCGAGCGCGGTGCCGCGGCGATCTCCATCCGCAGCTCCCACTCCTTCCGCGGTT
Source organism: Streptomyces sp. NPDC021212 (assembly GCF_044332925.1). Lineage (NCBI taxonomy): Bacteria > Bacillati > Actinomycetota > Actinomycetes > Kitasatosporales > Streptomycetaceae > Streptomyces > Streptomyces sp. NPDC021212. The sequence goes on from NZ_JBIRPZ010000002.1 coordinate 541,048, forward strand.
CCTCGACGGTCTCCAGCCGCTCGATCAGCCGGTCGGTCTGGCGCGCCTTGGCGGCCTGCTTCTCGGTGGATTCGATGCGGGCGTTCCGGGCGATCTTGTCGCCGTCGGGGGCCTTGCGGCGGGCGTTCTTGACGCCCTTCTCCATCCAGGCGCGCTGGGTACGGGCCCGGGCCTCCAGGGTGGCGCGGGTGTCCGCGTACTCCTCGTAGCGTTCGCGGGCGTGGCGCCGGGCGGTCTCCCGCTCCTCCAGGTAGGCGGTGTAGCCACCGCCGATCAGGTTCACCTGCTGCTGGGCCAGGTCGAGTTCGAGGACCTTGTCGACGGTACGGGCCAGGAATTCGCGGTCGTGGCTGACGAGCACCGTACCGGCACGCAGGCCGCCGACGAACGTTTCCAGGCGCTGGAGCCCGTCGAGGTCGAGGTCGTTCGTCGGCTCGTCGAGCAGGAAGACGTCGTACCGGCTGAGCAGCAGCGAGGCGAGACCGGCGCGAGCCGCCTGGCCGCCGGAGAGGGCGGTCATGGGGCGTTCGAGCGAGATGTCGAGCCCGAGGGAGGCGGCGATCTCGTCGGCGCGTTCGTCGAGGTCGGCGGCGCCGAGCGAGAGCCAGCGCTCCAGGGCGACGGCGTACGCGTCGTCCGCGCCGGGTGCGCCGTCCGCGAGCGCCTGGGTGGTCGCGTCGAGGTCGGCCTGTGCGGCGGCCACGCCGGTGCGGCGGGCCAGGAACGCCCGTACGGTCTCCCCCGCCCGGCGCTCGGGCTCCTGCGGAAGGTGGCCGACCGTGGCGTGCGGCGGGCTGATCCGGATGACGCCCTGTTCGGGGTCGGTGAGCCCGGCGAGCAGCCGCAGCAGGGTCGATTTCCCCGCTCCGTTGACCCCGACGAGGCCGATGACCTCGCCCGGGGCGACGACGAGGTCGAGCCCGGAGAAGAGAGGGCGGTCACCGTGTCCGGCGGCCAGGTCCTTGGCGACGAGAGTGGCAGTCATCAGACGCCCGATCCTAGCCGCCGCGCGGGGCCGCGGGCCCGGCGTTTTCGCCCCGGCACAGGGTCGCCCCGCACCACGAGACGGACCCACGGTGCCCCACCCCACCTTGGGAGCATGGGGCCCGGGGGCGCCCCTACCTCCACTCGGCACCCCCACCGAGCGAACCGGGAACCGGGACAGCCCGGTGGTCGGCGACGGCGCGCAGGGAACAGGGCGCGTACACACCCCCACCTGACGGCCGCCGCCTGGCGAACCGGAACCGCAGCAGGGCCGCGGTCGGCGACGGCGGGGAGGGGGTCGGGGTCGCAGGGGTGGGTTTGGTACGTGCCGCCGGGCAGAACGCCGCCGGCGCGCATGGCCGGTACCAGCCCGAAGGTCGCGTACGCGGAGGTCATGCCCCAAGTATTCCCGTATCGGGGCGGCGTCGCCGCGACGCGCCTGCAACGGGAGGAAACCGGAGTGCATACGGGGGCGGGGCCCGCCTCTCGCCGGAGCCCCGCGCCCGGCCGGGAGGGCGCTGGGCCTCGGCCGGGGTCCGGCGAGAAGGCGCGTCGCACCGCGTGTGTGCGGGGTCAACGCGCCCCGTAGGGCGGTGCGGACAGGACCTAGCGGGTTTCGCTCGCCCCGACCCGGTCTTCGTCCGTATGGGCGGTCGAGGTCGAGGAGGTGTCGGCCTCGCCCGTCCCGGCGGCGCCGTCGATGTTCTCGGCGGTGTTCTCGGCCGGGGCGGCCGGGCCGATCCGGATCTCGAAGTCGCCGTCGTACTTCTCGTGTCCGGCGATGACGGCCATCTCGACCGCTTCCTCGCCCCGCTCGCCGCGCACGATCAGCGGGTCGCGGCGCAGGTCCTTCAGCAGGGCCCAGCACAGCCCGACCATCACCAGGGTGAAGGGCGCTGCCACCAGGATCGTCAGGTTCTGCAACCCGGTGAGCGCGTCGGCACCGCCGCCGCCGACGAGCAGCATGACCGCCGCGACGGCGCCCGTGACGACACCCCAGAAGATGACGACGAAGCGGCTCGGCTCGAAGGAGCCCTTCTGCGAGAGGGTGCCCATCACGATCGAGGCCGCGTCCGCGCCGGAGACGAAGAAGATGCCGACGAGGATCATCACGATGACGCTCATGATGCTCGCCATCGGGTACTGCTCGAGCACGCCGAACAGCTGGCCCTCCGGGGTCGTCTCCTTGCCCAGCTTGCCCGCGGCCTGGAGCTTCATGGACGAGCCGCCGAAGATCGCGAACCAGATCAGGCTGACGGTGCTCGGCACCAGGATCACACCGCCGACGAACTGCCGGATGGTACGGCCGCGGCTGATCCGCGCGATGAACATGCCGACGAACGGCGTCCAGGAGATCCACCAGGCCCAGTAGAAGACCGTCCACTTGCTCAGCCAGGTCGCGACCGTCTGGCCGCCGGTCGCCTCGGTACGGCCGACCAGCTGCGGCAGGTCACCGATGTAGCTGCCGATGGAGGTGGGCAGCAGGTCGAGGATGATGATCGTCGGGCCCGCCACGAAGACGAACACGGCCAGGAACAGCGCCAGCACCATGTTGATGTTGGACAGCCACTGGATGCCCTTGGCGACGCCGGAGACGGCGGAGGCGATGAACGCGACCGTCAGCACCGCGATCACGGCGACCAGCAGCCCGGTTCCGACGTCGCTCTTCCAGCCGAGCACCTCGATACCGCTGCCGATCTGCAGCGCGCCGAGCCCGAGGGAGGCGGCGGAGCCGAAGAGGGTGGCGAAGATCGCGAGGATGTCGATGACACGGCCGCCCGCACCGTTGGCGTGCCTGCTGCCGATCAGCGGGGTGAAGACGGCGCTGATGGTCTGGCGGCGGCCACGGCGGAAGGTGCTGTACGCGATGGCGAGGCCCACGACCGCGTAGATCGCCCACGGGTGGAGCGTCCAGTGGAAGAGCGTCGTCGACATGGCGATCTGCATCTTCTCGGCCGCGGTGCCGGGGTCGGTGCCCGGCGGCGGGGTGACGAAGTGCGACAGCGGCTCGCTCACCCCGTAGAACATCAGGCCGATGCCCATGCCCGCGCTGAACATCATCGCGACCCATGAGACGGTCTTGAACTCGGGATCCTCGCCCTCCTTCCCGAGCGTGATCTTGCCGTAGCGGCTCATCGCCAGCCACAGGGCGAAGATCACAAACCCGGTCGCGGCGAGGATGAACGCCCACCCACCGTTGTGGATCAGCCCGGACAGCATGCTGTCCGAGATGTCTTCGAGCGCGCCCGTGAACAGGCACCCCCAGAGCACGAACGCGAGGGTGAGCCCGGCGGATACGCCGAAGACCACGCGGTCGGTCTGGGGAGCCGGCGTCGGGTCGGGACTGCCGGGAAGGTCTGCCGTGACCGGAGGGTCGTTTCCTACGTCCCCCGTGGCCTTCTGTGTCTCCGTCACGCATGAACCTTTCACTGGGTTTAATGGGTCGACGATGCGGCTACCCACTAGTCGGAGACGTATGTCAGCACGACTCCCGCCGTGTCAGCACGTGTTCACGGGTTGACCTGCGGTCAGGTGATACGCGGCGCGGCCGTCGAGCAGCAGCGGGACGAGGGCCCGCAGCGGCTGACGCAGCGATACGAAGACGTCGCCTCCGGCGCCGCGGAGCGCCCGGACACGTATGCCGTGCAGGGCCAGTTCGTCCCGTACGTCGGCGTACTGGGCGGCGTCCAGCCGGTAGCCGCACGGCGGGTCCTGGAGGATGGCACCGTCCTCGGCCGGGTCGTTGTCCGCGCCGCCGAGGTACACCGGGCCCCGGTCCGCGTACCCGGAGAGCCGGGCCGCGGTCGTGGCGGCCTCGATCTGCGGACGCCGCTCCTTCACGAAGTCGAACGCACCCTTCAGCGCGGCGAGTTGGGAGCCCACCCGGCGCTTGTTGTTGACGGCGGGGTCGGCCTTCTCGGCATCGGTGAGCGGATCGACGCGGGTCTCGACGAGCTGCCCGACGCTGTTCTTGACCCCGGCGGTGTTCCGCAGGATGCGCTCCTGGCCGTCGCCCGCCACCTGTTTGATGGGATCGCCGGTCCCGGGGTCGGTCCATATGCCGTAGACGCCGGTGGAGAAGCCCGCGGCCTCGGCGCGCGGGCGCACGTAAGCGTCGGAGAGGGTGCGCGCCTCGCGGTGCACGGGGTCGGCGGTGTTGAGGTTGCGCGGCCACAGGGCCAGCAGGTCCTTCATGTAGTACGGGACGGTGGCCCCGTACTCGTGCAGGTCGTACACGGTGTCCGGGCGCCAGTCGCGGAAGACGCGGGCCATGGCGCGGGACTCGGCGGTGGTGAGTGCGATGTGGTCGCGGTTGATGTCCGTGCCCGCGGAGTTGCCGCGGGTGTCGGCGGCCCGGCCGTCGGGGTTGGCGGTGGGCACGACGAGGACGTTCGTACGCTCCAGGAAGCGGCGGGTCCCCGGGTCCTTGGCGTAGGCGAGGTCGCGGATGGTGGTCAGGCATGCCTCGCGGCCTGACGGCTCGTCACCGTGCTGGGAGCAGATGAGCATCAGGGAGTTTCCGCGTGCGGCCCGGGCGGCGTCGTCGGGCGCCGCGGGGGCGCCGATCCGCACCAGGTTGAGGGGGCGTCCCTGCGCGGTGGTGCCGATGGTGTCCACGGCGACGCGCGCACTGGCCTTGTCGACGGCCGCGAGGAAGCCCGCCTCCTCGCCCTGCGTCGTCCAGCGCGCGCCCTGGCTGGTCTCGAATCCGGTGCGCGGTGGCGCTCCCGGCTCGGCCCGTGCGGGCGCGGCCAGGAGCGATCCGGTGAGCAGCGCGCCGAGCGCGCCGCAGGTGACGGCGGAACGGATGAGGGGCGCGGGTGAGAACACGGTGCGGACCTCCGGTGACGAGGGACGGGGTGCCTGGTGAGGCGCCCGGGCGTCGCGCGGGCGCCTCACCGGGTTGGGTTCAGCGCAGGGGCAGGGGCGATGCGACGTGCGGGGTGCGGACGCCGCGCAGACGCTTCGGGGCGGCCTCGGGCGCCGCGCCTTCGGCCTTCAGGGCGCCGGCCAGCGGGAGGCGGGCCGAGGTGCGAGGGAGGTCGAGGGTCAACCGGGGCGTGGTGGTGGGCGGTTCGAGGAGTCCGGCGTCCGTACCGGCGATGATCAGGCCCAGCCGGTGGCCCGCCGGGATCACATGGTCGGTGGCGGCCAGGTCGAGGGTGAGGGTGTACGGCTTGCCGGGGGTCAGCGGGCGGCCCTTGCGGCCGTCGCCGTAGTGGCCGAGGTCGGCCCAGCCTCGGCTGAAGACGGTGTAGTCGACGGGCTTGGTGTCGGCCGCGGTCACCTTGAAGCAGGCGCTGTCGCCCGCCGTGCTGCTCCCCCAGCAGGTGCGGTCCTCCAGGGTGACGATGCCTTCGCCGTCCGCGCCGTAGTCGCGGATGGTGTCCGGGCCGAGATCGACCAGGACCGCGCTCAGACGGGCGCTGGTGGTGGAGGGGGTGGCGGTGACCGTCACGGTGCCGGAGCCGGACAGCCGCAGGTCCCGGGTCAGCGGCCGCGTGGTGAAGCCCGCCTTGGCGGGGGTCGGCCGGTCGATGTCGGCGGCCCAGTCGGTCTCGCTCAGCCGGGGGTCGTCGGTGAAGGCCGCGACTGAGCCGGGCCTGGCGCGCTCGGTGCCGAGGACGCCCACCCCGGGAGTCTCCCCCGTGCTCGGCCGCAGGGTGGTCTGCCGGGTGCCGGACGGGGGCCAGACGCGGTCGGTGGACCACTGGTCGGGGGTGCGCTCGATGTCGGCCATGGGGGTGCGCTCGATGTCGTTGTCGAGGCCGAGGAGGTAGTGGTCGAACCAGCGGTGCAGCGTCTTCACCCACTCCCCGCGCCGGAAGTCGAACGGGTCGACGTGTCCGGTCTGCGACAGCCAGATCTTGCGCTCCACGCCCGCGTCGGCGAGCGCGTTCCACCACTGGCCGAGGTGCTTGGTGCGGACGTTGAGGTCCTGCATGCCGTGGACGGCGAAGACGCTGGCGCGCACCTTGCCCGCGTCGGGGACGTAGTCGCGCGCGCTCCACAGGCCGGTCCAGTCGCCGGTGCGCGGGGCGCCGTCGACGAGACGTTTCTGTACGGCGGCGCAGCGCCCGTGCGCGGCGTCGCTCTCGATGTTGTCGGCCAGCCCGTCGGGGCCGGAGCCGAAGAGGGCGGCGCCCTTGGCGAAGTAGTAGTCGTACCAGGAGGAGATGGCGCCGATGGGCACGATGGTCTTCAGGCCCTTGACGCCGGTGGCGGCGACGCCGTTGGCGATGGTGCCGTCGTAGCTCTTGCCGATCATGCCGGTGCGGCCGTCTGTCCAGGACGCCGTGACGGGCTTGCCGCCCGCCGGGGCGCTGTATCCGGTGGCGCGGCCGTTCAGCCAGTCCACGACGGCCTTGGCGGACTGGATGTCGGAGCGGCCGCCGACGTCGACGCAGCCGTCGGAGCGGTTGGTTCCGGCGAGGTCGACGAGGACGGTGGCATAGCCGCGCGGGACGAAGTAGTTGTCGTAGAAGAGCGGGAACCGGACCGGTTTGCCGCCCGCGTCATAGGTCTTGGTCTGGCTCTCGTTGCCGCGTCCGCAGCAGGAGTAGTACGGACTGGCGTCCATGATCACAGGGATTTTGCGACCCTGCCGGGCGGGCTCGCGCGGCCGCACGATGTCGACGGCGACCCGGTCGGTCCTGCCGTCCCCGTCGCCGTCGAGCTTCGTGTCCACCCATACGGATTCGCGTACGGCGTCGTCGTACGAATAGACGGGTCTGCTCTCCCGGACCGTGGCCGCGTGGGCCGGTGAGGTGCCGAGGGGAGACAGCGGTAAGAGGGTGGCGGCCACCAGTGCGGTGACCGCCGGGACGAGGTGCCTGGCCCAGTGGATGCGGGGTTTCCGCCTACGTAGCAGCACGGCCGGACGTTAGCGCGAGTGAACTCCTGTGCAGAAGAGGGCGGACGGCGCGGCGTCCTGATCAATGAGGCGGGGCCCGTGTGGCGGCTGGATGTCGATTGCATGTCAGATCACGGATGGACGGGAAGTGCGCACAGGGAGTACATAGAGTCGCGAGTGATCGTTCTCCCCTACGAGTTGGAGGACTCGTGCGTCACCACAAGCTCATCGTCCCGAGCGCGGCCGCGGCCTGCCTGCTGCTGGCGATCCCGGCCTTGGCGGCCGAACCGACGCCCGGCGCGCCCGGCATCGGGGACTCCTACTACCCGTCGTACGGCAACGGGGGCTACGACGTCTCCCACTACGACCTGCGGCTGAAGTACCAGCCGAAGACGGACGGGCTGGAGGGCACGGCGACGATCGTCGCCACCGCCAAGCAGGACCTGTCCCGGTTCAACCTCGACTTCGCGCTCGATGTGCGCGAGGTGCTGGTGGGCGGGAAGAAGGCGGCGTTCGCGAAGACCGGCGACCACGAGCTGGAGATCACCCCCTCCGCGGCGCTCGACTCCGGCCGCCCGTTCACCGTCGTGGTGCGCTACAGCGGTACGCCGTCGAAGGTGGAGGCGGGCGGGTTCACCAGCTGGCAGCGGACACCGGACGGCGGGGTCGCGGCCAATGAGCCGGAGTCGGCGTGGTGGTGGTTCCCGAGCAACGACCATCCGCTGGACAAGGCCACGTACGACGTCTCGGTCGCGGTGCCGGACGGTACGCAGGCCATCAGCAACGGCATCCTGACGTCCAGCAGCTCGCGGCTGGGCTGGACCCGCTACAACTGGCGCTCTGCCAAGCCCCAGGCCACCTATCTGGCCACGCTCGCGGTCGGCAAGTTCGACATCACGACGGACACCACCGCGAACGGGCTGCCCGTGATCAACGCCTACAGCAAGGACCTCGGCGACAACGCGGGCGCGGCGCGGGCCAGCATCGAGCGGACGGGCGAGATCGCCGACTGGGAGTCCACGGTCTTCGGCCCGTACCCCTTCGAGGCGCTGGGCGGCTATGTGCCGAACGTGTCCGCCGGATTCGCGCTGGAGACCCAGACCCGGCCCTTCTACGGACCGAAGAAGTTCGCCAAGGGCTCGAACGTGTCGGTGGTCGTGCACGAGCTGGCCCACCAGTGGTTCGGCGACAGCGTCTCGCTGAAGGACTGGCGCGACATCTGGATCAACGAGGGCTTCGCGAGCTACGCGCAGTGGCTGTGGTCGGAGAAGGAGGGCGAGGGCACGGCGCAGGAGCTGGCGGACTACACGTACGCCTCCTACCCGGCCGACGACCCGTTCTGGAAGGTCGAGCCGGGCGACCCGGGCGCGGCGAACCAGTTCCACGAGGCGGTGTACGACCGGGGCGCGCTGGCCCTCCAGGCCCTGCGGAACCGCGTCGGCGACAAGGCGTTCTTCGCGATCCTGAAGGGCTGGACGACGGAGCACCGGTACGGCAACGCCTCGGTGAAGGACTTCGTGGCCTACGCCGAGAAGGTGTCCGGGAAGCCCCTCGCCGCGTTCTTCGACGCCTGGCTGTTCACCCCGTCGAAGCCGGGGGCGACGCAGGCGAAGGCGGCGGAGCTGAGCCCGGCCGGGGCGCCGGCGCGGCCGAAGTCCTGGCAGCGGATCCAGGCGGCGCACTCCGAGCGGTGACGCGGCGTCAGCCGTCCCCGGCCCGCTGAGCGGCCGGGGACGGGCCCTTGTGGCGCGCGGCGCGGCGTGCCTCGCGGGCCACCGGGAGGTACCGCCACCGCTCCGGCAGCAGCGGCACCACCACCCGCACGGCGAGGCCGAACCGGCGCAGCCGCCGCTCCCGCGCCGCCGTCCACGGCAGCCCGATCGCCTCGCGCGCGTCCGGCGGCATCAGCCCGACGGTGAGGAACGCCCGCAGCCGGGCGAACGGCGACACGAGGACCGGCCAGGCGGCGCGCAGCGCCAGCCGCACGGGCCACGGGCCCCGGTCGGGCGGCGGCAGGGAGCGGTCGACCGTGACCAGCTCCCGTACGACGGCCGTCGCCTCCAGCTCCTCGCGCAGTACCCGCCGGTAGTACGGCCAGAACTCCTCGACCGTCGGCGGCATGTCCCGGTCCTCGATGCCGAGGACCCGGCCGACCCGGAGCAGCTCCGCGTAGAGCTGCCGCTCCTCCGCCCCGGTGAAGGGGCGGCGGCCCAGGTGGCGCTGGGCCTGGAGGTAGGCGGGGAAGGCGGTGGCGTGCACCCAGGCGTAGAGTGCGGGATCCAGCGCACGGTACGGGCGCCCGTGCGCGTCGGTGCCCCGGATGGTCTCGTGGACCTTGCGCAGCCGGCGGCCCTCCTCGGCCGCGTCGTCCCTCCCGCCGTACATCCACAGCTGCACCGAGCGCAGCGACCGCTCGCCGCGCCCCCACGGGTCGGTGCGGAAGGCGGAGTGCTGGTCCACGCCCGCCCCGACGCCCGGGTGCGCCACCTGCAGGGCCGTGGCGGCGGGCAGGGCGAGCACGCTGCGTATGTCGCCCGCGATGGACCACAGGATGCCGCCGACGGGCGGCGGCTCCGGCGCGTTCCGGTGTGTGGTGCTCATGCTTCCATCGTCACGCGCGCCCCCGGAGTGCGGAAAACACGCCGATGCCCGGGCGGTGGCCCGGGCATCGGCTGTGGTGCGGTCGCGGTCAGTCCGTCGCGAGCGGCCGGAGCGTCACCGAGTAGTCGTAACGCTTGTCGGCCTTGACCCGGTACTGGTCGCGCACCGGGTTCGGGGTGTCGCCGACACCGGTGACGGCGTGGTCGGCGTGCAGGGTGTTCCAGCCGTCGTTGCGCTTCAGGAAGTGCGGGTAGGCGGCCCGGTCGAGGTCGTCGTACGCGCTGGCGCCCACCTCCAGGTCGCCCGAGACCAGCAGCCCGCCGCCGCGGCCGTCGGTGAGCGAGGCCCAGCGCACGTCGTCGTGGTTGCCGTGGTCCTGAGGCTTGAGGTACTCGACGTACTGGTCCTCGACGGAGGAGGACCATACGCCCATGGGCGTGCCGTCCTTGCGGTCGTTGACGTTCTCGACCGGTCCGCGGCCGTACCACCGGAACGTGTCGTACCGCTCCGGCACCCTCAGCTGCATGCCCACCCGCGGCAGGTACGACAGCTCGGCGGCCTCGTCGCGCGCCTGGACCTGGTGCCGGATGCCGATCTCCCCGGAGCCGTCGACGCGGTACGTCATGGTCTGGTCGAAGGACGCGTTGGTCGCCTCCGGAGGGGTCACGGTGGTGGTGAAGGCGACGGTGACCGTGCCGTCGTCGCCCGGGGTCACGTTCATGCCGACGACGGTGGCGCGCAGCCGGTCGAGGCCGAGGGCGCGCCACTGCTTGCCCTCCGCGGTGCCCCATTCGGAGCGTTCGTTGCTGATCGGGGCGCGCCAGACGTCGAGTTCGGGGCCGGACGTGATCAGTTCGCGGCCGCCCGCGCGCATCGACGTGAGCGTGCCCTTCTTCTTGTCGAACGTGTAGCGGAAGTCCTTGCCGGTGACCTCGACGGTGTCGCCCTTGACGGACGAGGTGGCCTTGGTGCCGCTCGTACGGGTCGGCTCCGGCTCGGGGACCTTGTCCCCGCCGACGGCGAACTGCCCGAAGGAGACCACGTGTCCGGCCTTGGCCCAGTCGGTGTCGTGGGCGGTCACCGCCTGGACGGTGAGGTAGCGCTCGTAGCCGCCCGGGTTCGCGGGCGGGGCGGGCAGCTGGACCTCTTCGCTCGCGTCGGGCCCGACGTCCAGGGCGCGGGTTCCGCTCGCGACGGTTTTGGCGCCCTCGGTCACCTTCCAGCGCAAGCGTAGATCGGACGTTCCGGTGAAGACGCGCTCGTTGGTGACCTTGACCTTGCCGCCGCGGGCGTCGGCGTCGGTGATCCGGATCGGCGCCTGCACCCAGGCGAGCTGGGCGGTCTCCGGCTCCGGCTTGCGGTCGGCGGTGACCAGGCCGTCGACGCCGGATTCGTAGAGGCCGTAACTGAGGTAGTCGCCCTTGCGCTGGAAGGTGTCGAAGTCCAGGGCGATCAGGGCGTCCCGCTTCGGGTCGTCACCGGCGGCGAGCCGGGCCGCGCCGAGCGCCTTGCCGTAGACGCGGACCTGGTCGATGGTGCCCTTGGCGGTGCGTCCGGGGTAGCCGTCCTCCATCGTGTCGGCGTTGCGGCCGACGCCGAGGTCGTAGCCGGTGTAGTCGATACGCCCGCTCCACTCGGTCTCGGCGAGCTGTTTGCCGTCGACGTAGAGGCGCAGGCGCTCACCGTCGTAGACGCCGGTGACGCGGTGCCAGGCGCCGGTCCAGCCCTCGGGGACGTCCGCGGTCACCGTGCGGGGCTTGCCCCCGCTGGTGATCGTGAACTCCAGGGTGTCGGCGTCCTTCATCCGCAGCACGTACTGGTCACCCTTGCTGACCATGGTGAAGTCGCCGGTGAACGGCTCGGCGGGCTTGACCTGGGCGTCGAGGGTGACCGCCTTGCCGGTCAGGTCGAGCGAGGGGTCGCGGTAGGTCTCGACGAAGTCGTCGAGACCGGACAGATACAGCGCCTTGCCGCTGCGGCCGTCCACGACCTTCGGCTTGCCGGACAGGCCGACGACGATGCGGTTGCCGGAGGAGTCGGGGGTGGTGATCAGGGGGCGCTTGATGTTCTGCTCGGCCCAGTCCCAGATGAAGCCGCCCTGGGCCCTGGGGTATTTCCGCATGACCTCCCAGAACTCGCGGAAGTTGCCGAGGCTGTTGCCCATCGCGTGCGCGTATTCGCCCATCACGATCGGCTTGGTGAAGGTCTTGGCCTTCTCTTCGAGCTTGGCGGGCGTGGGGTAGCGGGGGCCCGCGATGTCGGCGAAGGGCGCGTCGCCGTCGGGCCGGTTGGGCTGGTGGTAGAGCGGCCGGGTCGGCTCGTTCTTCTTGGTCCACTCGGCCATGGCGTAGTGCGCCTTGCCGAGCCCGGCCTCGTTGCCGGTGTCCCACATGATGACGCTGGGGTGGTTCTTGTCCCGCTCGACCATGCCCTGGTGGCGCTCCAGGAACGCCTTCTGCCACTCGGGCTTCTCGGCGAGGCAGCGGTCCGGGCAGTCCTCGAAGCTGTGGGTCTCGACCTCCATCTCGTCGTCGATGAGGATGCCCTCGCGGTCGGCGAGTTCGTAGAGGTACGGGTCCGAGGGGTAGTGGGAGGTGCGGATCGCGTTGACGTTCAGCCGCTTCATCAGCCGTACGTCCTGCTCCATGCGCTCCCGGGTGGCGTGCCGGCCCGTGGTGGGGTCGGTCTCGGCGCGGTTGACGCCCCGTATGAGGATGCGCTTGCCGTTGAGCGTGAGCTGCTTGTCCTTGACCTCGACCTCGCGGAAGCCGACGCTCTGCCCGACGGTCTGTGTCGCCTTGCCGTCGGCGTCGCGCAGCGTGAGTTCGAGCTGGTACAGGTTCGGCGTCTCGTCGGACCACTTGGCGGGGTTCTTCACCTCCGCCGTCAGCTCGGCCTTGCCGTCCGCCTCCTCGGCGGACAGCCGCCGCACCTCGCGGCCGCGCGGGTCGTACAGCACGCCCGTGACCCGCTGCTTGCCCTCGTCAGCCCCCTCGGCGCGCGCGATGTCGACCTCGGTGCGCAGCGTGGCGTCCCGGTAGTCGGCGTCGAGGTCGGTGGTGACGTACGCGTCCTCGATCCGGGTCTTGGGGGTGGAGTACAGCGACACCGAGCGGAAGATGCCCGCGAAGCGCCACTGGTCGTAGTCCTCCAGGTACGAGCCCGCGCTCCAGCGGTGCAGCTGGACGGCGACGCGGTTGTGGCCGGGCCGCAGATAGTCGGTCACGTCGAACTCGGCGGGGACGTAGCCGCCCTGGTCGTAGCCGACGTACCGGCCGTTGACCCAGACGAACGCGCCGGAGGTCATCCCGTCGAAGCGGAGCACCTGGCGCCGCCCGTCCCAGCTTCGGGGCACCTGGACGTCCTTGAGGTACGCCCCGGTGGGGTTGACGTCGTGCGGGACGTTCGGGGGGTCCTCGGGCACCATCTCGCCGTCGATGTTGCGGAAGATCGGGTGGTCGAGGTCGTCGGTCTGCCAGGTGTGCGGGACCTTCACGCGCTGGAATCCCTGGGAAGAGGACGCGTCGTAGTCCTCCTTCCAGAAGCCCTCGGGGGCGTCCTCGGGCTTGTCGGCGAGGGCGAAGCGCCAGCTGCCGTCGAGGCTGCGCTGCCACTTCTCCGCGTCGGGACCGACCGGCTTCAGCCGGGTGTGCGGGGGCTCCTGGCCCTCACCGGTCTTCTCCGGATTCTCGAGGTAACTGTGCACATCGGCGGGGAACTTGCCCGCGTCCGGCGCTCTTCCGGCGGCGCTGTCCGCCGTGGTGAGGGCGGCTCCGAGGGCGGTGGCCATGGCGGCCACCACCGCGATCAGCCGTGCGCCGTACCTGTCGCGTACCGTGCCCAATCCGACTTCACCTCACATATTCGCAAGAAAACGAACAGAGCTGAACAGCGATGCACGCTATGGGCCGGGTAAAGAGAGCGTCAACGGTGCGGACGGATCTCTGTGCGATCGGATAAGGCCGGAAGGTTTCACAGTGATGATGAGACAGCAATACTGATGCACCCGATCAGGCAGCACAGCGGAGAGCGAGGCGCGCGCCGATGACCACCCCTGACAGCGAGGGGCCGACCAGCGAGGAACCGACCCTCACCATCGACGAGCTGGCGGCCCGGGCCGGGGTGACCGTCCGCACGATCCGCTTCTACGGCACCCGTGGACTGCTTCCGCCGCCCGCCATCGGCCCGCGCCGGGTGGGGCACTACGGGCCCGGGCACCTGTCGCGGCTCGCCCTGATCGAGGAGTTGCAGCACCACGGCATGACCCTGTCCGCCATCGAGCGCTATCTGGGACAGCTCCCGGCGGACCTGAGCGCCGACGATCTCGCCATCCACCGCGCCCTCGTCGCCTCCTGGGCCCCCGAGGCGCCCGAGGAGGCGACCCGTGAGCAGCTGGCCCGGCGCGCGGGGCGCGACCTGTCGGACGAGGACATCGACCGGCTGGCCGCCCTCCACGCGCTGGAGCGCACGGACCGGCCGGACGTCTTCCGCGTCGACCCCGGAGTGCTGCATCTGGGCCTGCGGCTGCTGGACATCCCGATCGACCTGGAGACGATACTGGCGGCCCATACGGTCGTCCTGGAGCACAGCCGATCCGTGGCCCGCGAGCTGGGCCGGCTCTTCCGCGACGAGGTGTGGGGCCCGGAGCGGGAGCCGGAGTGCTGCGGCGGGGCGGAGCGGGTGGCGGCGAAGAAGTCGCTGTCGGCGGACATGCAGCCGCTGGTGGTGCAGGCGCTGGTGATCGCGTTTCAGCGGTCGATGAAGCAGGAGCTGCGGGCCTGGTACGGGACGGACGCCGGCTGAGCCTTCTACGACCGTGTGCTCTCAGTCCCCTACGAGGGCGGCCGCCAGCTCGGCCGGGCGGATGGCGAACGGCGCATGGCCACCCGGCAGCGTCCGCACGGCGAAGGGGTGGTCCGGCATCGCCGCGTCGGCCTCCGCGATCATCAGGTCCTGCATGGCGGGTGTGAGGGCATGGTCCTCGGCACACCGGAGATACGTCCGCGGGATACGGCCCCACCGCTCCCGGGTCAGGGCGACCGGGGTGGTCGGTATCGCGAACGGCAGATCGGGGCTCAGCGCGTGGCGCCAGCGGGCGAAGGACCCGGCGGGGACGTCCTGGTAGTACGTCAGCCGCAGCTCCTCCGCGTACTCCGGGTCGGTGGACAGCGGGTTGACGCGGAACGCGCCGATGGCCTCCGGGTCGCCCACCATCAGCCCCCGGCCGCGGGCGGTCGCGGTCTGCTCCGGGGCCGCCATGTAGTCGGCGAAGCGAGGGCGTCCGGCGGGCACGACGGACGCCAGGTAAACCAGCTCGTCGACGAGTTCGGGAGCCCGCTCCGCGGCCAGGGAGGCGGAGACGCCGCCGGCGCTGTGCGAGACGAGGACGACCCTGCGGTGGCCGCGCACCGCGCGCAGCGCCGAGACGACGGCCCCGGCGCACTCCTCCAGGGTCAGCCCGGCCAGCGCGGACTTCTCGGTGGCGAAACCCGGCTGGCCGGGGTCGTGATAGCCCGAGGGCACCGGTGCGTCGAAGCCGTGCCCCGGCAGGTCGACCGCGAGGCTCAGCGCCCCGAGCCCGGCCAGCGCGCGCTGGGTGGACGCCCACTGCCAGGAGGAGTGCCAGGCGCCGTGGACCAATACGTACATGGTGGGTTGATCATTGTTCATGGGGACAGTCCACCCGGTCGGCACGGCGCGATGCACCCCCATATCTCGCCATAGCTGCGCCGATATCCGCCGGATATCGGCGCAGCGGTGTGGCGTGCCCGGCCGCTAGTCCGTGAAGAGTTCGCCCCGCTCCGCCTTCTCCAGCAGCAGCGGCGGCGGCGCGAACCGCTCCCCGTACGCCGCCTGGAGTTCCCGGGCGCGTGCCACGAAGCCCGCGACACCGCCCTCGTAGCCGTTGATGTACTGGAGCACTCCGCCCGTCCAGCCGGGGAAGCCGATGCCCAGGATCGAGCCGATGTTGGCGTCGGCGACGGACGTCAGCACGCCCTCCTCCAGCAGCCGCACCGTGTCGAGCGCCTCGCAGAACAGCATGCGCTCCTGCATGTCCTCGAAGGGAATGCTCTTGTCGCCGGTGCTGCCGAAGTGCTCGCGCAGCCCCGGCCACAGCCGCAGGCGCTTGCCGGTGGCCGCGTCGTACTCGTAGAAGCCCGCTCCCCCGCTGCGCCCCGGGCGCCCGAACTCCTCCACCATGCGGTCGATGACCGTATCGGCCGGGTGCGGCCGCCACTCGCCGCCCGCCTCCAGCGTCGCGCGCCGCGTCTCCTCGCGGATCCTGCGCGGGAGGGTCAGGGTGAGTTCGTCCATCAGGGAGAGCACCTTGGCCGGGTAGCCCGCCTGGGCGGCGGCCTGTTCGACCGAGGCCGGGTCGATGCCCTCGCCGATCATCGCCACGCCCTCGTTGATGAAGTGGCCGATGACGCGCGAGGTGAAGAAGCCGCGGGAGTCGCGCACGACGATCGGGGTCTTGCTGATCTGCCGCACCAGGTCGAAGGCGCGGGCCAGCGCCTCGTCCCCGGTGCGCTCGCCCTTGATGATCTCGACCAGCGGCATCTTGTCGACGGGTGAGAAGAAGTGCAGCCCGATGAAGTCGTCGGCGCGCTCCACGCCCTCCGCCAGCGTCGTGATCGGCAGGGTGGAGGTGTTGGAGCACAGCAGGGCGTCCGGCGCGACGATCGGCTCGGCCTCCTGGAAGACCTTGTGCTTGAGCGCCGGGTCCTCGAAGACCGCCTCGATGACGGCGTCACAGCCCGCCAGGTCGCGCGGGTCGGCGGTCGGGGTGATGAGGGCCAGCAGCGCGTCGCGCCGGGCCTCGCTCGTACGGCCCTTGGCGACCGCCTTGGCCAGCAGCCCTTCCGCGTACGCCTTGCCCTTGGCCGCCGCCTCGTCGGAGACGTCCTTCAGCACGACCTCGATACCGGCCTTGGCACAGGCGTACGCGATGCCCGCGCCCATCATCCCGGCGCCCAGCACCGCGACCTTGCGCACCTTGCGCGGCTCGATCCCCTGCGGCCGGTTGGCACCGGAGTTGACCGCTTGGAGGTCGAAGAAGAACGCCTGGATCATGTTCTTGGCGGTCTGGCCGACGACCAGTTCGGTGAAATACCGGGCCTCGATGGTCTGCGCCGTCTCGAAGTCGACCTGCGAGCCCTCGACGGCGGCGGCGAGGATGTTGCGCGGCGCCGGGTAGGGGGCGCCGCCCAGCTGCTTGCGCAGATTGGCGGGGAAGGCGGGCAGGTTGACGGCGAACTTCGGGTCCGCCGGGGTGCCGCCGGGGATGCGGTAGCCCTTCTCGTCCCACGGCTGCCGCGACTCGGGGTGGGCGTCGATGAAGGCACGCGCCCGGTCCTGCATCTCCTCCGGCGTGTCCACGACCTCGTGCACCAGCCCCGCCTCCAGCGCCCGGCGCGGGGCGTACCGGGTGCCCTGGAGCAGCACCTTGAGCAGCGCGTCGGCGACGCCGAGCAGCCGCACCGACCGGACGACGCCGCCGCTGCCCGGCAGCAGGCCGAGGGTGACCTCGGGGAAGCCGATCCGGGAGGCGGGGATGTCGAGCGCGATCCGGTGGTGGCAGGCGAGGGCGATCTCGAATCCGCCGCCGAGCGCCGCGCCGTTGATCGCGGCGACGACGGGCTTGCCGAGCGTTTCGATGCGGCGCAGTCCGCGCTTGATGCGCAGGTTCGTCTCGAATGTCTGCTGGGCCTGATCGGGCCCGAGCGTGACCATGTCCTTGAGGTCGCCGCCCGCGAAGAAGGTCTTCTTGGCGGAGGTCACGATGATCCCGCGAACCGACTCGCGCTCGGCCTCCAGCCGGTCGGCGACCGCGTCGAGGGAGGCGATGAAGGCGGCGTTCATGGTGTTGGCGGACTGGCCGGGGTCGTCGAGGACGAGGGTGACGATGCCGTCGTCACCCTGCTCCCAGCGGATGGTCGAGGCGGTGGCGTTGCTCATCTGACGGTCTCCAGGGGGCGAGGGGTGAAACGGAAGCGGTTCGGAAGCGGATCGGAAGGTTGTTTGCGGACGACGGCCGAGGCGGGCCCCGCCCGGGCTCCCCCGCCGCCCCCGCGGCCCCACCCCGCGAGGCCCGGAGGGCCGGTGGACCGGTAGGGCCGGTAGGGCCGGTAGGGCCGGTGGGCCGGTAGGGCCGGTAGGGCCGGTAGGGCCGGTGGGCCGGTAGGGCCGGTGGGCCGGTAGGGCCGGTGGGCCGGTAGGGCCGGTGGGCCGGTAGGGCCGGTGGGCCGGTAGGGCCGGTGCCGGTAGGGCCGGTGGGCCGGTGGGCCGGGTGGGGGCCGTTGGCGGGCCCCCGGAGGAACTCCCGGCCCGGAACCTCGGTGCGGCCAGGGCCGGAACCCCGGGAGGGGACCCGGGACCAGAGCCCCGGAGGACCCCAGAGCCAACACCCCAGGCGGACCCAAGGGCACGACCCCGCAGCCCACGGACCGGAACCCCGAACAGGGCCCACGACCCGAACCCCGGAGGGGCCAGGACCAGAGCCCCGGAAGGGGTCCGGGACCAGAACCCCGGAGGAACCCAGAGCCAACACCCCAGGCGGACCCAAGGGCACGACCCCGCAGCCCACGGACCGGTACCCCGGACAGGGCCCGACCCGAACCCCAGTGGAGCCAGGGCCCGAACCCCAGCAGGCCCAGGGGCACAGCGCCCGCAGCCCAGGGATCGGGACCCCGGACACGGCCCAGGACTCGAACCCCGGAGGGGGTCCGGTCGCCCGAGCTCCGGGCGGGGTCCGGGGGATGCACCCCCGGGCAGGGGCCAGGGGCGGAGACCCGGTGGGGGCCGGGGGCGGAGTCCCCGGTTCGGGAAGGGGCGGGGTGGGGAACAGGCACCTACAGCCGCTCGACCACCGTCGCGATGCCCATGCCGCCCCCCACGCACAGCGTCGCCAGACCGTAGCGCTCGCCGCGGCGCTCCAGCTCGTCCACCAGCGTGCCGAGGATCATCGCCCCGGTGGCGCCCAGCGGATGGCCCATGGCGATCGCGCCACCGTTGACGTTGATCTTGTCCAGGCCGAGCCCCATGTCCTCGGCGAAGCGCAGCACGACCGCCGCGAACGCCTCGTTGATCTCGACCAGGTCGATGTCGTCGATGGCCAGCCCGGCCTTGGCCAGGGCCTTGCGGGAGGCGGGGGCCGGGCCGGTGAGCATGATGGTCGGATCGGCGCCGGAGACGGCGGCGGAGACGATACGGGCGCGGGGCGCGAGCCCGTAGCGCTCGCCGGTCTCGCGGTTGCCGATGGCGACGAGGGCCGCGCCGTCCACGATGCCGGAGGAGTTGCCCGCGTGGTGGACGTGGTCGATGGCCTCCACCCAGTGGTACTTCTGGAGCGCCACCGCGTCGAAGCCGCCCGCCTCGCCGATCGCCGCGAACGACGGCTTGAGCCCGGCCAGGGTCTCGGGCGTGGTGCCCGGCCGGATGTGTTCGTCGCGGTCGAGGACGGTCAGCCCGGCGCGGTCGCGGACCGGGACCACGGAGCGGTCGAAGCGGCCCTCCTTCCAGGCCAGGGTCGCCCGCTCCTGCGACAGCGCGGCGAAGGTGTCCACGTCGTGGCGGGTGAAGCCGCCGAGGGTGGCGATGAGGTCGGCGCCGATGCCCTGGGGGACGAAGCCGGTCTCGTAGTTGGTCATCGGGTCGGCGAACCACGCGCCGCCGTCGGAGCCCATCTTCACGCGCGACATGGACTCGACGCCGCCCGCCAGCACCAGGTCCTCCCACCCCGAACGGACCTTGGCCGCGGCCAGGTTGACGGCCTCCAGGCCCGAGGCGCAGAAGCGGTTCTCCTGGACACCCGCCACGGTGACCGGGAGCCCCGCCGCGATGGCCGCGACCTTGGCGATGTCGGAGCCCTGGTCGCCGAGCGGGCTGACGACGCCGAGCACCACATCGTCGATCGCCGCCGGGTCCAGTTCGGGGAAGCGCCGCCGGATCTCGTGGATGAGGCCCACGACGAGGTCGACGGGCTTGGTGCCGTGCAGGGCGCCGTCGGCCTTGCCGCGTCCGCGCGGGGTGCGGATGGCGTCGTACACGTACGCTTCGGTGCTCACGTCAGCTGCCTTTCGGGGGTGGGCGGATCAGGGGGCCGGGTCGGTGGGCGTCGCCGGAGCGACGCCGGGTACGCCCCAGTCGCGCGCCACCTCGGCGGCGTGCGCGCCGGGCCGGGCGGGGCCGCCGCGCACCCGCCCGGGGGTCGCGGAGAAGCGCGGGGCGGGGGCGGGCTGGGTGATGCCCGCCGCGTCGACGAAGGTGTCGCGGGCGGCGAGTTGCGGATGCCCGGGGGCCTCGCGCAGCGACAGGACGGGCGCGACGCAGGCGTCCGACCCGGCGAAAACGGCCGTCCACTCCTCGCGGGTGCGCTCCTTGAAGCGGGCGGCGATGACGTCGCGCAGCCGGTCCCAGCTGTCGATGTCGCGGCGGTTGGGCGCCTGGTCGGCGACCCCGAGCAGTTCGGTGAACTCGGTGTAGAACGCGGGCTCCAGCGCGCCGACCGCCATGTAACCGCCGTCGGCGGTCTCGTAGGTGCCGTAGAAGGGGCAGCCGCCGTCGAGGAGGTTGCTGCCGCGCCGGTCCTGCCAGCCGCCGGCCGCCATCATGCCGTGCAGGACGGCGGTCAGATGCGCGGTGCCGTCCACGATCGCCGCGTCCACCACCTGGCCGGTGCCGCCGGAGCGGGCGTGCTGGAGGGCGGCGAGGACGCCGATGACGAGGTAGAGCGAGCCGCCCGCGTAGTCCCCGAGCAGGTTCGCGGGCGCCACCGGCGGGCCATCGGCCTCCCCGATCATGCCCAGGGCGCCGGTGATGGCGATGTAGCCGATGTCGTGCCCGGCCGTACCGGCGAGCGGGCCCTCCTGCCCCCAGCCGGTCATCCGGCCGTAGACGAGCCGGGGGTTGCGGTCCAGGCAGGGGTCAGGGCCGAGGCCCAGCCGCTCGGCGACGCCGGGGCGGTAGCCCTCGATGAGGATGTCGGCCCGCTCCACGAGGCCGAGCGCGGCGTCCCGGCCCTGCTCGGACTTCAGGTCGAGCAGGACGGAGCGCTTGTTGCGGTTGGTGAGGTCGTACTCGGGGTCGACCTTCAGGCCCCCGGGGCGGTCGGGCCGGTCGACCCGTACGACATCGGCGCCCAGGTCCCCGAGCAGCATGGCCGCGAATGGCCCGGGCCCGATCCCGGCCAGCTCCACCACCCGCACCCCGGCCAGCGGCCCGTGCCCCGTCGTTCCGCCCACGTCTGCTGCCGCCGCCATCCGGGTCCGCCCTCAGCCTGAAGTTTGACACCACCGCTGTAACACCGCCGATGCTAGGAACGCGCCCCCCTTTCCACAAGCCCCCACCCGGGGCGGGGCGTTCAGCCCGGCGTGTCGGTCCTGTCGGCCGTAAGCGGGCGCCCCCGCACCAGGTGGTCGCCGGGCAGGGCCGGGTCCGCCAGACGGCCCAGCCGGCGCGGCACATCGGCCCCCACCAGCACGATCACCACCAGTGTCAGACCGGACGTCAGCACCGCCAGGGCCTGGCCGAGCGGCATGCCCTCCGCCAGATGGGCGCCCAGCACCGGGGCCACCGCGCCGCCGAGTGCGCCGGTGTTGTAGACGAAGCCGAGCGACGCGGCGCGGTTCTCCGTGGGGAAGTGGCCGGCGATGTACTTCGGCAGGATGCCGGAGATCCCCTGGCTCAGGGCGAGCAGACAGAACAGCAGCACCCCAAGACCCACCAGCGTGTCCCGCACCGCGAACACCGGGAAGACGAAGCACAGCGAGGCGAGCAGGGTGTACGCGTAGGCCCGCCGGGTCCCGAGCCGGTCACCGGCGAACCCGGCCAGCCAGCACCCGGCCATCGTGCCGAAGCCCGCGTAGAACATCGCGTCGGTGACCTCGGAGGGCGCGTACCCCAGCTCGGTCTTCAGATAGGTGGGCAGCAGCGCCTGGATGGGCCAGCTGTAGAGGAAGGCGCAGAAGACCGTGCCCATCAGCGCCACGTACAGCAGCCAGCCCCGGCGTCCCCCGAGCTGGGCGGCGAAGGCGAGCAGGCAGCCCGCCGCCAGCAGCGACAGCGGCCACCGCGAGCCCGCCCCCAGGGGGGTGAAGACGCAGAACAGCGCGGCGCTCGCGGCCACCGCCAGGGCCGCGTTGAGGTATCCGCGGCGGCCGGTGAACAGGGGCCGGAACGGGTTGGGCCGGGCGGCGCCGGACGCGGCCACCTCCGCGCGCCAGTCCCCCGCCTCCGGGAGCGCGCGCCGCACCCACAGCGCGACGAACACGGGCAGGACGCCGATGTAGAACATCCAGCGCCAGCCCCAGTGCGGTACGACCCACTTGTACAGCTCGGCGGCGAGGATCGTGCCGCCCGCGTAACCGGAGATCAGAAAGCCGGAGGCGCGGTTGCGCAACTGGGCGGGCCAGCTCTCCAGGGCGTACGTGGCGCTCGCGCTGTACTCACCGGCCATGCCCATGCCAATCAATAGCCGGGCGGAGAAGAGGCTGAAGTAGTTCCAGGCGAAGCCGCACGCGAAAGTGCCCAGCGAGTAGAGCAGAATGCTGGCGATCATCGCGGGCTTGCGCCCGTACCGGTCCCCCATCGCCCCGAGCAGCGCCCCACCGAGCCAGCGGGTGATGAAGGCCCCCGAGACCAGGCTCGCCGCCGACGCCGCGCTCAAGTCGAACTCGTCGGCTATCTCGGTCAGCACGAGCGTGATGAGCACGAAGTCGAAACCGTCGAGCAGATAGCCGATCCAGGCGGCGAACAGCGACTTCCACTGCCGCCGGGAGACCTCGCGGTACCAGGGCGATTGCACACTCGTCACGACAACAGTCCTCCGTCTTCGAGCAGTTGACGCACCGTTTTCACGGCATCGCCTCCGAGCGGCACCTGCGGCGCGGCGGTCGCCGGGCAGGCGATGACGCCCAGCAGATGCAGCGCCGCCTTGAAGGCGCCGAGCGCCGAGGAACTGCCGCCCATCGCGGCCGGATCACCGGCGTCGGTGAGGGCGAACAGCGCCGCCAGCCGGTCCTGTTCGGCCGCGGCCCGGTCCCAGCGTCCCGCGCGGGCGTGCTCGTAGAGCCGTACGTAGCCCGCCGGATCGACGTTGCCAAGACCGGGGACGACGCCGTGCACACCGGCCAGCAGGGCGCCGTCCACGGCGAGTTCGGAACCGGTGAGCACGGAGAAGGAGTCCAGGAGGCCACGGCGCCGGGCCTCCACGATCAGCCGCCGCAGCGCGCCGTCGTCGCCGCTGCTGTCCTTGAGCCCGGCGAGCGTGCCGTCGGCCGCCAGCGGCAGCACGATCCGGGGCGTCAGTTTGGAGTGGACGGAGGCCGGGATGTCGTACGCGAACAGCGGCAGCCCCGCGCCCTCGCGCACCCGCCGGAAGTGGTCGGCGATCTCCACCGGATGGGTGCGGGTGTAGAAGGGCGCGGTGGCCACGATGGCGTCCGCGCCCAGCGCGGCGGCGGTCCTGGCGTGGTCCACGACCCGCTCGGTCGCCATGTCGATCGCCCCGGCCAGCACCGGCACCCGCCCGGCCGCCGCCTCGATCACCGTCTCCAGGACGGTACGGCGCCTGCCGTCGCCCAGATACGCGGCCTCGCCGCTCGACCCGAGCGCGAACAGGCCGCTCACGCCCGCGCCGATCAGCCGCTCGGCGAGGGCGGTGAGAGACGCCCGGTCGACGTCACCGGCGGGGGTGAGGGGGGTGCACAGGGGCGGGACGACACCGGTGAGCGGAGCCGGAAGACTCATCTGGACCCTGCTTTCTGGATGGGACGGTTCCGAAGGAGCGGTTCCGAATGGGGCAATCTGGACGTCGGACGTCCTATGTTTTGGGGCGAATGTGACGGAGCACCAGCCCCCTGTCAAGTACGCCCGGCCTCCAGCACCCCGTCCGGATACCGCCAGACATGGCGCCCTCCGCGCAGACGGGCGCCGAGCCCGGCCCGTACGACGAGGTGGGGCCGGTCTACCTCCACGCCGAGGAGTGCGGCGGCTGGAGCGGCCCCGGCTTCCCGACCGGCATGTGGGGCGACCGCCGCGTACTGCGCGCCTACTCCGCCCAGGGCAACATCGTCGGCGGCCGGCTGCTGACCGGCGGCGGGCAGCGGGCGTGCGAGGAGAACCTGGCGGAGCTGTACGCGGACCCCGAGGTGGCCGCGGTGCATGTGCGCTGCGTCGAGTTCGGCTGCTTCGTGGCCGAGACGCGACGAGTCGGCTAGCCGGCGTCCGCCAGCGCGCGGCGGCACAGGGCGTCGGCGCGGCGGGTGGTCTCGGGCTGCCGGTAGTCGCGGGCCAGATGGAGGGTGTACGCGCAGGCCTCGTCGATGGTCACCCGGTGGCCGACGGACACGAACACCGGCTTCACCCCGTCCCGGGTGCGCAGCGCCCGGCCGACCTCCTCGTCCCCGTCGAGCAGCGGCGTCCAGTCGCCGCGGCGCGGGCCGGGCGGGTCGTGGCGGAAGGCGAACGGGTTCTTGGCGACGCCGATCGTCGGCAGCCCGGTGAGCACCCCCAGATGGCTGGCCAGCCCGAAGCGGCGGGGGTGGGCGATGCCGTAGCCGTCGCACACCACGACCTCGGGGCGGTGGCCGAGCCGGTCCAGGGCGCCGAGCGCGTCCAGCACGGCCGGGATCTCGCGGAACGCCAGCAGCCCGGGCACATACGGGAAGGTGGTCCGGCCGACCGCCGTCGCCTCCCCGGCGACGGCGAGGGTACGGGCGTCCAGCGCGACGGCGGCCGCCGCGACGACGCCCCGCTCGTCGTCGTACGCCACGTCCACACCGACGACCGCCCCGGCCCCGCCGCCCGGGGCGGGCAGCGCCCCGCCCTCCGTGCGGACCGACCCCCGCAGCCGCTCCTGCACTGCGGTCGCCTCGGCCTCGGTCGTGGGCCAGTCGTGCGGGAGTTCATAGCGGGGATCGATGGCGCTCGTCATGACCGGTCACGCTACCGCCCGGCGCAGCTCCCTACCGGGTCGGCTCCAGGCGGGCGACGCGGCCCTTCTCGCCCGACGCCCAGCAGCCGCCGTCCTGCGCGCAGTCCACCGTGTCGTACGAACCGGAGTCGAGGGCGCGCCAGGTGCGGCCGCCGTCCGCCGTCACGTCGGTGCCCGTCGGGCCGACCGCGAGGGCGCTGCGGTGGCCGTACGGGAGCCAGGCGACGCCCGAACGGTAGGCGGGCGGGGGCTGGGTGGCCGGGGTCCAGGCGGCGCCGCCGTCCGCGGTGACCGCGGCCGCGCGCGGGGACGGCTGGTCGGGGCGGTAGTCGCCGCCGACGGCGAGGCCGTGGCGGGCGTCGCGGAAGGCGAGGGCGAAGACGCCGCGGGCCGGGTCGCCCGCGGGGAGCGGCGCCTCGGCGACGGTCCAGGTGCGGCCGCGGTCGGCGGTGTGGAAGACCCGGGCGGTGGTGGCGCCGCCGGTGGCGAACCACGCGTCCCGGCGCCCGGCGCTCACCAGGCACTGCCCGCTCGCGGCGAACGCGGCCTCGCCCGGTTGCGCGGCGGGCATCCCGCCGGTGGGCAGCACGCGCCAGGTACGGCCGCCGTCGCCGGTGGCGAGGGTGCGGTACTTCCCGTCGACGGGGTCGCCGAGCGCGATGCCGTGGCGGGTGTCGAAGAAGGTCAGGCAGTCGTAGAAGGCGCGCGGATCGGGGTTACGGAACGTCTCGCTCCAGGTGGCGCCGCCGTCATCCGTGCGGAAGACCCGCGACGCCTCGCCCTCGCCGATGGCCAGCACCACGGCGCGCCGCGCGCCGAACGCCTCGACGTCGCGGAACTCCAGCCCCTCCGCACCGGGCGGGGACACGTTCCGCCAGGTGCGTCCGCCGTCGCGGGTCCGCAGCACCGTACCCTTCGTCCCCGCGACCCAGGCGGTCCGGCGGTCCACGGCGGCGAGTCCCCGGAAGCGGGCATCGGTGCCGCTGTCCTTCGGCCGCCATCCGGTGTGCACCCCGGCGCCCTCCGCACCCTGGGCGGGCGCGGCGAGGGCGGCGGCGAGGGCGGCGGCGAGCGCCGCCCCGCAGAGTCCGGCGGCCGCCATGCGTCTCACCATGCCCATGATCCCCGTGCGCGTCATGGAGGGGGAAGTTAGCCCATGGGCGGTACGCCGTCCATAACGCCGTATGACACCCCGGACACCCCGGACACCCCGGACACCCCGGACACACAGCGGCGCCCCCGGGGATCCCGGGGGCGCCGCCGATCGGCCGTTCAGCCGTGCCGGTTCACTTGTTCACGCAGAGCTTGACCAGCAGCGACACGCAGTTCTGCGAGTCGTCGGTGGGCGCCGCGGTCGGGTTGCCCGGCTTCCCCTGCTGGTCCGACGTGCCGCCGCCACCGCCGGAGTCACCGCCGCCGTTCGTCGGGTCCTGCGACGGCGACGAGGGCTCGGAGGTGGGCTTCGACGTGGGCTTCGATGTCGGAGTCGACCCGGATTCGGACGGGTCGGGCGACGTGGTCGGCTTCTTTGACGACGGGGCCGAAGGAGCGGACGACGGCGTGGACCGCGACGGGGACACCGCGCTCGACGGCACATCGGACGGTCCCGGCGCCTTCGCGGACGGCCGGCTCCGGGACGCCTCACGCGTGCCGTCCGCGTGCGGCGCGCTCGGCTTCCGCGACGCGGCGTCGGTCGCGTCCGTACCGGACGTACCAGAAGAACCGGAAGAACCGGAAGTAGCGGACGAGTCGGGGGATTCCTTGTGCGGTGCCGACACCGCCGCCGGCTGCCCCGCCTCCGCCGCGCCGCCGTTGGTGAGGGCGAGCCCCGTCATGACCGCCGCACCCGCGACGAACAGCACCCCGGCCCCGGCCACCGCGACGGCGACCGGCCCGGCCTCGCGCACCTGCCCGTGCATCAGGTGACGCATCGAGCGTCGGCCGGAGACGAGCGGTCCGTTCGCCGGAGCCGCGTGCGACGCACCGCCGATCGGCACGGTCGCCGGGCCGCCCACCCCTGCGGTCCCGGCGCCCGCCGCGGCGGCTCCCGTCGTTGCCCAGCCGCCCGCGGCGGCCAGCGGCCGCAGGTACGGCGCGGTGCCCCGGTCATACAGCGCCAGCAGCGCGGGGCCGGTCAGCGCGGCCAGTCGGCCATCGGCCGCCACCAGCCGCTCCATCCGGGTCCGGCAGTCCGGGCAGCCGTCGATGTGCACCGCGATCTGCTCGGCCTGATGCGGGTCGTCCGTGCCCAGCACATGACCCGGCAGCCCGTCCCAGTGGCCACCGCAGGCAGCGCTCACCGGGGTGCCGGGGTGCGCCCGCAGGAACTCGTGGCGCAGGCTCTCCCGCGCCCGCTCCACGAGCGCGGCCGCGGCCTCGGCGCTCGTACGCGTACGACGGGCCGCCTCCTCCGGCGGCAGGGCTTCCGCCTCGGCGAGCCAGAGCGCCGCGACCCAGCGCTGCGGCAGCTCGCCGAGGACACGTATCAGCGGTTCGAGGAGCGAGGCCTGCTGCGGCGGACCCCAGTTCACGGAGGCCACGGCGAGCCCGCGGACGGCGCTCGTCAGTTCGCCCGGCGCGGCGTCGGCGTCGATGGGCTCCCCTTCGCGCAGCCGCCGCCAGATGCGGAAGTGCGCCTCGGCGACGAGATCCCCCGCCGTCCAGGGGTTGCCGGTGAGGGTGCGGGCGTACCCGACAAGTCTCGGATATTCGGATTCGTAAAGCCGGGTGTACGCGGCCGCATCCAGCGCCGCGGGACGGATCGTCATGGTGGAACAACCCCTGGGGTGGGTGCCTCGGGAGAGCGGAGTGCGGCGGAAGTTTTGTAACAGCTCCGCACGGCACCCGAGACCGTGCATGGATTTCGCAAGCCTAAATGCCGTATGTCCCCCCGAAAAACCGGTCGTGACGCACGTCACGCCCACGACGGGTGCACTGGCCCGTCAGCCCGTACGTCTTATGGACGTAGAGACGGCGAGGATCGCACCGATCGCAATCGCAAGGGAGCAGGCGTTGTGACCACTGTCATCGACCAAGCAGTCCAGGCTCACCTCATCGCGTCGACCCCGGAAGCACGCGCCATCCCGGCATGCCTGCGCTACGAACGCGACGACCCGTTCGCCGTCCGCGTCTCCTTCCCGCCCACCGCGTCTCTGGACGGTTCCGCCGTGGAGTGGACATTTGGGCGCGAACTGCTCGCGGCCGGGCTGCGCGGGCCCGCGGGCAGCGGTGACGTCCAGATGTGGCCGTGCGGAACGCAGCGCACGGTGCTGGAGTTCCACGCGCCCGAGGGCATGGCGATGGTCCAGTTCGACACCGGGGACCTGCGGCGGTTCCTGGGCCGCTCGTACGCGGTGGTGCCGGAGGGGGCCGAGGGAGGGGAGCTGGACCTGGACGACGGGCTGGCGTCGCTGCTCAGAGACGCCGCCTGAGAGAAATCCGTTCGGATCAGTTGGTGGTCGTGGTCGTGACGGCGGTCGCCGCCGACAGCGCCGTGGCGACCGCGGCGGCGAGTCCAGCCCGCACATGGTCGACCACGCCCTCCAGCGCCGCCCCCGGCGCGCCGCTGCGCGCCTCCAGCTCCGCGATCCGCTGCCGGTGCGCCTTGAGGTCCTTGTGCGTGACGACGGTCGTCAGCCCTCCCGCGGCGGCGAGCGCGATCAGCGCCGCGTCCCGCTCGGACACCTCGGACGCGGGCCGGTCCCCGTACAGGACGCGCACCGCCTCGTCCCGCATCCCCGCGACCAGCTGCGGCCGTTCCACCGCGTACTCCTTGACCGGGAACAGGCCGAGCACCCGCCGCCGTGAGGTGGCGCGCACATACCCGGCCGCCCGCAGCTGGTGCCGTACGGCCCTCTCGGTCAGCCGCGTCTCATGCCCCACCCAGGCCCCCCAGCTGCGCGGCCGGGACTCCTCGATCACCTCCAGCAGCCCGTCCAGCGCCGGGTCCCCGGTCCGGGCGTCCGGCAGCGGCCTGGGCCTGCCGTCCGCGTCGACGAGCAGCTCGCGCTGCGCGAGTTCGGTGAGCGCCCCGGCCTGGACCAGATAGCCCAGATGCGTGACGGGTTTGCCGGTGCCCGGGTCGAAGGCGAGCAGGTAGAGCGTGGCGGCGAGCGAGAGCGAACCGTTCGGCACGGGATCCTCCGGGCGTGTGCGTGCACCGACCCTAGGGCGTGTGCCCTCCCCGGCGACGGCGACGCGCACCACCGCTGCGGCAGGCGTGGCATTCGGGAGGCGGGAATGCCTGCACGTACGCTGACTTGGACGGAATGGGGGATGGGCCGGTGGGCGGAGCCGATGAGGTCGAGGAGTTCGTGGAGAGCCTGCGCGCGCTGAAGGAGCGTTCGGGCCGCAGCTACGGGGCCTTGGCCACACGCCTGCACGTGAGCGCGTCCACCCTGCGCCGCTACTGCGACGGCGACGCGGTCCCCACGGACTTCGCCCCGGTGGAGCGCTTCGCCCGCCTGTGCGGCGCCACCCCGGAGGAGCTGATCGCCCTCCACCGCCGCTGGCTCCGCGCCGACGCGCATCGCTCCGCGGCCGCGCGGAGGTGGTTACGGGTCGTTCCCGGCGACGTGGCGTCGGGCGAGGCGGCCCGCGCCCCGTGGCGCGCCCGGCCGCGGGGCCCGTGGGGCCTGGTGGCGGGCGTGGCCGCCGTCATCGTCCTCGCCGTCACGGCCGTGGAGGTGCGGTCGACGCCCGGCGACGGCGCACCTCGGCACGACACCGCCGCCTCGCCCCCGGCGACCGCGACGCCCAAGGCGCCCGCGACGCGCCCGCCCACCGCCGGGCCCACCGCCCGCGGCCATCTGGCGCGGCAGAACGGCCCCGCGCGCCCGCCCCTCACCCTCGGCACCCGCTCCCACGTCTGGGAGAGCGGCTGCGACCATCGCTACCTCATCGACCGGCCGCCCGCCGACGTCGCCCCGCCGCCCACCGAGCGCGACGCCCCGGCCTGGGCCGCCGCCCATCACGCGGTGCACGGCGGGACCACCAACGTCGAGGTGACGGTCCAGGGACCGGCGGAGTCCGCGGTCGTGCTGCGCGCCCTGCGCGTACGGGTCGTGGGGCGCCGTACGCCGCTCGCCTGGTCGTCGTTCGCCATGGAGAACGGCTGCGGCGGCTCCCCCACCCCGCGCGCCTTCTCCGTCGACCTGGACGCGGCCCGCCCCCGGGCGCGCCCCACCGACGGCACGGACGAGGGCAGGCCGATCCCCGCCGTCCGCTTCCCGTACCGGGTCTCCGCGTCCGATCCCGAGGTGCTTCTGGTCAACGCCCGCACGGCGGGCTGCGACTGCCGCTGGTACCTGGAGCTGGAGTGGACCAGCGGGGACCGCTCCGGGACGGTGCGGATCGACGACAGCGGCGCACCGTTCCGTACGAGCGGCGTCAAGGGCCGCCCCGAATACGGCTACGACTACGGCGAAGGGGCCTGGCGCAGGAGGACCTGAGCGCTACTCGGCCCCGCACTCGCGTTCTTCTCGCAGGGGAGCCTCCCAGGTGGCGGTGATGTCGCGGGCGACATCGCGGAGGAGGTCGATGAGCATGTCGGCGAGTGGGGTGAGGCTGGCGTCGGTTTTGGTCAGGGCGTAGAGCTGGCGGTGGGGCCTGGGGAGGGCCAGTTCACGATGGGTGGTGCCGGGCGCGTGGGTCAGGGCCAGGCGCGATACCAGAGCCACGGCGCTGCCCGTGCCGACGAGGGCCTGGACAACGTCGTAGGACTCGGTCTCGAACCGCACGGTGGGAGTGAAACCGGCCTCGCGGGCAGCGTCGTGGAACTGTTCGCGGGCGGCGTGGCCGGCCAGGATGGAAACCCACGATTCGTCGCGCAGTTGTTCCAGGCGCAGTTCGCCGTCCGCAGGCTGCCCGGTGGCCAGTGGGTGGTCGTCGGGGAGAACCACGACCATCGGGTCCAACAGGAGCGGGTGAGCGCGTAGATGCGGGGGCGGCGCGAGCGGTGCGCCCCAGGACGCGACGATGGCGAGGTCCAGGCGCCCCGCGCCGATCTCGTCCGCTCCGCGTCCGGACACCACGTCCACGACGGAGACGTCGGCGTCCGGATGGCGGTGCCGCAGGGCCGTCAGGGCAGGTGGCAGCAGGTGCAGGGCGGCCGCCTGGAACGTTCCGATCCGCAGCCGTAGGGAGAGGTGGCCGAGCAGTGCGGCCAGTTCCGCCTCGGCCCTGTCCGACACCTCCTCCACGGTTCGGCCGTGGGAGGCGAGCAGCGCACCGGCCGCGGTGAGCGTTGCTCCGCGGGGACCACGGATGACCAGGGGCACCTGCCAGTCGCGTTCGGCCTTGGCCACCTGCTGGGTGATTGCCGCGGGCGTGAGGTGGAGTGCGTGAGCCGCCGCCGTCAGGGAGCCGTGCCGCTCGATCAACGCGAGAAGCCGCAGCTGTCCCGGATCCACGATCATTCACAAATCCTAACGCTGCACCCTTCTCTTTTAACTTCTCTTAGGGGCGCGGGACAGGAAGCCTGGTGGTACACCCATCGGTCGCACTCCCCGGAAGGGGTTCCTTTCCCATGCCCACGCATGTGCCCGTTTTCCTCGCCACCACCTTGCTGCTGGCGATGCTGCCAGGTGCGAGTCAAGCCCTGATGATCCGGCAGGTTCTGGAAGGCGGCCAACGGACGCTCCGGGGCACGCTCGCGGGCAATGCCAGCGGCTTCCTGCTGTGGTCCACGGCCGCCGCGGCCGGGCTGTCCGCCGTTCTGCTGGCCAGCCCCACCGCGTACGCGGTGCTCCGGATCGCGGGCGGCATCGTGCTGATGATCCTCGGGGTGAAGACGTTACGGACCGCGCTCACCACCACCGTCTCCACCGGCCCGCCCTCCGGGGACGGGCGCGGCACTGGCTTCGCGGGCGGATATCTCACCGGCCTGGTCACCAACCTCGGCAACCCCAAGGCGGGCGTGTTCGCCGTCTCGGTGCTGCCCCAGTTCGTGACCTCGAAAGGCCCGGTGTTCCTGTCGACCGTCGCCCTGGGAGCCCTGTGGGCGCTCGTCAGCGCCTCCTGGTACATGTTGCTCACCTGGGCCGTCAGCCGAGGGCGCGCCCTGGTGTCGCAGCCGACCGTCCTGCGGGGAATCAGCGTGACCACCGGCGTCGTGCTGCTGGGGCTGGGCGCCGCGGTGGCAGCAGGTGTCTGAGGGCCTACTCCCCCGCCGTCGTCAGCCGCAGCGCCGCGTCCCGCACATCCGGGTGCGGATGCCGCCGCAAGGCCCGCACCCGCTCCCGCCAGGGCTCCGCCCATTCCGTACGGGGGCCGCCGACGCCCGTGAGCACCGCGGCGAAGAGCCCGGCCGCGTGTCCGCCGTCCTCCTCCAGTTGCCAGGCGGCGCGCAGCAGCGCCTCGCCGCCGCCCGGCCGCGCGGCGGCGCCGAGCCGGTCCCGCAGGACGTCGGCGGTGCGGGCGGCGAGCGCGGGGCGGGAGGCGTGCAGCCGGGCGAGGCGGGCGAGCGCGGCGGTCAGCGCGCTCGGCCGGGCGTCCAGGTCGAGCGCCTGGACCAGGACCTCGGCGGCCTCGGAAACGAACGTCTCGTATCCGGCGAGGAGTTCGGCGGCGCCGAGGGCGTGGCGCCGCATCTCGCGCGGCCGCATCCGCCCGTGCTGGGCGAGTCGCGTGGCGAGGTGGCGGATGCGCTGGCGGGCGGGCCGGTCGCGGTCCGGTTCGGCGTCGGGTATGCCGGTCCGGGCGTCGGCGGTGACGAGGGCGGCCAGCGCCCAGGCGAGCGGGTTGTCCTCGGATGTGCCGTCGGGTGCGGCGGCCATGAGGGCGAGCAGGGCGTCGGCGGCGGACCGCCAGCTCGCCCGGTTGTTCAGGTCGGTGACGGCCGCGACCAGCAGCGCGGCCGCGTCCGGCGCCCAGGGCGACCAGCGGGCGAGCGCCGCGTGGCCGGAGGCGGCCACCTCGGGGTCCTCGGTGTCGCAGACGACGCGGATGAGCTGGGCGTAGCGCTCGCGGTGGTGTTCGGGGAGGTCGAGGGGCTGGGTGCGCAGGACGGCGTGGCGCAGTTCGCGGCGCCCGCCGGCGGCGGCCGTCAGCAGTTCCCAGGCGCGTTTGGTGCCGAGCAGCCGGGCCGCGAAGCGGACGCAGACGGCCTGGACGTCGGGGTGCTGGGCGGGGAGCCCCTGGGCGTCGGCGAGGAGGGTGGCCGCTTCGGGGACGGGGAGGTGGGTGGCGGCGAGCCGGGCGGCCTCCTTGCGGCTGGTGACCTTGGCCGGGACGAACGGTACGGCGGTGGCGACACCGTCGGGCGCGAGGACACCCCGTATGAGCGCGTCCAGCCGGGACGGCGCCACATACCGGGCGGCCCTGCCCGCCGCGTACACCGCCACCCGCGCGCGGTCGCCGCCCGCGTGGGCGAGCAGCACGGGCAGGGCGTCCCCGGGGAGGCGGGTCCGGGGCAGGGCGGCGAGCGCGGCCTCGGCGAGCACCACGTCGTCGGCGGCGGCCCACCTCCTGACAAGGGCCCCGTCGAGCGGCGCGGCACGGGCGATCGCGGAGGCGCGGTCGGCCGGCGGCAGGGTGGTATCGGCGGCGGCCTCGGCCAACAGGCGTACGGCGGCTGCCTGTTGGCGGGGCAGCCAGCGGGCCGCGTCGCGGCCGGTGGGCGGCGTCCAGTGGGTGCCGTGGGTGAGGAAGCGGCCGTAGGGCGGGGTGTCGCCGAGCACGAGGTCGAGCAGATCGGTGCGGCGCCGGGTCAGCTCCGCCAGGACCGGCGACAGGACGGCGGCCGAGGGCTCCTGGGCGAGGAGTTCGGCCACCCGGGCGTCCCGTTCGCGGGGCGGCTCCAGCCACAGGGCGATCGCGGTGCGGGCGGTGTCCCCGCGGCCGAACGCGATGGCCTGCCACAGCAGTTCCTGCAGCTCGGGCATGGTGTGGGCGCGGCGCCCGAGGGAGCGGGCGAGCGCGAACGTCAGCTCGTGGTCGACGCGTTCGGCGCCCGCCTCCAGCCAGGGGCGCAGCGCCTCGAAGACGGTGTGTTCCTGGCCGCACCGCAGCTGGTGGTCGAGGCGGCCGAGGTCGGCGGCGCCGACGCTGCCCGCCAGCCGGGTCACGGTGCGCAAGCCCCAGCCGAGCAGTTCGCGCCGCCCGGTGACGGCGTGTTCGCGCAGCAGGGCGACGGCGAGGCGGCGCAGCGCCCGGCGGGTGGCGGCGGAGGAGTCGCGGGCCTGGATGGCGTCGGTGGCGACCCGGTCCAGCGGCTCGGCGGCGTCGTCGGTGAACAGGGCGGGCGGGGTCGCGGCGAGCGCGTCGAGGGCGGCGTGGCGCACCGGGTCCTGCTCGTTGCGCAACCGTTCCAGCTGCCGCAGCAGCGCGGTGACGGCGTCCGGGTCGCCGGAGCGGGCGGCGTTGCGGATCAGCAGCGGGTAGGCGGTGGCCCGGTCGTCCGCGGCGGGACGGCGGGTGGCCGCCGACAGTTCGTCGTGCGCCTCCTCGACCGGCAGATACGCGACCGCTTCGAGGACCGTGGTCCAGTGCGCGCCGCGCTCGCGCGCCTGCGCCGCCATCCGGCGCGCCTCGTCCTGGCGGCGCGGGCGTGGCAGTGCGTCGAGGACGGCGGGTGCCAGGACGGCGTGGGCGGGGTCGCGTTCGGCGGTGGCGGCGTCGAAGAACGCGGCGCGGCGGGCGGGCGGCAGGGCGGCCAGCAGCCGCGCGAGGGCCTGGGGGTCGTGCGCCAGGGCCCGGCCCAGGGCGTCGAGTTCGGGCGGGTCGGCGCGTACGAGCTTACGCAGTACGGCCCGTTCCAGCCCCCGGCCGCGCAGCAGGTGCGCGTGTTCGGGCGTGAGCAGCAGATCGACCGTACGGCCGGGGTCGGCGGCCACCAGCGTGCCCAGCCGGTGCCGCAGGGGTGGGGGCAGCGGGCTGTGGCACCGCCGTTCCAGCAGGTCCAGTACGCGGTGCGGTTCGGCGCGGGCGGCGAGCGCCACGCCGGGCGCGTACCGCAGCCACCAGTCTGCGCGCAGGGCCGCGGGCAGCGCGGACAACTGCCGCTCGGCCTCGTCGAGGACCACCGCGGGGTGGCGGGTGGTGAGGGGCCGCCAGCTGCCGACCGCGTGGAACAGCGCGGGCAGCAGCCGTACGACGGTGTCGGCCCCGCAGCCGGGCAGCAGCCGCGCCGCCTCGGCGTCGCCCCAGCGCTCCCGCAGCGGTTCGATGAGCCGGTCGGCGAGCGCGGTGCGGTGCCGGGCGACGACGGCCCGGATGAGCTGGCGACGTACGGTGGCGGGCGCGTCCTCGAACGCCGCCTCCAGCGCCTCGTCCCGGACCCGGGCTCTGAGCGCATGGCACCGCACCAGGGGGTCGGGGTCGGTCAGCAGCGTCTCCAGATGGCCGGTCCGCCCGCCGACCGCGGCCGCGGCGGCGGCCAGCCGCCGTTCGTAGGTGCCACGCCCCGACAGCTCCTCGACCAGCCCGGCCAGTTGGCCCCGCGCGCTGGCCGCCCGCACCCGCACGGCCAGTTCCCGCATGCGCCGCGGGTACGGCAAGGGGTCGAGGGCGGCGATCAATTCGTCGGCGAGGACGCGGGGCGCGTCGGGGTCGTACACCATGCCGAGGATTCTCCCCGCCACGTGCCGCGCACCCGCAGGGGGTCGCCCTCCCCCACCCCGCCCCTTCCCGAACAGGTGGCTCCGCCCCCTGGCCCCCGAAGGCACCGGCCGGACGACCGGGGCCGCCAGGAGTGCCGGACGGGCGGCCGAAAGGGCCGGGCAGGTCGCCGGGAACGGCGGGGGCGGGGGTGGGCCCGTGCCCCCGGGGCGGAGCACCGGACACGTCCCCGCGCCGGGCGCAGGCGGCCGGGCACGGGTGGCCGAGCGCGGGCCACCGGGCACGAGCCACCGACCACAGGCCGCCGGGCACGAGCCACCGGGCGCA
>NZ_JBIRPZ010000002.1:576401-888998 GCF_044332925.1 Streptomyces sp. NPDC021212
CGCAGGTGGCCGACCGCCGGGCGCAGGTGGCCGGGGCAGCGGGTGGATGGGCTCGTACCCCCGGGCGGAGCACCGAACACGTCCCCGCGCCGACCGACGGCGTGGGTGGCCGGGCTCAGGCCGCCGGGCGCGGGTAGCCGGGCATCCCCACCGGGCACGGGTGGCCGGGCGCAGGCCGCCGAGCGCAGGTGGCCGGGCACAAGCCACCGGGCGCAGGTGGCCGACCGCCGGGCGCAGGTGGCCGGGGCAGCGGGTGGATGGGCTCGTACCCCCGGGCGGAGCACCGAACACGTCCCCGCGCCGACCGCCGACGTGGGTGGCCGGGCACAGGCCGCCGGGCCCAGGTGGCCGGGCACAAGCCACCGGGCTCAGGTGGCCAAGCACAAGCCACCAGGCACGGGCCGCCGGGCACAAGCCACCGGGCTCAGGTGGCCGACCACAGGCCGCCGGGCACAAGCCACCCGGCACGAGCCACCGGGGGCAGGTGGCCGGGCACAAGCCACCGGGCACGGGTAGCCGGGTGCCGGGCGGTCCGGCGTTGCCCCGTCGGGCGCCGGGCGGTCCGGTACGCCCCGGGGGCGCAGGGCGGGATGACCACTGGCGGGGGTCGGACTCGGGCTGGTCGATGACCTCCCAGGGGTCCGCTGCCAGGGGCGGTCCTGGTTCATCGCGTCCACCAGCCGCCGCACGGCTCGCGCCACGACCTCGCGCAGCAGCCGCCACGCGGTGGGCTCGGGCGATCTCCCAGGCCGGCGGCGGGCCGATGGGCGCCCGGCGAGGATCGCCGCGAGCGAGGCCATCCACCGCCGGTGGGAGGTCACCGTGCGGGGCCGACCGGCGGCGCTTACGCTCGGTGTGTGGGTCGGCCGGGCAACCCCGAAACAAGGGGGGAAACATGCCGGAACTGTTCATCGGCGGACAGTGGACCGCCGCCCTCGACGGACAGACGCGGGAGATCCGCTGCCCGGCGGACGGGTCCCTGGTGGCCGCGGTGGACGAGGCCGGGCCGAAGGACGTGGCCGTGGCGGTCGCGGCGGCGCGGGACGCGTTCGACCGCGGGCCGTGGCCGGGCACTCCGGCCGCGGAGCGGGGGCGGCTGCTGCTGCGCGTCGCGGACCTGCTGGAGCGCGACAAGACCGACCTCGCCCGCGCCGAGTCCCTGGACACGGGGAAGCGGCTGGTGGAGAGCGAATACGACCTCGACGACATCGCGGGGTGTTTCCGCTACTTCGGCCATCTGGCCGCCGCCGGTGGCGCGGACCGGGTGCTGGACACGGGCAGTCCGGAGATCGACAGCAGGGTGGTGCACGAACCGGTCGGGGTGTGCGCCCTGATCACACCGTGGAACTATCCGCTGTTGCAGACGGCCTGGAAGGTGGCGCCCGCGCTGGCCGCCGGGAACACGTTCGTCCTCAAGCCCAGCGAGCTGACCCCGCACACCGCGATCGGGCTGCTGCGGCTGCTCTCCGAGGCGGGGGTGCCGCCGGGCGCGGCGAATCTCGTCCTGGGGGCCGGGTCGACGACGGGCGCGCCGCTGGTCACGGACGAGCGGGTGGACATGGTGTCCTTCACGGGCGGCGTGGTGACCGGGCGGTGGATCATGGCGGCGGCCGCGCCCACGGTCAAGAAGCTCGCCTTGGAGCTGGGCGGCAAGAACCCCAACATCGTCTTCACCGACTCCGATTTCGACACGGCGGTGGACTACGCGCTGACGGCCGTGTTCCTGCACTCCGGGCAGGTGTGTTCGGCGGGCGCCCGGCTGCTGGTCCAGGAGCAGTTGCACGACGCGTTCGTGGACGAGGTGGTGGCCCGCGCCCGGGCGATCCGGCTCGGTGGCCCGTTCGACGAGAACGCCCGTACCGGCCCGCTCATCTCGGCCGCGCACCGCGACAAGGTGGCCAGTTACGTGGCGGCGGGGATCGACGAGGGCGCGGTGCTGCGCTGTGGCGGGGCGCCGCCCGACGAGCCGTCTCTCGCGGGTGGTCACTACTACCTGCCGACGGTGCTGGACGACTGCACCCCGGACATGAGGGTGGTGCAGGAGGAGTCGTTCGGCCCGGTGCTCACGGTGGAGCGGTTCCGGGACGAGGAGGAGGCGCTGGCGCTCGCCAATGACACGGTGTACGGGCTGGCGGGGGCGGTGTGGACGCAGGACGCGGAGAAGGCGCACCGGGTGGCGTCGCGGCTGCGCGCCGGAACGGTCTGGATCAACGACTTCCATCCGTACGTCCCGCAGGCCGAGTGGGGCGGGATGAAGCAGTCGGGCATCGGCCGTGAGCTGGGCCCCGCGGGGCTGCGCGAGTATCAGGAGGCCAAGCACATCTGGCGCAACACCGCGCCCCGCGCCCAGCGGTGGTTCGGATGACGGCTGCGGGTCCCACCGAACCACCGGGTCCCCACCCCGGCCCCCGGAGGGACACGTCACACGACGACGATTCGCTCGCGGAACTCGGCTACCGGCCGGAACTCAAGCGCACGCTCGGCAACTTCCACACCTTCGCCGCCGGGATCAGCTACATCTCCATCCTCACCGGCACGTTCCAGCTGTTCTACTTCGGTGTGACCCACGGCGGCCCGGCGTACTGGTGGTCGTGGCCGATGGTGTTCCTCGGCCAGCTGATGGTGGCGCTGTGTTTCTGCGAGCTGGCGGGGCGCTATCCGGTGGCGGGGTCGGTCTACAACTGGTCCAAACTGCTGGGCGGTCCGCACGTCGGCTGGCTGGGCGGCTGGATGATGATGACCGCCTCGATGGTGTCGCTGGCGGCGGTCGCGCTCGCGTACCAGGTCACGCTGCCGCAGATCTCCTCGTTGTTCCAGCTCGTCGGCGACGGCAGCAGCGGCACCGAGCGGGCGGCCAACGCGGTCGTGCTCGGCTCGATCCTGGTCCTGTTCACCACCCTGGTGAACGGGTTCGGGGTGAAGCTGATGGCCCGTATCAACTCGGCCGGTGTGGCCATCGAGCTGATCGCCGCCATCGTCCTGATCCTGCTGCTGGCCGCGCACCTCACCCGCGGCCCGTCCGTCGTGCTGGACACCTTCGGCCGGGGCGAGGGCCGGCCGCTGGGCTACTTCGGCGCGTTTCTGACCGCCTCGCTGGCCTCCGCGTACGTCATGTACGGCTTCGACACGGCGTCGTCGCTCGGCGAGGAGTCCGTGGATCCGGGCCGCAACGCGCCGCGCGCGATTCTGCGGGCGCTCGTCGCCTCGTTCCTCATCGGCGGGTTCATCCTGCTGTTCGCCCTGATGGCGGTGACGAATCTGCACGCGAAACAGCTGGCGGAGGACGGCCTGCAGTACGTGGTGCTGTCCACCCTCGGGCACACCATGGGCCTGATCATGCTGTGGTGCGTGGTGGTCGCCATCACGGTGTGCGCGCTGGCCGTGCACACCGCCAGCATCCGGCTGATGTTCGCCATGGCGCGGGACAACAACCTGCCCGGCGGCTCCCACCTCGCCCATGTCCATCCGCGCTTCCAGACCCCGGTGCTCCCGGCGATCCTCATCGGTCTGGTGGCGGTGGCGATCCTGGTCATCAACATCAACCAGCCGCAGATCTTCTCCATCGTCACCAGCATCGCGATCATCATGATCTACATGGCGTATCTGCTGGTCACCATGCCCATGCTGGTGCGGCGGCTGAGGGGGCGGTGGCGGCCCGCCACGGGCCGTTTCTCGCTGGGGCGCTTCGGTCTGCCGGTCAATGTGGTGGCGGTGCTGTGGGGCCTCGCGATGTCCGTCAACCTCGCCTGGCCGCGCGCCGAGGTCTACAACGCGACCGGCCCGCAGCACTGGTATCTGCGCTGGGGCGCGGTCCTGTTCATCGGCGTGGTCGCGCTCGGCGGCTTCGCCTACTACTGGTTCGTGCAGCGCAGACACACCGGCGTACTCGCCGAGCACGCCGCCGCCACCGCGCCGTGATCCCGTGAGGAGAGGCCCGTGGACGAGTTCGACTACGTGGTGGTGGGTGGCGGCACGGCCGGGTCGGTCGTCGCGGCGCGGCTGAGCGAGGACCCGTCGGTGACGGTGTGCCTCCTGGAGGCGGGCCCCTCGGATGTCGGCGACGACAACGTGCTGCGGCTGGACCGGTGGATGGCGCTGCTGGAGTCCGGATACGACTGGGACTACCCCGTCGAGCCGCAGAAGAAGGGCAACAGCTTCCTCCGGCATGCCCGCGCCCGGGTGCTCGGCGGCTGCTCCTCCCACAACTCCTGCATCGCGTTCTGGGCGCCCACCGAGGATCTGGACGAGTGGGCCGCGGGCGGCTGTACGGGGTGGAGCGCCGAGGAGACGTTCCCGCTGTTCCGGCGGCTGGAGAACAACGACGCGCCCGGGGACCACCACGGCCGCGGCGGCCCGGTCACCCTGCGCACCGTACCGCCCCACGACCCGTGCGGCCGGGCGCTGCTGGCGGCGTGCGAGGAGGCGGGCATACCCCTCACGCCGTTCAACACCGGTGAGACGGTGGTGCGCGGCGCCCACTGGTTCCAGATCAACGCCCGCGAGGACGGCACCCGTTGCTCCGCCTCCGTCGCCTACCTCCACCCGGTCATGTCCGGCCGGCCCAATCTGTCCGTACGCACCGGGCTCCAGGCCAAGCGGCTCCTGCTGGACGCGGACCGGCGCTGCATCGGCGTCGACTACCTCGCCCCCGACCTCATCCACACCCACACCGTGCACGCGCGGCGCGAGGTCATCGTCTCCTGCGGCGCCATCGACACCCCGAAGCTGCTGATGCTGTCGGGCATCGGGCCCGCGGACCATCTGCGCGGGACGGGCGTAGAGGTGATCGTGGACTCCCCCGGCGTCGGCGAGAACCTCCAGGACCACCCCGAGGGCGTCATCATGTGGAACGCCGAACAGCCCATGGTCCGCAGCTCCACCCAGTGGTGGGAGATCGGCATCTTCGCCGCCACCGAGCCCGATCTCGACCGGCCCGACCTGATGTTCCACTACGGCTCGGTGCCGTTCGACATGAACACCTACCGCCACGGCTATCCGACGTCCGAGAACGCCTTCTGCCTCACCCCCAACGTCACCCGCGCCCGCTCCACCGGCACCGTACGGCTGCGCACCCGCGACTTCCGCGACAAGCCGAGGGTCGACCCCCGCTACTTCACCCACGACCACGACATCCGCGTGATGATCCACGGCCTCCGACTGGCCCGCAACATCGTCGCCCGCCCCGCCCTGGCCCTCTGGGCAGGCGCCGAGCTCGCCCCCGGCCCCGACGCGGACACCGACGACGAGCTGTTCGCCTACATCCGCGACACGCACAACACCGTCTACCACCCGTCCTGCACGGTGAAGATGGGCGCCCCCGACGACCGGTCCGCCCCGCTCGACCCGCGGCTGCGGGTCAAGGGAGTGGCCGGGCTGCGGGTGGCCGACGGCTCGGCGATGCCGCACCTGGTGGCCGTCAATCCGTGCATCACGACGATGATGATCGGCGAGAAATGCGCCGACATGATCAAGCACCCCCACCCCTGAAGCCCCGCGCCACGGCCCGGGGCCGGAAGGGCCCGGGAGTCGAGGCCCCGACGGCCGGGGGTCCGGGGGCCTGCCCCCGGGTTCGGGAAGGGGCGGGGTGGGGAACAACACCCCCCGCTACCGCCACTGCGTGGCCGACCCTCCCGCCCGCGGCGCCACCGCTTCGATCTTCGCCCGAATCTCCCGCATCACCGCCACAATCCGCTCCTCCCGGCCCTCCCTCAGCCGCGCCGTCGGCACCGAGCAGCTGATCGCGTCCACCGCCGGGGCGTCGTACCGGAGGGCGAAGCCGAAACCCACGATGCCGGTGACGCCCTCCTCGCGGTCCACCGCGTAGCCGCGCTCCCGGGTGCGGACCAGGTCCGCGACCAGGGACGCCCGGTCCCGGTGGGTACGCGGGGTCAGCGGCTCCAAAGGCCCATCCGGAAGCGGGAGTTCGCTGTCGAGACGCTCCGCGAGGAGCGCCTTGCCGAGGGCTCCGGCGTACGAGGGGAGGCGGCGGCCCACCCGGCTGAAGGGCCGGAGGTATTCGTGCGACTCCCGAGTGGCGAGGTAGACGACGTCGCCGCCGTCCAGCCGGGCCAAGTGGATGGTCTCGCCGAGCGCGTCGGACGCCTCGTCCAGGTAGGGCCGCGCCGCCCGCACCCGCGGATCGCTGTCGAGATAGCTGGTCCCCGTCAGCAGGGCCCGGATGCCGATGCCGTACAGCGAGCCGGTGACGTCGGTGCGCACCCACCCACGGTCGATCAGGGTCTGCAGCAGCGCGTACATGCTGCTGCGCGGCACCTCCAGCTCCTCGGCCAGCTCCCGGAGCCGGGCGGGCTGGTCGCCGCGGGCCGCGAGCACTTCGAGGAGCTGCACGGTGCGGCCCGCCGATTTCACTTCGCGTACGCCACCGGTTTCCGTCATGGGCCGCATCGTAATCCGGGCCACGGGACCGGAGCCCCGGCTATTGACGCCCCGCGTGCACATTCCTAATCTCTATCTTCCTACGTAGACGCCATCTACATAGAGAGACGAGCAATGGCGGCCCCCACGGGTCGATGCGGCGACGACGGCCCGGTGCGCGCGCCGCTCACCGACCCCGGCCCGGACGACCTGGCCGACCTCGAAGCCCTTCTGACCACCGGACTCGACCTCGTGGGAGCCGCACAATGACGCAGACGACGCCGCAAGCCGAAGCCCTCGCCATCGCCGAGGTGCGGCTGACGCCCATCCTCGTCGCCGACCCGCCGCTGCTGAACACCCAGGGCGTCCACCAGCCGTACACCCCCCGGCTGATCATCGAGGTGGTCACCGAGGGCGGGACGACCGGCATCGGCGAGACGTACGGCGACACCAAGTACCTCGACCTGGCCCGCCCGCTGGCCGAGAAGCTGCCCGGCCTCGGCGTCACCGACCTGAACGGGCTCTTCACCCTGGCGGGCGAGGTCGCGGTGGACTCCTCCCGGGTCGAGAACGCCGTGGACGTCGGCGGCCTGCGCGGCGTCCAGACGGCGGACAAGCTGCGCCTGTCGATCGTCTCCGGCTTCGAGGTGGCCTGCCTGGACGCCTGGGGCAAGGCGACCGGGCTGCCGGTGTACGCGCTGCTCGGCGGCAAGGTCCGCGACCGCGTCGAGTACAGCGCGTACCTCTTCTACCGCTGGGCCGAGCACCCGGACGGCGTCGCCCGTGAGCCCGACGACTGGGACGCGGCCACAGGCCCGGCCGGGGTCGTCGCGCAGGCCGAGCGCTTCGCCCGCGACTACGGCTTCACCTCCTTCAAGCTCAAGGGCGGCGTCTTCGAACCCGACCAGGAGATCGCCGCGATCCGCGCCCTGGCCGAGCGCTTCCCCGGCCGGCCGATGCGCCTGGACCCCAACGGCGCATGGTCCGTGCCCACGTCCCTGCACGTGGCGGAGGAGCTGCGGGACGTCCTGGAGTACCTGGAGGACCCGACCAGCGGTACGCCCGGGATGGCCGAGGTCGCCGGGGCCGCCGGTGTCCCGCTGGCCACCAACATGTGCGTGACCACCTTCGCGGAGATCCGGG
The DNA here is from genome assembly GCF_044332925.1 of Streptomyces sp. NPDC021212. Taxonomy (NCBI): domain Bacteria; kingdom Bacillati; phylum Actinomycetota; class Actinomycetes; order Kitasatosporales; family Streptomycetaceae; genus Streptomyces; species Streptomyces sp. NPDC021212. The sequence continues at coordinate 583,920 of NZ_JBIRPZ010000002.1, forward strand.
AGGCGTTCACCAAGGGCGCGGTGCAGGTCGTCCTCTCCGACCACCACTACTGGGGCGGGCTGCGCAACACCCGCGAGCTGGCCGCCATCTGCCGCACCTTCGGCGTCGGCCTGTCCATGCACTCCAACACCCATCTGGGCATCAGCCTGGCCGCCATGACGCATGTCGCGGCCACCGTGCCCAACCTGGACTACGCCTGCGACAGCCACTACCCGTGGCAGACCGAGGACGTGATCACCGAGCGCCTCACCTTCCGCGACGGCCGGCTCGACGTCAGCGACGCCCCCGGGCTCGGCGTCGAACTCGACCGTGACCGGCTCGCCGTACTGCACCAGCGCTGGCTGGACGACGACGGCACGATGCGGGACCGCGACGATGCCGCCGCGATGCGTGTCGCCGACCCCGAGTGGGTGACCCCGGCCATTCCGCGCTGGTAGTCCGCCCGCTCAGTTGTCAGCCCGGTCCGGGCCGGCGAGGGGGCGACCCGCACCCTTGACGTTGAACCGATTCATCGCTTCCATCGTGACCGCACGCCACACCTGGGAGCGCTCCCAGGCCACCCCCGCCCTCCCCCCGCGAGAGGACCCCTCGGATGCGCAGATTCCTCGCATTTGTCATGACCACATCGTTATTCCTGCTGGGGCTGAGCCTGAGCACCGCCCACGCCACCCCCACCAAGGCCCTGGGGGACGGCTCGGTGACCGACCCGAACATCGTCTACACCGGCCGCTGGGACATCAGCTCCGCCACCGCCGCCGTCCCCAACTGGACCGGCGGCTACCTCCAGACCGCGTTCACCGGCACGACGGTGAAGGTCAAGGCCCGGGACGCGGTGAACTTCTACGCCGGCGTGGACGGCGGCGCCGACGTCTTCTACGCGGGCGTCAAGGGCACCGTCAACCTCACCCCGACGCCACTCCCCCAGGGCACGCACACCCTCCGCGTCTCCTACCGCTCCGGCGACACCGTCTTCCAGGACCTGGTCCTCGATTCGGGCGCGGGCACCACCACCCCGCGCGTGCCGGGCAAGCTCATCGAGTTCGTCGGCGACTCCATCACCGCCGGCGCCCTCACCGACCGGCTCGCGCTCGACTCGTACGGCTGGAAGACCGGCGAACAACTCGGCATGCGCCACACCCAGATCGCCCGCTCGGGCTACTGCCTGGTCGGCAAGAGCGGCTGCGTGGGCCTGGCCGGCCAGTTCTTCAAGACGGCCTCCACCGGTGACCAGAGCTGGGACTTCTCCCGCTACCAGGCGAACGCCGTCGTCATCAACCTCGGCACCAACGACATCGGGCACGGCGTCACCGGGCCCGAGTTCCAGTCGGCGTACACCACCCTCCTCCGCGACATCCGCGCGAAGTACCCGCACGCGGCCCTCTTCGCCGTCCAGACCCTCAAGAAGCGCTACGTGACGGAGACCAAGGCCGCCGTGAGCGCGCGCAACGCCGCGGGCGACGCCAAGGTGAGTTACGTCGACACCAGCGGCTGGCTGACCGACGGCATCGACTACGAGGACGGCAACGGCCACCCCAACGAGGCGGGCCACACCAAGTTCGCGAACCGCCTGGCCCCGATCATCTCCGCGAAACTCGGCTCCGCGACGCTGAAGGCCGCCGCCCCCGGCCGGCCTGGCGACCCCAACATCAAGTTCAGCGGCCGCTGGGACACCACGACGTCCACCACCGCGTACACCCCGTACTGGGCGGGTGCCTACTTCCGCACCGGCTTCACAGGCCGCACCGTCAAGCTCGAGCAACGCAACGCGATCGACCTGTGGGCCAGCATCGACGGCGGCCCCGCCACCTTCTACGACGAGGCCAAGGGCACGGTGAACCTCACCCCCACCCCGCTGGCCGCCGGAAACCACACCCTCCAGGTCAACTACCAGGTCATCGCGGGCAGTTACCACGGTGACGCGGTCTTCCAGGGCCTGACCCTCGACAGCGGCGCCACCACCTTCGCCCCGGCCACCCCGAAGAAGCTGATCGAGTTCGTCGGCGACTCCATCACCGTCGGCACCACCACCTCCCAGAACGCCCGCACCGCCTACGGCTGGCTCATCGGCGAACGCCTCGGCGCCGACCACACCCAGATCGCCCAGGGCGGCGCCGCGCTGGTCGACACCGCCGACGACCGGATGAGCCTGGAGCAGCAGTTCACCAAGCTCAACCCCAACGCCGCCACGCCCGCCTGGGACTTCTCCCGCTACCAGGCGAACGCCGTCGTCATCAACCTCGGCACCAACGACGTGGGGCGCGGCGTGAGTTCGGCGCAGTTCCAGGCGTCGTACACCAGCCTCCTCCGCAAGGTCCGCACCGCCTACCCGAATGCCTGGATCTTCGCCCTGCGCACCTTCAGCGGCCGCTTCGGCACCGAGACCAAGGCCGCCGTCACCGCCTCCGGCGACGCCAGGGCCTCCTACATCGACACCACCGGCTGGCTGGCCGCCGGCGACCTCTCCGACTCCGTCCACCCCAACGACCAGGGCCACCGCACCATCACCGACCGCCTGGCGCCCCTCATCTCCGCCAAGCTCGGCGCCTGACCGATGAGTTTCCCGCGTCCCCATGGTCTATCTTCTCGACATCGAGTGAACTTCCGGAAAGGTACGGTTATGGGCTACGCGGATCTGGGCAGGCTGTCCCTGTACGTCGAGGAACACGGGTCGGGACCGGGTGAACCGCTGGTGCTGCTCCACGGCGGCTTCGGGGCGGGCGAGATGTTCGCCCCGGTCCTGCCCGCCCTGTCCGAGCGGCGGCGCGTGTTCGCGGTGGACCTCCAGGGACACGGGCGCACGGCGGACATCGACCGTCCGCTGCGCCCGGAGCTGATGGCGGACGACATCGCCGCCCTGATCCGGCACCTCGGCCTGGCCCGGGCGGATGTCCTGGGCTACTCGGTCGGGGCGGATGTCGCCCTGCGCACGGCGATCCAGCACCCGGACCAGGTGCGCCGCCTGGTCGTGGTCTCCACCGCGGCCCGCCGGGAGGGCTGGTTCCCCGAGGTCGTGGCGCAGATGGACCAGATGAGCGCGGCCGCCGCCGAGCCGATGATGCAGTCCCCCGTCTACGAGCTGTACGCGCGGCTCGCGCCCCGGGCGCAGGACTGGCCGACGCTCGTGGCCAAGGTCGCCGAGCTGAAGCGGCAGGACTACGACTGGACGTCCGAGATCGCGAAGATCACCGCCCCGGTTCTGCTGGTCTTCGGCGACGCCGACGCCGTCCAGCCCGCGCACATGGTGGAGTTCTTCGCGCTGCTCGGCGGCGCCCGGCAGGACCCCGGCTGGGACGGCTCCGCCCGCCCCGCATCCCGCCTCGCCATCCTCCCGGGCGCCACGCACTACGACATCCTCACCTCGCCCCTGCTGCCCGCCGCGGTCCTCCCGTTCCTCGACACGCCCGACACCACGGCCTGAGGGCGGGCTGAGAAGATGGCGCGGACTACAACAGAAAGAGGGTGATGAGCATGATCGTGCTCGCCCTGGCGGTCGTTCTGGTCCTCGTCGCCGGAGGGTGTGTCTGCGTCGCGTGGGCAGCGCGTGGCGGGCCGCGTTGGGCACGGGCGGTGTCCACCGTGACCTTGGCGCTGGGTGAGGCGGTGCGCAGCGGGTCGGGGCGCAGCGGCCGGAGTTCGGGCAGCAGCACCACGGGGGACGACGGCTGAGCGCGCGCTACCGGCTCACGATACGGCCCGCAGCAGGCGGAGTTGGCCGATCTCGGCGGCATTCTTCATGAGTTCGGCGTTCACCCAGGCGACCATGTGGGCGACGGTGTGCCGCCCTATCCCGGGCGCGACTCGGGCCCCCGCAGTGAGCCGCGGTTCAAGAACGACTACACCTCCGGACAGGCGCAGTTCGAGTGCGACATGACGGTGAAGTCGTCCGCGCACCGGGTCTGCGTCATGCAGGTCTTCGGCGCGGCCACGCAGGCGACGGCGTTCATGGCCCTGGCCATGAACAACAACAGCCTCACCTACTACGACAAGACCGACCAGGTCATCTACCGCCCGATCTACGACACCACGCTGCGGCTGAACGTCGTGCACGACACCACCGCGGGCTCGGTGCACGTCTACGTCAACCGGGAGTTCCAGGCGACCTTCAAGGACCACGGCGCGGGGACGCACTACTTCAAGTGCGGTCTGTACGGCCGTGAGGGGATGTCCGCGCGTTCCGACTGCTATCTGCGGAACATCCACATTTACCGCAAGTAACACCAGGTGGCGCGGGCGGCAACGAGGTCCCGGAGAGCCAGTTTGAAAGCAGGGCAAACCGGTACTCGGGAGCCATGCGATGGGGTTACACGATGATGACCGAGCAAGCCGGACCGCGTCAGCTCGTGGAGGACGTGGTCCGGGCCGAGCAGGTCGGTTTCGACTTCTCGGTGACGTCCGACCACTACTTTCCGTGGCTCGATTCCCAGGGGCACTCCCCCTACGCCTGGAGTGTGCTCGGGGCGGCCGCGCAGGCCACGTCGCGGATCCCGCTGACGACGTTCGTGACCTGCCCGAGTGTCCGCTACCACCCGGCGGTGGTCGCGCAGAAGGCCGCGACGATGCAGCTGCTGTCCGAGGGGCGGTTCCGGCTGGGGCTGGGGTCCGGCGAGAATCTGAACGAACACGTGGTGGGCACCCGCTGGCCGTCGGCCGACATCCGGCAGGAGATGCTGGAGGAGGCCGTGGAGATCATCCGCGCGCTGTTCCGGGGCGGCTACGTCAACCACCGGGGCACCCACTTCGACGTCGAGTCCGCCAAGCTGTGGGATCTGCCCGACGAGGCGCCGCCCATAGGGCTGGCCGCGTCCGGCGAGGCGTCCTGCAGGCTTGCCGGGCACCTGGCGGACATGCTGATCGCCACCGAGCCGAAGCCCGACCTGGTGGATGCGTTCGAGCGGCACGGTGGCGGCGGGAAGCCGCGCATAGGCCAGTTGCCGATCGCGTACGACCCCGACCGGGACGCGGCGATCACCCGGGCCCATGACCAGTTCCGCTGGTTCGGCGGCGGCTGGAAGGTCAACTCCGAGCTGCCGGGTCCGGCCTCCTTCGAGGGCGCCACGCAGTACGTGCGGCCCGAGGACGTGGCCGCGTCCCTCCCCTGCGGCAATGACGTCGGGGAGTTCGTCGAGAAGCTCCGTCCGTTCGCCGACGCGGGCTTCACGGACGTGGCCCTGGTCCAGATCGGCGGGGACCATCAGGGGCCCTTCTTCGACTGGGCCGAGAAGCGGTTGCTGCCCGCGCTCAGAGAGCTGTAGCCCGGGCACCCCGCACGAAGAGACGGTGGAGGTCCCGGACGGCGCGCGGGACGGAGGCGGCGCGGCGGCGCTGGAGGACCAGCAGGACGTCGGTGTCGGCGCCCACGAGCGGGCGGTGGGTGATGAGCCCGCCGCGCTCCAGCGGATCGCCGACGACGCTGAAGTCGGGCAGCACGGTGGCGCCGAGCCCCTCGGCGACCATCAGCTTGCCCATCTCGGCGCCGTCCGTGGAGTACGAGAAGGAGGGGCTGCGGCCGTCGAGCAGACGGTGGATGTAGCGGTGCATGACGTAGCCGGACCGCATGACGATCAGCGGCTCGGACTCGTCCAGCAGGTCCGTCGCACTGACCTCCGACCGGGCCGCGAGCCCGCTGTCGGGGCGTACGCAGACGACGGGGCGGCCGCGCAGCAGCTCGGTGGTCTGGAAGTCCGGCGGCAGGTCGTCGCCCTCGAGGTAGTTGACCAGGCCCAGGTCGAGGCTGCCCTCCAGCAGCGCCCGGTGGATGTCGGTCTGCTGGGCGCCGACCACCTCCACCTGGGTCACCGGATGGCTCGCGCGGAACGCGCGGATGACCGGGATCAGCAGCGGGACCGTCGCGGTGTTGACCGTGCCGAGCCGGATCATGCGGCTCACCCGGTGCTGGTCGCCGGCCGCGTCCCGCAGCCGGTCCACCGCCTCGATGACGCCGACGATGTGCGGCAGCAGCTCCCGTCCCTCGTCACTGATCTTCGCCCCGGAGCGCTTGCGCTCCAGTAGTTCCACACCGAGTTCCCGCTCGAGATTGCGGACGGTCTCGCTGAGCGCGGGCTGGGACAGATGCAGTTCCTCGGCCGCCCGGCGCAGGGAGCCGAGCCGGGTGACCGCGGCGAGGTATTCCAGCTGTTCGATCCGCACGGCAGCCACAATGGCCGCTTCCGGGAGACGGGTGCAAGGGATTCCCTATGACGGCCTCATGAATACCGACTGACGCTCCACCCCGCATCCCGGGTAGCCTGAGAGCAATGTGCTGGGATTTTCCGCAGACAGAGATTCCCGCAGGACAGCACATGTCCGATATATGGAATCCGGCCCCGGTCTTCTTGACCGGGTGTACGCCCCACTGGTTGGATCGGTGACATGAAGCGACAGGACCTCACGCGGCGACGCCACGTCGACCTTGCGCGTGTCTCCAGCGCGTCCTGTTGCTGTCGGGCCTGAGCGAACACGCCGCCCCCTCCCCTTCTTCAGCACCCCTGACCTGACCACGCACGGTCCAGGGCTGTTTCCTTCCGGCCGCTGCCGCCATTCCGCGTAGCTCCTCTCCGCGCCCGTCGCGCGGCGGCCGTATTCACGTGCGCCTGAAAGCGCGTATTCACGTTCCGGGAGTTCCCCATGCCCGTACATCCCCCTGCCGAATTCCGTAACGACCCGCTGCGTTTCGCCTATTGGGTGCCCAATGTCAGCGGCGGTCTGGTCACCAGCAAGATCGATCAGCGCACCGACTGGGGCTACGACTACAACCGCGAGCTGGCCGTCCTCGCGGAGAACAACGGCTTCGACTACGCCCTCAGCCAGGTGCGGTACATGGCCAGCTACGGCGCCGAGTACCAGCACGAGTCGACCAGCTTCAGCCTCGCGCTGCTGCTCGCCACCGAGCGGCTGAAGGTCATCGCCGCCGTCCATCCCGGGCTGTGGCACCCGGGCGTCCTGGCCAAGCTGGGCGCCACCGCCGATCAGCTGTCGGGCGGGCGGTTCGCGGTGAACGTCGTCAGCGGCTGGTTCAAGGGCGAGTTCACCGCGCTCGGCGAACCGTGGCTGGAGCACGACGAGCGCTACCGCCGCGCCGAGGAGTTCATCAGCGCGCTGCGCACGATCTGGACCGAGGACCACGCCGAGCTGGCCGGCGACTTCTACCGGATCCGCGACTTCTCGCTCAAGCCGAAGCCGGTCAACACCCCCGTCCGCCCGCATCCGGAGATCTTCCAGGGCGGCAACTCCACCGCGGCCCGCGCCATGGCCGGGCGGGTCTCCGACTGGTACTTCAGCAACGGCAAGGACTTCGACGGCGTCACCGAGCAGATCCGGGACGTGCGCGCCTCCGCCGCCACCGTGGGCCGCCCGGCTCCGCGCTTCGGCCTCAACGCGTTCCTCATCGCCCGCGACACCGAGGCGGAGGCCCGCGACACGCTGCGCGAGATCGTCGCCAAGGCCGACTCCGACGCGGTGCACGGCTTCCGCGACGCGGTGCAGCAGGCGGGGCAGTCCACCGCCGACGGCAAGGGCATGTGGCAGGACTCCTCGTTCGAGGACCTGGTGCAGTACAACGACGGCTTCCGTACGGGGCTGATCGGCACCCCCGAGCAGATCGCCGAGCGCATCGTCGCGTACAAGCGGCTCGGCGTCGACCTGCTCCTCCTCGGCTTCCTGCACTACCACGAGGAGGTCGAGTACTTCGGCAAGCGCGTGCTGCCGCTGGTGCGCGAGCTGGAGGCACAGCTGCCGGACACCGAGCCCGCGCTCGCCTGACCCCCGTACGCACGCCCGGAAGGGAACACCCATGAGCACCGCCACCCGCACCGACTGGCAGACCCTCCCCCGCCCCGCCGACGCCGACGGCTGGATCCGGCGCGCCGCCGAGGTCGCCGGTGTCCTGGCCACCGACGCGGCCGCCCGAGACAAGGCCGGCGCCACCCCGTACGCCGAGGTCCAGCTGCTGAAGGACGCGGGCCTGGTCACCCTCCTCGGCCCCGCCGCGCACGGGGGCGGCGGCCAGGACTGGACGACCGCGTACCGCGTGGTCCGCGAGATCTCCAAGGCCGACGGCTCGATCGGCCAGCTGCTCGGCTACCACTATCTGTGGAACTGGGCCGCCCGGCTGGTCGGCACCCGCGAACAGTGGGAGCAGGTCGAGGCCGACGCCGCCCGCAACCAGTGGTTCTTCGGCGGCGCCGTCAACCCGCGCGACAACGACGTGGTCGTCCGGGACCAGGGCGACACCCTCACCTTCACCGGCCACAAGTCCTTCTCCACCGGCAGCAAGGTCTCCGACGTCACCGTGCTGGAGGGCGTCTTCGAGGGCACCGACCGCCATGTGTTCGCCATCGTCCCGTCCGACAGCGAGGGGCTGACCTTCCACGACGACTGGGACAACATCGGCCAGCGGCTCACCGAGAGCGGCAGCGTCACGCTCGACGGCGTGACGGTCCCCTGGGCGGCCGCCGCGGGCTATGTGGACAAGGAGTTCCAGCCCCGCGTCTACAACACGCTCAACGTGCCGACAATCCAGCTGGTCTTTGTCAGCTTCTACCTGGGCATCGCGGCCGGTGCCCTGGAGACCGCCGCCGTCTACACCCGCGAAAAGTCCCGCTCCTGGCTGCACGGCGGATTCGACGCGGCGGTCGACGAACCCCATGTCATCGACACCTACGGCGATCTCACCGCCAAGCTGTGGGCGGCCGAGGCGCTCGCGGACACGGTGGCGGCCGAAGGGCAGCGGCTGCACGAGGACCCGGACGCGGTCACCGAGCAGGCCCGCGGCGAGTTCGAGGTCAGGGTGGCCGCGGTGAAGGCGCGGGCCACCGATGTCGCCCTGGAGGTGACCAGCCGCATCTTCGAGGTCACCGGGGCCCGCTCGACCGCCTCCGCCGAGGGCCTGGACCGCTTCTGGCGCAACGTACGCACCCACACCCTGCACGACCCGGTGGCCTACAAGCGCCGCGAGGTGGGCCGCCACGTACTGACCGCCGAACTCCCCCAGCCCACCTGGTACTCCTGACGGCCCGCCGCGCCCGCGCCACACCGCCCGCCACCTTCTTGAAAGGGACCACCATGGCCACCATCCTGTCCATCTCCGGCTCCCCCTCCGCCACCTCCCGCACCGGCCGGCTGCTGCGCCACCTCGACGCCCGGCTCACCGACCAGGGCCATGAGGTGACCCCGCTCGACGTCCGCACCATCCCCGCCACCGCGCTGCTCGGCGCCGACTTCGCGCATCCGGACATCGTCCGGGCCAGGACGCTGGTCGAGCAGGCGGACGGGATCGTCGTCGGCACCCCCGTCTACAAGGCCGCCTACTCCGGGCTGCTGAAGTCCCTGCTGGATCTGCTGCCGCAGTACGCGCTGGCGGGCAAGACGGTGCTGCCGCTGGCCACCGGCGGCACCACGGCGCACGTGCTGGCAATCGACTACGCGCTGCGGCCGGTGCTGTCCTCGATGGGCGCCGCGCACATCGTGCAGGGCTGGTTCACGCTCGACAAGGACATCACCGCCACCCCGGACGGCGGGGTGACCGTGGCGCCGGGCGCGGCCGAGGCGCTGGAGCAGGTCGTGGACCAGTTCTCCGTGGCACTGGGTCATCGGCCCGTGCTCGCGGCGGCGAGCTGAAGGCCGCCATGACGTCCCATCCGGAAGCCTCTTCCGAGTCCGCCCACCGCATCGCCGACGACGCGGAGGCGCTGGAGGTGGCCGCGAAGCTCGCCGAGGAGTTCCGTACGGGCGCGGCGGGGCGCGACGCGGATCGCGCCCTGCCCCGCGCCGAGCTGGACCGGCTGTCCGCGTCCGGGCTGCTGGCGATCACCGTCCCGGCAGGGCACGGTGGCGCGGACGTCTCGGCGGTCACCCTCGCCGAGGTGTTCCGGCTGCTGGCCGCCGCCGACGCCAGCCTCGCCCAGATTCCGCAGAGTCACTTCGTCTACATCAATGTGCTGCGCCGTCAGGGCACGCAGGAGCAGCAGGCGTTCTTCTTCGCGGAGGTGCTGGCGGGCAGGCGGTTCGGCAACGCCCAGTCGGAGGCGGGGACGAAGCACATCCAGGACATCCGCACCCGCCTGGAGCCACGTCCCGACGGCTCGTACGAGCTGACGGGCGTCAAGCACTACTCCACCGGCGCCCTGTTCGCCGACTGGATCCCGGTGCTGGCGCGCGGCGACAACGAGGAGCTGTACGTGGCGTACGTGCCACGGCAGGCGCCGGGCGTGACGGTCGTGGACGACTGGGACGGCATGGGTCAGCGTACGACCGCCAGCGGCACGGTACGGCTGGACGGCGTGGCCGTGCCCGCCGACCGGGTGGTGCCGCATCACCTTACCTTCCGCGGTCCTCAACTGCACGGCGCCGTCGCCCAGTTGCTGCACGCTGCCATCGACGTGGGGATCGCCTCGGGCGCGCTCGCGGAGGCGGTGGCGTTCGTCCGCACCAAGAGCCGTCCGTGGTTCGAGAGCGGCTTCGAGACGGCCGCCGAGGATCCGCTGCTCATCCAGCGCTTCGGCGAGCTGGCCGTCCAGGTGCGGGCGGCCGAGGCGCTGCTGTCCGCCGCCGCGCGGGCGGTGGACGCCGCCCGCGCGGATCTCACCGACGACACCGCGGCCGAGGCGTCGATCGCGGTGGCCACCGCGAAGGTGTCGGCGGCCGCCGCGGCGGTGGAGGCGGGGAGCGCGCTCTTCGAGGTGTCCGGCACCCGCTCGGCGCTGAACTCCCTCAACCTCCACCGCCACTGGCGGGACGCCCGTACCCACACCCTGCACGACCCGCCCCGCTGGAAGGTCCAGCACATCGGCCGCTACGTGCTGAACGGCACCCGGCCGCCCCGGCACGGCCTTCTGTAACACCCCGGAACACTCCCGATCGGAGCCGCATCCATGTCCCTCACCTTTCACTGGTTCCTGCCCACCAACGGCGACAGCCGCCATGTCGTCGGCGGTGGCCACGGCACGCCCGTCACCGCGGCCGGTGGCGACCGTCCGCCGTCCGTCGGCTACCTCACCCAGATCGCCCGCGCCGCCGAGGACCTGGGCTTCGTCGGGGCGCTGACGCCGACCGGGGCCTGGTGCGAGGACGCGTGGCTGACGACCGCGATGGTCAGCCAGAACACCGAGCGGCTGAAGTTCCTGGTGGCGTTCCGGCCGGGGTTCGTGTCCCCCACCCTCGCCGCGCAGATGGCCTCGACGTACCAGCGGCAGACCGGCGGGCGGCTGCTGCTGAACGTGGTCACCGGCGGCGAGAGCCATGAGCAGCGGGCGTACGGCGACTTCCTCGACAAGCAGGCGCGCTACGAGCGCACGGGTGAGTTCCTGGAGATCGTGCGCGGCCTGTGGGACGGAAAGACGGTGGATCTGGCGGGCGAACACCTCCAGGTGGCGGACGCCTCCCTGGCCCGGCTGCCCGACCCGGTGCCGGAGGTGTACTTCGGCGGCTCCTCCCCCATCGCCGGTGAGGTGGCGGCCCGCTACGTGGATGTGTACCTCACCTGGGGCGAGCCGCCCGCCCAGGTCGCGGAGAAGATCGCCTGGATCCGGGGGCTCGCGGCCAAGGAGGGCCGCACGATCCGCTTCGGCATCCGGCTGCACGTCATCACCCGCGACACCAGCGAGCAGGCGTGGGCGGAGGCGCGGCGGCTGCTGGACGGCTTCGACCCGGAGACGGTGAGGTCCGTCCAGGAGGGGCTGGCGCGCAGCGAGTCCGAGGGGCAGAAGCGCATGCTCGCGCTGCACGGCGGTGGCCGGGACGGGCTGGAGATCCACCCCAATCTGTGGGCGGGCATCGGTCTGGTGCGCGGCGGCGCCGGTACGGCCCTGGTCGGCAGCCACGAGGAGGTGGCGGAGCGGATCGCCGAGTACCACCGGATCGGGATCGACGAGTTCGTGCTCTCGGGGTATCCGCATCTGGAGGAGGCGTACTGGTTCGGCGAGGGCGTGCTGCCCCGTCTCCAGCAGCAGGGGCTGTGGACCCATCCGTCGCGCCCCGCCACGGCTCCGCAGCCCGCCGCGCAGGTGCCCTTCGCATCGTCCGGGAGCCGATGACGGCTCCTCGCCTCGCTGCCCGGACCACGGTCCGGGCAGCCCCGCGTCGCCGGGGCCACCGGAAGGCCCCGTCTCACGCCTTCGCGGTGGCCTTGTCCGCGCCCGCTGCCATCATGAGGCCCATGAGCCACATCATCACCATGACCACCGCCGAACAGAGCCGCGTCGTGTCCTATCTGCGCGGCGAACTCGACGCGAACCAGCAGCGCATGCTCCGCGATCACATACGCGAGGCCGCCCACCACAACCAGCTCAATATCGAACGCCAAGGCATCGATTGGGGCCTCACCATTCCGGAGGCGCTGGACCACCTCCTCGCGGGCCACGCCAAGGCGGACGGCGAGCACGTGGGCATCGCGTACTACACGGCGCTCCAGCACATCATCGACTGGAGCGGGTCCGACCCCATCGACTTCGGCGTGTACTCCAAGCCCTCCACGTTCTTCGGGCGCATGAGCGACGAACTGCGGCGCCTGGGCGTCCCCGCCGACCTGCTGCCGCTGGACTTCCTGTTCGCCGGACCGCCCGACGAGATCCCCTTCCACATTCCGTCGCCCACGGACGGATACCCGGCGATCGGCCGCCTGCCACTGGCCAAGGCCAAGCCGCTCGCCGACGCCTACGCCGCAGTCCTGGACCGCATGGACGACGCCTTCACCTACGAGGCCCAAAGGCTCATCGACAAGATGTCGAACGAGCACGACGAATGGCAGACCTCCCTGAAGTACGGGCACACCATGGACACGCTGTTCTTCGCCCTTCAGGGCTGAGCGGCCCCCGCCACCGACGGGGGCCGCTCCCTGCTCACCGGCCGCACGGACAGCCGCTCAGCCGAGGTCCCCCAACGGGCGGGCGGCCGCGAGGAGTTCGCGGGTGCGCTGCTGTACCGCCTGCGGGTAGTTCTCGGCGAACGAGGCGATGTTCAGATCGTCCTCGCGGAGGCAGTCGAACAGGACGGTCGGGCCGCGTCCGGTCTCCCGTTCCTCGTCGGTGTAGCACACCATCAGATGCATGATGGCGGTGTCGGGGAGGACATGGATGCCGGTGGTGGGGTGGGAGCGGGTGGCGAAGCCCCACAGGACGTCGCGCAGGTCGGTCGGGTCGATGTCGTGGTCGAGGACCATGATCCGGGTGACCCACCAGCCGCCGTGCGGAAAGGCGTCACACGCCTCGCCGATGGCCCGGCACAGCTGCTCGGAGGAGGTGAAGCCGGTGCGCTCGCGCCAGTCGCGGTCGACGGTGACGGCCAGGACGTGGACGGCGGTCTCCGGGATCATCCAGGCCGCGGCGACCGGCAGACCGGCCTCGCGCAGATAGTGGGTCCAGCGGGCGGAGTGGGTCAGCCCGATGAGGGTGTGGTCCTCGTCGACCGGCTTGCCCGCGCACACCACCGGCATGATCGGGTCGTCGCGGTGGGTGATGGCGGTGACGGTGTACGCGGGCAGTTCCACCTGCCAGTCGGGGATGTAGCCCGCGAACTCGCCCATCGGGCCTTCCGGTATCAGCTCGTCGTGGTTGATGTACCCCTCGATGACGATCTCGGCGGTGGCGGGCACCTCCAGGTCGACGGTCCGGCAGCGGACCAGCTCCACCGGCCGGCCGTAGTAGGCGCCCAGATAGGCGGCCTCGTCGACCTCCTCCGGCAGGGACATGGTGGACACGAACGGGACGGCGGGCTCGGCGCCGAGGACCAGCGCGAACGGGGTGCGCTCGCCGCGCTCGCGCCACATGTCGTCGATGACGCCGATGTGCTGCGGCGAACCGGTGAAGGTGGCCATGCGGTGCGCGTCGTGCAGCATGGCCCGCGCGACACCCCAGTTGGTCCAGCGGCGGTCGGGGCTGCGCAGCACGAAGGTGCCGATGGTGTTCACGTACCGTCCGCCGTCGCCGCGGTGCAGCAGCGGGAACGGGAAGCGGGTCAGGTCGGCGTCCGCGCCGAGGAGGACGTTCTCCTGGCAGGGCCCCGACGCCACCGTGACGGGCGGTACGGGGGTGGCGGCCTGGGCGGCGACCAGCCCGTCCAGCAGTTCCAGCGGCCGGGTGGCCGGGTCGAGCCCGAGGGAGAGCGCGACCCGGGCGTACGGGGAACTGGGGACGCTGCTGTACGCGGCGGGCGCCGTGAGCACCCGGAAGCCGGGCGTGAAACCCCGGATGCGGGACAGCAGATGGGCCGGGGCGCGGTGCTCGGTGGCGTAGCGGGCGATCGCGCCGATTTCCAGCTCGGCGTCCACCTCGTCGTCGACGACCCGCAGATCGTCGAGCTTGGCCAGGGCGCCCAGATAGTCACGCAGACTCGACAGGGGGTTCATGTCCGTTCCTCACCTCGGGGTCGGGGGCGGGCGTGTTGCCGGGCGTCGCGCATCCCGTTCCAGCGCACGGCCTTGGGCGTGTCGATGCCGAACTGGTCGAGCACACGGGTCACGGTGTGGTCGACGATGTCGTCGGCCGTTTCCGGATGCTGGTAGAAGGCGGGCATCGGCGGAAGGATCACCGAGCCCATGCGGGACAGCGCGAGCATGTTCTCCAGGTGGATGTCGCTCAGCGGCGTTTCCCTGGGCACCAGCACCAGCTTGCGGCGCTCCTTCAGGGTGACGTCGGCGGCGCGGGCCACCAGGCCGTCGGCGAAGCCCATGCGGATCGCCGCGAGGGTCTTCATGCTGCACGGGACGATGACCATGCCGTCCGTGCGGAAGGAGCCCGAGGAGATGGCCGCGCCCTGGTCCTCCGGGTTGTGGGTGACGTCGGCGAGCGCGCCCACCTCGCGAACGCTCATCGAGGTCTCGTACTCGATGGTGGAGCGCGCCCAGCGGCTGATCACCAGATGGGTTTCCACCCCGCCGTGCTCGCGCAGCCGCTCCAGCAGCCGCACCCCCAGCACGGCCCCGGTGGCGCCGGTGATGCCCACCACGATCCTGGCGGGTGCGGGGTCGTCCATCGGCAGCGCCATCACGCCTCCTGGCCGCGTCGGTCGCCTCGGAGCACGAGGGCGTCCACGCGGTCGCGGTAGGTGTCGAGGAAGTGGGCGGACAGCTCGTCCACCGATTCGGCGTCGAAGAGGAGGGTCGGCGAGACGTCGTCGAAGTCCTCGCGCAGCGCGTTGGCGAGTTGCAGGACGAGGATCGAGTCCATGCCGTACTGGATGAGCGACACCGACGGATCGATCTTCTCCGCCGGGATCTTGAGCGTGGCCGCGGCCTTCTCCTTCAGGTACGCCACCATCGTCGCGGCGCGGGCCTCGTCGGAGGGGCCGGCGGTCTCCTGAAGTGGCGCGGGCTCATCGGACACGGGCTCGTTGGGCACGGGAGCGGGGGCGGGGCGGGCGTCGCGCACGGGCACCGGCCTGCGGGCGATGCCGTCGCTCTCGGCGACGATGATCTGCTGCCCGAGCGCCCGGGCCTGCGGCAGTACGCGGACCACCGACGGGAACCCCTCGCCGTGGAGGACGTCCCGCCAGGTCTCGGGCGTCAGCGCGGGCGAGCCGGGGATGCGCAGCGACGCGTCCTCGAACAGCCACCAGCCCTCCAGCAGCCCGAAGGTGAGGTGGCTGAACACATCGAACGAGCACAGCTCGTTGAGCAGCAGCCAACCGCCGTCCCGCAGCGCGGACTTGGCGTTGCGCAGGGTGGTGCGGGTGTCCCGGGTGGCGTGCAGGACGTTGGCGGCGACGACGAGGTCGTACGTGCCGACCTCGATGCCCTGCCCGGCGAGCGGCTGTTCGGCGTCGAGGCGCGCGGTGTCCAGATACGGGACGTCCGGCCCGTACTCGCTCTGCGCGTGGTTCAGGAACGCCTTCGACAGGTCGGTGTAGGTGTACGTCTCGATGTGGTCCTGGTACGGGCGCAGCGCCGCGAACAGCCCCACGCTCGTACCGCCGGTACCGGCGCCGATCTCCAGGATGCGCAGGCGCGCGCCGGGGTCGCGGCGCAGCCGCTCGGACACGACGCCGACGGCGGCGTCCGCCATGGCGCGGTTGAAGGTGTCCGCGACGCGGTTGTTCTTGTAGCAGCCCTCGACGAGTTCGAGGGAGCCGCGCGGGAACATGATGTCGGTCGGCCGGGTGCGGCCGGTCAGGATGTCGGGCAGGGCGCCGAGCGTGGCGTCGACGAGCCGCATCTCGGCCCGCTTGTCGGGGTCGGCGGACCACTCGGCGCAGCGCTCCTTCCACTCCTGGTTGAGCGCGTCGAGCGGCGGGGCCACGTCGGGCATCGTCCGCAGCGCGTGGTCCAGCCAGGTGGTGTAGCGGTCGAGGATGCCACCGCGTTCGCGGAGCGCGGTGAGGTCGGCGGGGTCGGTGGCGTTGTCGTACGTCTCGCCGTTCCGTACGACGCCCATGGCCTCCAGGTGGCCGCGGGTCATGCGGCCGAGGAGGGCGTCGCGCTCGGCGCGCCAGTCGGCCACCGTGCGCAGGATCTCCTGGCTGTCGGCGAGGCCGGAGCGGGCCATCAGGGCGTCGGCGGGGATGCGGGTGGCCGGGTCGCGTTCGTAGACGGTGAGGCGGGTGGCCGGGTCGACGGGCCGGAGCGCGGCCGGTTCGGTGAGCTTGACGAAGCTGAGCTGCCGCTGCGGGCCGCCGAGCAGGGTGTCGAGCGCGGCCATGCCCTCCGGCGGTTCGATGGACAGCAGCCCCCAGCGGGCCATGCGCTCGCGGTGGAAGTCGGAGGCGACGCTGCCGATGCTGCCCCACCAGCCCCAGTTCATCACCTTCACCGGGCCCGGCCACTGCCCGGACAGGGCGTGGGCGTAGGCGTCGGCGAAGGTGCAGCCGGACGCGTAGTTGCTCTGCCCGGCCGCGGTCGTGAACGACTGGATCGAGGAGAAGAAGAGGGCGAAGTCGAGGCCGTCGTCGGCGAACACCTCCGCCATGGCCGCGCTCGCGTCGACCTTGGCGGCCAGGCTCGCGCGGAACGTGTCCTCGTCCATGTTGGCCAGGCTCTGGTCGCGGAGCACCAGGGCCGCCTGCACGACGCCGTCGATGCGCCCGTACCGGTCGATGACCTCGGCGCGGGCACGGGCCAGGGCCGTGGGGTCCGTGGCGTCGGCGGCGAGGTAATGGACCTCGCCCCGGCCGCGGATGCCACTGAGCTTGGCGTCGATCTCCGCGTCGCGCTCACGGCGTCCGATCCACACCACCCGCGCGCCGTAGCGCTCGACCACATGCTCGGTCCAGGCCGCGCCCAGGCCGCCCGCGCCGCCGATCACGACGTACACGCCGCCGTCGCGGTAGCGCTGCCCGGTGGCGGTGGCCGCCGCGTCGCACGGGGCCAGCCTGCGGCCCAGCCACTGGCCCGCGCGGCGCACCCAGGTGTCGCCGTGGGAATGCGCGGGCAGCGCGGTGAGGTCCGCGGGCCACGCGGTGTCGCCGTCCAGGTCGAGCCGGCGGACGGTCCAGTTCGGGTACTCCTGCCCCAGCGATCCGAAGAGGCCGTGCAGCCCGGCGTGGACGGGCCGGATCTCATCGGTGGCGTGGGTCGGGACGGCGCGCCGGGTGACCAGGGTCAGGCCGAGCGGCCGGGCGTCGTGCCGCGTCCGCAGCAGCGCCTTGACCATGCGGAAGGCCGCGAGGACACCGTCCCGTTGGGCGGCGACGAGACCGGCCGCGTCGGTGGCTTCCAGCGCGGTGTCGGGCGCGATCCACACGAGGTGGCCGAGCGGACCCGCGGCCTGGAGCGCGCTGCCGACCTCGTCGATCGACGCGTCCGGCGCGAGGCTCCACACGGTGGTGTGCGGGCTCCGCGCGCTGATCGCCGCCCGCTGCTCGTCGGTGCCGCCGACGACCAGGACGCGGTCCGCGGCGGACGGTACGGGCGTGCCGAAGGCGGTATCCGCGAGCGGCTCCCACACGGGCGCGTACAGCGACGGCACCGGCTCGGGCACGCGGCGCGAGGTGTAGCCGGTCATGGCCACGCACACCGCGCCGGTGTCGTCCACGAGGTCGATGTCGAGCCTGCTGAGGGCCGTCACCGGCTCCGCGTCGTCCGCGACGCGGACGACGGCCCACATCGCCGGGGTGCACGGGGCGAAAAGTTCGAGCCGGTCGAGCGCGAAGGGGATCGCGGTGTCCCGGGGACCCTCGCCGTCGGCCAGATGCAGCGCCATCGACGCCTGGATGGCCGAGTCCATCATGGCCGGGTGCAGCACATACGGCCCGTCGGCCGCCTCCGGGAGAGCGAGCCGGGCGACGACGACCCCGGCGCCGACGTACGCCTCCTCGATGGCGCGCAGCGACGCGCCGTGCACGATGCCCATGCCCCGCAGCGCGTCGGCCACACGTACCGGGGACACCGTGGTCGGGCAGTCCGCGCGCAGGGAGGCGAGGTCGAGGGGCGCCGGGCGCGGTGTGTCCGACCGCGCGATGCGGCCTTCGCTGTGCACGGGTGATGCGGGGGTCCGGGAAGTGACTTCGAAGGAGACACCGCCGTCCCGGACCGGCTTCACCCGGACCTCGACGTCCAGCGGCTCGCCCTCGACGGCGAGCGCCTGCACCCAGGTGACGTTGCGCATCCGCAGCGGGGTGGTGGCGGTCGCGCCGAGCGCGTGGGCCGCGGTCTCCCGCGCCATTTCGAGGTGGGCCACCCCGGGCAGGATCCGGCGGCCGTGGACCGTGTGGTCGCGCAGATAGGACTCGTCACCGGTCAGCGTGGCGGTGGCGCGGTGGCCGCCGTCCGCGTCGCCCGCCGGCCGGGGGATCATCGGGTGGCGTACGTCGGGGACTTCGGGCGCGACACGTACGGAAGCCGTCGGCCAGTGGCGCTCGCGGGCGAACGGGTATGTCGGCAGCGGCACCCGGCGCCGCGCGGCCTCGGGGATCACCGCGGCGTAGTCGAGCGCCACGCCCTGGACGAACAACTCGGCGAGCAGTTCGAGATCCGTGCGGTACGCGAGCGGTGCGTCGGTGTGCGCCGTACCGCCGGAGCAGCGCCGCAGGGTCTCCTCGCCGAGGCGTGTGCCATCCGCCTTGCTGCCCGGCGCCACCGCCTCTCCGGTGAACGCGCGCGGCCCGCCGAGCCCTTCGTCCAGCACCCGGACCAGCTCCTCGCGGTCGCGGACGACGCAGGCGAAGCGGTGCGCGAAGTGTTCGCGCCCGGCGATGAGCGTGTGCGCGATGTCGCCGCAGTCGAGCCCGGGTTCGCGGCGGAGGTGGGCGGCCAGCCGGGTCAGCTGCTGGGCGAGCTGGTCGCGGGAGTGTGCCGAGAGGACGACGAGATGCGCCGGTCGTGGTGCCGGGACGCGCGCGGGGGCGGGCCCTTCGTCGATGACGAGGTGCGCGTTGGTGCCGCTCGCGCCGAACGAGCTGACGACGGCGCGCCGCGGCACTCCCGGTGCCGTCTCCCAGCGGTGGGTGCGCGTGCTCACGTAGAACGGGCTGCTGTCGAGCGCCACCGCCTCGTTGGCGGTCTCGAAGTGCAGCGACGCGGGGATCTGCCGGTGCTTCAGCGCCAGCAGCACCTTGAACACGCCCGCGACACCCGCCGCGTGCTGGGTGTGGCCGAGGTTGGTCTTCACCGAACCCAGGGCGCAGTAGCCCGACTTGTCGGTGCCCTCGCGGAACGCCCGGGTGAGGGCCTGGAACTCGATCGGATCGCCCAGCTTGGTGCCCGTGCCGTGCGCCTCGACCAGCTGGATGTGCTCCACGTCGATGCCGTACGCGTCGTATACCTCGCGCAGCAGGCTCTCCTGGGACGCGGAGCTGGGCGCCGTGATGCCGTTGGTCGCGCCGTCGTGGTTGACGCCCGACGCGCGGATCACGCCGTGGACGTGGTCCCCGTCGGCGAGGGCGTCGTCCAGCCGCTTGAGCACCAGCGCGCCGACCGCCTCGCCCGGTACGAAACCGTCGGCGCGCTGGTCGAAGGTGTGGCAGCGGCCGGTCGGCGAGAGCATCCCGGCACGCCCGGCAAGGTCGTACAGCCGCGGTGTCGACTGCACGTACACCCCGCCCGCGAGCGCCATCGTGGTCTCGCCCGACGCCAGGTCCTTGCAGGCCAGGTCGATGGCGACGAGGGAGCTGGAGCAGGAGGTGTCCACCGCGATGGCGGGGCCCTTGAGGTTGAGGAAGTAGGAGATCCGGCTGGGGGTGAACGAGGCGGTGTTGCCCCAGAACGCCTGGGCGGGCGCGTCCTTGCCCAGCAGCTCCTGGTAGTCGCCGTCCCAGCAGCCGACGTAGACGCCGCAGCGGACGTCGCTCATCCGGTGGCCCGGGTATCCCGCGTCCTCCAGGGCCTTCCAGGACTCCTCCAGCAGCAGCCGCTGCTGCGGATCCATGAGGGCGGCCTCGACGCCGGAGATGTTGAAGAACAGCGGGTCGAACGCGTCGATCTGGTCGAGGAAACCGCCGCGTGTGCAGCGCTTCGCCCCGCCGTCGTCCGTGCTCCGCAGATCCCAGCGGGTGGCCTCGCCGACGAGGTCATCGCCCGCCGCGAGGTGTTCCCACAGGTCAGCCGGGGAGTCGGAGCCGGCGAACCGGCCGCTCATGCCGACGATGGCGATCGGCGGCCGCGGTGTGGCAGGCGGTGTCACGGGCGCGGCGGAGTGGTGTTCCGCGCGAGTGGTGACGACGGGACGGTGGGCGCCCAGGATGTGGGCGGTGAGGCGGTCCGCCGTGCTGTGGTCGTAGATGACGCTCGTCGGGAGGTCGAGACCCAGGGTTTCGTTGAGTTCATGGACGAGGCGGACGCCGAGGATGGAGTCGAGCCCGTAGTCGGCGAAGGCATGGCCGCCCTCGACCTCGCTCTCCCGCATCGCGAGCGCCTTGCCGAGCTTGTCGCGCACCACGCGGGCCACATGGGCGTCCAGCGGCTCCCGCCGGACGGGTGCGGTGGGTTGCTCGGCGATCCGTGGGGCCTGGCGTACGGCCAGGCGTGCCGTGTCCTCCACCGGATCGAGGTCCCCGATCCAGTACCGGTCCTTGGCGAACGGATACGTGGGCAGCGCGATCCGCCGCGGCGCCGCCGGTGCGTGCAGCGCGTGCCAGTCGGGCTCCACGCCCTCGACCCACAGGGCCGCGAGCTTGGCCGCCTTCCCGGATCGGGCCCAGCGCTGGACCAGGAGTTCCCGGAGGTCGTCGTCGGCGGCGATCTCGGCGAGGGCGCCTTGCGCACGGCCTGCGGTGGCCCGGTACACGCCCGGTATCCGGTCGGCGTCGCCGTCCGCGTCGCCGCCGTCCACGTACGCACGCAAGGCGTCGCGCAGCTCGGGCAGCGTGGCCGCGACCACCGCGAGCCGTTCCTTCATGGCCTCGCGCCCGACCTGGAGGGTGAAGGCGAGATCGGCCGGCGGGACGCCCTGGGTGTCGAGGAACGTGGCGAGGCGCGCGGCCGAGGTGTGCAGCTGCTCCGGCGTACGGGCCGAGAGGACGACGATGTGCTCGGCGCCGTCGGCCACACCCGCCGGTGGCGGCTGCTCGGTGGCGTACTCCTCCAGAATCACGTGCGCGTTGGATCCGCCCGCGCCGAACGACGAGACGGACGCGATGCGCGGTCCGTCCGATTCCCACGCGGTCAGCTCGCGCTGGACGAAGAACGGGGTCCGCTCGAACGCGATGTTGGGGTTCGGCTCCTCGGCGTGGAGGCTCGGCACGAGCTGTCCGTGACGCAGCTGGAGGACGGCCTTCGTCAGCCCGGCGATGCCCGCCGCGGCCTCCAGGTGGCCGATCCCCGACTTCACCGAGCCGAGTGCGCAGTACTGCTTGTCCGCCGTGTCCTGTTCGAAGGCGAGCGTCAGGCCCTTCACCTCGATCGGGTCGCCCAGCTCCGTTCCGGTGCCGTGCGCCTCGACGTAGCCCACCTCGCGGGCGGAAACACCGGCGCGGGTCATCGCGTCCCGGATCAGCTCGGCCTGGGCGCCCGGGTTCGGCACGGTGTAGCCGTTGGAGCGGCCACCGTGGTTGATGCTCGTCCCGCGGATCACCGCGAGCACCCGATCGCCGTCGGCGAGAGCGCGCGAGAGCGGCTTCAGCAGGACGCAGCCGACACCCTCGCCCGGTACGAACCCGTCGCCGCCGCTGCCGAAGCTCCGGCACCGCGCGTCGGACGACAGCATGGTGGAGCCGCACAGTTCAATGTAGTCCTGTGGGTGCAGATAGAGATTGACGCCACCGGCGATGGCCAGCTCGCACGCGCCCTGGTGCAGATGCTCGCACGCCTCGTGGATGGCGGTGAGCGACGCGGAGCACATCGTGTCGAGCGTCAGACTCGGCCCGCGCAGATCGAGAACGTACGAGGTACGGGCGCTGAGGGAGGCGAAGGAAACCACCGGGGCCGCAATATCCCCCGACGGCAGCCGGCCCACGCCGTGGCGTGCGTGGCCCGTCTTCGTGACGCCCGCGAACACACCGACCCGGCGCCGGTGGCGGCGCGCCAGCTCCTCCCGTGCGTATCCGGCGTCCTCCAGCACTTCCCACGACGCCTGGAGGAACAGGCGCTCCTGCGGATCCATGGCGTACGCGTCGCGCGGCGCGATCTGGAAGAGGAGCGGATCGAACGCCGCGAAGTCCTCCAGGAAACCGCCCCACTTGCTGTAGCTGCGGCCGGTGGCGACCGCCGTCGCGCGGTCCGGCTCGTAGAAGCCGTCCAGCGACCAGCGGTCGGCCGGAATCTCGCCGACGCAGTCCCGGCCCGCCTTCAGGTTCTCCCAGAAGGCGGCGAGGTTCTCGGCCTGCGGGTAGCGGCCGCTCATGCCGATGATGGCGATGGGCTCCCGCGCCTCGGGCTGCTGAACGGGCGGCTGTGCGGGCTGCGGTACCGGGTCGGGTGTCACGGTGGTCTCCACGGGAGCTGTGTCCACAGGGGCGGGGTCCTTGAGGCCGGTGTCCTTGGGGCCGGTGTCCTCGGGGGCGGTGTCCTCGGGGGCCGGTGACGCATGCTCCGTCGCGAGGTGTGCGGCGACCGCGCGCAGCGTCGGGTGTTCGTAGAAGAGCGTCTTCGAGACGTCGCCGTACCGGGCGGCAAGCTCCTTGTTCAGCTGCACGACCATGATCGAGTCGAGTCCCGTCGCGCCGATCGGCTCATCGGCGTTCACGGTGTCCCTGGGGACCTTGGTGACGTGTGCGAAGAGGTCGAGGAGGCGGTGCAACGTCTCGCGCCCGGTGCGCTCGGAAGGAGCCTGTGGCCGCTGGGCGGGGGCGGTGTCCGGTGTGCTGAACGTGGGCGAGTGCAGCGCCTTCTCCGGGTCGCCATGGTGCACCCACACCCGCTCCGCGCCGAGCCGCCAGGCGCGGAGCAGGGCGGCGAGCCCGTCGGCCGACTCCATGGGGGTCAGGCCACGGCTGTGCCAGAGGTACGCGCGCGTCGCCTCGTCCACCGCCATCCCGCCGTCCTTCCACAGCGGCCACGCGATCGACAGGGTGCGCCCGGAGCGCTCCCCGGCGGCGACGCGGGCGGTGCGGAGCGTGGCGTAGGCGTCCAGGAAGGCGTTGGCGGTGGCGTAGTCCGCCTGGCCGGGATTGCCGGTGAGGGCGGAGCCGGAGGAGAAGGTGAGGACGAAGTCGAGCGGTTCGCCCGCGGTGGCCCGGTCGAGGTGGACGAGGCCGTCGACCTTGGGCGCGAGGACGTCGTCCCACTCCTCCGCCGTCTTGTTCGTGAGCGTCGCGTCGCGGATGACACCGGCGGAGTGCACGATGCCGTGCACCTCGCCGATGTCCTCGCGGACGTGCGCGACCAGGTGGCGGACCTCTTCCCAGCGCGAGATGTCGGCGCGTTCGTAGCGGGCCACGGCTCCGGCGGCGCGCAGTTCGCCGAGGAGCGTGTCGATACGACCGTCCTTGGGCCGCCTGCCGACCAGGACGAGGGTCGGGCGTTCCACACCATGGGCGATGTGGCGGGCGATGATGGCGCCGATGCCGCTCGTGCCACCCGTGATGAGGTACGTGCCGCCCGCGCGCCACGGGATGCCTGCCGGATACGCGGGTCGGTCCGGGGTGCCCCAGGTCTGGACGGTGCGCAGCCCGTCGTCGTAGCGGATGACATCGGCGTCCGCAGCGCCTGCGTTGTCCGCGACGGCGGTGGCCACGGTGTCGTCCGTGGCGGCGCCGTCCAGGCCGATCACCTGGCCCACGAACCGGGGGCCTTCGAGCGCCGCCGTGCGCAGCAGTCCCGCCAGGGCCAGCTGGGTCACGCCGTCGCCGTCCGTCGAGACCACCACCTGCACGAGGGTGGCGTCGCTCGACGGCTCGGCGGCCAGCTCGCGGACGCTCTCGAAGACCTGCCGCGAGATGTCCGTGAAGCGGCTGTCGAGGCGCTGCTTGGCCGTGGTGACGGTGTGGCAGCGGGCGCCCGGGACGCGTTGCTCGACAGCGGCAGCGGCCCGCGCGGTGGCCGCCGCCCCGCACAGGATGACCAGGTGGCGGCCGTAGGTGTGCCCGCCCGGGGGCGCGGGCCGCGGGATCCACCGGGGGACGAGCAGGGTCGTCCCGATGACGGGCAGCAGGCTCTGCGCCTCGGTACTGGCGTGTGTATCGGCGGGGGTGTCGGTGCCGGGGATCCAGTAGCGCTCGCGGGCGAAGGGGTACGTGGGCAGGTGGGCGCGGCGCGGGGTGTCCGCCCCGTACAGCGTGCGCCACTCGACGGTGCCGCCCGTGATCCAGCGGGCGAGCAGCTGCCCGAGGTCACCGTCCGGCGCGCTGCCGCGTTCGCCGGTCTCCACGAACGCCCGCAGCCGGTCGGCGAGTTCCTCCCGCGAGGCCACCACCCAGCCGACGCGCCGCTCCATCGCCTCGCGCCCGGTTTGCAGCGTCCAGGCGATCGAGGGCAGGGCGTCCGACCGGCCCGGGTCGCC
This sequence comes from Streptomyces sp. NPDC021212, assembly GCF_044332925.1. Classification (NCBI taxonomy): domain Bacteria; kingdom Bacillati; phylum Actinomycetota; class Actinomycetes; order Kitasatosporales; family Streptomycetaceae; genus Streptomyces; species Streptomyces sp. NPDC021212. Next base: position 608,717 of record NZ_JBIRPZ010000002.1, read on the forward strand.
GATGTGCGCGAGGAGCCGGCTCGCGACCTGCCGGAGCTGTTCGTCGGTACGCGCCGAGAGCGGGACGATGACGCTCGCGCCCTCCGACGGCCCGCCGTCGCCGCGTTCGACGGCCCGGGGCACGTATTCCTCGACCACCACATGGCAATTGGAGCCGCCGAAGCCGAAGCTGCTGACGCCCGCCCGGCGCGGCGTCACCGCGCCACGCCCGCCGTCGTCGCGGAGGCGCGGCCACGGCTCGTTCTCGCGCACGATGTGGAAGGGGCCCTCGTCGAGCTGGATGAACGGGTTGATCTCCGCGCAGTGGCGGGTTGCCGGGAGCACCCCGTGGCGCAGGGCCAGGATCACCTTCAGCAGCCCGGCGATGCCCGCGGCGGCCTCCAGATGGCCGATGTTCGACTTCACGGACCCCAGTCCGCAGGTGGCCGCATTCCCGCCGCCCAATCGCCGGAACGCGGACTGCAGCGCCCGTACCTCGACGGGATCGCCGAGCGCGGTCCCGGTGCCGTGCGTCTCGATGTAGCCGATGGTGTCCGGGTCGAGGCCGCCCAGCGCGGCCGTCACCAGCTCGGTCTGGGCGTCGGCGTTGGGCGCGGTGAGCGAGTTGGCCCGGCCGCCGTGGTTCTCGGCGCTGCCGCGCAGCACCGCGAGGATCGCGTCACCGTCCCGTTCCGCGGCGGCCAGGGGCTTGAGGACGATGGCTCCGACGCCCTCGCCGCGTACGTAGCCGTCCGCGTCCCGGGCGAAGGTCTTGCACCGGCCGTCCGGGCTGAGCATGCCCGCGCGCTGCGCGCTCACGAACGTGTCGACGCTGAGCAGCAGGTTCACCCCGCCCGCGATCGCCACGTCGCACGCGCCGGTGCGCAGGGCGTCGAGGGCGCGGTGGACGGCGATGAGCGAACTGGAGCAGGCGGTGTCGACCGGCTGGCTCGGACCGCGGATGTCGAGCACGTACGACACGCGGTTGACGAGCATCGAGTGCGCGTTGCCGGTGGAGGTGAAGGCGTCCGGCTCCACGCCGTACGTGGTGAGCAGCGTGGCGTAGTCCGTACCCGACACGCCCAGGAAGAGCCCGGTGTTACGGGGGAGGTCCGCGCGGGTGTACGCGCTGTCCTCCAGCGCGCCCCACACCGTTTCGAGGGCCAGCCGGTGCTGTGGGTCCATCAGCTCGGCCTCGCGCGGATAGATCCGGAAGAAGCCCGCGTCGAACGCGTCCACGTCGTCGAGGACGCCCGCGTGGCGCGGGAAGTCGGCCTCGTCCACGACGCGTGCGTAGGTGGCGTCGTAGCGGTGGACCGGGAACGCCGCGACCGAGTCCTTGCCCTCGAGGAGATTCGCCCAGTACGTGTCGAGGTCGGGCGCGCCGGGGAAGCGTCCCGCCGCGCCGATGACGGCGACGGGCATGGGCGTGTCGTCCTCGCCACGGTCCGGGACGGGGCTCGGGCTCGCCGCCTCGCGTCGGGGCGCCTGTACGGGGACGGCACGCGGGGGGCGCGGCGTCCGCGCTTCGTGCGCCGCGCGGACCGGCTCCTCGTACTCGGCGGCGAGGTGGCGGGCCAGCGCGTCGAAGGTGCGTACGTCGAAGAAGACGGCCGGGCTGACGTCGATGCCGAACCGCTCGTGGATGCGCTTCGAGAAGGTGACCAGCGAGATCGAGTCGAAGCCGAAGGCGTCGAAGCCCGTGTGGACGTCCAGCTCGTCCGCGTCGAACTTGAGGATGCCCGAGGCGATGGCGCGCAGTTCGTCCACCACGAAGGAGGCGATCCCGCCGTCGCGCGGTGCGTCGTCCTGTCGGGGCGACTCGTCCGGGCGCAGGGGTGTTTCACGGTCCCCGTAGCGCACGCCCGTCAGCTCCACCGCGACCTCGCCGCCCGCCCCCAGCAGCGTGATGTTCCCGGCCAGGGATCCGGCGTCGGCGGCCAGGTCGAGCACGGCGTACGCCACCTCCGGGGCACCGGTGCGGAGGCGGACGTCGGCGGCGTGCCGCCAGGTCCGCCGCTCCCAGTGCGGCATCCCCGCGCCCTTCGCCGCGAGGTGCGCGCCCTGGTCGAGGGCGGCGAGCACGTGCGGGGGCAGGGTGACGCCGGGCTTGGTGTGATCCCGCTGAAGCTCGGGGGCGGCGACCGTGAGCACGAGCCGTCCGTCCCCCAGCCAGGCCGCGCTGCCGATCCCGCACAGCTCGGGCTCGTAGCCGAGCCCGCCCTCGGCGAGTTCGGCCAGCGTCTGCGGCTGGTCGAGGGTGCGTACGGCGTCGAAGCTGAGGGATGCGCGGGGCGTCGCCGGGCTGGGCGTACCGTCCGGGACGAGGCCGAACTCGATGACGCGTGTACGCGTCCCCGACGCGTCCTCGGCGAACACCGCGCCCTGGGCCATCTCGGGGCGCGTCGTGTCCAGCGCCGTGTCCAGCGTGGTGATCAGGCGCTCGGTGGCGGTCCACTCGACGGGGCCGATGACGCGGAGGTCGCGTACCCGCGCATCGGTGGCGAATCCGGAGATCCGCGCGGCGGCGAGCGCCACGTCCAGGGCGAACGCCGGGACGATGTCCCGTTCCCTGCCCCGCTGGAAGCCGTAGTCGAGCAGGTCGTCAAGGTGGACGTCCAGGGTGTAGCGCAGCCCGTCGACATCGGATTCGTTGCGGCCCAGGAACGGGTGCAGCTTGTCGCGGAGGGCGAGCGGGGCGAGCACGCTCGGCGCACCGGGTTCCGGGGTCACCCAGCACGACACGCGGTCGAAGGGGTAGGCGGGGAGCGAGACACGCCGCAGCCGGCGCGGGTCGCCGAGCCGCGCCCAGTCGACGCTCTTGCCGCCCGCCCAGACCGTACCGAGGTCGCGCGCGGCCGCCGCTCGCGGGTCGTCGCTGCTCAGCGCGGCGGTGAGGTCGCGGTCGCCCGCCAAGTAGCGGTCGATGGCCTCGATGGCGCCACGCGTGTCGGCCGCGAAGAAGGCCCACCGCCGCGGGAGTTCGTTCTTGCCCACGCGCAGCGTGAAGGCGATCGACGGCAGATCGGACTCGTCCGCCTCGGTCAGATACGCGCGGAAACGGGCGAGGGAGGTGTTGAGAGCGGCGTCGGTCATCGCCGAGAAGACGAACAACTCGTCGCGTCCGTCGCGGACATCGGGCGCGTCGCCGGGCCGTCCCGCGTACTCCTCCAGGATGATGTGCGAGTTCATGCCGCCCGCGCCGATCGAGGTGATTCCGGCGCGCCGGGGCTGGGGGACGACACGCCCGTCGGCCGCCGTGAGCGTCACCGGGTCCCATGGGGCGAGTGCCCGCTGCACGCGGAAGGGTGTCCCGCCGAAGTCGATGTCGGGGTTGAGTTCGTCGCTGTGCAGCGAGGGCACCAGCTTGCCCTTCTGGAGCTGGAGGATCACCTTCGCGAAGCCGATCATCCCGGCCGCGTGCAGCAGATGCCCCAGGTTCGACTTGACCGAGCCGAGGGCGCAGAACTGGGTGTCCTCGGTGTGTTTGCCGAACGCGTCGGTCAGCGCCTTGACCTCGATCGGGTCGCCGAGCGACGTACCCGATCCGTGCCCCTCGACGTAGCTGATCGTCCGCGGGTCCACGCCCGCGTCGTCGATCGCCTTCTCGATCGCCCGCGCCTGCGCGTGGGGGCTGGGCACGGTGAAGCCGTTGCGTACGCCCGCGTTGGTGAGCGCGGTGCCCTTGATGACCGCGTACACATGGTCGCCGTCGCGCTCGGCCTCGACCAGCGGCTTGAGGACGACGGCCCCCACGCCCTCCCCCAGGATCGTCCCGTCCGCGCCGAGCCCGAAGCTGCGGATCACATCGGAGGTCGCGGTGGTGAAGTGCTCCTGAGAGGAGGAGATGAGGTTGTACGGGTGGAGGAGCAGGTTCACCCCGCCGGCCACGACCATCTTGCACTCGCGGGCGCGCAGCATCTGCACGGCCTGGTGGACGCAGGCCGAGGACCCGGAGCACATGGTGTCCAGGAAGATCGACGGCCCGGTGAGCCCGTAGAAGTACGAGAGCATGTTGGGCAGCGTGCCGGTGTAGCTGCCGCTGGCCGCGGAGCCCCGGGTCAGGCTGTTCTGGAAACCGTAGAGGCCGTAGTGGTTGCTCATCGCCCCGACGAGCACGCCGACATCGCCGTCGTACTGCCGCTGGATGGTCTCGCGCGAATACCCCGCGTCCTCCAGGGCCTCGACCCCGGTCTGGAGGAACAGCCGGACCTCCGGCGACATGTGCTCGGCGTCGCGCTTGGAGACACGGAAGTAGCGCGGGTCGAAGGCGTCGATGCCGCGCAGGAACGTACCCGTGCGGATGGAGCTCTTGCCGAGGACGGTTCGGTCGCGGCTGTAGATCGCGTCGTGGTCCCAGCGGTCGCGCGGGACCTCTTCGAAGGCGTGGCGGCCCTCTTCGAGCAGCGACCACAGCTCGTCCATGGTGTCGGCGCCGGGGTAGGTGCCGGAGATGCCGATGACGGCGATGTCGTGGTAGTCGTCGCCTTCGCCTTCCCGGCGCGGGCGGGGCTGCGGGACCGGGGCCGGAGCCTCGGTGACGGCTTGGGTGGGGGCTTGGGCTTCGACGTGAACTTCCTCGCCCAGGATCGCGTCCAGCGTCGCGCGGTGCGATGCCAGGAAGTAGCCCGCGACGCCTTCGATGGTGACGTACTCGAAGAAGATCGTCTTCGGTAACGGTCCGAAGAGTTCTTCGAGGCGCGCGGTGGTCTCCAGGATCGCGAGCGAGTCGATGCCGTACTCGACCAGGTTGACGGTGGTGTCCATCGCGTCGGGATCGTGGTGCAGCACCTCGCCGAGGATCCGCTTCAGCAACTCCTCGGTCGGCGCCGTCAGGTCACCGCCTCTCGTTTCCACGGCCGTTGCGGGCGCGGCGGGCCGCTTCTCATCGCGCCGCGCGAGCGAGAGCGTGGGGTCCGCGCCGTACGCGACGACGACATGCCCGGGCGCGTCGCCCAGCACGCGGCCGAACACGCGCAGCCCGTCCTCCGTCGGCAGGGGTTCCCAGCCGCGCTGCTTGCGCATCGCTTCGCGGGTCACGGCGTCGGCCGTCATCCCGCCGTCCGCCCACAGCGGCCAGCTGACGGCGACGGTCCGCCCGGTCCGCTCCCCGATGTCCACCAGCGCCTGCCGATGGTGTGCGAAGGCGTCCAGGAAGGCGTTCGCCGCCGCGTAGTCGGCCTGTCCGGAGTTGCCGTACACCCCGGCGACGGACGAGAAGACGGCGAAGAAGTCGAGCGCGAGGTCGCGCGTGGCGGCGTCGAGGTTCACCGCGCCGCGCACCTTCGGCTCCAGTACGGCCGGCAGCTCGGCCGCGTCCTTGGTGAGGAGGTACCCGTCGCGCAACACGCCCGCGGCGTGCACGATCCCGTCGAGCGAGCCGTGGTCCCGGGTGATGGCGCGGACGGCCTGCTCCACGTCCTCCCTGCGGCCGACGTCGACGGCCCGGTAGTGCGCGTCCACGCCCGCTGCCCGCAGCTCACGGACAACCGCATCGCTCGCGGCCCCGGCCGCCGACCGGCCGCTCAGCACGACGGTGACCCGGCCGGAGCGCGCGAGGTACCGCGCGAAGTGCCGTCCGAGTCCGCCGAGTCCGCCCGTCAGCCAGTACACCCCGCCGTCCTTGAGCGGCGGGGCCTGCGGCCCCTCGCCCAGATCGACGTCCACGGGCCGCCACTCCTGGCGGGTGCCGTCGTGGGCGTACCGCACCTCGCCGGCGCCCCCGGGCTCCGCCCCTTCGGCGGCCACGATGGCGGCGACACGCTCGGGTGCGGCCGTGTCGAGCCCGGCGATCCGCACGACACGCCCCGAGACCAGAGGGTTCTCGGTGGCGGCGGTCTGGAGGAGACCGGCGAGCGGGGCGTGGAAGTGGCGCGGTACGCCGTCGTCGACGAGGACGAGAACACGCTGCGCGCGCCGGGGCCGCGACCGCATCAGCTCCTGAACGCGGCCGAAGACGAGGCCCACCACGGCGTCGATGCCGTCGGCGAGGCGATCGCGCGCGATGTCGGGCAGACGCGTGAGCGAGCCACCCGCCACGTCTGCGGCCGGGCCGCCCCCGGCGATGAATCCGTGCACGACCGGCCCGTCCACGAGGGCCCCACCCCCGGCCGGGGCATGCCCGGCGGGGCCGCCTTCGCCCGTCCCCGCCGCTGCCGCGAGCGGGGCGTCCACCCATCGGCAGGTGGCCGCGATGACGCGGCCCTCGGTGCCGGGCTCGCCAGACGTGGGGGTACCGGAGGCGCCGGGGGCCACCGTTTGTGCCGTGTCCTCCCCGGCACGCGACGCCGTGTCGCCCGCGGCGGCGGGGGCCCGGCGCTGGACCAGGCCGCGCAGTCGTACGGCCACTGCGCCCTCCGCGTCGCACAGGTCGATGTCGAACGTGTCCAGGGCCCCGCCGCCGGCGCGGCGGCGGACCCAGACCCAGGTTTCGTCCGGGCAGGGGCCGTGGACCTCCAGGGCCTCCAGGGCGAACGGGAGCGCCGGGCCCTGGGGCCGCACGCCGGCGCCGCCCCCCTCGGGCAGCAACAGCACCGAGCCCTGTAGCGCCGCGTCCAGGACGCTCGGCGGCAGGACGACGTCCGTCGACGCGGCCGACCGGGCGATACGGGCGACGAGTTCGTCCGTCCCGACGTAGATCTCGGCCAGCCCGCGCATCGCGGCGCCGTACTCCAGACCCTGGTCATGGAACGCGGCATAGACGTCGTCAGGCGTGCGCCGCGTGGGACACGCCGTACGCCGCGCCGCCAGATCGACCGGCTCCGGCGTGTCGAGTGACGCGCCCACCTCGGCCGTGCCACGGCTGTGGATCACGCACGACGGGTCGTGCACCGACGCGCCCGTGTAGAGCTGGTATCCGAAGGAGCGCCCGTTGCCGGGGGCGAGGCCCATATGGACGTCGAGCGCGGGGCCGTCCGCCACGACGGGGCGCAGGAAGGTGACATCGCGCAGCCGCAGGCCGGTCGCCCCGTGGCCCGCCGCGTGCGCCACCGCCGCTCGGGCCATCTCCAGATGGGCGGCGGCGGGCAGCACTCGGGCTCCCCGCACCTGGTGCGCGGCGAGGAAGGGCTCGTCGCCGGTCAACGTCGAGCTGTAGCGCCGCTCACTCGCATCGGAAGACGGCCGGAGCGAACCGGCACGGCCCCTGAACCAGTGGCGCTCGCGCGCGAACGGGTACGTGGGAAGCCGTACCCGGCGCCGCTCCCCGTATCCGCCGAGCGCGGCCACGTCGACCGTCTCCGTCTCGCCCTCGACCCAACGCGTCGCGGCGCGCAGGAGCTCGGGCGTGTCGCGGGCGTCCCCGTGCACCGCCGACTCGGCGAGCGCGCCGTCCACGAACGCGGCGAGCGACGTACCGAGTTCGGACAGGCTCGCGACGACGAACGCGACACGCGCGGGCATCGGCTCGCGCCCGATCCGCAGCGTGTACGCGATGTCGGCGAGTCGCCGCGCCGCGCCGTCACCGGTGTGCGGAGTGCGCAGATGGTTCAGCAGCTCCCGGGCGACCTCGCGCAGCTGGTCGGGCGTCCCGGCCGAGAGCGGCACGACGTCCGGGCCCGCCGCGTCCTCGACGGAAGCCTCACCGCGTACGTACTCCTCCAGGACCACATGGGCGTTCGTACCGCCGAAGCCGAACGAGCTGACGCCCGCCCGCAGCGGCCCGCCCTGGCCGTCCGGATCGCCCCACGGCTGGGTGTCGCGCACGATGAAGAAGGGGCTGCCTTCCAGCTTGATGAGCTTGTTCTGCGCCTCGAAACCGGCGGTCGCGGGCAGCGTCCGACCCGCCAGGGAGGCGATCACCTTGGCCATTCCGGCGACGCCCGCGGCGCCTTCCAGATGCCCGATGTTGGTCTTGACCGACCCGACACCGCAGGTCGCCGGACTCGCCTCGGTGCCCTGCGCCGCGTGCAGGTTCTGGAACGCCCGCTTGAGCGCGATGATCTCGATCGGGTCGCCGACAGGGGTGCCCGGACCGTGCGCCTCGATGTAGGTGACGGTCTCCGGGCGGATGCCGGCGCGGGTGTAGAGGCCCTCGATGAGCTGAGCCTGGGCAACCGGGTTCGTCACCGTGAGGGAGCTGGTCCGGCCGCCATGGTTGGTCGCGATGCCCTTGATCACGGCGTGGACGGGGTCCCCGTCCTCGACGGCCCGGGCGAGCGGTTTCAGCAGCAGGACGGCGCCGCCCTCGCCGCGCACATAGCCGTCGGCGTGTTGGTCGAAGGCGCGGCTGCGTCCGGTGCGCGAGAGCATCCCGGCCTGGCTGAAGGCGACGAAGTGCTTGGGCGACCAGCACAGGTTGACGCCCCCGGCGAGGGCGAGACCGCATTCGCCGCGCTGGAGCGCGGACACGGCCTCGTACACGGACACCAGCGAGCTGGAGCAGGCGGTGTCGTTGGTGATGCTCGGGCCCTGGAAGTCGAAGAAGTAGGAGACCCGGTTGGAGATGATGGAATAGGCGGTGCCGGTCGGGAAATAGGCATCTGTTTTCGCGCGGTCGCGTTCCATCAGCTCCGCGTAGTCCGCGTGGCACACGCCCATGAAGACGCCGGTGCTGGTCCCGGCGAACTCGCTCGCCCGGTACCCGGCGTCCTCGATGGCCTTCCAGGCGAGTTCGAGCGCGAACCGCTGCTGCGGGTCCATGCTCTCCGCCTCGCGCGGGGAGATGCGGAAGAACGCGGCGTCGAAGCAGTCGGCGTCGTCGATGAAGCCGCCCCAGACGCTGCTGGTCTTTTCGGCACCGCGTCTCGGGTCGCCGAACCAGCGCTCCTTCGACCACCGCTCGGGCGGCACTTCGGAGATGAGCGAGCGGCCCGCGGTCAGATGCCCGAACAGCTCGTCGAGGGTGTCGGCTCCGGGAAGCCGCAGCGCGAGGCCGATAACGGCGATGTCATCGGCGGCAGAAGGCAGCGGGCCGGAAGAAGACATGGCGGCGGGATTCATCGCGTTCCTCCGACGGACAGCCGGGACAGACGGTGGTCGACGGCGGTCCGTATCTCCATGCGCGCCTCGGACGCCGCGCTCATACGGCCCTCCCGGCCCCGCACGTACTGGTGATGGAGGACGGCGGTGGAGAGCAGATAGACGAACGCCTGATCCTCTTTGGTGCTGATCTCGGGATCGGGGGTGGACATGACCTTGTTGACGAGCTTGCGCGCGAAAACCGGGTCGACGCAGTCGAGATGGCCGAGTTCGGTGTCCGAGAGCAGCAGTTCCATGTAGTCGGGGCGCCGGTCCTTGAACGCGGCGGCACCCGGAGCCCGATACGGCTGTTTGGGCCGGGTGAGGCTGGATTGCGGAAGTTCGCCGTGGAACGCCTTCTTGAGGATGGCCTTCTCCTGGAATCCGTCGTCGTAACCGAGGTTCACGGACGCGGCCGCCCGCACCACGGCCGGGTCGAGAAACGGGCAGCGGTTCTCCACGCTGTGCGCGAGGCTCATCCGCTCGCCCTGGGTGGACAGCAGATAGCCGGCGAGGAGCGTCTTGTATTCGAGCCACTGCGCCTTCTGGGTCGGCGACAGCGCGGCATAGCCGGGGGCGGCCCCGACGAGGTCGAGTACATCCCCGAACGGCTCGTCACGGTCCTTGAGCAGCCGCACCGCGAACCGTCCGTTCTGGTAGCGGAGTTCATGCGAGAAGAGCCCCGGCAGCCGCTCGGCGGAGAACTGGCTGAAGAGACCGGTGAGATGCTTCCGGTGAGCGGGTCCGAAATGGCCGAGTTCGGGGTGGAGGCCGCCGAGCCTGGCCGCCTTCTCCTCGTCCGACAGCTCGTTCCACGAGGCACGCAGCAGGGTCTCGCGGAACAGCGAATAGCCGAGGAACGCCTCGTCGGCCCCCTCGCCGCTCAGAATCACCTTGATTCCGGCGTCCCGCACATGCCGCGACAGCAGATACATCGGCACGAACGCGGTGCGGAAGGCGGGGACTTCGGCGTGATAGACCGCCGCGGGAAAGTTCTCCGCGATGTCGGCGCTCGATATGGCCAGCGAGGAGTGGAGCGTGCCGAGGTGCGCGGCGACGCTGCGCTGGCTGCTCGACTCGTCGAAGGTCTTGTCCTCGAACTCGACCGAGAAGGTGCGCACCTGCTGCCCGGAGAGATCGGTGGCGAGCTTGGTGACGATGGACGAGTCGAGCCCGCCGCTCAGATAGACGCCGACCTCGACGTCGCTGCGCAGCCGCAGCTCGACGCTCTTGCGCAGCTCCTCGCGGACGAAGGCGGCCGCGTCCTCCTCGGTTCCGGTGAACGGCGGCGCGTCGACGCGGAGCTGTTCGTACGTGCTCAGGGTGCGCCGCTCCCCGCGCACGGTGAGGAGGCCGCCCATGGGAATCTGCCGGATGTCCCGGAACGGGGTGCGGTCGGGCAGCGGCGTCCAGACGGCGAAGATCGACGCCAGCTCCCGGGGGTCCAGCTCGAAGCGGAAGCCGGGGAACGCGCGGAACGCCTTCATCTCGGAGGCGAAGAGGAACGCGCCGGGGCGGTCGGCGTAGAAGAGCGGGCGCTTGCCGTACCGGTCGCGGGCGAGGAAGAGTTCGCCCGTGGCCGCGTCCCGGATCGCCAGGCCGAAGGCGCCGTTGAAGCGGGTGAGGCAGGCCGGTCCCCACTGGATCCACGCCTGCAGCACGACCTCGGTGTCGGAGTGGGTACGGAACGTCCGGCCGAGTCTGCGTAACTCGTCGCGTAACTCGATGTGGTTGTACAGCTCGCCGTTGAAACAGATCCAGTACCGCCCGGCGCGGTCCGCCATCGGCTGTGAGCCCCCGGCGATGTCGATGATCGACAGACGTACGGCCCCCATCGCGATGCCGTCGTCGAGGTAGTACCCCGCCTCGTCCGGACCGCGGTGGCGGATGAGTGACAGCATCGAGGTGATGACCTGGGGCGTGGCATCACCCTGGAGTTCAGCGCTAAGGAAACCGGCAAGTCCGCACATGGCAGTCCTCTTATTACGGGGTGTCGGGCTCGGCGAGTGACCGGGGTTACCGGGGTCTGCCGGGTCAGCGGGAGTTCGGCTCGGCGAGCTTGCGGGCCACGAAGTCGTCGATCGAGGAGAGGGAGACGAAGACATCGGTGAGGATGTCGGCCTCGTCCATCTGGAACGCGAACTCGTCCTCGAGGAAGTTCATGAGCTGGATGTAGCCGAAGGAGTCGATGACCCCGGCCTTGAAGAGGTCGGTGTCGGCGGTCATGTCGCCCCCGAACTCGACGAGAAAGCGCTCCTCTATGTACTGCTGGATCTTCTCTGTCCTGCTCATCGAAGGCCCTTACTTCTCACTGGGGAACGGGAACGGGAACGGGGGCGGGGACTGCGGACGTACGGATCTTCTCCACCATGCGGAGGAGGGACTTTCCGCCCACTTCTTCGCAGGCGAACCGCGGGTCACGCGCGAGCAGATGACGGACGCTGTCCGTCCAGCGCACCGGTTCGACGAGCTGCCGGCTCAGCGTCGCCACGATCGCGCCCTTTTCGTAGGGGCGTCCGGTGACGTTCGCCACCACGTCGACCGTGGGCTCGGCGAAGGTGAACTCCTTGAGATACCGCTCGAACTCCGCGCGGGCCGGCTCCATGTACCGGGAGTGGAACGGCGCGCTGACCCGCAGCGGCGCGAACCGGATACCGCGTTCCTTGAACGAGGCGTGGGCGGCGCGCAGCGCCCCTTCAGGACCGGCGACGACGATCTGCGCATCGGTGTTGAAGCCCGCGATGTCCAGGCCCTCGACGCCGTCCTGCGCGAGGATGTCGAGCAGGCGTGGCGCCGGCGTGTCCATCACGGCCGTCATTCCGCCGCCGTGGGCCGCCGCCATCAACTCGGCGCGCTTCTTGACGAGCCTGAGCCCGGTCTCGAAGTCGAACACCCCGGCGGCCAGCAGGGCGTTGTATTCGCCGAGGCTGTGCCCGAGATAGCAGTCGGCGGGCCGGTCCTCGCGCCGTAATCGCTCGAACGTCTGTAACGCGTTGACGGCGTAGAGGACGGGCTGGGTGTATTCCGTGCGGGACAGCGCATCGTCGGGGTTGTCCCGGCACAGCGCGACGAGGTCGTAGCCCAGTACGTCGCAGGCGAATTGGGTGAGTCCCGGATAGCGCTCGAAGGCATCCTTGCCCATTCCCCGGAATTGCGAACCCTGCCCGGGAAAAAGAATCGCGAAAACCATGGCGCCTTTCAGGTGGACACCAGAAGAAGAGCCGGTTAATCGACCCGGCCCTGAAACAGGATCTAGGAAACGCATGGACGCGTGCAAGGGGCACTCATGTGGCGAACGTTACATTGTCGCATTCTGCCAAACTAGGGATGACCCTAGTACTCCCTGGACAGCGGCGGAAATCAGACTGCCTGACCAATTCGCGTGCTTGACAGCATCTGCGCACCCCGGGATTACTGAATTCCCGCCCCACGGCTCCCGCCACCCACGACTCGGCCATCCCGCAACTCCCGCCCTCCCGCGACTCCGCCACTGGAAGGTCACACCATGAGCGCCCCGATCACCGACCCCTGGCTCCAGCCGCTGCGACCCGCCGATCAGTCTGCGGCAGTGGTTGCGGAGCGCCGGGACCGGCTGGTGTGCTGGCCGCCCGCGGGCGGCTCCGCCACGTTCTTCCACCCCTTCGCCGCCGCGCTCCCGGAGGCCGACGTCTGGGCCGTCCAACCCCCGGGCCGGGCCAACCGCCGCCGCACGCCGCCCGTCACCGTGCCCGAGGAGGCCGCGGACAGCGTCCTCGCCGCGCTCGACAAGCTCCCGCCCACCGACGGCCGGCTCGTCTTCATGGGCCACAGCATGGGCGCGGCCATGACCCACCTCCTGGCCACCCGCGCGCCCGCGCCGCCGGATCTCGTCGTCCTCTCCGCATGGCCGGTTCCCGGCCAGTTCGTGCGGCACCCCCTCGGCAAGCCGACCGCCGAACTCACCACCGACGATCTCTTCGCCTTCCTGCGCTCCCTGGACACCCCGGGGATGGCCGATCTGGACGAGGCCCTGGTGGCCGAATACCTCCTCCCGCCCCTGCGTTCCGACCTCCTCCTCGGCGATGCCCTCGCCGCCATGACCGACCGCACCTGGACCAAGTCCCCGGTCCTCCTCGTCGCCGCCGACGACGACCCGGTCTTCTCCCCCGCCGAGGTCGCCGCCTGGGGCGATGTCGTGGACGTCCGCGCCCACGTCCGCCTCACCGGCGGCCACTTCGCGCTCTCCGCCCACGTCGACACGGTCGCCGAGGCCATCCGGCGGGCGCTGGCACACCCGGTGCCCGGCTCCTGATCGCTGTCCCCGACATCACGTCAGGGGTGTTTCGGGGGCCCGTCAGGGAGCCTCCCGATGAGCCCGGAGGCCGGTGGCGGCCAGGGTCGAGGGCATGAAGAGAATCGTGACCGCACTCCGCCGTGGCCGCCTCGCGACCAGAGCCGGCGCCGGCGCCGTCGCCGCCGCCCTGGCCCTGGCCCTGGCCACGGCCGCCCAGGCCCCGGCCCTCGCACAGCCTGCGCCGGCCCGATTCGCCGCCGCGCCCGTCCCCACCCCGGAGTCGCTCGCCCCCGCCTACGCCGACTGCCCGAAGGACCTGCCCGCGGGCGCCGACCGCGCGAAGTGGCGCTGCGAGGTGTCGGTCGCGTACGGGCACCTCAAGCTCGGCCGGATCGACCTCCCCGACATCAAGCCCATCACCCTCGTCCATGCCGAGGGCCCGCTGCCCGACGGCACGTTCGGCCAGGTCTTCGGCTCCCTGCGCGCCGAGCCGACACCGGTGCCGGGCGCGCCCGGCCTGTCCGTCCGGGCCGGGTACGGGGGTTACGCCGACTTCCTCAACAGCGGCGCCCTGGACCTGAGGTTCCGGCTGGTCTCCCCGCTCCTCAACCGGACGTGCGCCATCGGCACGGACGACGCGCCGGTCGGGCTCCGTCCCACGAGGGACGCGCCGAGCACCTGGCTGTCCCAGGATCCGCCGCTGGTCCGGTTCCCCGCGCACGACGACACCTTCACCACGCCCGCGGCGACCCGCTGCGGTCCTCTCGGCCGGGCGGTCAACCAGCGTTTCGGCCTGCCCGCCGCCACCGGCGAAAGCCTGATCGCGTACACGGCGTACTACACCTTCAGGACGTACGACCGCCTCTCGGCGGCCTGAGCGGACTCGCCGACCGACGGCCGAGATTGTACGCACCGCCCCCGGAGCCGGGCTGCCAAGATGAGCGAATGATCTACCCAGCCGATACACAACGGTCGACTGCGGATCAGACACGGCTGTTACTGGTCGAGGACGACCGGGAGACCGCGGACATGCTGGCCGAATTGTTCGTCTCAGAGGGCTACGACGTCGAGGTGGCATACGACGGCCACCGGGGGCTCCACCTCGGCCTCGGCCGACGTCATCAGGTGATGGTCATCGACCGGATGCTGCCCGGCATCGACGGCCTGGACCTGGTGAAACGATTACGTCGGGTCGGTGTCACCACCCGGGTCCTGGTGCTGACCGCGCTGGGCGAACTGGGCGATCGGGTCACCGGCCTCGACTCCGGAGCGGACGACTACCTCGTCAAGCCCTTCGAAGTGGACGAACTGCTGGCCAGGGTGCGGGCGCTGCACCGGCGCGACCTCGCGGACGCCGAAGTCCTGCCGCTCGGCGACGGGGACGGGCTGCTGGACCTGCGGCGCCACGAGGTCTGTCTGGCCGACGGCAGCCGGGTCGAGCTGTCCCTGCGGGAGTTCGGCCTGCTGCACGCGCTCGCGGACGGCCCCAAGCGGGTGCACGACCGCTCGCACCTGCGCGAGCGCGTGTTCCCCGATACCTCGGCGGAGTCCATCGTCGACACCTATGTCTACTACCTGCGGCGGAAACTGGGCCGTGACGTGGTCCGTACCGTGCGGGGGCGCGGCTACCAGATGGGCACCCTGTGATCTCGCTTCCGGTCCGTATCCCGCGCCGCCCGGCTCGCAGCCCCGAGCAGCGGGGGCTCGCCTCCGCCCAGTGGTCGATCACCCTGCGCATCTCGCTGGTGATGTCGGTGATCATGTTATTGGTCGTGGCCATCGTCTACTCCGTCGTGCTGTTCGCCCAGCGCGCCGACGCCGAACGCGAGACGACGTGGGGCCTCCGGCACAACACCGTCGACAGTCCGCCGGTCTGCATGTGGCTCACCGTGGAGCGGGACGGGGTCGTCCGCAGCACCCGCGGCATCCCGGACGGCCTGCCCGTCCTGTCCAGCCTGACCGCCGTCCGGGCGGGCGCTCCCCCGGTTCTGGAGCGCGTGGAACGCGGCGGCGAGCAGTACACCGTACGCACGGGGCGGCGCGGCGACGAGGTCGTTCAGGCGGCCTACGGGGAGCGGTTCCAGCGCGCCGATCGGAGGCATCTGCTCCTGGCCTTCGCGACGGCCGAGTCGATCGGTCTGCTGCTCGTCGCCGCCGCCAGCGGCATGCTCGCGCGGCGGGCGATGACGCCGCTGTCCGAGGCCCTCGCCCGGCAGCGACGGTTCGTCGCGGACGCCAGTCATGAACTACGCACCCCTCTCACTCAGTTGCACACCCGGGCCCAGCTGCTGGCCCGGCGCTCCGGTTCGGAGCGCCCGCAGCAGCTGACCGATGACCTCCAGCGCCTGGTGACCGGGACGCGGCAGCTCGGCGACGTCATCGACGACCTGCTGCTGTCCGCGCGGCTGTCCCGGTCGCCGGGTGCGTGCGATCCGGTGGACCTCGACGCGCTCGCCGAGGAGGCGGTGGCCGCCGAGGACGCCCGGGCCCAGTCGATGGGGCTGGCCGTACGGCTGGGGCAGGGGCCGGGGCGGCACGTGGTGATGGGCACCGCGCCCGCGCTGCGCCGGGTGATCGCCGCGCTGGTCGACAACGCCATGGGGCACACCCCGCCGGGCGGGGAGGTCGTGGTGTCCGTGGACGCCCCGCGCCCCGGTGTCGTGTCGCTGTCCGTACGCGACACGGGTGTCGGGTTCGCGCCCGAGGAGGCCGATCGCCTCTTCGAGCGGTTCGCCCGGGGGACGTCCGGCCGGGGCAGGCGGTTCGGGCTCGGTCTGGCGCTGGCCCGGGAGGTGGTCGAGAGCCATCGGGGACGGATCACCGCCGAAGGGCGGCCGGGGCACGGCGCGCTGTTCACCGTCGAGCTTCCGGCGGCGCGGACCGACGCGGCGGATGGCACGGCGGGCGACGCGATTCCGCGGCAGCGGTCGATCGCGGCGTGCCTGTCCGTGGTGGCCAAGCCGCCGGGCGGGCCGGGCCGCTGAACGGCGTCCGGCCGCGCGACCGTTCCCGCATCCCGGTCGCCCGGCTCGGGGCCGCGTCCACCGGCCCGCGGACGCGGCGCGGGTACGCCGCACGAGGCACCGGCCTGGGTACCCGGCGTGGGCACGCGGCACGAGGCACCGGCCCGGGTACACGGCACGGGCACCCGGCACGGCTCGGCCGCGACGAACACGGCGCGGGCCCGCCGAGCCCGATCGCTCCCCCGGCCCCGCCACCGCCCACGGCCCCCGACGCCGGGGCGCCCGCTCGCCGCCGGCCCACCGGCCCGGGTACGCCGCGCGGCCGGGCCGCACCGCGCGCAGCGCGGGCCGGTGGCGGCCGCCAGGCGGTCCTCCGCCCGCCCGCCGCTCATGAGGCCCTCGGGCGGCACCAGTCGAGCGCTCCGTCGTCGATGTCCTCGGCGAGCCCGGCCAGCGGCGACCCGGCGGGCCACACCAGCCGGGTACGGCGCCACAGCCGGCCGCCCACCAGCCGCTTCAGCGCGATGCCCGGGCAGCGGTCGCCCGGCGCGGCGAAGACGCCGACCGCGTTCCCGGCGCTGACGATGGCCGCCGCGGTGGTCTGGTCGGCGCCGAAGTACCGGAACCGGGGGGTGAACCCGGCGCGCTCGCAGGCGATCCGCAGGCTCAGGCCCAGGCCGTCGGAACGGTCTCCGGGGGCGACCCAGATCTCCTCGGCCAGCTCCTCCAGGGTGATGCGCTGCCGGTGGGCCAGCCGGTGGCCGGGGGCCAGGCCGATCAGCACGGGTTCGGTGCCGAGGTCGCGTACGGTGAACTCGCGGACCGCGGGCGGCCCGACGTCCGGGAACTCGCTGATGACCGCCAGCGCGACCTTCTCCATCCGCAGCAGCTCCAGCACGGCCTGGGAGGAGGGTTCCAGGTAGGTCAGCTGTTCGTGGTGCGGCAGCCGCTCCCGGATGAGGGCGGCGATCAGCGGCACCCAGGGGTTGTCCACCCCGCCCAGCGCGACGGCCTGCGGCGGTTCGGCCGGCTGGGCGAGCGTACGGGCCGTGGCGATCAGATCGCCGAACTCGTCCAGCAACTCCCGGGCCCGGCCCACCACATGGACGCCCAGCTCGGTCGGTACGACACCCTGCGGGCGGCGACGGAACAGCGGTCCGCCCAACTCCTGTTCGATACGCCTGAGTTGCGTGGAGAGGCCGGATTGCGCGATTTTCAGCGTGGCGGCCGCGCGGCTGATGCTGCCGGATTCAGCCACGGTGAGCACGATCCGCAGATGGCGCAGACCCATATCCACTTCCTGCCTCCCTCGGTGATGGTCGTGGCCGGAAAGAGACGATGACGAGCACAGCACCGGCCAGGGACAGCAGCGCCGTCCAACCTGCGGTGACGTACAGGGCGTGCAGATAGGCCCGGTCCGCGGCGGCGAGGAGGTCGGGCCGGTGCAGCGACGCGGCCACCGCCCGCGTGGCCTCCGCGGAGTCCAGGGCCCGGCCCCGCGCCCCGGGGGCCAGGCCGTCGAGCGCGGGCCGGATCTCCCCGCGGTAGGAGGTGGCGAGCACCGAGCCGAGGACCGCGACCCCGAGGGTGCTGCCCACGGGCCGGGTGGCGGCGTTGATGGCGGCGCCCGCGCCGGTGTACCGCGAGGGCAGGACGGCCATCATCTCCGCCGTCATCGGCGCCACCACCAGCCCGATACCGGCGCCCTGCGCGAACAGCACCACGGCGATCGAGGCCACCGGCGTATCCGCGTCGAAGAACACGTACGCACCGAAGGTGGCGCTCGCGAGGAGGATTCCGGCGACCGCGCACCACCGGACCGTCAGCAGCCGGGCCAGCCCCGGGGAGATCTGGTTGCCGAGCACGATGCCACCAGCGGCGGAGGCCATCACGACCCCGGCGGCCAGCGCCGACAGGCCGTGCACGCCTTGCAGGTAGAAGGCGCAGTAGAAGAGCTGCCCGGCCAGGCCGAAGAAGAGCAGCAGCAGGGTCACACTGCCACCCGCGAAGCGCGGCTCGGTGAACAGGCGCACGTCGAATCCCGGCGCCTCCCGGCGGCTCTGCGCGGTGACGAACACCGCCAGCAGCGCGAGCCCGGCCACCAGCGGCAGCAGCGCGCCCGGGCTCGACCAGCCGGACGGGCGGCCGCCCTGGATGACGCCGTACACCACCAGGCCGAGCCCCAGTACGGAGAGCAGCAGCGCGGCCGGGTCGAGCACCCGGCGCTCGGCGTAGCGCAGTTCGGGCACCAGCAGCGCCACCCCGGCCAGGCATACGGCCACCACCGGCAGGTTGACGAGGAACACCGAGCCCCACCAGAACCGGGTCAGCAGCGCACCGCCCACCACCGGCCCGAGCGCGACGGCCGCGCCGCCCGCGGAGGCCCACACCGCGATGGCCCGGGTGCGATGGGCGGGCACGGTGCCGCGGGTGACGATCGCCAGCGTCGCCGGGGTGATCAGCGCCCCGCCCGCGCCCATGAAGCCGCGGGTGACGATGAGTTCGGTGGCGCCGGGCGAGAACGCGGCCGGCGTGGAGGCGACGGCCAGGAGCAGCAGCCCGGCGGTCAGGGTGCGGCGCGGCCCGTAGCGGTCGGCGAGGGCGCCACCGGCGAAGCTGCCCGCCGCGAACACCAGCGAGTACGAGGCATTGGCCCACGCCAGCTCCGCGGAGTCGGCGCCGAGGCCGCGTACCGGGTCGGCGAGGGTTTCCATGGTCACGTTGAGGACCGTGTTGTCCAGCAGGACCAGTGTCTGCGCCAGGACCGCCACGGCCACGGCCCACCACGGCCGCTGTTTCACGGCGTCAGCGCTCGTCTGCCCGCGACGACGGTCCGGGCGACCTCCGCGACCCGCTGTCCGAGGTGTTCCGCGGTGGCGAGGTCGGACGGGTGCACCGTGCCCGACCGGTCGTCCACCGGGGACTGCGCACCGGCACCCTGGAAGAACCCGAGCCGGTTCAGGTCGGATTCGCCGCCACGGGTGGAGTTCCAGCCGGAGGCCAGGCCGAGGGTGACCCAGAGCATGCCGTGCTGCGCGGCGAGGGTGGCGAAGTAGCCGAGGGTGCCCGCCTTGTCCCCGGCCATGGAGCCGGAGTTGGTGAATCCCGCCGCCACCTTGTCCTGCCAGCGGCGGGCGAGCCAGCGCCGGGCGCTCGCCTCGGCGAAGGTGTGGAAGGCCGCGGAGGCCGTGCCCATGTACGTCGGCGCGCCGAAGACGATGGCGTGGGCGTCGTCGAGCACACCCCAGTCCTCATCGGTGATCCGGTCGACCCGGACGAGGGTGACCTTGGCGTCCGGGGCCCGGCTCGCTCCGGCGCGTACGGCCTCCCCCAGCCGGGCGGTGTGTCCGCGTCCGCCGTGACAGGCGATCGCGATGTGTACCGGGTCGGTCAGGGCGGTCAATCCGGCCTCCTCGAAAACGCTGTTCCGTGGTCCGGTCGTGTCGGTCGTGTCACACGTGGCAGTCCGCGAGCCTGCCACAGCAGTCTCAAAGGTTTCTCAGAGCCACATAACCGCGGAGTGATGGAGATTCGCTATCTGCTCGCCTTCGATCAGGCGTGCCATTCTGGCCCGGCAATCCCGAAGCACCGTCCACCCGTTGGAAGAGGTGTTCCCGGCACATGACCGATGTGGGCAAATCACTCCGGATGCGGAGGCTCTCCGCCGTGGGGGACGGGAGATATCTCTTCGTCCCGCTCGACCACAGTGTGTCCGACGGGCCGGTGGTACCCCAGGCCCGCTGGAACGGGCTGCTCGGCGCGCTGGTGGACGGCGGCGCGGACGCGATCGTCGTCCACAAGGGCCGGGCGCGCGCGATCGCCCCCGGTATCCTGCGCCACTGCGCGCTGGTGGTGCACCTGAGCGCCGGAACCGTGTACCAGGCCGACGCCGACGCCAAGGTGCTCGTCGGCGAGGTGGAAGAGGCCGTACGGCTGGGCGCGGACGCGGTGAGCGTGCACGTGAACCTCGGGTCGGACACCGAACACCGGCAGCTCGCCGACCTCGGGGCCGTCGCGGCCTCGTGCGACGCGTGGAACATGCCACTGCTCGCGATGATCTACCCCAGGGGCCCGCGGATCGCTGACCCGCACGATCCGGCGCTGCTCTCCCACGCCGTCAACATCGCCGCCGACCTCGGCGCCGACCTCGTGAAGACGTCGGTCGCGCTGCCGCTGGACCGGATGGCCGAGGTGGTGGACAGCAGCCCGCTGCCGGTCCTCGCCGCGGGCGGCCCGCCCGACGGCACGGATCTGATCGGCCACGGGACCTCGTTGATGCTCGCCGGCTGCCGTGGTCTCGCGGTCGGCCGCCGGATCTTCTCCTCGCCCTCCCCCGCCTCGCTGGTGAAGAGGCTCGCGGCCGTCGTCCACGCCGGCGACACCGTTGACGCCGCCGACGCCGTGGACACGGCCCCCCATCCCCCGACGACGATTGCGACAGGTGCCGCATGAAGTTCGCCTGGATCGACCTCAGAACCGTTCCGCAGAACAGGCTGGAATCCGTCGTGGACGCCGCCATCCACACCCGGATGCAGGGTGTGCTCTGCGACGACGAAGCCGTCCTCAAGGCGCTGCCCCCGACCATCACCGGCGTCACCACCACCCCGGTGACCGACGAGAAGCAGTTGCACGACCTCGCCGCCGACACCGCGGGCTGGGTCGACGTACGCGACGAACCGTCGCTGCGGCTGGCGTGCACCGCCGCCGTCACGCTGCCCCTCACCGTGGTCCGCTTCGCCGACCCGACGAAGATCCCGCTGGAGATCGTGCTCGCCGCCGCGGACCGTTCCGAGGGCAAGCTGATCACCGTCTGCGCGGACCTGGAGGAGGCCGCCACCGTCCTGGACGTGCTGGAGCGCGGATCGGACGGCATCCTGCTGGCCCCCTCGGACGCGGGCGAGGTGTTCGCGCTGGCGCGGCTGCTGGAGGCCGGTACGGCGCCGCTGAACCTGACCACGCTGACCGTCGAGGGCATCGAGCACCACGGCCTCGGCGACCGGGTGTGCGTGGACACCTGCAGCCACTTCGCCGAGGACGAGGGCATCCTCGTCGGCTCGTACTCGACCGGCTTCATCCTGTGCTGCAGCGAGACCCACCCGCTGCCGTACATGCCGACCCGCCCCTTCCGGGTCAACGCGGGCGCCCTGCACTCCTACGTACTCGGCCCGGACAACCGCACCAACTACCTGAGCGAGCTGCGCGCGGGCCGCACCACGCTGGCCGTCGACGCCGAGGGCCGGACCCGGCCGGTCATGGTCGGCCGCGCCAAGCTGGAGTCCCGGCCGCTGCTGACCATCACCGCGCGCTCCCCCGAGGGCATCGAGGTGAGCCTGACCGTCCAGGACGACTGGCACGTACGGGTGCTCGGGCCCGGCGGACGGGTCCACAACGTCACCGAGTTGCGGCCCGGCGACGAACTGCTCGGCTATCTGGCCACGGACCAGCGCCATGTGGGTTACCCCATCGGCGAGTTCTGCCGGGAGCAGTGATGAGCGGCGATATCGCTATGCGGGCGCTCGTCGAGACGCTGTTCGACGCCCACCCCGGCGACCTGCCCTACCTCGTGCACGGTGACGACCCGCTGAGTCGCGCCGAGGTGCGCGCGGCGGCGGCCACCGAGGCGGAGGTCTTCGCCGAGTACGGCATCGGCGAGGGCACCACGGTGATGCTCCGGATACCGCCGAGCTTCACCCAGATCGAGGTGCTGCTCGCGCTGTGGCGGCTGGGCGCCCAGGTGATGCTGATCGACCACCGGCTCAAGCAGTCCGAAGTGGACGCGCTGCGCGCGCTGTGCCATCCGCAGTTCCTGGTCGGCGCGGGTACGGCGGGCCTCGCACCACTGCGATTCGAGCCCCGGTACGAGGTGGTCACCTCCCGGTTCCCGGACGGCCGGGCCGCGGCGACCGACCACCGGCTGGTGCAGTTCAGCTCGGGCTCCACCGGGCTGCCCAAGGTGATCGGACGGACCCCGGCGTCCCTGGCGGCCGAGATCGATCGGTTCACCCGGATCGAGGGTATGCCGACCCGGGGCGAACGCGTGCTGCTGCTCAGCTCGACCGCCCACAGCTTCGGGCTGATCGCCGGGGTGCTGCACTCGCTCCTCGCGGGCGTGGCGGCCGTGTTCGCCCGCCGGGTGTCGGCCAAGGACATCCTCGCCGCGGCCGGGCGCCACGATGTGCACGCCATATTCGGCACCCCGTTCCACTACGAACTCCTCAGCACGGCACGGGACTTGCCCTCACTCCCCTCGTTGCGCGCCGCGGTCTCCGGCGGCGAGATCATGCCCCCGGAGACGGCCGCACGGTTCGCCGACCGGTTCGGCATCGGAGTCGGCGAATCGTACGGAACCACCGAGACGGGCGTCGTCGCGATGGAGGTCAGCGGCGCGTCGCGCCCCACCGTCGGACGGGCGGCCCCCGGTGTGCGCCTACGGATCCACGAGGGCGAGCTGGACGTCTGGCTGCCGGACGGCTCACCGTACCTGCACGACTCCGGCGGCGGCCGGTACACCGACGGCTGGCTGCGCACCCGCGACCGGGCCGAGCTGGACGCATCCGGCGGTGTGCGGCTGCTGGGCCGCGGCGACTCGCTCGTGGTCATCGGTGGCCTCAAGGTCGATCTGACCGAGGTGGAGGACGTGTTGCGCGGCCACCCGGGGGTCAGCGGGGCCGTGGTCGTCCACGCCGGCGCCACCGAGGCGTACGTGTCCACCGAACCCGACGGCCCCTCGGCCGGGGAGCTGCTGCGCTGGTGCCGCGACCGGCTGGCCGACTACAAGGTGCCGCGTGTCATCCAGGTCCTCCCGGACCTGCCCCGCACCTCCAACGGCAAGCTCATCCGCCACCGCGACGCCCTGCTGGCCCGCTCCCCCGCCCGCTGACCGTTACCCACTACTGCCGGACCAGAAGGGATTCCCACCATGCAGACGGCATTGGAGAAAGAGATCCGCCAGTTCGTGCTCAGCACGATCAGCGAGGACATGAACCACCCCCTCGACGCGGACGAGATCACCGACGACAGCCCCCTGGGGACCGGTGGCATCGACATCGACTCGCTGAGCCTGATCGAGCTGGTCCTGCGGATCGAGCGCCGGTTCGGCGTGAAGTTCCCGGACACCGATATCGAACCGGTCGGCGCGATGAACCTCGGCGACCTGGTCGACGACGTCATCAAGCGGGGCGCCACGACATGACTGCGGACATCACCGTCGACGTGGTGCGGGAGCTGCTGTCCGACCCCAAGATCTTCGCCGCACTGCCGGCCGAACTGGACGACGACGCCGACTTGGCGCTGGACTCGCTGGGCCTGGTGTGGTTCCTGCACCAACTGGAACTGCGTCACGGGCTGGAGATCGAACCGTCCGAGGCGTTCCTCGCCGAGTTCACGTCGGTGCGGCGGATCACCGACTACCTGAACGACCACCACCTGGCGGACCGCCCATGAGCCATGAGGTGCTGCTGACCGGCTTCGGCGTCCGCACGGCCTTCGGCACCGGGGCGGACGCGCTGCGGGAGGGCGTGTTCGAGGGAACCCCCGCGTTCGCCCCGATCACCCGCTTCGACACCGGCCCGTACCGTACGGGGTTGGCCGCGACGTGTGGCGGCGCCGTCCCGCTGCGCGAGGTGCTGGCCGAAGTGGCGGGCGCGGCGGTCGCGATGGCGGGCCTGCGGCCGGGCACGGAGGCGGCGGTCCTGGTAGGCACCGCGGGCGACTTCACCGCCCTGACCCCCTTCTGGCGCACGGCGACGGGGCGGGGTGGCGCGCCCTCCCCCGGCGACTCGTCGCGCCCCGGCCCCGCCGACGGCGCATGGTCGCGCACCGGCGCGGTGTCGCCCGGCCCCTCCGGCGACGCGCCAGCCGCCAACTCCCAGGAAGGACCGGCGTTCCCGGGCTCGCCCGGCCGCGCGGTGTCCCCTGGGTCGCCCGGTGTCACGGCGACCCCCCGGCCCCCCGGCCTGCCCGGCGGCGCGGTGTCCCCCGGCAACGACGCAACCGACCCCCCGGGCGGCACGCCGTTCCCCGGCTCGCCCGGTGGAACAGCGTCTCCCGGCGGTATGGCGCCCGCTGGCGCCCACAGCAGCGCGGCGTCCTCAGGCTCCCGCGGCGGCGCAACGCACCCCGGCTCGCCTGGCAGTGCCGCCTCCCCCGGCGGTACGGCGTCCTCTGGCTCGCCCGGCGGCGCCACGTCACCCTGCTCGCCTGGCAGCACGCCGTTCCCCGGCTGGCCCGGCAGCGCGGCGTCACCCGCCTCCCCCGGCCGCACGCCGCTCCCCAGCCAGCCCGGCGGGGCCGCGTCCTCCGACTCCCCCGGCAGCGCCCCGCAGGGCCATGGCCGAGCCGCCGGGGCCGACCGGGCCGTCGAGACCGTGCCCGCCTGGCAGGCCGAGGCACTCGGCGACGCGCTCGGGGTACACGGCACCCGGTTGGCGTTCACCAACGCCTGCGTCGCCTCCGCCTCGGCCGTGGCGCACGGCTGCCGGCTCATCGCCTCCGGCCGCGCCGACATCGTGATCTGCGCGGGGGCGTACCTGGTCGAGGAGGAGAACCTGGCCAAGTTCGGCTCGGGGTTCGCCCTCTCCCGCGATGGCATGGTGCGGCCGTTCTGCGCCGACCGCAGCGGGCTGCTGCTCGGCGACGGGGCAGCGGCCGTCGTCCTCGAATCGGCCGACAGCGCCCGGCGCAGAGGGGCGCGGGTGCTCGGCGCGCTGACCGGCTGGGGCGTCGCCTCCGACGCCCACCACATCGCGCGCCCCCACCCCGAGGGCACCGGGCTGGTCACCGCCGCCCGGCGGGCGCTGCGGCGGGCGGGCAGCCCGCGCATCGACTACGTCAACGCGCACGGCACGGCGACCAAGTCCAACGACCCCGCCGAGACCCGCGGGCTGCACACCCTCTTCGGCGCGGACGCGCCCCACGTGCCGGTCAGCTCGACCAAGAGCACGACGGGACACCTCCTGGAGGCGTCCGGCGTGGTGGAACTCGTCATCACCCTGCTCGCGCTGCGGGACGGCGTCCTGCCACCCACCGCCGGGTTCACCGAACCGGACCCGCACTGCGACCTCGACTACGTGCCGAACCGGCCACGCAAGGCCGACATCCGCCACGCGCTCACCGTCAACGCCGCGTTCGGCGGCGCCAACAGCGCGCTCGTCCTGGAGCGCGCATGATCGCCGCGATGGCCGGACCCACCGCGCCACCCGTCTCCGGTTTCGTGGAGTCCGCCTTCAATCCGCTCGTGCACCAGGCCGTCGAGCGATGCCTGACCGCCCGCCCCGGCGACGGCTCCCGGACCGCGATGGTCCTGGCCAGCACGATGGGCGACGCCACCACCCTCGACGTCGGCAGCCGTCTGCTCGTGGCCGGGCAGGTGCACAATCCGCTGCTGTTCATGCAGAGCACCGCCAACGCGATCCTCGGACTGCTCAGCCGTGACTTCGCCATCACCGGGCCACTCCTCTGCCTGTCCACCGTGGCAGACCTGGCCGGGGAGCTGCTGGCCACCGCCGAAATCCTGTTGGAGGACGAGGAGTTGGAGCGCGTCGTACTCGTCGGCGTCGAGCTGACCGCCACCGAGCGCACCGCGGCCGCGTACCGCGCGCTGGGCCACGAACCGCCCGGCGAAGACCGCGCCGTGGCGATCGTGCTCGACCGCGGCGACCCGCTCCCCCGTCCCCCGCACGGCAACCTCCGCGGCCTGGTCGAGCTGGCCGCCCGAATCCAAGGAACCGACCGCCCATGATCACCAAGGAAGAACGCGCGCGGATCAGCCAGGACACCGCCCTGGGTGCCGGAAACGTGATCCACCGGCTGAAGGCGTACGGCAGACCGCTCGACGAGCAGGCGCTGTGGACCGACACCACCTGGCAGGCCCCGGACGGCACCCACCCCGAGGTGCTGACCTTCGGCGAGCTGCACGACGTCGTCGCCACGTACGCGAGCTGGTACCACGCGCACGGCGTGCGGCCCCGCGACCCGGTGGCGATCCAGACGTACTCCAGCACCGAGTTCGCCATCAACTTCCTCGCGCTCACCTCCCTCGGCGCGATCCCCTCCTTCGTCAACGGCAACCTCCGCCCCGAGATCGCCCGCGAGTACATACGTCGCCAGGGCGCGGTAGGAGCCCTCACCGACGAGGCCCACCACCCCGTCCTGGCGCCCCACCAGGCCGAACTGGGCCTCACCTTCTGCGCCACCGCGGCCGACATCCACACCTCGACCCATAGGCAAGGGCAACTCCCCGCGACGTACCCGTACGCCCACCACCCCACCGACCCGATCATCATTTCCCACTCCTCCGGCACCACTGGCATGCCCAAGGCCGTCCCGCACACGCACGAGACCCTGCTGTACGCGCAACTGCACCGGCTGAAGCTGTCGGTCGGCTCCGCGATGGGCAGACTGCTGGTCGCGATGCCCGGCTCGCACAACGCCTCCATCTCGGTCATGCTGTTCGGCTTCCTGCTGCGCTCGCCCGTCCTGCTGCTGTCCAGCCAGCGCGGGACCGACGTCCTGGACGCGATGGAATCGTTCCGCCCGACCACCGTGTTCGCTTTCGCCGGAACGTACGGGGAGATGGCGGCCCAGGACCTCGCCGCACGCGATCTGTCCAGCGTCGAAGCCTGGTACAACACCGGCGACGCGGCACACGAGACACACATCAGGGCGCTCATCGCGCAGGGCAGCCACGACACCGTCGGCCAGGACCTCAAGCGCTGCCGCGTCCCCGGCTCCGTCTTCACCGACGGACTCGGCTCCTCCGAGACCGGCTACTCGCTCTTCCACAACGGCCACAAGCCCGGCCGCTCGTCGTTCTCCCGCTGCGTCGGCAAACCGATGAGCTTCGCCGAGGCCGCGGTGCTCTCCGAGGACGGCACACCGCTGCCACCCGGCGCAGTGGGCCGCCTCGGCGTACGCTCCCCCACCCTCACCCCCGGCTACTGGAACGACTCGCTGACCTTCCACCGGCTGCGGCTCGGCGGCTACTGGCTCACCGGCGACCTCTCCTACCGGGACGAGGACGGCAACTTCTACCACCTCGACCGCGCCCCCGACGCCATCCGCACCACCGCGGGCCTCGTGTTCAGCACCCGCACCGAGGAGTTGCTGCTGCGCGAGCTGCCCGAACTCGACGACTGCACGGTGGTGGCCGTCGCCCCCGAGGGCGTACGCGCCGACTGGGACGGCGACGGAACCGCCGACGCGTACGTCCTGCTCCAGGTACGCGCCGACGCACCGGACCGGGACGACTGGACGGCGCGCGTGAACCAGGCCCTCACCGCCGAGGGGTTCCCGCCCCTCACCGGAGCGCTCCGGATGGACGCCAACGACGTGGTGAAGGGCGCCACCGGCAAGGTGCTCAAACGGGAGATGCGCGAACGCTTCCGGGCCCGCCTGGCGGGCGGGCGCGACCTGGACGGGACGGCGCGATGACCACCAGTCCCAGCCCCCGCCCCATGGACGTCTACCGCCAGTGGTGGCTGCACGACGCGCGCTGGTACCAGGGCGTGGCGAAGCGGTTCGGCCACGCGGCGGCCAATGAGATCAACGCCGAGGCGCTGCGCTACGTGGCCGTCCAGGTCGGCAAGCGCATCGCCCGCCGGCACGGCGGGAAACCCGCCGCCGACCTCGAAGAACTCCGCTGCCGGTACGACGCCTGCTCGGAGTGGATGTTCCCGAGCGAACTCCGCGACGGCGGCACGACGGTGCTCCCGGACGGCGAGATCGAGCTGACCATGCGGCAGAACTTCGCCGTGGCGATGGTCCGGATGGCCGGTTCGCTGGACGGCTACGACTGCCCGTGCACGGATATCCACGCGGGCTGGTCGGAGGGGCTCGGCGTCGAACTCACCCGCAACTGCGCCACGGCGTGCCTGCGGAACGGCGACCCCGCGTGCCGGTTGCTGATGCGGCCCGCCTGAACCCGCAAGGACAAGCCACGCGTGGCCCATCCCGGACAGGCGTACGACGCGGACCCCTCGCGCGTCGAGGCGGTGACGGCGCTGATCGGGCAGATCGCCGACGCCCGGACATCACCGATCCGTACGAGAGCACGGTCGCCTCGGCGCGCTGGATGCGCACCGAGTACGCCGCCTGACGCTCAGCCGCCCGAAGCGAACCGCACGAACCGCACCCAAGTGTTGGGCTAAACGGCGAAGTGGGGACGAGCCGTGTACTTGGAGTCCCGCACGTGAACGGCCTCCTCGGCCACGGCCACCTTCACGCAGTCATCACCCCGGGTGCCGCATCGAATCATCTCGATGCGTTGTATTGTCCTCGTCAAGGATGAACACGTGTGTGCAGTAATTGACTTGATTTATCCCAGGGGGCGGTGCGCGATCTCGTTCGAGGAAGAGTGGGCTCAACACAAGTCCGCGGCAGCCGCGCGGACACAGATGCAAGTGAACAGCTTCGACAGCGGAGGCGCCCCCTCGACGGGCGGTGACCATGTGGCCTCCTCCGCCTCCACCAAGAAGAAGGCCGCCACGTACCTGGAGCAGGACTTGCTTCCCGACGCGGTCAAGGCGGGTCAGCACGCGGGTGGCGCCACGCAGTCCGTCACCGGGCTGGCCCCGGCCGGCCGAGTGGACACCGTCGTGTGGGGCGGCCCGGGCGAGCTGGACAAGTGGGAGATCAAGGCCGGCCTCAACGCGGCGATGAGGCACTGGGGCCAGCAGGTGAACAACCTGCTGGCGCGCCTCAACGGGGAGATGGAGTCGCTGCGTGCCGCGAAGAATTTGTACATCGACAACGATCAGCTCCAAGGCTCGCAGTTCAACGACCTCATTCG
Organism: Streptomyces sp. NPDC021212; assembly: GCF_044332925.1. Lineage (NCBI taxonomy): Bacteria > Bacillati > Actinomycetota > Actinomycetes > Kitasatosporales > Streptomycetaceae > Streptomyces > Streptomyces sp. NPDC021212. The sequence goes on from NZ_JBIRPZ010000002.1 coordinate 637,677, forward strand.
GCGAGGGGAACCGGGCAGCGGTGTCACCAGGGACACACCGTCCGTGATCGCGGCTCCCAAGCCGTCGCCCGATCCCTCCACCGACCCCAACGGCCCGCTGCTGCCCAACCCCTCGCCCACCTCGGAGTGATCCATGGCCCTGACCTATCAGGACGTGATGAACACGGACTTGTCCACACTCCAGAGCGCCTCCGAGGAGTGGCGGGCGATGGGGGACAAGTTCAAGACGCTCAAGACGAACTACGACACTCACGTGCGCGGCGCCCTCGGGAACGGGCGCTGGGTCGGCCTGGGCTACAACGCCGCAGCCAAGAGTGGCGGTATCACGGCGCACGAGCTGTGGGGTGCCATGAAGGAGGCACACGCCGTCGCCGAGCAGCTCTCCGAGGCCCACACCGTGCTGACCCGCCTCAAGTCCGCGCTGAAGGACCTGGTCAAGCAGGCGCGTGAAGACGGCTACAAGGTCAACCCCGTGACAGGCCAGGTCACCACCGACTACGACTCCAAGCGTTTCCAGGACATGACGCCGGAGGAACTGCGCGGGTACAAGAACGACCCAGCGGGCATCGCCGCGCGCGAGCAGCAGCGTACCGACCTCCTCATGGACCAGATCAAGGAGATCGACGAGGCCGACTTCGGCTACCGCACCGCCCTGGAGCGCGTCACCAAGGACGTCGATGGCAAGGGCGTCAACGGAGGCTTCAACTCCAACGCCTCGGGCGACCCGGAGAGGTACGAGGGCCAGCGCGCCGAGGAACTGGCGAAGAAGGTCGCCGACGGCGACGACCTCGGCGACAAGGAGAAGAGGGAGCTGCGTACGCTCCTCGACGGCAACGAGGGCGACAAGGCCTTCAGCCAGACGTTCGTCCAGGGTCTGGGCCCCGAGGGCACCGTCAAGCTCGGCCATGAGCTGCGTGGGATGGGCAAGGACGGTGACTGGCTGGAGAAGAGCGTCAGCACGACCATCGCCGCCGCCACCAACGTGCCCAAGGACATCGAGAAGCTCCCGGTGACCTCCAAGCGCTACCAGGACTGGCTCAACAGCGACGACGGCAAATTCAACAAGGAGTTCCTCGCCGGTCTCAAGAAGGTCGGCACGGAGAACTTCGCCAGCAACACCGAGCCCGTCTACGGCTATCAGGAGTTCGTGACCCTGATGAAGAAGGGCGGGACGTACGACGGCTCCTTCTTGCAGACCCTCGGCGACGACATCATGGAGACCGAGAAAGACAACAAGGACCGCGGGCTGTGGGACCAGTGGAACGGCAAGCCCGGGCAGAAGGGCGTCGAGTACGACCCGCTGGACGGCGTGCTGGGCCTGATGAGCAAGGACCCGGACGCCTCCACCACCTACCTCGACCCGAAGGGCAGCGACCGTCTCCAGTACCTGCTCAAGGACCGGGACTGGCCCGGCTACCTCCTCAACGGCGGTGGCGCGGCGCCAATCGACAACAAGGACCTCGCCGACCTGACCAACAAGATCGGTTTCGGCCAGGCGCTGGAGGCGGCGGCCACCGGTGAGGTGCCCGGGACGAAGCATCCGCTGGGGAGCCATTCGGAGGCCGAGGCGCGCGTGATGCAGTACGCCGTCACCCATCTCGGCGAGGAGATGTCCCCGAACCTCAGGCCTTCGATGGGCCACATCCTGACCGACTACACCCCGGACACGCACGAGATCCTCAGCGAGGCGAATCCCGCCTACGAGGACGAGAAGCACATCGCTTCGGGGGTCTTCAAGGATGAGCAGGGGAACGTCCGGGTCGCTCTGGACCCGCAGGCCCTCGACAAGGTGATGCGCGGCGTTGCCGACGATCCGGCGGCGTTCGGGGACATGTTCAACGCGGAGCGGCAGTACTCGGCCGACAAGCTGGTCCAGAACCCCATCAACGGGGATACCAAGGCCATCGACCAGCGGAACAACGCCATCATGGGTGTCGGCAACGTCTGGGGCCACTACGACGGCGTGATGACGGACGTCGCCCTGGACAAGAAGGATGCCGCGATCCAGTGGGCGCGTGACGTCAACCACCACGTCAACGCCGCGAACGCGGTGATCGACTTCGTGCCCCCGAAGGTCGCCACGGTCGGCGTTCCGGCCGTGGACATCGTCGGCCGCGTGGTGGACTTCGGCATGTACGACTGGACCAAGGAGGCCGTCGCGGACGCGACCAAGGTCGGGGGAGAAGAAGCGGCCAAGACGTTCAACACCGGCCACAAACAGATGAACGCCCTCGTCGTGAAGTGGGTCGAGGCCCAAGGCGGCGACCCCGGCATCGAATCCGGCAAACCCTCTCCCGAGATCGGAGTGATCCAGCACGAGGGACAGGGGACGTACAGTGACGGACGGGAGCACGCATTGGTCAACCTTGGGCGCCCCGGCGGGTGACGCACCACTCGGTGGTGGTGCGGGCCCGTCCCCTCTTGCTGGAGAAACGATCGAAAATGCGTGAGAAGAGCAGGAGCCGTACCGGCAAGAAGGTCGGTATTGCTCTGGGCGGGATCCTGGTTTGCCTCCTGCTGGTCGGCGGTGTTCTGTACGCGACCGGGACACTCCAGAGCTGGCGGGACGACCGGGAATTGACCCGTGCCTGCGAGGGGAGCCTCGCCGCCCAGCAGGTCCGCGATGCCTTGGGCAGCGACGACGTGGGGGCCCGGGACACCCCGGGGGACGGGCCGGGGGTGCTGGCCTCCTGCAGGGCGGAAGTCACCGGCAGCCGCAGCGGCCTGAGTATCCAGGTATACCGAGGCTCGCGGAGCGAGGACGCCATGGCTTTCCTCGACCGCCGCGGGCTGGCGTCGTACAGCTCGCCGGTCTCCCCGCTCGGCACCTGGCCAGGGGTGCTGCTGAACGACCCTGAGATGCCCCGTGCCTCGCTCTGGCTACGGTGCCGCGGCGGCAAGGACAAGAGTCTGCTGGTCACCGCCCGCCTGAACCGCGATTCGGACGGACCGACGCTGCCCGACGACAAGCGCCGGGACTTCGCCGCTGCCGTGACGGCGACCTCCAAAAAGGCCGCCGGCGCCTTCGGCTGCGCGGATCCGGAGGGAGGTTCCCTCACGGGCCTGGCCGACAACCCTCGCGACCGCCCGGTCCCCATCTCCAAGGCCACGGGTACCTGCGCCGCGCTGCGCCCGCACTCCCGCGCCGCCGCCCGAGCGGGCCTGGACCACGTCTGGACCACGCGGTCCGGCGGATCGGCACCGGTGGAGGACTGCGTGCTCACCACGTCGGACGATCCGCAGGTGCCCGGGTACTGGATCTCGGCCTACTACGGCCCGTACGCCGAGAGTTTCGCGACCGAGGTCGCCGCCTCGCGCGTGCAGGGGGAGCGGGGGCAGGAGAAGGACGGTTACCTCACGTGGGCGACCGCCGAGTGTCCCGGCACCGACCAGCGGGCGCTGTACGTCCTGCACGGCATCACTTCTGACAGCGGCACGACACGTCCGGGAGAGGTGCCCGTGCGGAATGACTCGGCCACCCTCCGGGCCGACCTGCTCAAGGCGTTCGCGCGGCAATCCGCCGAGCAGCACCACTGCGGCGATCTGAAGGCGCCCTGATGCCCTTCTCGTGCGGGAGCAGGACCGGGCGCGCCTGGTGGATCTTGTGATCCCAGATCCGGACCTCCTCCCGCACCTCCTTCAGGGCTTCCGCACGGAACACCAGCTTCAACACCGGCGCCAGCAGAGGCAGCCGCGCCGGTTTGCGGACGTAGTACAGCATCCGCATCTCGCTCGTGCGGTCGTCCACGGGGGTGGTGAGGGCGACGGCGGCGACCTGGAGGGGACGGCACAATGACCAACCCCCGGCCCATGGACGTGTACCGCCAGTGGTGGCTGCACGACGCGCGCTGGTACCAGGGCGTGGCGAAGCGGTTCGGCCACGCGGCGGCCAATGAGATCAACGCCGAGGCGCTGCGCTACGTGGCCGTGCAGGCGGGCAAGCGCATCGCCCGCCTGCACGGCGGAAAGCCCGCCGCCGACCTCGAAGAACTCCGCTGCCGGTACGACGCGTACTCCGAGTGGATGTTCCCGAGCGAACTCCGCGACGGCGCCACGACGGTGCTCCCGGACGGCGAGATCGAGCTGACCATGCGGCAGAACTTCGCCGTGGCCATGGTCCGGATGGCCGGTTCGCTGGACGGCTACCACTGCCCGTGCACGGACACCCACGCGGGCTGGTCGGAGAGGCTCGGCGTCGAACTCACCCGCAACCGCGCCACGGCGTGCCTGCGGAACGGCGACCCCGCGTGCCGGTTGCTGATGCGGCCCGGCTGAGCCCCTCCTTCGGGCTCAGCCGCGCGCGGCGAACCGCACGAATTGCGTCCAGCCGTCGCGGGTGACGGCCAAGTGGGGGCGGGCCGTGTCCTTGGAGTCCCGTACGTGAACGGCCTCCTCGGACACGGCCACCTCCACGCAGTCGTCGCCCTGACTGCCGCTGTAACTGGACTTGAACCAGCCGCGATCAGATGCGCTCATACGAACCGCACGAACCGCGCCCAGCTGTCGGGCGTGACGGCGAAGTGCGGGCGGCTCACGTCCTTGGAGTCACGGACATGGACGGCCACTTCGGTGACGGCCACCTCTACGCAGTCGTCATTCTGGGCGCTGCTGTAGCTGGACTTGAACCAGTCGAGTTCAGGCGTACTCATAAGGCTCCTCGCATCCGCTCCAACAGGCCCATGGAGTCCTTCGGGGAGAGGGCCTGCGAGCGCAGTCTCGCATAGCGCATCTGAATCTGGCACACCTCTTTCGGGTCCGTAATCAGGCGGCCGTTCTGCTGACCTTCGGAGTACGCAAAGCGCCGTCCCTCCCGGGTTTCCAGCACTCGCACGGGCCCGGCGAGACAAGCGTGCTGTTCGGTGTTCGCAGGCATGAGCTGAAGCGTCACGTTGCGCAGAGAGATCAGCTCAAGGATGTGGTCAAGCATTTCGCGGGTCACCTCGATTCCGCCCAAGCGGCGCATGAAGACGGCTTCCTCAACGATGAAGTCGAACGTGACGTTGGGCCTTTCGTGCAGCAATCGCTGCCGCTCGTCGCGTGCGGTGACCAGCTCATCCAGCTCACGATCCGTCAGCGGCGGGATGTCGTTCTCGTAGAGGGCCCGAACGTACCCACCCGACTGCAACAACCCCGGCACCAACCGGCACTCGTACGTGCACAGGCTCACCGCCTTACGCTCAAGCCACGCCCACCGGCGGAACCACGCCGCGAACCCGGGCTCGCCCCGCGACAGGAACCGGGCCGCCCTCCGCAACGCGCCCGTGTTCCCCAACACCTCCTCCGCGCGCTCCACGAACGCCTCCTCCGGCATCCGCCGTCCCAGCTCCACCGACGTCACGGTGTGCTTCGAAAAGCCGACCAGCTCCCCGAACTGGGCCCTGCTCAGACCCGCGTGTTCCCGCAGGGCCTGGACGACGGCCCCGAACGTTCGCAGACTGTCCGAAGGGTCGGGCTCCCGTCCCCAGTCGCCGCCTTCCGCCATACAGGCGTTGTCAATCGTCATACGCGGACACCTCCAGGTGCGTACGTGCGAGGGCCCCCGCGCTCGACTCACCCAGGGTGACGGATCGACCGATGTACCGTCCACCGGACGCGCATGTACGCTGACACAGCGTACACAGCGCGCCGCTAGCGAAGGCCCCTGACGGCCCGCCACGGTTACCCCATGAACGCAAGTACACCCCAACTCCCCACCATGACCCGCACCTTTGCCCAACGCTTGTCCTCCACGCGGCGCGGGGCCCGCCTCGCCCGGCTGCTCGCCGTGGGACAGCTCCGCGCCTGGCCGGTGTCACCCGCCGTCACCGAACGCGCCGAGCGCATCGTCGCCGAGCTGGCCGCCAACGCGGCGATCCACGGGCGCGTCCAGGGCCGGGACTTCCGGCTCGCACTAACCCTGGACGAAGCCCACGGCACACTCCGCATCGAGGTGGCCGACACCCGTGGCGAGAAACTGCCGGTGCTCGGCCCCACCCCGGACCCGGACAGCGAATCGGGACGCGGCCTGCTCCTCGTCGCCGCGCTCGCCGACCGCTGGGGCACAGCTCCGCGCCACCCCGTGGGCAAAACGGTGTGGGCCGAGCTGGACTCCCGTCAGGCGTCAGCCGGATAGAACTGCGCGTACCAGCGGCGCAGCGCCCTGATGCCCTTCTCGTGCGGGAGCAGGACCGGGCGCGCCTGGTGGATCTTGTGATCCCAGATCCGGACCTCCTCCCGCACCTCCTTCAGGGCTTCCGCACGGAACACCAGCTTCAACACCGGCGCCAGCAGAGGCAGCCGCGCCGGTTTGCGGACGTAGTACAGCATCCGCATCTCGCTCGTGCGGTCGTCCACGGGGGTGGTGAGGGCGACGGCGGTGACCGACAGAACAGGGCCGAGGACGCGCACCACCATCACGCCCGGCCCGTACATGAACACATCGAAGGTGTTGTTGATATCCCGGCCGAGAACACGCCGGTGGATCCGGCCACGGACCTCGGCGAACGGACCGTCCGGCCGCAGCTCCTGGACCGGGGGTTCGCTCTGGCCGTGAATGAAGTGGAAGTGGGACTCGTCCACGATGTTCTCGCGCATCTCCTGGATGTGGATGCGTGCGCGGCACACGTCGTCGATCGGTGCCGCGAAGCCCCCGGAGGCCGTCTCCGGGATCTCCGGCACTTCCCATGAGGGCGCGGTGGGGCCGTGGTACACGAAGACGAGCCCGCTGTGCTCGCGCACCGGGAAGCCCCCGAGGGACACCTTGGGGGTGCGGACGGCGAATGGGGCATGCGTACACGCCCCGTCCACCCCGAACCGCCACCCGTGGAACGGGCACTCCACGGTGCCCTCGACGACCTTCCCTCCGGCGCCCAGATGCGCCCCGTAGTGCGGGCAGTGCGCGTCCCGCACCGCGGCCTGCCCGTCCGCTCCGCGGAAGGCTATGAGGGCACGGCCGAAATAGTGCAGGCTGACCACCTTCCCCGGCCGCAGCTCGCCGCTGCGGAGCACGGCGTACCAGCCGTAAGGAACGGGCGGCATCGGGTACGCGTCGGCTCGCGGGTCGCGCGGTAGGTCGGCGAGCTTGTCATGGCTACGGCGTAAGAGCATGCGTCGATGCTACGAGCCGCACTTCGGGTCACTGCGCAGGATCAGCTCTCCGCCGGCTCCTGCAACAGCCAGACCTCGACCACGCCGTGTGCAACTGCGCAGGGCGTCTTCGACACGAGTTGGATGGCCTCCTCAACGGTTGCGGCTTCGATGATCTCGAACCCGGCCACCGGGAGGGCCGAAGACATGAAGGAACCGCTCTCCACGGTCACGCCGACGCCGTCGTGGTTGCGCACCTGTACCGGCGAGCCGGCGATACCCGCGACGGCCCCGGCCGCAAGCAGGCGAGCGTCATGCGCATGCGCCTCGTCCCGAATCGCCGCGTCGGTGCGGTCGTAGCCGTCTTGATCCCCGTATCCGATGGTCACGAATTTCGCCACAACAGGACCTTCCTCTGGTTCGTACGGAACGCTCACCCGTACTGACCCTCGACCGTGCCCAAACTCATCGCTGCACCGGAAGCTGGACGTCAGTCGGCGCGGGTCCCTTCGACCAGAACGCGGATGGTGTGCAGGGCGGGGTCGGCCGCGTCGGGGAGGTTCATCCCGGCCGCCACGCCCGTCCGCAGGTAGTCCAGGACCGGACGCTTCAGCACCTCGCCGGGCAGGACGGCAGGGATGCCCGGCGGATAGGGGGTGACCATCTCGGCCGCCACCCGGCCCGCCGCGCTGTCCAGGGGGGTGTCCTCGCTGGAGCCGAAGAAGGCGTCGCGCGGCAGATCGGCCTGTTCCATCCGCAGCTCGCCGGGCGCCGGCACGGCCACTTCGGGAGCGGGCCGCAGCTCTTCCGCGTGGTCGGCGAGGTCGCGGAGCGCCGCCAGCAGCGAGCCGGTCGTCGCGGCGTCGTCCGCGTGGGTCAGCTGGGTGCTGATCCGCCGGTGGTCGGCCAAGTGGACGTTGACGTCGCGGTGTTCCCGGAGCCAGTCGGCGGCCCGGTAGCCGCTCACGGCGAGTCCGGTCAGGTCGATGACGACCGGGAGCGGATCGAAGTCGGCGGCGAGGCCGAGGCCCACGTAATCGTCGCGGCCGTCCACGTGCAGCCCGTCGATGGCCTCGATCTCCGTACGGACCGTACGCGCACGCCGCAGCGCCCCGCCCATCAACTCCTCGCCGTGCAGCACCATTTGCCGTCGCCACGCGTCCATGCCCGCGTGGAGGAGGACGTTCGGGCTGGTGGTGCCGAGCAGATCGGCGCGGGAGGACAGGACGGCGGGGTCGATGAGATCGCCCTGAAGGTGGAACACCGAACCCTGCTCCAGGCCGCTGCCCATCTTGTGGATGCTGGTCACGCACACGTCGGCGCCCGCGTCCATGGCCCAGCTCGGCAGTTCGGCGCAGAACGGCAGGTATGCCTCGTCATCAGCGGGCGCCCGATCCGGTGGCACACCCCGGCGATTCCGCTCAGGTCCGCGCAGGCGCCGTACGGAGTCGGGCTGGTCACCAGAGCGCCCCTGGCCTCCGGATGGTCCGCGAAGGCCCGCTCGTAGTCTTCGGCCGACGGCGGATGGGCGATGTGGCGGGCCGCGTCCCACTGGGGCTCCACCCAGGCCGGGCGAACCCCGGAGATGATCAAGCCGGAGATCACGGACTTGTGCGCGTCGCGGCCCACCAGCAGCGTCTCGTGCGGACCGGCGACCGCGAGCATCGCGGCCTTGACCGAGAGCGAGCTGCCGCAGGTGGAGAAGAACGTGTGCTCGGCGTGCACCGCGTCCGCCATCAGTTCCTCGGCGCGCTCCAGCACCTTGCCCGACTGGAGCCGGTCGTCAAGCCCGCCGAAGGCGAGGACGTCGGCGCGGAACACCTCGTCGCCCAGGACCTTGCGGGCCTCCGGGTCGGCGCCCCGGCCCTGTTTGTGGCCGGGCGGCGTAAACGGGAGGAACCCCCGCTCGTGATACCGGGCCAGGGCCTCCAGGACGGGAGCCTCCGTGTGATCCATGCGCGACGAGTGCCCCCGCCGCCCGGCAGGAAAACGGCCACCTCGGGCGAGCGGCACCAATTCCGGGATCAGTTCCGGGATCAGTTCCGGGCCAGCGCCCGGCGCCAGTACTCGGTGACCGAATGCCGCAGCCGTTCCGTATTGACGGCCTCGTGATCGAGAAGCCGTTGCAGCCCGATGCCGCGGAGCTGCCCGACGATGGCGATCGCGGCCTCGCCGGGTACGACGTCGGGGCGGATGGTGCCGTCGGCGAGACCGGCGGCCACGTCCTCGCGCAGGTCGGCGCGGAACGCCTCGTCCCGCTCGCGGAAGATCGGGGCCAGTTCCGGCGCCGTGGCGGCCTCGGCCCAGAGCAGCAGAAACGCGCGGTTCCACACGCCCACGCGGCCGAGCGCGCCGAGGTATCCGTCGATCAGCCGCAGGAGACGGTCCAGGCCGGGCGGCAGGCCGTCGAGCCCGGGGACGAATCCGGCCTGGGTCGCGCGGGCCAGGCGTTCGAGGAGCGACTGCTTGGACCCGAAGTGGTGGGTGACGAGCCCGCGGCTGTACCCGGCTCGCTCGCTGACGCGCACCAGCGTCAGCGAGCGCACGCCCTGTTCCACGACCAGTTCGGCGGCGGCGTTGAGCAACGCGGATTCGGCCTGGTCACGGCGCTGCTGCTGGGTGCGGCGGGGAGTCGTCATGGAAAGGAATCTATCAACAAACTTGTCAGCCGACCAACAAGTACGCAAGGATCACGGCGTCGACCGACCGTCGGACCGACTGGAGGTTTCCTGATGATCGAGATTGACGAACGTGCCCTGGACACCCTGCTGACCGAGGATCCAGGCGGCGCCGTGGTGATGCTGAACCTGCTGCGGTTCCGTCCGGACGGCGGACGCGAGAGCTACCGGCGCTACGCCGAGGCCCTCGGCCCGGCGATCAACGCGCGGTACGGGGTGCGGGTGGAGTACATGGGAGACGGCGGGCGCGCGCTGGTCGCCGAGGACGGGCAGGACTGGGACATGGTGTTGTTGGTCCGCTACCCGAGCCGACAGGCGTTCGCCGACATGATCCGTGACCCCGAATACCAGGCGGCGTCCCATTTCCGCAGCGAAGCGCTGGTGGAATCGGTCCTGCAGCCGACCGTACCGCTGACCGGAGTGGCCTGATGACCATCGTTTTCGTCCACGGCAACCCCGAGACGGCGGCGGTCTGGGACCGGCTGCTCCCCGAACTGGAGCGCGCGGGTACCGCACGCGCCGATCTGGTGTGTCTGTCCCCGCCCGGGTTCGGCGCACCGCTACCGGCCGGGTTCGGCGCGACCGTCGCCGACTACCGCGACTGGCTGATCGGCGAGCTGACCCGCTTCGCCGAGCCCGTGGACCTGGTGGGACACGACTGGGGCGGCGGGCACGTCATGAACGCAGTGATGAGCCGCCCCGACCTCGTACGCAGCTGGGTCAGCGACACCGTCGGGGTCTTCGAACCCGACTACGTCTGGCACGAGCTGGCCCAGCGGTGGCAGACGCCGGGAGCCGGAGAAGCCGATGTGACCGCACGGTTCGGCGCGCCCCTCGGCGAACGGGTGGCGACGCTCGTCGAGCGGGGGATGCACGAGGCGGTGGCCGAGCAGGTTGCCGAGGGCCAGAACGAGGCGATGGGCCGGGCCGTGCTCGCGCTCTACGCCTCCGCCGCGCAACCGGTGATGGCCGAGCTGGGCCGGAACCTGGAACGCGCGTCGCAACGGCCGGGACTCGCGCTGCTCGCCACCGAGGACCACGCGGTCGGCACCGTCGAGCAGCGCCGCCGCGCCGCTCGCCGGGCCGGCGCCGGGGTCGAGGTCCTCGACGGGCTCGGCCACTGGTGGATGACACACGACCCCGCCCGTGGCGCCCGCGCCCTCACCCGCTTCTGGGACTCGCTGGACGACGAGCGGATTCTTTGACGAATCACCACGGCATTCATGGGCACCCGGCCGCGGGAACGGAAACGCGCGGATAAGGAGGCACCACCATGGCCCACGCCACCGAGACCGGCGAGACCACCGGTACCAAGGACAAGGACTACAACCTGGTCTGGTACGTCGAGGCATGCCTGAGCAACGCGCTGAAGATGGAGACGTACATCCAGGACGCGGAGCGCGAGAAGGACACCGAGGTCGCGGAGCTGTTCCGCAAGGCCCAGGCCGACAGCCGCAAGGGCGCTGAGCTGGGCAAACAGCTGCTGAAGAAGCGCATCGGCAGCTGAGCCGCCGACCGCCCCGGCCCCGCGCGGCCCGAGCCCCCGCCGGCTCGGGCCGCGCTGCGTCCGTCGTCGCTCGTCCTCACCGTCTGTCGTCGCTCGTCCTCACCGATCCTCAGCGAGGCGGCGACCCTTCATCGCCCTCTCGGACGACCGCCAGGTTTATCCACCCCACCCGTGGGCTACCCCTGTGCGAGTGCTGAGTGCAGCGCTACCGCTACCGCTACCGCTACCGCTACCGAGGAGGGCGCCGTGGCTCAGGTATCGGTGGACGTCGGCGGGCTGGCGCAGGCACTGCGCGACGAGGTGGACGGCGAGGTCCGGTTCGACGCGGGCAGCCGGGGCGCGTACGCCACCGACGGCTCCAACTACCGTCAGGTGCCCCTCGGTGTCGTCGTCCCCCGCAGCGTGGAGGACGGCGCGCGGGCGGTGGGCGTGTGCGCCCGCTTCGGCGCGCCCGTCCTGTCGCGGGGCGGGGGCACGAGCCTCGCCGGGCAGACCACGAACACCGCCGTGGTCATCGACTGGAGCAAGTACTGCCACGTCCTGGTCTCGGTCGACCCCGACGCGCGCACCTGTGTCGTGGAGCCCGGGATCGTCCTGGACGAGCTGAACCGCCAACTGGCCGACCATTCCTTGCAGTTCGGTCCCAAGCCGTCCACGCACAGCCACTGCGCACTGGGCGGCATGATCGGCAACAACTCGTGCGGCTCCTCCGCCCAGGCGTACGGCAAGACCGTGGACAACGTAGCCCGCCTGGAGATCCTGACGTACGACGGCGTCCGCATGTGGGTCGGGCCCACGACCAAGGCCGAGCGCGAGCGCATCGCGGCGGAGGGCGGCCGCCGGGCCGAGATCTACGACGGGCTGGACCGCATCGTGGGCGAATACCTCGCGGACATCCGGCACGGCTACCCGAAGATCCCGCGCCGTGTCTCCGGCTACAACCTGGACTCACTCCTGCCGGAGAACGGGTTCGACGTGGCCCGCGCCCTGGTCGGCAGCGAGGGCACCCTGGTCACGGTGCTGCGCGCCGAGATCGACCTGGTGCCCGTACCGCCGTACCAGTCGCTGCTGGTGCTCGGCTACGACGACATCTGCACCGCAGCCGACGATGTGCCCCGGCTCCTCGAACACTGCGCACCCACCGCGCTGGAGGCCCTGGACGGGCGGATGGCCCAGCTGATGCGCGAGGAACACGCGTACCTCGAATCGCTCAACTCCCTCCCCAGCGGGGCCAGTTGGCTGCTGGTGCAGTTCAGCGGGGACACCGAGAAGGACGTCGACGACCAGGCGTACGCGCTGCTGCACGCGGTGGGCCGGGACGAGAAGGACACCACCGTGGCCTTCTCCGACAACCCCCGGCGCGAGGAACGCATGCTCAGGGCCCGGGAGGCGGGCCTCGGCGTGACCGCGCGCCCGCCGGACGACCGGGAGACGTGGGAGGGCTGGGAGGACTCCGCCGTACCGCCCGAGCGCCTGGGCGACTACCTCCGCGATCTGAAGGCCCTGTTCGGGGAGTTCGGCTACGACCACCCCTCGGTGTACGGGCACTTCGGGCACGGCTGTGTGCACACCCGTATCCCGTTCGGGCTGAAGACCGCCGACGGCGTGGCCGACTTCCGCCGCTTCCTGGAACGCGCCGCCGACCTGGTGTCCTCGTACGGCGGCTCCCTCTCCGGCGAACACGGGGACGGCCAGGCCCGGGGCGAACTGCTCACCCGCATGTTCGGCGAGCGCCTGGTGACCGCGTTCGGCGAGGTCAAGGCCCTGTTCGACCCGGACAACCGGATGAACCCCGGTAAGGTCGCCGATCCGAACCCGGTCGACGGCCAGCTGCGGCTGGGGTCGGGGTGGCGGCCGTCCACCCCCGCCACCGAGTTCGGCTACCCCGACGACGAAAACTCCTTCACCCGGGCCGTCATGCGCTGCGTCGGCATCGGCAACTGCCGCGGCCACCACGGCGACGTGATGTGCCCGTCGTACCGGGTCACCCAGGAGGAGGAACACTCCACGCGCGGCCGGGCGCGGCTGCTGTTCGAAATGCTCGACGGCCACCCGGACTCCCCCATCACCGACGGCTGGCGCTCCACCGAGGTCCGTGACGCCCTCGACCTGTGCCTCGCGTGCAAGGGCTGCAAGTCGGACTGCCCGACCGGGGTCGACATGGCCACGTACAAGGCCGAATTCCTCGCCCACCACTACGCGGGCCGCCCGCGCCCCGCCGCGCACTACTCCATGGGCTGGCTCCCGCTGTGGGCCCGGCTGTCCCGTATCGCGCCACCGCTGGTCGACGCGGCGACCCAGGCGCCGGGCCTGGCCCGCCTCGGCAAGCGGCTCGCGGGCGTGGACGGCGCACGCCCGGCGCCCCTGTTCGCCCGGCAGTCCTTCCTCCAGTGGTGGCGCGCCCGCCCCGCCGGGAATCCGGACCCGGCCGACCCACACACCGTGGTGCTCTGGCCGGACACCTTCAGCACCTACTTCCACCCCTCGGTCGCCATCTCGGCCGTGCGCGTGCTGGAGGACGCCGGTTTCCGGGTCGCCGTACCGACCACACCGGTGTGCTGCGGCCTGACCTGGATCTCCACCGGTCAGCTGAAGATGGCGAAGAAGGTCCTGCGCCGTACGCTCCGGACCTTGCGCCCCTACCTGGAAGCGGGCACACCCGTCATCGGCCTCGAACCCTCCTGCACCGCCGTGTTCCGCGCCGATGCCCGCGAACTGATGCCCGCCGACCATGACATGCAACGGCTGACCGCCCAGTTCCGCACCTTCGCCGAACACCTCGTCCACCACGCCCCGGACGATTGGCAACCCCCCACCCTCACCCGGCAGGCCGTCGTCCAGACCCACTGCCACCAGCACGCCGTCATGAAGGACGACCCGGACCGCGAGCTCATGCGCCGCGCCCATCTCGTCGCCGACGTCCTCGACGAGGGCTGCTGCGGCCTCGCCGGAAACTTCGGCTTCGAACGCGGCCACCACGAGATCTCCATCGCCATCGCCGAACAAGGCGTCCTGCCCGCCGTCCGCGCGGCCGCCCCCGGCAGCCTCCTCCTCGCGGACGGCTTCAGCTGCCGCACCCAGATCGAGCAGGGGGACACCGGCCGCCGAGCCCTCCACCTGGCCGAAGCCCTCGCCCTGGCCCTGGACGGCCCCCTCCCCACCGACCACCCGGAACGCCTGGCGTCACGCCCCTCCCCGCCCTCCCCCACGGCCCGCTGGACCACCACGGCCGCCGCAACCGCTGCCACGGCCGCCCTCACCGCAACCGCCGTACGACGCCTCACCCAAGGGCGTCGCTGACGGCGACCCGCGCCTCCTCCCCCACTCCGGTGCCCCTGTTCACTACCGGAACGGATGTCTAACGTGGCCTCCCAGGCAGGACGCCGCCCGCGTCCTGCACGGACGACGAGGAGGACACGCTGATGACCAACTCCGAGAACGCATTACCCCTCGACCGGCGATTCTTCCTGGCCGGTGCCGCTTCCCAAAGCGTGGCGGCCACCCTGCCCGGGACAAGGCGTTGGGCCGCGTCTGGATGCGGGACACTTACGTCAACTGCTTCGTCGTCGACGGCCGTCCGCTGTACGTCGCCACCGGCACCACCCGAGCACCTGGGCTCGAAGGGGCAGCACCGTGGAACGACGGCATCTTCGTGTGGGTGTCCCGGTCGCTGCGGGGGCCGTGGAAGCTGGCCGACACCACCGGCGTCCGGCCCGGGGCCGAGCGGGGGAAGGTGTGGTCACCGGAGTTCGTCGGCGAGAACCGGCCCGGCCGCACGGTCGTCGCTCCGTGGCAGGAGTACTGGCACGACGACCGGTTCGGCAAGCGCGGTGATGTCTGGGCGCCGGAGGTGCACTACTTCCGCGGCAGGTGGTACATCGTCGCGTGCATGGGCGACCACTCCCGGAAGGTCGGCTCGTTCCTGCTGGTGAGCGAGGGCGGCGTCGAGGGCCCGTACCGGCTCGTCGACGGCAACCGCGACAAGCCCTTCGGCGACCTGGCCCCCGTCGGGCCGGACTTCATCGAGCCCGGTGCCTACCACCACATCGACGGCAGCCTCTACACCGAGGGCGACGACGCCTGGCTGGTGCTGCACAACAAACGAGCGCGAGTGGCGCCCCCAGGGCCGACGTGCCGACGAGGCGCATCTGCCCCGGGGGCGGACGCCTGCCCGCTACGGTTGCCGCAGCGGGCAGGGCGAGTCGTCGTTCGTCGCTGTCACAGGGCCGTGACCCAGGACGTTCCGTTGCTGGTGGCGTCGCCCCGGAGGCGGTCGCGGGCGGCGTTGTCGCCGTACAGGCCCCAGCGGAACCAGTCCAGGAAGGTGTTCTCCGTCTGGGCGTAGTACGGGTACTGCGGTGTCAGGAACGAGCCGTGGTCGGCACCGTTCTGGGTGAGGAACGCCTTCGGCGCGGGGAGTTCGCTGTACGCCTGCCGCGCCGAGTTGATGTTGCAGGTCCCGTCGTTGCTGCCGTGGATGAACAGCACCTTGGCGTGGAGGCCGGCGGGGTTGCCCATGTCCACGCAGGCGACCGGGACGGCGGCGACGATGCGGTTGTCGGGCCAGGCGGTGAGCAGGCCGTGGGTGGTCATCCCGCCCATCGAGTGGCCGGAGACGCCGACACCGGTCCTGGTGTCGATGTGTCCGGCGAACGGGCTGCCCGACGCGGTGTTCAGGGCCAGGGTCCGGGTGAGGACCTCGGAGACGTCCTTCGACCAGTTGCCGTTGTAGACGCTGCCGATGTTGGTGTTGTCGGAGAACGAGGGAGCGGGACAGATGAAGCCGGCGGCGGCCAGGTCGTGGGTCTGCGAGGAGTAGCAGTCGGAGTTGCACCCCATGCCGTGGCTCCACTCGGCGATGGGGAAGACACCGCTTGCGATGGGCGCGTCCGGGACGGGGTTGCCGCCCGGGTTGCCGGTGGCGGCCGGGTAGAAGATCTTGGTGAGGAGCCGGCGGCCGCCGCGGGACCAGTCGTACTGCCGTACCCCGATGGGGAACTTCTGGGTGGGCGCCTGTCGCGGGGAAGCCGTCCGGGGCGCCGGGGTGCCGGCGACCGCTGTGCCGCCGAGCGCGGATAAGCCCACGCCGGCCGCTGCGGCCGTGCCGAGGAAGGTGCGCCGTCGCATCGACATCGATGACTCCTGGTGGTGGATGAGGGGAGGGGATGTGGTGGCCGGGGTTCCGTCGCCCGAGCACCTTGGCGCGGCGCTACTGCGACGCCGTCGCCGCGGAGGCGGCGGTGAACCGCCACCAGTTCATGTTGAGCAGATAGCCACTGCCGCCGGTGAACCTCAGATACAGGTCCTGGGTGCCCGTCGCGCCGCTGACCGGGCAGGACACCGTCGTCCAGGTCTGCCACCCACCGGTGTTCGGCACACCGCACCGGCCCGCCAGGGTCCCGCTGGGGCCGCCCAGGCGCAGTTCGACGGCGCTGCCGCCGACCGCCGAGGCCACACGTGCCGTGAAGGACGACGCACCCGCACCGAAACCGACGCCCTTGATCTTGATGTAGTCGCCGTTGTCGATGTATCCGACGTTCAGCCCTCCGTCACCGGACGGCTCGGTCTCGACCCCGGACTCCCAGGCGATCGTTTCGGCTTCCTGACGTGTGTACGGGTTGAGCGTGCCGGCCTGAGGCGCCCCGGCGCTGGTCATGTTGATCGTGGGGATCGTGCCGTCGGACGTGTAGGAGAACCTCTCCACGGCGACCGAGCGCGTGTAGCCGCCCCCGCCCGGGAGGGCGCCGTTGTGGTAGAAGAAGTAGGAACTCCCCTTGAAGTCGATGATCCCCGGGTGGTTGGTGAAGCTGCCGCCCTGGGTGGGCATGACCGTGCCTCGGTAGGTCCACGGCCCGGTAGGGCCGGGGGCGGTCGAATAGGCGATGAACTCCGGGCAGCACTTGGCCGCGAAGACGTTGTAGTACAGGCCGCCCCGCTTGTAGACCCAGGGCCCTTCTTCGAACAGGGTGGGCCGATTGGCGTCTCCCGTGCGGGTGCCGAAGCCCGCGGTGGTGAGCGGGATCTTGGTGGGGCTGCCCGAGTAGGAGGTCATGTCCGTGTTCAGCTTGACGTACCACAGGTCCGGGTTACCCCAGTACAGGTATGCCTGGCCGTCGTCGTCGATGAAGACCGTCGGGTCGAACTGGCCGTTCTCCACCAGGGGATGGCCGAGGGCGTCACGGAACGGCCCGGTGGGGCTGTCGGCCACCGCCACGCCGATGGCCATCCGGCCGGTCGCCCGGTCCGTCATGGGCACGTACCAGTAGAACTTGCCGTTGCGGTAGACGGCCTGTCCCGCCCAGGCGTTGGAGGATGCCCAGCTGAAGGAGGACAGGTGGAGCGGGGAGCCGTGATCGGTCCAGTTGACCATGTCGTCGGAGGACCACACCCGCCATTCCTTCATGGTGTAGTTGGTGGAGTTGTCCTCGTCGTGCCCGGTGTAGAGGTACACCCGGCCATTGTGGACCAGCGGCGCGGGGTCCGCGGTGTAGATGGTCTGCACGATCGGGTTGTCCGCCCTTGCCGCGGTGGGCTGGACGACGGCGGGGACGGCGAGGGCGAGCATGAGGCCCACCACCCAGGCGAGCGCTCGCCTGAGTCTCCTGCCGGCCGAAAACGGCAACGCTGGCGAAAGCGGTCGGGCGTAGGTCATCGTCGGCTCCAAAGCACTGACGGACGCGGAGGTGACGGCCGAGAGGGTCCCCGCCGCGATCAGAACGCGGGCGACGGCCGGCCGCGAGTCGGAATGAGCTGGTCAGCGGTAGCCGGCGGCGACCACGTTGGCCTGGACGGCGCTCTCCGCCTGGTCGGACGGATAGCCCGCGACCATGGCGCCCTCGTAGAAGGTGCCGGCACTGAGGTTGGCGCCGCCGCCGGGCTTGCAGCAGTCGCCGCCGCTGCCCAGGACGATGGCGCCCTGCTTCTTCATGGGGCTGTAGCCGCCCGGCAGGGCGCCGTCCCACAGGGTGGTCAGGTTGCCGGCCTGGGCATCGCTGCCCTTGATGGCGAAGCGGGAGGTGCCGTTGTTCTTCAGGGTGGCGGTGACGAACTTGCTGGTGAAGGCCCGCTGCTTGGGGTTCCAGGACTGGCTTCCCCCCGGGTAGAGGCCCCATTCGAGGTCCGCCTGGACCCACGGGCCGCGGCCGGAGCATCCGCCGAACCAGCACGAGGTGCTGAAGTTGATGGCGTCCATGGCGCCGGCGGCATCCGCCTTCCGCGTGGTCTCGCTGTTGCCGTAGTCGAAGCAGCAGCCGCCGTTGACGTGCGTGCCGCTCGCCACCATGTACATGCCCTCGGGGGCGCTGCCGGTGGGGATACCGGTGGCGTGGCCGTCACGCCAGTAGCTGTTGCCGGGGTTGATGTACAGGGAATACGCCTTGCTGCCACCGGCCGTCAGGGGCTCGGAAGTCGCCTTCGCGGGGCTGCTCTGACTTGAGCCGGGGACCTGAGCGGACCCCTGATACCACAGGTCGTTTCCGCGTCCGGACTGGTCGTAGACGACGGTGACCACGCAGGTGGCGCCGGAACAGAACGAGTCCTGGGCGGCGGCGTTGGCGACACCGCCCGCGCCGAGGGCGCCGATGTCCCGGGTGGCGTTGTCCGACGAACGCCTGACCTGGTACAGCTTGCCGCCGTAGGCCCCGTAGAGCGCGCGAACCGTGCTGTGTGCGGCCACACAGGGGGTGCCGCCCGAGGCGTAGATGTCGCACGGCCCGGTGGCGGCCGCCGACGCCGGTACCGGCCAGGTGAACGCGGTCGCCAGTGCCGCGATCGACATCAGCGCCGAGCGTGCGGCGACACCTGCGGACGAACGCCGGCTGCGGGGCTGTGGCGCCGGCGGGGATGCTGACGAAGGCTGCATGGTTCTCCTCCTGGAGGGACGCGGCGACGATGGGCCGTTGAGCGGCCACATCGCGGGCGCTTTCAGATCATGCGCATGACAAATCACTGAACCCTGTGCACGGCTGCGGAGCCCACGAACGAGCAACACGAAATTCGATATTTCGAACATGTGTCGTACTCTCGGATAGCCAGGATCGTAGAGCGGCCCCGAGGTTTGTCAACCCTCTCGGTGACGAGAGGGATGCCGACGCCGTCGGCTGCGGTCGGCGGGCAGGTGGGCTCAGCCGAAGACCCGGCGCTGGATCTCGCGCCGGTAGTCCTCGAGCGTGTTGTCGAGATGGGTCATTGCGGCCCGAGCCGCCGCCTCCGGATCGCCGTCCCTGATGGCCCGGCAGATCGAGGCGTGCTCCTCCACGGCTTCCGCGGCATGGCCGCCGACCGTGCCGTGCAGCCCGATCGTGCTGGACTGGCGCTGCAACCGGCGCGCCTCGCGCACCGCCGCGACGAGGAACGGGTTGTGCGAGGCGGTGGCGATGCCGATGTGGAAGTCGTCGTCACCGCGGTCGAACAACGCCCGCTGCCCCGTCACGTGCCCCTCCCGGCACATCTCTGCCGCGGTCTCGATGGCACGCAACTCGACGGGGGTCGCCCGGGCGGCGGCCAACCGGCTCGCCGCGCCTTCCTGTACTCGCCGGAATTCGAAGAGCTGGTAGACGTGTTCCAGGTCGGTCGGCAGGAAGAAGCTTCCCCAGCGCGTGGAGCCCAGCAGACCCTCGTCGTCCGTCACGTAGAGGCCACGCCCCTTCTGGGCGCGCACCCGCCCGATCGCGGAGAGGATCTTCACCGCCTCCCGCACCACCGTGCGACTCGTGCCCAGACGGGAGGCCAGG
Source organism: Streptomyces sp. NPDC021212 (assembly GCF_044332925.1). NCBI lineage: Bacteria > Bacillati > Actinomycetota > Actinomycetes > Kitasatosporales > Streptomycetaceae > Streptomyces > Streptomyces sp. NPDC021212. The sequence goes on from NZ_JBIRPZ010000002.1 coordinate 657,659, forward strand.
TCGTTCTCCGTCGGCATCCGGTCACCCGGCTGCAACTGCAACTCGGCGATGAGCTGGAGGATCTGCTCGGCCACGAGCTCGTACCCGGGGCGGTAGGCGCCCGTCGACTCGGCATGGCGCCGCTGCGAGGGCGTCGTACGGCCGGTCGCCGGCACAGGCTGTCCGTCCAACCGCTTACCTCCTTCAACGGAAGAGGCCACACGCCCGGTGCCCGGCTGCGCCCCGTGCGGGAAGAGAATATACCTGCGCCATATGTGAAAAATGTGTCCGACTTATTCTCGGAGAGGTGCAGAGCAACTTATCCATACATAGGGCACTAAAACTCCATCACGAAGGCGTCAGCGCCGAAAAATTTGGAAAATAGGCTCACTCATTCCGTTGACTGCGCTCATACGGGCGGCTCTTATGTGTGACGTTCGCCTGACAGGCCAGGTTCTTCCGCCAGCTGACACGAACACTGAGTGGAGTCGCTCATGACAGCGAAGGTCCGCGCGGTCGGTGCCAGGAGATCGGGAAAAGGCCGCGCACCCACCGGACTTCCGGCCGCGGTGCGGGCGGTCGGCGCGCTCGTCCTGATGGCCGTGGCCGGCTGTGGCGGTGGCCCGACCGGCGCCCACGACGGCTTCCGGCCGGTGAGACAGACCGACGGCGCGTTGACGGTGTGGGTCGATTCCTCGCGCCTGGCCGCCGCCAAGCTGTACCAGAAGAAGCATCCCTCGGTGAAGATGGACATCGTCACCTACGACGGGGACGCCAACGGCTCCAACTACCTGCGCACCAAGGTGAGCCTGTTCAACCGCACCGGGCACGGCTGGCCGGACGTGGTCTTCAGCTCGCAGAACAACGAGACGTCCTGGGCCGTGCAGGCGGGCTTCACCGCGCCGCTGGACAAGGGACTCATCCCCCGCTCCTCCCTCGCGAACTGGGCGAAGGGGGCGAACGATCCGTGCACCGTCGACGACACGCTCTACTGCCTGCGCAACGACCTGGCGCAGACCGTGCTCTGGTACAACGCGGTCCTGATGAAGAAGTGGGGCTATCAGGTCCCCACGACATGGGAGCAGTACGAGGCGCTGGGCCGGAAGGTCGCCACCGAGCACCCCGGCTACCTGGTCGGCTCCGCGGGTGACGCCTTCACCCCGGAGATCTACCTGTGGGCGGGCAAGTGCGGAGCCAACCGCATCACCGGTCGACGAGCGGTCACGGTCGACGCCACCGGCCCGCGCTGCGAGCGGATGGCCTCGCTGCTGGACAGGCTGGTCAAGAACAAGACCATCTCCCTGAGCAGCGTGTTCAGCTCGGACTTCGACAAGAACGCCGCCGATAAGATCCTCATGATGCCCGGCCCGTCGTGGTACGGCGGGTCGCTGTTCCAGGGAACGTTCAAGACCCCCGCTCGTCAGATCGCCGTCGCGCCGATGCCCCAGTGGTCCGGCGATTCCCCGCCGACGGTCGGCAACGTCGGGGGAGGCACCTGGCTGCTCTCCGCACACAGCGCACACCTCAAGTCCGCTGCTGCCTTCCTCCTCTGGGCGACCACCTCGGACGACTACCAGGGCACGACCGCCCCCGGGTATCCCGCGTACGCACCCGCGGCCCGTACCTGGCTGGCCCACCAGGCGACTTCCGGCTACTACGCGGGCGACATCACACGGCCCCTCCGGACCGCGGCGAACCAGGTGTGGCCCGGCTGGGGCTACGGGCAGTTCAGCCAGGAGGCCATCTGGGCGGCCACGGTCACTCCGGGGCTGACCGCGGGCAAGAGCATCGTCTCGATGCTGCCGGCCTGGGAGAACGCGATCGTGAACTACGCACGCGCCGATGGGTACAAGGTGACCCGGTGAGCGGGCCGGCCACGGGAGCCGACCGGTCCGGCGCACCGCCGGCACGCCGAGCCCCGCGGTCCGCCCGGGCGGGCCACGGCTTCGTCGCCGCCTACCTGGTGCTGCTGGTCGCGTTCGGCGTGGTGCCGACCGGCTACGCGGTCTACTTCGCCTTCACCGATGCCGGCGGCGCTTTCGTCGGCCTGTCGAACGTCGCGACGGCCGCGCGGGACTTCCGCTTCTTCCCCGCCGTCGAGCATGTGGCACTGTATCTGGTCCTCTGGGTGGCGGCACTGGTCCTGTTCGTCGTGGGACTGGCGCTGTTGCTGCACCGGCTGGCGGCCCAGGGGGTGAGCAGGGCCCTGCGCTTCCTCTACTACGTCCCCGGCGCCCTCGCGGGCGCGGCGGGCGTCATGGTCTGGCTGTTCCTGCTCGACCCGGTGGTCAGCCCGGTCGGATTCCTGCTGCGCGCCTCCGGTTTCCAGACCTTCAGCCAGGTCATCGCGCCCTCCCACCTGCCCGTCCTGTTCACTCTCATCGCCTTCTGGACGGGCGCTGGTGGATGGATCGTCGTCATGTACGGGGCGCTCGACAACATCTCGTCGGACATCCTGGAAGCGGCGAGGATCGACGGCGCGGGCCCCTGGCAGACGGCATGGCGGATCCAGATCCCCCTGCTGCGCAAGTGGATCGTCTACATGGTGATCCTCGCCTTCGCCGGGGGCACCCAGCTGTTCGTCGAGCCCCAACTGCTCTCCCAGGCCAGCGTCGGGGTCGCCGGCCGTGACTACTCGCTCAATCAGTTGTCGTACGACTTCGCCTTCCAGAACAACAACATCAACATCGCGGCGGCCATCTCCGTGGAGCTGCTGGTGGCCGCACTGACCGTCGCGGGAGTCTTCGTCGCCCGATCGGGGTTCTTCGATGCGGACTGACACGAGGCCCGCCACTTCCCGCTCGGCCGGCGCCGTGATGACATACGTCGTACTCGCCCTGTTCCTGGTCTTCTTCGGGCTTCCCGCGCTCTGGCTTCTGCTGGCGGCAACGAAGACCGACAGCCAGCTGGTGCACGACAACCCCTTGTCCTTCGGCTCCTGGCACGCGTTGCGGGCGAACTGGAACGCGCTGACGGCGCACCAGGACGCGGCCGTTTTCGGGTGGCTGCGCAACTCGGCGCTGTACTCGTTCCTCGCCCTGCTGATCACCCTGTGCGTCGCGGTCCCCGCCGGGTACGGGCTCGCCATGACCGAGTTCCGCGGTCGTCACACGCTGCTGATCGCCACCCTCATCGTGATGCTCATGCCGAACGCCACGCTGGTGGTGCCGCTGTTCCTGGAGATCAACGCGTTTCACCTGATCGGCTCGATGTGGTCGATCGTCCTGCCGTACGCGTTCTACCCGTTCGGCGTCTATCTGACCTACATCTACTTCAGCACGGCGCTGCCCCGGGAGCTGCTGGACGCCGCGCGGCTCGACGGCTGCTCGGAGTTCGCCGTGTTCCGCCGGATCGCCCTTCCGCTGGCCGCCCCGGTGGTCGCCCTGGTCGGTTTCTTCAGCTTCGTCGCCAACTGGACGAACTACTACCTCCCGTACGTCATGCTGCCCGAGAGCCACCAGTTCCCGGTACAGGTGGGCCTGGGGACGCTGCTGAACGAGGTCCCCCAGTTCAACCCGACCGTCGGCTCGCTCGCCGTCCAGCGGCCCGAACTGGCGCTGGCCACCCTGCTGGCGATCACTCCCGTGCTGGTCGTCTTCCTCTTCTCGCAACGTTTTCTGGTGGCCGGCATGCTCGCCGGCGCCACCAAGAGCTGAACCACCGCGCCCCGCACGACGGCGCACCCCGCGCCCCGCCCCACCCCGGCCACGTTCCCGTACCGCCCCGCTCGGAATGGAGATCTGATGGGATCCGTCATCACGGCCTCGGTACCGCTGCTGGAGCCGCCGGGCTGGGCGACGGCGCAGCGCGCTCTGTTCGACCTGCTCGACCGCGCCTGGCGCCGGTTCGCCGATGATTTCACCGACTCCGACGGGCGACTGCGGTACGCCGGCGGACTCGGTTCGCGCGACGGCGCGGACGACTTCTACGAGACCTTCTTCAACTGGCCACAGCTCTATCTCCTCGGCGGGCACGAGGACCTGCTGGCCCAGTCCGAGCGGCACTGGGAGGGAGTCACCCGGCAGCTGACCGAACTGGGCATGCTCAAAGACGAGTACGAGCGAGGCTACGACTGGTTCCATCAGGGTGAGAGCCTGCTGCTGTTCTACTTCCTGTGCATGGCCGCCCCCGACCGCTGGAAACATCGGGCACGGCGCTTCGCGGACCTCTACGTCGATCCGCGGCACGGCAACTACGACCCGGAACACCGCATCATCCGCCGGCCGCACAACGGCAGCGACCCCGACCGCCGGGGGCTCTTCGACGGCGACGCCTACCCCTGGCTTCCCCAGGAGGCCCGAACGTACGGCTTCCCTCTGGAGTGGACGGTGCCGGACGGCGCCGATGCCCCGCCGCTCGACCGCGACCCGCGGCTGGGCGAGGAGATGCGGCGGCGGATCGGCTCGGGAGACACCGCGGTCAACCTTGCCGCCTCGGGACTCGTCCTCAACGCCCTGATGCTGACCGGTGATCCGCGCTATCGCGACTGGATCGCCGAGTACGTGGGCGCCTGGCGCGACCGCGCGACCGCTCACGGGGGGATCCTCCCCGACAACGTCGCCCCGGACGGCACCGTGGGCGGGCTGCTGGACGGCCGCTGGTACGGCGGGCACTACGGCTGGTCCTGGCCGCACGGGTGGTACAGCGTCGGGCACGCCGCGATGGTCGCGGCCTTGGCGGGAGCGGCCGCCACGGGCGACGACTCCTGCCTGGACCTGGTCCGCCCGACGCTCGACGAGATCATCTCCCACGGCAAGATCATGACCTTCATGGATGCGGACTCCAGCCTCCGGTCGAAGTGGACCGTTCAACTCTGCGAGGACGTGACCACGCCCACGCTCCATGTGCCGTTCCGGTACGCCGACCGAGGCTGGTTCGACTACAACCCGATGCTGATGGCGGTCCCGATCGCCCTGTGGCACCACTCCGCGTCGGCCGCGGACCGGGAACGCCTCGAACGCCTCCGGTCGGCCGGCGGATACGACTGGCGTACCGTGCGCCCCTTCCGGAACAAGGAGGAGGCCGGGCACGAGGAGCCGTGGTTCGCCTTCCTCACCGGGGACGCCCCTGACTACCCGGAGCGGATCCTGGCCGCCGCGCAGGCCCAGGTACGCCACCGGCTGGCCCGGATGGAGCGCTACCGCGGCACGGATGTGCCCGAGGCGGACATCCACCTGTGGCAGCAGTCGAACCCGGTGGTCACCGAGGCCCTGGTCCAACTGACCTGGGGCGGACCGCAGGTCATCTACAACGGCGGACTGCAACAGGCACGCGTGCGGTACTACGACGCCGTTGCCCGGCGCCCCGGTCTGCCCTCCTCGGTGGCGGCCCTGGTCTCCTGTGTCGACCCGGAGGCCACCGTGGTCGACCTGGTCAATCTCGACCCCGAGGGCGCGCGATCGGTGATCGTGCAGGCGGGGGCGTTCGCCGAACACAGCATCCACACCGTGCACCACACCAGGTGCGAGAACCCCACCTGGATCGGCGGTCTCTACGACTACGGCCACGGTCAGCCGGTCGTCACATCCGCCACGGTCCCTGTCGGCGGGCCATGGCTGGGGGTGGAGCTGCCGCGTTCCACCCGGATCCGTCTGACGCTCCGGCTCGACCTGCACAGCCGGCCGCCGTCCTATCGCACACCATTCGACGACCCGGGCACCGAGGAGACGTCATGACGGGAGGCCCACGTGGTGGGGCACCCGCAGGCGTTCCCCGGCCCGCTCACTGTCACCCCACCCTCTCACCCCCGAGGATTTCCATGTACCGCCAACCAGGAAGGGCACTGGCCGCGCTCACCGCGGCCCTCACCGCCTTCACGGCCTTCACCGGGGCCATGCCGTCCGCGGCCCACGCGGACGCCGGAGCCGCAGGTGCCGCCAAGATCGTCGTATCCCCCGGCGGCAGTGATCGCAACGCCGGCACGGCCGACCACCCCGTTGCCACCCTCGCCAAGGCGCGGCAACTCGCCCGGTCCCTGTCCGGCACGTCCGACGTGGTCGTGGAGCTGACGGGCGGCACCTACCGCCTGACGGAACCGTTACGACTCACCGCCGCCGACTCAGGGCAGGGCGGTCACACCGTGACCTGGCGGGCGCGCACCGGGCAGACGCCCGTTCTCTCCGGCGCGCTGCGGGTGACCGGCTGGCAAGTCCACGACGCGGCGGCGAACATCTACGCCGCACCGGTGCCGAAGGGAACGGATTCGCGCCAGCTCTACGTCGACGGCGCCGGCGCACCCCGCGCCTCGATCACGATCTCGCGCAACGACGTCCAGGTCACCAGGACCGGGATGACCATCGTCAACCCGAACCTGAGGTACCTCGCCTCACTGCCCCGGCAGAACCGGATCGAGGTGGAGAGCCAGAACTCCTTCACCGACCGCTACGCACCCGTCCAGAGCATCAACGGCACCACCATCACGATGCAGCAGCCGGCGTGGAACAACAACAACTGGGGTTACGACACCCTCGCCAAGCCCTTCGCCGGCGGCACCCTCATGCTCCAGAACTCCTACTCCTTCCTCAAAACGGCCGGGCAGTGGTACCTCGACCAGGACGCCGGCCGGCTCTACTACAAGGCACCGGCCGGTAAGAACCCCGCCGACAGCGACGTCGAGCTGCCGCAGCTCACCTCGCTGATGCAGATCGGCGGCACCTACGACAATCCGGCCCACGACATCACCGTCCAGAACATCCGCTTCGAGTACTCCACCTGGCTCCAGCCGGGCACCTCGATCGGCTACGCCGACCAGCAGAACGGAGCCTTCCTCGCGGCCACCCACCAGCAGCCGAACGACTTCCTCACGTCCTGCCAGTCCGGCTGCCCGCTGTTCGAGGCGGCGCGCAACAGCTGGCACCAGATCCCCGCGGCCGTACAGGTGTCGGCCGCGCGCGGCATCACCTTCACCGGCAACACCTTCACCCATCTCGGCCAGGTAGCTCTCGGCATAGGCAACGACGCCAACGCCCACGCCTCCGGTGTCGGTCTGGGCGCGTCGAACATCACCGTCCAGCGCAACACCTTCACCGACGACGCCGGCGCCGGCATCGTGGCCGGCGGTGTGCAACCCGACGCCCACCACCCGTCCAACCCCGCGATGGTCGACAAGGACATCACGATCAAGAACAATCTGGTGACCAGGGTCGCCCAGGACTACAAGGACATGTCCGGCATCCTGTCCACCTACGTCACCCGCGCGGTCATCGAGCACAACGAGGTGTCCGACCTCGCCTACGACGGCATCGACGTCGGCTGGGGCTGGGGAGCCAACGACCCCGGTGGCAGCACGGACTACAGGAACCGGGGCCTGTACAACTACCAGCCGGTCTACAGCACACCGACCACGTTGTCGGACAATTCCGTGCGCTACAACCTCATCCACGGCACCAAGAAGGTCTTCCACGACGGTGGCAGCCTGTACAACCTGTCGGCGAGTCCCCGCACCGTCATCGAGGGCAACTACATCTACGACAACCGCAACACCGTCGGCCTCTATCTGGACGAGGGCTCCCGCTACGTGACGCTGTCGCACAACGTGATCCAGGACTCCGGGGTGTGGGCCTTCACCAACGCCAGTGCCACCAACAACACCAACGACAGCACCTTCTCGGAGAACTGGTACAACAGCGGCGCGACCCAGGTGGCCACCGGCTCCCCCCACAACAACGTCCTGAGAGGAAACGTCCAGGTGAGCGGCGGGAACTGGCCGACGGCCGCACGACAGGTCATGGACCGGGCCGGCATCGAGCCCGGCCGGCGGCCCCCCGCTGACCGCTAGGCCGAGCCCGAGGACACGGCATCAGTAGCCGTAGATCATCTTGTAGGCGGCCTCGGGGAGGAACTGGCCGGCCGAGGAGCCGGATCCGACGCCGCAGTTGCCGTCGGACTCACCCGGGGTCTTGATCCACAAGAGCATCTCGGCGCCTCCGCCCAGCTGGGTGGGGGTGCCGATGCGGCGGCCCGACGGGTTGCACCACTGGCCGTTGGAGCCGTTGCCGTTGCGGCTGGTGTCCACGACGAACGGCTTGGTGTAGCCGTAGCGGGCGTTGAGTTCTCTGTTGACGGCGTTGCCGTAGGCGGTGTTCTCGGCCGTGGTGAAGTAGTTGGAGACGTTGAGGGAGAAGCCGTGGGCCTGTCGGAGGCCGGCTTCGTGGAGGCGCCGGGCCATGGTCGCCGCGTCCGCCCAGCCCGGGTTGCCGGCGTCGAGGTAGACCCAGGTGTTGGGGGCCTGACGGCTGAACTGGGCGAGGGCGCCGGTGAGCATGCCCTCGCGTTCGTCGATCTGGGCCTGGGTCATGCAACCGTAGTCCCCGAGGGAGTCCGGTTCGAGGATCACGACGGCCGGGCGGTTGGCGATCCCGCCGGCGAACTGGGCGATCCAGGTCGCGTAGGCGGACGGCGAAGCGGCCCCGCCCGCGGAGTGCCCGCCGCAGTAGTCGCGGTTGTATATGTTGTAGGCGACGAGGATGGGTAGTTTATCCCTATTATCCGCGGCGCCCACGTACGCGCCGGTGGCGGTGCCGATGGTGCCGCTCCAGGAGCCGAACCAGCGGGCCATCGGGGTATTGGCGAGGGAGACGTTGATCGCGGACGCCCGGCCGTCGCCGGGGTTGGCGGCGACCCACCTCTTCGCGCTGGAGTCGGGGTCCACGTAGAACCCGCTGGTCATGGTGGTCGGGTCGGCCGCGTGGGCGGACGGTGCGATGGCGAGCGCCAGCGGCAGAGCGAAGAACGCTGCCACCAGGGCGCGGAGTCTGTGGCGCATGACCGTACCTCGGTTTCCTGACAGGGATGCGTCGCACGCTCTCGGTCACGGGCGAGCGACGCGCTGAGGAAGTGCGGTGATACGAGGCCCCCTTGCGCCGGCGACTCCCCGGCGGGGGCGACAGGACCGGGGTGGCGGCGCAGATTGGGAGCGCTCCCATTGGGAGCGCTCCCAAGCGCTGAAAGTACTTGGGGTGTGGGAGGTATCGTGTTGCGGGCAGGTGAAACTGTCAAGGGTCGACGTACGACTCGCGGGCCGGGACATGGGAGGTCCTGTGAGCGTGGTATGCGCGAGCAGGCAGTGTGGAGCCCGCCTATGTCATTGACAGACAAGGCAATCGCATGCATCGGGGAGATGATCCAGTCCGGCGAACTGCCGCCGGGCGCCAAGCTGCCACCCGAGCAGCAACTGGCCACAGAACTCGGTCTGTCCAGGAACCTGATGCGTGAGGCGGTCAGAGCGCTTGTTGTCGCGCGGGTCCTGGATGTCAGGCGGGGAGACGGGACCTATGTGACGAGTCTGGAGCCCGCACTGCTGCTCGAGGGGCTGGGCTCGGCGGTGGCATTGCTCCACGGCGACACCCTGCTGGAACTGACCGAAGTGCGCAGGCTCTTCGAGCCGATCGCCACGAGGCTCGCCGCCACCCGGATCTCCGACGACGACCTCGTCGAGGTCAGGCACCACCTTGACGCGATGAGGGCCGTCCGCGACGATGTCGAGCTGCTCAACGAGCACGACGCCGCCTTCCACAGCGCGGTGATCGCAGCCGCCGGGAACAGGACCCTGGCTACGCTGCTGGAGGGCATCTCCAGCAGCACCGTGCGCGCCCGGGTCTGGCGGGGCATGGTCGACGACCATGCCGGTGACCGGACCATCGCCGAGCACGAGGCAATCTACGCCGCCCTGCTGCGCAGGGACTCCGCACTGGCCGAGGCCGCGGCGCTGATGCATGTGAGCACGACGGAGCAGTGGCTGCGTCAGCACCTCGACCACGACGAGACACGGAGTGGCGCCGTACGAGAATGACCGGCAGTTCGCCTGGGTGACGGTTCAGACGCCGGTGATGGTCCATTCGTTGTTGGTGCTGGAGTTCGGAGTCCACATCACCGTGGTCGAGCCGGCCGTGGTGCTGCCACTGCCGTCAAGGGCGGTACCGGTGCCCCGATTGATGATCTGGTAGCGGTTGCCGCCGAGGCTGTTGAGTGACCACTGCTGGTTGTTGCCACCGTTCCATGCCTCCTGCCGGGCAGGAGCGCCGTTGGCGGAGTCGCCCCAACTGTCGGCGGCCATGCCGTTGGTGCGGTTCATGATGCGGTAGTAGCCGTTGCCGAGGTCGATCAGCTGCCACTGCAGATTGGTACTTCCGTCGTAGTTCCACTGCTTGAGGTTGGAGCCGGATGCGACGTTGCCTCCGCTGTCGAGTACCAGTCCGCTGGTCACGTTGGCGATCTTCACCCAGGTGGTGGAGCCGCCCGGCGCGCCCAGGGCGGGGATCTCACCGGAGAAGGTGAGCTTGACCGTGTACGCGAGGGCACTGAACGGCGGGTTGGACGAGGGCATGGTGAGGTGCAGGCCCGAAGCGTCCTGGGTCGGCGCGGGCAGGTCGATGTAGGTGCCGGCCGTGTTGTTCAGCAGCTTTGCGCCCGTCAGGCTGCTGAGGTTGATCTGGTTCGAGTTCAGCGTCGTGATGGTCATGGTGCCGCCCTGCCAGCCCAGCGCGGTGGCGTAGAGGACCTTGTTGTCCCGGCTGCGGGTGAAACGGACGTCCTGCGGTTTGCCGGCCACCGGTCCGCTGAATGAGCCGCCGCCCATCTTGGTGGGGCCCTCGCCGTAACTGGCCCAGGAGCGGGTGGCATAGACCGCCTCTCCGAAGCGGCCGAGCCAGTCGCCCATGGCGAGCAGGATGGACTGCTGCCCGGAGGGAATGGTGCCGTCGGCCATCGGAGCGATGTTCAGCAGCATGCTGCCGCCCTTGCTGACCCGGTCGATCAGCGAGTGGAGCAGTGCCTGCGTCGAGTAGTAGCCGATGCCCACCGTGTAGCACCAGCTGGAGGAGGAGATGCTGTCGTCGGTCAGCCAGTAGGGGGTGAGCAGCCCTGCCGGGCCGCCGCGCTCGAAGTCGAAGACCTCACCCTTGTTGTTGAAGCCGTCCTTGTAGGTCGCGACCACGTCCTTGTCCCATGAGACCGCCTGGTTGTAGTAGTGCGCGAGGAACTGGAGCCGGTAGGACTCCTGCACCAGGTTCAGGTCGAAGTCCTGATAGACCAGGTCCGGCTGGTAGCCGTCGACGATCTCGATCAGCTTGTCGTACCAGAGCTTGTTCTCCGCGGCCGAGCCCTGCTGGCCGTAGAGGGTGCGCAGCGTCGGGTCCGACTGGTTCGGCACGTGGTCGTAGTAGCCGTTGAAGTGGTAGGCGTGGTGCAGCGCGGCCATGAACTTCAGCCCCTGCCCGCGGATGGCCTGCGCGTGCAGCCCCACGAGATCGAGCTTGGGGCCGCGCTGGACCGAGTTCCACGGGTTGGAGCGGCTGTTCCACATGGAGAAGCCGTCGTGGTGTTCGGCGACCGGGCCGGCGAACCTCGCCCCCGCCGACTTGAACAGCCGCGCCCAGGCGTCCGGGTCGAAGTTGCCGCCCTGGGAGGCGAGTTTGGGGGCGAACTGCACGCGGTTGCCGGCCTTGTCACGGGCACCGTCGATGAAGTTGTGGTACGGCCAGGCCGAGGGGTCGCCGTAGGTGTCGATGTGGTGGCGGTTCTCGGCCGAGCCGCCGATGTACATGTTGCGCGGATACCACTCGTTCCCGAACGCGGGGACGCTGAAGACGCCCCAGTGGTAGTAGATGCCGAACTTGCCGTCCTGGAACCAGGCCGGGGCCGGAGGGTGCTGGTCCACGGAGGACCAGCTCGGGGTGTAGCTTGCGGGGCCGTCGGTCGCGGCGGCCTCGGGGGCGAACCGCAGCAGGCCGAAGGCCGTGGCCGCGCCGGCCGCCGCCAGCAGCCGGCGCCGGCTGAGCGGCAGGGAAGAGGAAGACATGTGGGGGCCTCTCGGGGGAATTGACGGAGGTGACGCGGGAGTGGTTGATCGTCAGCCGGTCACCGGATCAGTCGCGCGTCCACTTCTGGTTGCTGCTGCCGTTGCAGGTCCACAGCTGCAGCAAGGTGCCGTTGGCCGTTCCCGCGCCGGTGGCGTCCAGGCACAGGCCGGACTGGACACCGGTGATCGTGCCGTCGGCATGGATCGTCCACTTCTGGTTGCTGCCGCCGTCGCAGTCCCAGATGTCCACCTTGGTGCCGGGGGTGGTGCCCTGGCCCGCGGCGTCCAGGCAGTAGCTGCCGTAGACCCGCAGATCACCGGCCGAGGTGTCCGTCCACTGCTGGTTGGCGCCGCCGTTGCAGTCCCACAGCTCCACCTGGGTGCCGGCCGTCTGCGACTGGTTCGGTACGTCCACGCACCGGCCGGAGGCGGCCCCGACGATCGCGCCGGTCGTGCCGCCGTCGTTGCCGCCGCTGCCGGGGGTGATGGACAGGTTGTCGAACTGCGCCGTCTCGCCCTGGCTGGTCCCGTAGCCGATCTGCCCGGCGGCCCAAGTGCGGTCGTTCACGGAACCCACCGTGGCGCCGTCGATGACGGCGGTGATCGCGGTGCCGGAGAAGGTGAGGGCCAGGGTGTGCCACCGGTTGGTGCCCAGCGCTCCGGTCGTGCCGCGGGCCAAGGTGGAGACGCTGCCGTTGGTGTTCGAGTTCAGGATCGACCAGGCCCCGGTGTCGCTCACCCGCAGGCGGTAGGCGTTCTGCCCTCCGGTGCGGTCGTAGTCGTGCCCGCCCGCACGGCCGAGCAGCTCGGCGTATCCGGGCTGTTCGAGCAGCACGTCCGACGAGACGGTGTAGTTGCCCCAGCTCACATCACCGAGCAGGGCGTGCGGATCGGTCAGCGCGTCCCAGGTGATCGGCTTCTGCGGGCTCATCTGGCGCACGCACTTGCCGCTGCGGCCGCCGCCGCAGCCCACCGCCTCGAAAGCGCCCTGCCAGTCCATGAGGTACTTCGCCTCGGTGCCGGTGGCATTGCCGTCGAAGGAGTCGCTGTACGGCAGCTTCATCGCGCTCTTGGCAGGACCGGTGGCGGTTCCCTTGCCCTGTCCGGTCGTGGTGGTCAGGGTGTACATGTGGCCGGGCTGTACGGTCAGGCTGAAAGCGCCGCCGGACGGGGTGACGTCCGGGGCGTGCACGAAGTAGTCGGCCGTGTTGCCGGACCTGACGTCGGTGGACCAGACGTGGACGGTTCCGGTGGACAGTCCCCCGGTGACGTTGAAGTTCAGGGTCTGGGCGCTTCCGGCGTCCATCGTCTCGATGACGGTGGAGTAGTCGGAGTTGTTGGTGGACTTGAGTGAGACGTAGCTTCCGTTGTTGCGGTTGCCCCCGATGTAGCCGCTGGACGCGTCGAGGTACCGCCACCCCGGAGCGGTGAACTGGCTGGTGTGCGCCATCACCCAGGCGTTCTTGCCGATCGAGTAGGACCCGGACCACGGCTGCGAGGCCAGGGCGAGGCCCATGGTGGGGTACGGAATGTTGGGTGTGATGGCGGCGACCACCGGCCAGTTGAGGTACGCGGTCATCCGGCCGTCGATGTATCCGCGGTTGATGCCGCGGGCCACGGCCTGCGCTCCCCCGTTGTAGTCGTCCGAGCCGTTCTCGCTCGCCCACAGCGGCTTGCCGGATGATGTGGCGGCCGACGGCACCGAGCAGTTGGACTGGGACGACCGGTAGCCGCAGGGATAGTGCGTGCCGATCGCGCTCACCGCGGAGGCGAACGCCGGGTTGGAGTTGATGTCGTTCGCCACGGCCCAGTCCGAGTCGGCCGCGACAATCTTGACGTTGCCGTAGCCGTTGGTGTTGAGCGCGCCGCGCAGCTGCTGGTACCAGGAGACGTTGTAGCCTCGCTCGTTCCACCCGCCGAGGTAGTCGATGCTCAGCCCGTGCTGCTTGGCGCAGCCCAGCCACGAGAGCACATAGTTGACCATGTCGGTGGACCAGAAGTTCCCGCCGCCGATCCAGCCGGGCGCGCCCCAGGCGAGCCCGTACAGCTTGATGTCCGGGTTACGCGCCTTGGCCTGCTCCATCAGCCACCACTCGTAGCCCCGGTTGCAGTTCACGTCGGACCGGGTGTGCTGGTGACTGGGCTCGGCCCCCGAGGTGGAGTTGGTGTCACCGCCGATCTCCGCCTTGAGGATCTGGAGGGAGGCTCCGTAGCCGGGCCGGAACAGGTAGTCGAGGATCTGGCCGCGCTGGGGCTCGGGATAGTCGATCAGGAGTCTGCTGTTGCCGCCCCCGCCGCTGATCGCGCCGACGCCGTCGAAGGTCCGGCCGCCGGACGCGCCGTTGATCGTGATGGAGGTGGCGGCCTGGGCCGGCGCGGCGGCCGTGCCCACGAGGCCGCCGGCGGCCAGGAGGAGGCCCGCGAGCACGGCCGTCGAGGCGCGCAGGCGCCGTAACAGCCGTCTGAATGCTGACACGGTGGGTTCCTTTCGCAGGTCGGAGGTATCTCGTGGTGCCGCGGTCAGCGGAGGATGAAGTCCTGGTTCGTGCCGGGCGTGTTCTTGCACGGCCACTGGTCCAGTTGCTGCCCCGCGTTGTCTCCGCCGCCGTAGACGTCCAGGCACAGACCGCTGTTCTTGTTCTGGAACGCGTAGGAGCCGTCGGACTGCCGCACCGGCAGCCAGAGGCCGTTGGCCGCGGCGCCGGGGGCCTGCTGGACGATGTCCGGTACGCCCGCCGCCGTGGAACTGTCGGCCACCGCCACGTCCAGGCCGGAGCTCTGGGCCCGCAGTTCGCCGTAGCCGCCCGAGGCGGGTACGAACCGGAACTGCTGGTTGCCCTGCCCGTTGCAGGTCCACTGGTCGATCGCGGCGCCCGCGCTGCCGGAGTTGCCGTACACATCCATGCACAGGTTGTCGCTGGCGACCACGAGTTGGTGGTAGCCGTCAGGGAAGCCGTCGCCGCCCGACGAGGCGGGTGTCAGCTGGACGGTGAACGCGTCGTGCGCGCCCTGGAACGTGAACGGCACGGTGATCGAGCCGCCCGAGGCGCTCACATTCTGGTCGTACACCGTCTGTGGCGCACTGAGCGGCGCCTGGTCCGGGATGCGGTGCACGGTGACGTGCACGCCACCTGCGTTCGTCAGCCAGGGTACGGAGGACAGCCCGTCGAACGTCACGGACGCGGCGCCGGTGTACCCGTTGGAGTCGCCGATGACCGCCACCGCTCGCTGGGCGGAGGAGTCCTGGGAGGCGGAGATCGCCGTCGAGCCGACCTGGCCGGAGGTGTCCACGAGGGTGCCGGTCATATCGGCATAGTCCCGCAGCGCCCACCAGTTGCCGGTCGGCTGCCAGCTGCCTCCGCTCTGGGTCAGGACTCCCGTCAGGTTCGGGGTGACGCAGCACACCCAGTTGCCGCGCATCGCGTTGGTGTACCCGGACTGCGCGAACCGCGCCAGGTACCACGCTGTCACCCCGGCGGTCTGCCGGTCGGCCGGCTGGTATTCGTTCGAGGACAGCGGCAGCGGACGGATGCCCGCCGCGGTCAGGGCGCCGTTCAGGGCCCGCGCGACGGTGACCGGGTCGTCGACATCGCCCTCGTTGTGGTTGGCGATCATGTCCGGCACCGTCCCGGCCGCCTTCACATGCGCGAGCCAGGCCCGCCATTGGCCCGGGTTGCGCTCCGGGGTGAACGCGAATGACGGGCCTACGATCTGCGCCCCGGGGGCGATGCGCCGGATCTCGCGGTAGGCGGTGTCCCACATCTGGAAGTACTGGGCGCTGTTCACCCCCCGGGTCCAGAAGGCGGAGATGTCCGGCTCGTTCCAGATGTCGTAGGAGAACGTGAGCCCCGAAGCCTGCAGCGCTCCCACCGTGGAGTCGATGAAGCTGACCCAGTTGGAGCAGTCGCCGTTGTCGCACGGATACCTCGTGTTCGACGGCTGGCCGCCGTTCGCGCCGTAGATGTCGCTCACCAGCACCTGGTACTGCGCGTGATAAGGCGGCCGGGTGAGGCGTTTCGCCTGCGCGGTGATCGAGTCGATGTCGGCCCGGGTGGCCGAGCCGTACTGGTAGCCGTCCTTGATCCAGCCGCCGGAGAACCAGCCGCCGCCGCGGAAGGCGTTGATCCCTAGCGGCTGGAGGAACTGGTCCGCCGGCTTGCTGCCGTCTTCGCTGATGCCGTAGAGGAACCCCTCCCCCACACCGGTCGACGGTCCCCGCGTCGATGCCAGATGCACGCTCAGCGACTTGTCCGAGGCGGCCCGGCTCGCGGTCGTCGACAGCAATGACAGCACGAACGCCAGGACGATGCCGACCGTCAGTGCCAGACGGCCGGGTCTCGCTCTCGTCCTCATCCGATCCTCCTGCGGTTCGGCGCCGTTGGGCTGCGGCGCGTGTGATGGACGGGGCCGGCTTCCGGGGGCGGCACTGTCAACAGTCGCCTGGCTCGCGCAGTGGTCACGGGCATGGTTCCCATCCACTCCTGGGCCGGGTGACCGCGTACGCCCCTTCGGGTGCGGCCCCGGTCGGCACGCCCGTCAGGTGACCGTCCCGCCAGTAGCTGTTGGGATTGAGGTACAGCGAGTACGCCTTGGCGGCCCCGGCGGTCAGCGGAGCAGCATTCTGTTCCTTGAAGCCAGTGCGGGCGCGATCCGGATGAGGTCATGGGGCGACTCTCCCTTGGGGACAGGCGCCCGAGAGCATCCACAAAGAACTCTCAGACATCCCATGTCACATAGTGATTCCATCGGTCCCTCGCACTGTCAATAGACATGTCTCTCTCAATTGGGACCTGATCCATCCCATGTTTCTTTTGCGCTGGTCAACCCGCCGTGACCTCGGTCGCCAAGCGGAACCCCAGCCGACGCACGGCTGGGGTTCTTCGAGGCGGTGAGTATCGGTCAGCAGGTGGAAGTTGCCCACGCCGTAAACCGCTCGCCTACGCGCCGGCAGACCGCACCAGATCGCGACTCACCGCGGATCAGGCAGGTCAGCGCTGCAGGGTAAGGACGCCCGGCCGCCAGGGCAGTTGATCGTAAGGGCCGTTCGCGGAGGGGGACTTGCCCTGGTAGAGGAACTGCAGGTTGCAGGGGTCGATGGTCATGGTCTGGTCGGGGTTGTTGCGGACCAGGTCACCGTGGCTGATGTCGTTGGTCCACGTGGCACCGCTGTTGGCCTTGCCCGCGAAGGGGTTCCTTTCGCTGCTGGCCTGCGGGGTCCACGAACCGCTCAGGCTGGAGGCCGTGAACGAGCGGAAGTAGCGCCCATTCGCCCCCATCGCCTCCACGATCATGAGGTACTGGTTCTGGCCCTGAACCTTGTAGACCTGCACCCCCTCGAACAAGTTGTTCGTCGAGTCGCTCATGACCGTCGTGTACGACGAGCCGAAGTTGCCCGGGAAGTTCCCGAGCGGCATGCTCGCTCGGTAGATCTTGCCGTTGTCACCGGCGAAGAACAGGTACATGTTCTGGCCGTCACCGATCAGGGTCTGGTCGATCGGGCCGGTGCCGGAGCCGGAGATGCTGCCGGTGAACAGCGGCTTCGGAGAGGACCAGCCGTTGGGGTTGGTGGGGTCGCTCGACGTGCGATAGATGAAGGGCCACGCACCCCACTGGTACGCCAGCACCCAGATGTTCTTGGGTGCGAAGTAGAACAGCGTGGGCGCCACCGTGGCCTGGCCCATCCCGGTCTGGCCGGCCGACGCCATGTCCGACCAGTTCGTGAAGGGACGGAACCCCATCGAGCCGTAAGATGACCCCGACACGTTCGACGCGTAGACCAAGTGCTTGCCGTTGTACACCACGTTGGTGAAGTCCTTCAGCGAGACCCACCCGTTCGCCGGCTGCGCCAACACACCCGTCGACGACCACCGGTACGTCGACGGGAGAGAACACGCGCTGGTGGCCGCCTGAGCCGGGTTGGCGACGGGCGTCGCCGCCAACGAGACCAGGGCCGCAACCGCGGCGGCGAGCATCACGGACAGACGTTTGCGGCTGAAACTTCCTCTACGCATGAGGACCTCCTGTTTCTTGAGCAAGCGGTTCCGGTCGGCCCCGTCAGGGCTGTCCGGACTGTCGATGTGGCGCGATTCGTAGCGGTCCGTGGGCACCCGGCACCTGATCGAGACCGGCCCGCCGGCGGCCACCGGGGCGCGACGACGGCAGGATTGATGAGGCCATGACATATCAGGGGTACTCCTTGCGGCTCGGTCATTTCGGTGGGTGTGACCCGGAGGTGCCCTGCTGTGCGGGTGGAGCAGCTCGGTCGCGTTCGTGATGTCGAACAAAGGCCGAAGTGTCGAGCACCCTGGATAGTAGGGGACCAGTGAGCCGAGTCAATACTTTTCGCAAGGTTCGCGAGCAGCGTCGAAATATCCCGCCAGGCTTGCCCATCGCCGACCGCAAAGCCCCTCTCCGCCAGGCTTTCGGCCTCACGCTCACCTACAACCCGCATCATCCGTGTGCGCAAGAACGTGTCCGAGGAGGTATCTGGACCATTACCCCACGGCTCACACCCCTCGCGACGGTGCTGGCGCTGGCGTAGCCACGGGATTGACACGTGAGGCGGGCTGGTTCTGGGGCGACCGGATCGTCGCCCACAGTGATCGCGACCGGCGCGGTGGCATCGGCGCCCGGAGGCAAGGGCTGCACCTGTCGGCGACGGGTGAATCGTGGTTCTGTCGCAGGTCTTGTGGATGATCACGGACCGTAACCGTCGGCAGACTGGGCGGCCGTGTGGAAGTTGCCCGAAATCAGCTCCGCTTGGTCCTCGGCCGGGTGGTGGTCACCGGCCGTGGGAAAGAGCACGGTTGATCTGAAGGAGCTTCTGTTCCCTGGCGTTGCCGACGTGGTGATCGCGTCGGTGGAGGCAGAGCCGGGGGTCATACGCGTTGCGGCTCGCAGCACTGCGCGTGGTGCGCGGTGTCCGGGATGTCGCGGCTGGTCCGAGCGGGTCCACGGCTCCTACCAGCGCCATCCTGCCCATCTGCCGACCGCGGGGAAGGCGGTGGTGCTGGTGTTGACGGTCCGGCGCTTCCTGTGCGGCGACCGGGAATGCCCCCAGCAGACATTCGCGGAACAAGTATCGGGGCTGACCAGGCCCTACGCCCACCGCACCGAGCGGCAACGCTCCACCTTGGCCGGGATCGCCCCGGCACTGGCCGCCCGGTTCCTCGGCTACGAGATCGTGGCCCTGGACAACGACACCAAGCACGACCAGCGCGGTCACCGCAGTATCACCGCGCGGATCCGCCGCACGTCCGGTGCGGTGGGGGGCCGTTGGAAAAGGGCCTGGTCCCAGGCACCTCGCTGGCCGGATACCCGACCGCACGCCGGGTTCGACGAGCGGTCCGGAGAAGCGGACCGGTGTCACCACCGGCACCGCGCTCCGGGGCCGACTCGACCAGCGCGTCGTCCACCGCTCGCGGCCCTGGCCGAATGGGCGCTTCAAAGTGTCGGCAGGCCGAGCGCGATGATGGTGGACGACAGTCCTTGCCAGGTGCGTACGTCCCAATCGGTGAGTTGCTGCCAGCGCTGGAGGCGGTACTTCACGGTGTTCGGATGCACGTGCAGGACGCGGGCGGTCGCGCTGAGCGAGAAGCCGTTCTCGGCGAGGCTGAGCACTGTCTCTGCCAGGTCAGGGTGTTGTTGCGCGGCCTCTCTGCGCGGCTCGAGCAGCACCGCGAAGCGTTGCGCGGTGGGCGCCAAGGTGGCGAGCAGCCAGTGGTCGGCAAAGGATTTCACCTGTCCTGGACCCGTCAGGGGCAGCGCCGCTCTCGCGTCCGCCATGCTCATCGCGGCACCGGGGAGCCCGGTCCGCGGCAGGCCGACGCCGAAGTTCGGCACGTGTCCGTATCAGTGGCCGGACAGCTGGTCACGGTCTTCGCGCTGGTCTACGCCCTGGGCGGGCCGCCGCTGATCGGCGCGTTCCGGAGGGTGCCGCCGAAGTCGCTGCTGATCGGGGCCATGCTGGTTTTCGCGTTCAGCAACGCCCTCGCGGCGTGCGCGTTCGACTATGCCGTGCTCGCCGCGGCGCGCGTGCTGGCCGCGGTGAGCGCGGCCCTGCTGGCCGGGCCGGCCGCCGCGGCGGCGGCCGCGCTGTGCCGTCCGGAGGACATGCCCAACGCGATCGCGGTCACCGCCAGCGGCAACGCGCTGGCGCTCACCCTGGGCGCGCCGATCGGCACCTTGATCGGCGGACTGCTCGGCCGGCGGGGTACGTTCCTGTTCGTCACGATCCTGGCGCTGACAACCGCGCTGATGCTGGCGGTCCTGCTGCCGACGGTGCCGGCGGCTCTCCCGCCGGCACCGTCCGGGCCGAACTGCTGCGCAGCCCGGCCGTCCGGTGGAGTCTGCTGACCACCTTCGGGGTCTTCCTCGCCGCGTACGGCACCTACACGTATCTCGCGCCCATCGTCGAGCGGGCGACCGGGATGGGAAGCCAGGGGGTCGCGGCGCTGATGATCGTCTTCGGCGCGGGCGCGTTCTCGGCCGGGCGTACGATCGGCAGGATCCTGGTCAAGGTGCCTGTGGCGCGAGTGCTGCGCGTGGCTCTCTCGCTGATGGCGCTGTTCCTCGGAATCATCGCCGTCGGCGCCGCCTGGCATCCCCGTACCGACGCGGGGATCGCCGCGTTCCCGGTGCTGTTCTGTCTGGGTGCCGCCTGGTGCTGCGGCGGGGTCGCCCAGCAGACACGGATCGCCGCCCTGGCGCCCTCGCAGCGGCCCCAGGCGCTGGGGGTGCACTTCTCCGTGCAGTTCCTGGGCGTCGCCGTCGGCGGCGCCGGCGGCGGGCTCGCCCTGTCGGTGGGGGGACCAGTGGCCGTTCCGGTTCTGTCCGCGCTGATCGCGTGCGTGTCGCTGCCGTCCGTGCGGCGGACCGTCCCGGAGACAGCCGACTCGCCGGATCGCGTGACGCCCGCGACGATCCCGCGGTGATCACCGCGCAGCAGTGAGCAGAGGTTCGGCCCGGAGAGTTACTCAGAAGCGCCTCCGCACGTGGAGGCGCTTTTGATGTCTGTATGCCGCGAATTATCAGCGCCCTGCCGACGCGAGCGGACCCGCCGAAGCCGAACTCCGCGCGAGACAAGGCCGAGATCTACCGACGGCTTGGCCTCCGGCTCACCTACGTCCCGGCCCAAGCGACCGTACGCGCCGAGGTCACGCTCGACCGAACAACGACAAATCCCCACGGTCGATGAGCAACCGTGGGGAAATGGTGCGTGTCCGAGGGGGGACTTGAACCCCCACGCCCGATAAAGGGCACTAGCACCTCAAGCTAGCGCGTCTGCCATTCCGCCACCCGGACAGAGTGTGCCCCGCGGATGCCCGCGGCGACATGGACAACGATACCAAGGTTTTGGGGTGCGTTTCACCGGCGTATGCGTGGCGCCCGCCCCGCGCCCATCCCCGCTCCGATCTGCCGTGACGCACCGCTGGGCAGGCCGCGCGCACGGGGTGTTACGGACGGTGACGTACGTCTGCGGCAGCGACTTGATCGAACGATTGACGTACGCCCCCTGGACATCGATCTGCCGATGCGGGATAACGGGTTTCATACAGGATAACGTCGACTGTATGCAATCCACACCCCTACGAAGGGACGCGATTCGCCATGCCCGACGACAGCCAGGACCTCATCTCCGGCGGGCACTTGGTCGCCAAGGCGCTCAAAGCGGAGGGGGTTGACGTCATCTACACCCTCTGCGGCGGCCACATCATCGACATCTACGACGGATGCGTCGACGAGGGCATCGACGTCATCGACGTGCGCCACGAGCAGGTGGCCGCGCATGCCGCCGATGGTCATGCCCGGATCACGGGCAGGCCCGGGTGCGCGGTGGTCACCGCCGGGCCGGGGACCACCGACGCGGTGACCGGGGTGGCCAATGCCTTCCGGGCCGAGTCGCCCATGCTGCTGATCGGCGGGCAGGGGGCACATACGCAGCACAAGATGGGGTCCCTCCAGGACCTTCCGCACGTCGACATGATGGCGCCGATCACGAAGTTCGCGGCGACCGTGCCGGACACCGCGCGGGCCGCGGACATGGTCTCGATGGCGTTCCGTGAGTGCTTCCACGGGGCGCCGGGGCCGTCGTTCCTGGAGATTCCGCGCGATGTGCTGGACGCCAAGGTGCCGGTCGAGAAGGCGCGGGTGCCGAAGGCGGGGGCGTACCGGGCGTCGACGCGGAGCGCGGGCGATCCGGAGGCGGTCGAGAAGCTGGCCGACCTGCTGGTGCACGCGGAGAAGCCGGCAATTCTGCTGGGCAGCCAGGTGTGGACGTGCCGGGCGACCGACGCGGCGACGGAGCTGGTGCGGACGCTCAACGTGCCCGCGTACATGAACGGCGCGGGGCGCGGGACGCTGCCGCCCGGGGACCCGCATCACTTCCAGCTCTCGCGCCGGTACGCGTTCTCGAATGCCGACCTCATCGTGATCGTCGGGACGCCGTTCGACTTCCGGATGGGGTACGGGAAGCGGCTGTCACCCGACGCGACGGTGGTGCAGATCGACCTGGATTACCGCACGGTCGGCAAGAATCGGGATATTGATCTCGGGATAGTGGGTGACAGTCATCAGATTCTGTCAGCCGTCACCCAGGCGGCGTCCGGCCGTATCAACGGCGGGGCGCGCAAGCGCAAGGAGTGGCTGGACGAGCTGCGCGGGGTCGAGCAGACGGCGATCGAGAAGCGGCTGCCGCAGCTGAAGTCCGACGCCTCCCCCATTCACCCGTACCGTCTGGTCAGCGAGATCAACGACTTCCTGACCGAGGACTCGATCTACATCGGCGACGGCGGCGACATCGTCACGTTCTCCGGGCAGGTCGTGCAACCCCGTACGCCCGGCCACTGGATGGACCCGGGGCCGCTGGGGACGCTCGGCGTCGGCGTGCCGTTCGTGATGGCGGCGAAGCAGGCGCGCCCCGACAAGGAGGTGGTGGCGCTCTTCGGCGACGGCGCGTTCTCGCTGACCGGCTGGGACTTCGAGACGCTGGTCCGCTTCAATCTGCCGTTCGTCGGCATCGTCGGCAACAACTCCTCGATGAACCAGATCCGTTACGGCCAGAAGGCCAAGTACGGCGACTCCCGCGAGCGGATCGGCAACACCCTCGGCGACGTTCCGTACGACCAGTTCGCGCGGATGCTGGGCGGCTACGGCGAGGAGGTACGGGACCCGGCCGGCATCGCGCCCGCGCTGCGGCGCGCCCGCGAGTCCGGCAAGCCGTCGCTCATCAACGTCTGGGTCGACCCGGACGCGTACGCCCCCGGAACGATGAACCAGACCATGTACAAGTAGAGGGGCCCGCCACCATGACCAAGGCTCTGGAGGGCGTGCGCGTCCTCGACATGACCCACGTCCAGTCCGGTCCGTCCGCCACCCAGCTGCTGGCCTGGCTCGGCGCGGACGTCATCAAGCTGGAGTCCCCGACCGGTGACATCACGCGCAAGCAGCTGCGCGACCTCCCGGACGTCGACTCGCTCTACTTCACGATGCTCAACTGCAACAAGCGCAGCATCACCCTCAACACCAAGTCCGAGCGCGGCAAGGAGATCCTGACCGAGCTGATCCGCCGCAGCGACGTCATGGTGGAGAACTTCGGTCCGGGCGCGGTGGACCGGATGGGCTTCACCTGGGAGCGCATCCAGGAGATCAACCCGCGGATCGTGTACGCGTCGATCAAGGGGTTCGGCGAGGGCCCGTACACCAAGTTCAAGGCGTACGAGGTGGTCGCGCAGGCCATGGGCGGGTCGATGTCCACGACCGGCTTCGAGGACGGGCCGCCGCTGGCGACCGGCGCCCAGATCGGCGATTCGGGCACCGGGGTGCACTGTGTGGCGGGCATCCTGGCCGCGCTCTACCAGCGCACCCGCACCGGGCGCGGCCAGCGGGTGAACGTGGCGATGCAGCACGCGGTGCTCAATCTGTGCCGGGTCAAGCTGCGCGACCAGCAGCGGCTGACGCATGGGCCGCTCGCCGAGTACCCGAACGAGAGCTTCGGCGACGAGGTGCCGCGCAGCGGCAACGCGAGCGGCGGCGGGCAGCCCGGCTGGGCGGTCAAGTGCGCGCCCGGCGGCCCCAACGACTACGTGTACGTGATC
Organism: Streptomyces sp. NPDC021212; assembly: GCF_044332925.1. NCBI lineage: Bacteria > Bacillati > Actinomycetota > Actinomycetes > Kitasatosporales > Streptomycetaceae > Streptomyces > Streptomyces sp. NPDC021212. The sequence goes on from NZ_JBIRPZ010000002.1 coordinate 681,530, forward strand.
GTGCAGCCGGTGGGCTGGGAGCCGATCACGCAGCTCATCGGGCGGCCGGAGCTGGCCGAGGACCCGGAGTGGGCGACGCCGGAGGCGCGGCTGCCGAAGCTGGGGAAGATGTTCCAGCTGATTGAGGAGTGGTCCAGCACGCTGCCCAAGTGGGAGGTGCTGGAGCAGCTGAACGCCCACAACATCCCGTGCGGGCCGATCCTGTCCACCAAGGAGATCGTCGAGGACGCGTCGCTGGCCGCCAACGAGATGGTCGTCCGCGTCGACCATCCGGAGCGCGGCGAGTTCACCACGGTCGGCTCCCCGCTCAAGCTCTCCGACTCCCCCGTCCAGGTCGATCGCTCGCCGCTGCTGGGTGAGCACAACGCGGAGGTGTACGGGGAGTTGGGGATCGGCGACGAAGACGTGCGGCTGCTCAAGGCGAACGGGGTGATCTGACGGTGAGCACGCATCAAGCGGTTACGTATGACAAGGACGCCGTGCGCGCGGTGCTGGACGCCGTACGGGCCGAGGGGCGCTCCACGCTGACCGCGCCCGAGGGCAAGCGCATCACCGACGCGTACGGCATACCGACCCCGGCCGAGGGGCTGGCCGAGTGCGCCGACGACGCGGTGGCGCTCGCGGACCGGATCGGCTTCCCGGTGGTGCTGAAGATCGTCTCCCCGGACATCTCGCACAAGACGGACGCGGGCGGGGTCCGGGTGGGGCTGGGGTCGGCGGCCGAGGTGCGCGGCGCGTACACGGCGATCGTCGCGAACGCCCGCGCGTACGACCCGAGGGCACGCATCCAGGGCGTGCAGGTGCAGCAGATGGTCCCGGACGGCGGGCAGGAGGTGATCGTCGGCGCGGTCACCGATCCGACGTTCGGGAAGGTGGTCGCCTTCGGGCTCGGCGGGGTGCTGGTGGAGGTGCTGAAGGACATCACCTTCCGGCTGGCCCCGGCGAGCCGGGACGACGCCCTGTCGATGATGGACGGGATCCGGGCCGCCGAGGTGCTGCGCGGGGTGCGCGGCGGGGAGCCGGTGGACCGGGACGCGCTCGCCGATCTGATCGTGCGGGTGTCGGAGCTGGTCACGGACTTTCCCGAACTGACCGAGGTCGATCTCAACCCGGTCTTCGCGACCGGGAGCGGAGTGCTCGCCGCCGATGTACGGCTGCTGATCGGCGACGCCGCGCCACCGGCCCGCCGCCGCTACTCCCGGGAGGAGATCCTTGGCGCGATGGGGCGGCTGATGCGGCCGCGTTCGGTGGCGGTGGTGGGCGCCTCCAACGAGCCTGGCAAGATCGGCAATTCGGTGATGCGCAACCTCATCGACGGCGGCTTCCCGGGCGAGATCCACCCCGTCAATCCGAAGGCCGACGACATCCTGGGCCGCAAGGCGTACGCGTCGGTGACGGACGTGCCGGGCGAGGTGGACGTGGCGGTCTTCGCGATCCCCGCGAAGTTCGTCCCCGCCGCGCTGGAGGAGGTCGGCCGCAAGGGCATCCCGAACGCCGTGCTGATCCCGTCCGGCTTCGCCGAGACCGGCGAGCACGAGCTGCAGGAGCGGATCGTGGCCATCGCCGAGGAGCACGGCGTGCGGCTGCTGGGGCCGAACATCTACGGCTACTACTCCACCTGGCAGGACCTGTGCGCCACGTTCTGCACCCCGTACGACGTCAAGGGCCCGGTGGCGCTCACCTCGCAGTCCGGTGGCATCGGGATGGCGATCCTGGGCTTCGCACGGACGACGAAGACGGGCGTCTCGGCGATCGTCGGGCTCGGCAACAAGTCGGACGTGGACGAGGACGACCTGCTCACCTGGTTCGGCGAGGACCCCAACACCCAGTGCGTCGCGATGCACCTGGAGGACCTCAAGGACGGCCGCGCCTTCGTGGAGGCGGCGCGCGCGACCGTGCCCAGGAAACCGGTGGTGGTGCTGAAGGCGGGCCGTACGGCGGCGGGCGCGCGGGCCGCCGGGTCGCACACCGGCGCGCTGGCCGGGGACGACGCGGTGTACGACGACATCCTGCGGCAGGCCGGGGTGATCAGGGCGCCGGGGCTGAACGAGATGCTGGAGTACGCGCGGGCGCTGCCGGTGCTGCCCACGCCGCAGGGTGACAACGTCGTCGTCATCACCGGCGCCGGGGGCTCGGGGGTGCTGCTGTCGGACGCCATCGTGGACAACGGGCTGTCGCTGATGGAGATCCCGCCGGACCTGGACGCCGCCTTCCGCCGCTTCATCCCGCCGTTCGGCGCGGCGGGGAACCCGGTGGACATCACCGGCGGCGAGCCGCCGGCCACGTACGAGGCGACCATCCGGCTGGGCCTGGAGGATCCGCGCATCCACGCGCTCGTCCTCGGCTACTGGCACACCATCGTCACCCCGCCCATGGTCTTCGCCGAATTGACCGCGCGCGTCGTGGCGGAATTCCGGGAGCGCGGCATCGCGAAACCGGTGGTGGCCTCACTCGCGGGCGACACCGAAGTCGAGGAGGCGAGCCAGTACCTCTTCGAGCGCGGCGTCGTCGCCCATCCGTACACCACGGAAAAGCCGGTGGCCGTGCTGGGCGCGAAATACCGCTGGGCCCGGTCGGCGGGGCTGCTCACGTAAACCGCACCCGATGCCAAGGGGACGCACATGAGCAAGGGAGAACCACCGGAAGGAATGGTCGCCTTCCGGGAAATACAGGACAGCAAGGGGCGCGCGTACCGCGTCGGCGAGACGGACCGCGACATCCTCGGCTTCAACCGGAAGCTGATGGTGTATCTGCCGTGGATCGCCATGATGGCCATCAGCGTGTCCGAGTACGCGTACGGCTCCGCGGAGGACACGCTCTCCGAGGCCCACGGGTGGACCCAGAGCAACACCTTCTGGATCCTCAGCGTCTGGGTCTTCTTCCAGGCCGGGATCGCCTTTCCGGCGGGCTGGCTGCGGGAGAGGGGTATTCTGACCGCCCGCCGGGCGACGCTGACCGGGGCGGGGCTCTGCCTCATCGGCTTCCTCGCCTTATCGCATCTGGACGACGTCTTCGCCGCGATCTGCGGCTTCGGCGTCATCGGCGGGCTCGGCTCCGGGCTCGTCTACGCCACCTGCGTCAACATGGTGGGCAAGTGGTTCCCGGAGCGGCGCGGGGCGAAGACGGGCTTTGTGAACGGCGGCTTCGCCTATGGCTCGCTGCCCTTCATCTTCATCTTCAACTACTGGTTCGACACCGGCAATTACCATGAGGTGCTCGATTTCATCGGCGTCTATGTGCTGGCCGTCGTCGCCGTCTGCGGCTGGTTCTTCAAGGACCCGCCCAAGAACTGGTGGCCCGCGCACATCGATCCGTTCACCTTCGGCGGCAACGCCAAGAGCGCGAAGAGCCTGGCGAAGAATCCGCCCGCGGTGCGTCAGTACACCCCCAAGGAGGCCATCAGGTCGGGCATGCTGCCCCTGATGTGGCTTTCGCTGGTGCTGACCGCCGGGGTGTCCATCTTCGGCATCTCCTTCCAGGTCGACTACGCCAAGGAAGTGGGCTTCGGCCCGCTGGTCGCGGCCTCCTCGATGGGCATCATGTCGGTCATCAACGGCGTGGGCCGCGGGGTCGTGGGCTGGCTCTCGGACTTCTGGGGGCGCAAGACGACCCTGGTGTTCGTCATCGTGGTGCTGGGCCTCGCCCAGTTCGGGGTGATCTGGGCGGGCAACATCCGCAGTGAGTGGCTGTTCCTGTTCTTCGCCTTCCTCTCCGGATTCGGCGGCGGCGCCTTCTACCCGATGTTCGCGACCCTGACCCCGGACTATTTCGGCGAGAACTACAACGCCACCAACTACGGCCTGGTCTACAGCGGAAAGCTCATCAGCGGGCTGTTCGGCGGCGGGCTCGGCTCGATGGTGGTCGACGACTGGGGCTACGACGGGGCGTACGCGCTCGCCGGCGGCATCTCCATGCTGGCGGCCGCGGTCGCCCTGCTGCTGCGGCAGCCGGGCCGGCCACGGGTCCGGGACATCGCCCCGAACCCACAGCCGATCAGCCGCGAGGCGGTCTGACGAGCGCGGGAAGCACGGTCAGTCGCCGCAGCGCCCGGTGCGCAGATAGTGGGCGGAGCGGCGGGCGGTGGTGAGCGAGTTGGCCGGGTTGTCGTGCTCCACCATCCAGTCGTGGTTCCGGCGTCCCCCGGGGGTCTTGCCGACCTTGGAGAGGAACCGTACGTAGTCGATGTCACCGTCCCCGACGTCCACCATCCGGTAGCCGTCGGGGACGGTGTCGTCGCGCTCGCCGTCCTTGACGTGGAACAGCGGATAGCGGTCCGGGTCGCGCAGGACGTAGTCGAGCGGTTCGAACGGTGCCGGGGTGCCGTCGGCCCTCTTGCCGAAGCGGTGCTGGGCGACGTACGCCCAGTAGATGTCCATCTCCAGGTGGACCAGCTCCGGGTCGGTCTCGGCGAGGAGGACGTCGTAGAGGCGGACGTCCGGCCGGTCGGTGGCGAAGGAGAACTCCTCGGCGTGGTTGTGCTGGTAGAACTTCATCCCGCGTGCCTTCGCGGCCGCGCCGTAGGTGTTGAAGTCCTCGGCGCAGCGCTTCCAGCCGTCGACCGTCGTGCCGTAGCGCCAGGGGCCGGACGCGGTGCCGATGTGCGGCAGGCCGAGGGCCTGGGCCTCGTCCAGCACCTTGGTGAGGTTGGTGGCGAAGGTGTAGGCGTTCGGGTCGTCGGAGTAGTAGCCGACGTGGCTGCCGATGCCGCGCAGCCCGTTGTCCCGCAGCAGCCGCTTGAGCTGCTTGAGGGTGAGGGCGCCCGCCGGCCCCTGGGTGTATCCGGCGAACTCCACCTGGTCGTAGCCGTAGGCCGCCAGTTCCTCGAAGACGCGGGCGAAGCCGATGGACTGCACCTGGTCGCGGAGGGTGTAGAGCTGGATGCCGAGGTGGCCGCGCGGGACGATCGGGTCGCGCTTCCCGCTGGTGGTGGCCTGTGTGGTGGCGTGGGCGGTGGTCGTGCTGAGCAGGGTGGCGGCGGTGGCTCCGGCGGCGACGCCGAGGAATCCGCGGCGGCCGAGGGCGGCGGCGAGTTCCGGGTGGTGGGCGCTCTTCACGTGGGTGTCTCCTGTCGGTTGGGGCTCAGGTGTGGTCGAGACCGGCGAGGCGGAGGAGCAGCGATTTGACGTCGGTGGCGGCCACCCGGCCGGGTACGGCGTCCGGGCGGGAGCAGATGAGGACGGGCCCGTCCTCGTCCCGGTCCGGCAGCCGGCCGTGGCTGCCGCGCACCGGGGACGGATCGAGCGGGACGACGGCCATCCGGTAGCGCATCCCGAGCTTCTTGCGGGCCAGGGCGGTGGCCGCCTTGACCCGCACATACGGATCGACCGGGTCGAGGAAGAGTTCGGCCGGGTCGTAGCCGGGCTTGCGGTGGATGTCCACCAGCTGGGCGAAGTCCGGCGCGCGGGCGTCGTCCAGCCAGTAGTAGTACGTGAACCAGGCGTCCGGCTCGGCCACCGCGACCAGTTCCCCGGCACGGGGGTGGTCCAGGCCGTGCGCCTTCTTCCCCTCGTCGTCCAGGAGTTCGGCGAGGCCGGGCAGGCCGTCGAGGGCGGCCCGGGTGGCGGCCAGGTCCTCGGCGCGGCGTACGTAGACGTGCGCGAGCTGGTGGTCGGCGACGGCGAAGGCCCGGGAGGCGCCCGGGTCCAGGTACTCCATGCCGTCCTGGGTGTGCACCTCCAGCAGCCCGGCGCGGCGCAGCGCCCGGTTGATGTCCACGGGGCGGGACACCCGGGTGATGCCGTACTCGGACAGCGCCACGACCGTGCGGCCCCGGGCCCGCGCGTCGTCCAGCAGCGGGCCGAGGGCGGTGTCGAGGGCCGTCGCGGCGGCGTGCGAGCGGGGGTCGTCGGGGCCGTAGCGCTGGAGGTCGTAGTCGAGGTGCGGGAGGTAGGTGAGGGTGAGGTCGGTGGGGTGGTGGCGCAGGATGTGGCGCGTCGCGTCGATGATCCACTGGGAGGAGACCAGATCTGCCCCCGGGCCCCAGAAGTGGAACAGGGGGAAGGTGCCGTGGGCGGCGGTGAGTTCGTCGTGCAGGGCGGGCGGCCGGGTGTAGCAGTCGGGCTCCTTGCGGCCGTCGGCGTAGTAGACGGGGCGCGGGGTGACGGTGATGTCGGTGTCCGCGCCCATCGCGTACCACCAGCAGATGTTGGCGACCGTGTAGCCGGGGTGCGCGCGGCGGGCCGCGTCCCACAGCTTGTCGCCGCCGACCAGGCCGTTGTGCTGCCGCCACAGCAGGACGTCGCCCTGTTCGCGGAAGTACCAGCCGTTGCCGACGATGCCGTGCTCGGCGGGGGTCGCGCCGGTGAGGAACGTCGACTGGGCGGCGCAGGTGACGGCGGGCAGCACGGTGCCGAGCGGGGCGTACGAACCGGAGTCGGCCAGGGCGCGCAGCCGGGGCATGTGGGCGAGGAGGCGCGGGGTCAGGCCGACGACGTCGAGGACGAGGAGGGGGGCCGGTTTCCGTGGAGTGCTCACGGCAGCTCCTTGAGGCCGAGGTCGGTCAGCAGGTCGCGGGCCAGGGCGAGTTCGGCGGCGATGCCGTCGGCCAGCCGGTCGCGGTTGCGGGGCCGCAGCTCGGGCGGCAGCGCCTGCCAGGTGTACGTCTCGACCTCCAGGTGGCGGGTGAGCGGCGCCGGGCCGCCGACCAGGTGGGCGAGGGTGTCGGTGAGGACGGGGAGGGTGGAGGTGAGCGGCGGCTCGGGCGGGGCGTGCAGCGGCACGTGGAAGTGGGAGCGCCAGGGGGCGGTGGTGTCGAGCCCGCCCGGCGCGAGGGCCTGGTCGAGGTCGTCGGTGCCCCGTACGCCGTGATCGGGGGTGCGGGTACGGGTCTGGTGCAGGAAGCGCGGCTCGGCGAACGCCGCCAGGGCGGTGCGTACGGCGGGGCGGTGCGGCTCCTCGGCGTGCAGCGCGGCCGACAGCTGCGCCTTGACGACGGGGACACCGGCCGCGGTGAGGGCGGCGGTGGCGGTCTGCGGGTCCTCGAACTGCGTGGCGAGGTGGCAGGTGTCCAGGCAGAGGCCGATGCGGTGCCGAGGTGGGCCCTCGGGGAGCGCGGTCAGCGCGTCGATGGCCTGGGCGGTGGTCTCGACGGTGCAGCCCGGCTCGGGTTCCAGGCCGATGCGGATCGAGCGGCCGGTGAGGTCCTGGAGCGCGTCGAGCCGTGCGGCGAGCGTGGTGAGGTGGCCGAGCGCGGCCTGCCGCCGGGCGGGGTCGAACGGGGTGCGCCAGGCGAGCGGGAGAGTCGAGACGCTGCCCTCGGTGACGTCGTCCGGGAGCAGGGCGGCCAGCAGCCGGGCCAGGTGGCCGGTGTGCGTCAGCCGCTCGGCCTCCGTCCAGTCCGGCCGGTACACGCGGTACTTGACCTCCTCGGCGCCGAATCCCTCGTAGGGGAAGCCGTTGAGGGTGACGACCTCCAGGCCGCGGCGGTCGAGTTCGGTGCGCAGCCGGCGGAGGGCGGCCGGGTCGGCGGTCAGGGTGCGGGCGGCGTCGCGGGCCAGCCACAGGCCGATGCCGAGCCGGTCGCGGCCCAGGCGGCGGCGTACCGGCTCGCAGTGGTGGCGGAGCTGGTCCACGACGCCGTCGAGGTCTTCGGCGGGATGGACGTTGGTGCAGTAGGCCAGGTGGACGGTGGAGCCGTCGGGGTGGCGGAAGCGCATGGGTCACCGGCCTTCTGTGGTGACAGGAGCGCCGCGGAGGATGGAGTTCCCCTCGTGGGTGGCTTGGGGGCGGGTCTCCTCGACGTCGAGGTCCAGCCGCCCGCTGAGCCCGTAGAACGCCACCGGGTTGCGCCACAGCACCTGGTCGACGTCGTCGTCGGTGAAGCCCGCCGCCAGCATCGCCTCGCCGACGTGGCGCGTCTTCAGCGGATCGCTGCGGCCCCAGTCCGCGGCGGAGTTCACCAGGATGCGGTCCCGTTCGGTGGCGTACTCGCGCAGCACGCGCACCATGCGGTCCGGGTCCATCTTGGTGTCCGGGTAGATCGAGAAGCCGAGCCAGCAGCCGCTGTCGGTGGCCGCCTTTACGGTGGTCTCGTTGAGGTGGTCGAGCAGGACGCGGTCGGTGGGGAGGGCGGATTCGTGGACGACGTCGAGCGTGCGGGCCAGGCCCGCGGCCTTGTCGCGGTGCGGGGTGTGCACGAGGGCGGGCAGCCCGTGGTCGGCGGCGAGCTGGAGCTGCGCGGCGAGCGCGGTGTCCTCGGCGGGGGTCATCGCGTCATAGCCGATCTCGCCGACGGCGACCACACCGTCCTTGACGAGATAGCGCGGGAGCTCCTCCAGGACGGGGAGGCAGCGGGGGTCGTTGGCCTCCTTGGGGTTGAGGGCGAGCGTGCAGTGGTGGGCGATGCCGTGCTGTGCGGCGCGGAAGGGTTCCCAGCCGAGGAGGGCGTCGAAGTAGTCGTAGAAGCTGGCGGGCGAGGTGCGGGGCTGCCCCAGCCAGAAGGACGGCTCGACGAGGGCGCGCACGCCCGCGGCGTACATGGCCTCGTAGTCGTCCGTGGTGCGGGAGGTCATGTGGATGTGCGGGTCGAAGATGCGCATCAGGGCTCCTCGGGGGTCGCCTCGGGGGTGGTGTGGGCCAGGACGCGGGTCAGGTCCGGGGGCACGTCCCGCCCGGCGGCGGTGCGTTCGTGCGCGTAGGCGGTCAGCATGCGGGCCAGCTCGGCGTCGCCCCGGGCACGGGCCGGCCACTCGGCCACGGCGTCCAGGGGCACCCCGGTGAACAGGCACTTCAGTACGGCCTGCCGCCAGCCGTGCGCGTCGAGATGGCGCGCCGCGTACGGGCCGACGGCGGCGGCCACGAGGCGGGTGTCGTTGGTGCGCAGGGCGTCCTCGACCAGGGGGAGGGCGTCCGGGCCGAGGCCGAGGTCGGTGAGGGCGAGGAGGACGGCCCGGCGTTCGGCCGCCGTCCCGTGCGCGTAGAGCCGGGTGAGCGTGGGCGCGTCGGGGCGGGCCGCGTGGAGGAGCAGGACGCGGGTGGCGTCGGCGAGTTCGTGGCCGGAGCGGGTGCGGCGGGCCGCCGCGGCGAAGTCCGCCTCCCAGGTGGGGGTGGGGCCCTCCTTGGCCGCCTCGGCGAGGGCCCGGTCCAGCCAGGCGCGCGCTTCGCCGTCCAGTTGGTCGCGTACGGAGGCGCACAGGCCCGTGCTCAGCACCGGACACCTCCCTGGGTGGCCGTTCGCTCCGCGGCCTTGAGGTACGCCAGGGAGGAGCGGGCCAGTCCGGGCCCGGCGTGCGAGTGGCGGGGCAGCTCGACGCCGACCAGGCCCCGGTAGCCCGTCGCGTGCAGGGCCGCCAGCACCGGCGGGACGTCCACCTCGCCCTCCCCGAACGGCAGATGCTCGTGCACGCCGCGCCGCATGTCCTCGATCTGCACATGCCGTATCCACGGCGCGGCCGCCCGGACGCACTCGGCGGGCGGCTCCGGCTCCAGGCACTGGCAGTGGCCGATGTCGAGCGTCAGCCCGAGCGCGGGCGGATCGCCCAGCGTCTCGCGGAGCCGGTGGAACCCGGCGAGATCGCCCAGCAGATGCCCCGGCTCGGGCTCGACGGCCAGGGGCACGCCCGCGGATGTGGTGGCCTCCAGCACGGGCTGGAGGGCGTCGGCGAGCCGCTGCCACGCGGTGTCCTCGTCGGTGCCCGGCGGTCGCGTACCGCTGAAACAGTGCACCGCGTGCGCCCCCAGCTCCGCGGCCACCCGCACGGCGCGCAGCAGCAGATCCACGCGGGAGCCGCGGGCCTCGGGGTCTGGATCGAGGAGCGTGGGGTGGTGCTTACGGCCCGCGTCGAGCACGTACCGGGCCCCGGTCTCGACGGCGACACCGAGCCCGAGCCGGGCCACCCGCTGCCCGACGCGGCGCGTACGAGCGGCCAGATCCGGGGCGAGAGGGTCGAGGTGCATGTGGTCGAGCGTGAGCGAAACCCCGTTGTAGCCGAGGTCGGCGAGCAGGGCGAGGGCGTCGTCGAGCCGGAGGTCGGTCAGGCCGTTGGTGCCGTAGGCGAAGCGGAGGTTGCTCATGTCGGGCTGACCTTTCTGGACAGTCGCCGCGCGACGGGCGCCAACGCGAGGAGCCCCACCCCGACCCGCCCCGACCCGACCCGCGCGGCGAGCGCGGCCTGAAGCGGGATCATCGCCCGGATGCCGCCCCCGACGGCGCGCTGGAGGAGGTGGGGGGAGGGATTGAGCGCGGCGTGTGCGAGGGGCCGTGCGGCGGTCCCGAGGTAGGTGGCGGCGAGCGCGGCGGGGATGAGGGGGCGGGGGCGGGCGGCCTGCGGGCTGGGTGACGCGGCGCGGTCCGGTCTGCGCGCGGCGGGTCGCCGGGCGAGCGCGCGGGTCAAGCCTGGTCGCAAGTCGGCCGCCGCCCGGAGGCCGGCCGTGGGCCCCGGACGGGGGCCGGTCGCCGCAGCACGCCCTGGCGAGGCGGCACCCATCGCCACCGCGGCCAAGCGCCGCAGGGCCGCACGGCTGGAGGGCGAGCCGCGCCGCGGGGCGGCTGCCGTAGCCATCGCCATGGCTGTCGACCGGGCACCGGCCGTGGGACCTTCCGCTGGGCGGGTTCTTGTGGCCGTCCAGGCGATTGCCGTGGCGGTGGCCAGGGCTGCCAGGGGGGTCTTCGACGAGCCGCCCGTTGCCTCGTGGCGGGAGACCGCCGTCACGGCGAGGGTGTGCGCGCCCAGGAGGGCGGCCGGGGGGAGGGCGTGTCGGACGCGCGTGGGGGTGGTGGCCGTGGCGCCCAGGAGGAGGTCCAGGGAGCGGGCCGTGGCCATCGCGTAAGGGCCCGCCGGGGTGTTCTTCAGCCCCAGGTCGTACGCCCACACCGTGCCCGCCAGCGCCGCGGCCGTGGCGAGGGCCCGGCGGCCCGCCAGTGCCGCGCACACCAGCCCCGCCCCCGTCAGGCCCGTCGCGGCGGTCAGGGCTGCGGCGGGGGTGATGCGGCCCGACGGCAGGGGGCGGCCTGGGCGTTCGACGGCGTCGATGTCGCGGTCCGCCCAGTCGTTGAGCGCCATGCCCGCCTCGTACAGGCACAGCGACGCGCCCACGGCGAGCGCGGTCCCGCGGTTCGGGGCGGTCCGCGTGGCCGCCGCGCCCGCGAAGGCGTCGCCGGGGACGGTGAACAGGGCCGAGATGCGGAGGAGTTCCGCCCAGGCCCGGCCTTGGGGCGGCGTCATGCGCGCCCCCGGCGCAGCCGCTCCGCGAAACCGGTCAGGGCCGCGTACTGGTCGGCGAGGCCGGACGGGCCGCCGTCCGGGTCCTTGAAGTAGAAGCCGAGTTCGGTGAGCGGCCCCGAAAGACCCGCCTCGTGGGCGCGGGCCGTGAGGCGGGCCAGGTCGAGGACGAGCGGCGCGGCGAGGGCCGAGTCGCAGCCCTGCCAGATGGTCTGGAGGACCATACGGGAGCCGAGGAAGCCGTCGAAGGCGACGTGATCCCAGGCGGTCTTCCAGTCGCCGAGCGCCGGCACGTTGTCGATGTGCAGTTCGCCGTCCGGGAGTTCACCGAGGGTGTCGGAGAGGACCCGCGCCTTGCCCGCGTTCTTCACGGCCGCGGCGGCGGGGTCGGCGAGCGCGGCGCCGTCGCCGCCGCCCAGCAAGTTGGTGCCGGACCACGCCCGTACGGGCAGCGCCCGTTGGGCGAACATCGGCGCGAGCACGGACCGCAGCAGCGTCTGCCCCGTCTTGCCGTCGCGCCCGGCGTACGGCAGCCCGGCGCGGGCGGCCTCGGCGCGCAGGCGGGGGTGGTGCAGCCCGGTGGAGGGCGTGAAGTTGACGTACGGGCATCCGGCGCGGAGGGCGGCGGAGGCGTAGAGGGAGCTGGGCGGCAGCCGGTCGCCGCCGGAGGTGGGGGCGGCGGGTTCGGTGGAGGCGACGTTGACGACGACGGCCCGGGCGAGGCGGTGCGTACGGACGAAGTCGGCGAGGTCGTGGGCGAAGGCCGCGATCAGCTCTTCGTCGTCACGGGTGTCGCCGTGCTGCGGTCCCCCGGGGCGGATCGCGTCGTCGGCGGCCGCGAGTTCGGCGCGTGCGGCGTCGGGCAGCCCGTACGGCAGCACCCCGTCGGCCACCAGCGCCTCGGCGCGCTTGGGGAGCGGGGTGGTGGCGGTGTCGTGGCCACCGAAGACCAGATCGCCGAGCGCGGGCAGACCGGTGTCCGCGAACGGCGCGGTCTCGGTCACCATCCCGGTCGCGGGCTGCAGCCCCGCCGCGACGGCCGCGCACCCGGCGACGGCGGTGGTGGCGACCGATCCGCGCGCGCCGATGAGCCATATGCCGGTGCGGTGAGGGTGGAGGTGGGTGGTGTCGGGGCCGGTGGTCACTGGCTGCCTCCCGGGTGGCGGTTACGCGGATTCGCAGGTAGGCGGTGGCGGTAGGGGCCGCGGCGGCGGGGAGGAGGCGGCGTACTCCTCCCCGCCGCCCGATGCCGCCCTACGGCTCCCCTCGGGCCGTTGGGCGGCCGATCAGGGCCGGTCAGGATGGGCGATCAGGACGGGGGGGTCAGGACGGCAGGTTCTTGACGCGGATGTTGCGGAACGCGACCTTGTCGCCGTCCCCGTGGTTCTGGATGCCGACGTAGCCGTCGCGCAGGCTGCGCACCGGGTCCTGGTTGGTGAAGTCGTTGATCCGTACGCCGTTGAGCCAGACCTGGAGCCGTTCGCCCCGCACCCGGATCTCGTACGTGTTCCACTCCCCCGGCGGGTTCAGCGCCGCGTCCCGCTTCGCGAGGTCGGCGGACTGGAAGCCGTACACCGCGCCGGTGGTCTTCTCCGGGGCGTCCGTCGCGTCGATCTGGATCTCGTAGCCGCGGTCGACCGCGGACCAGGGGTCGTCGGAGGCGGGGAAGCCGACGAAGACGCCGGAGTTGTCGTCCCCGGTGTCCCCGGCCATCCGCCAGTCCAGCTTCAGCGAGTACGACCTCAGCTCGCGCGCCTCGTACCAGAGCATGCCCATGCCGCCCGTCGAGGTGAGCGTTCCGGTGGTCCGGTCGAGGGTGAAGCCGCCGGGGCCGGCCTGTTTCCAGCCCGCCACCGACGTGCCGTCGAACAGGGGTTGGTAGCCGCGCTCCGGGCGGCAGTCGGCCTGAAGAGCACCGGTGGCGTAGCGGATGCCGCCGAGCAGGTGCTGCCGGAAGGCGGGGTCGGCGTAGGACTCCTTGGTGTGGCCGAGGCCGGTGTAGAAGGCGCGGCCGCCGCGGTAGTCCTGGCACCAGGAGATGGGGTGGTCCTCCCCCATCGCGCCGCCCTTGTACGACGTTTCGTCGAGGGTGGCGAGGATGTGGGCCCGGTCGCGCGGGTTGCTGCGGTAGTCGTACCACTCGTCGGTGCGCTGCCAGGCCGCGCCCAGGTGCGCGGTGGCCGGGTGGGCGCGGTCCTCGACGGCGACGGTGGCCTGCTGGATGGCGGGGTGGGTGCGGAAGTACGCGCCGACGAGACCGCCGTAGAACGGCCAGTCGTACTCGGTGTCGGCGGCCGCGTGCACCCCGGCGTATCCGCCGCCCGCCCGGATGTAGCGCTCGAAGGCGGATTGTTGCTTGGCATCGAGGATGTCGCCGGTGGTGGAGAGGAAGACGACGGCGTCGTAGCGGGCCAGGTTGGCGCCGGTGAAGGCGGTGGCGTCCTCGGTGGCGTCGACGGCGAAGCCGTGCTGGGCGCCGAGTTCGCGGATGGCGGCGATGCCGTCGGGGATGGCGTCGTGGCGGTAGGCGGCCGTCTTGGAGAAGACAAGGACGCGGTCGCCGGGCGGCGCCGAGGAGGCGGTGGCCGCCGCCGGGGGGAGGACCGTGGCGGCGAGCAGCAGCGCGGCCACGGCGGACGTACGCAGGAGGGGGAAGCGGAACCGGAAGCGGTGCGCGGGTCTGGAGCGACGGGGGTGCGGGGGCATGGCGGGTACTCCTTCCTCCGGGTGCGGCCCGGGTCCCGGGGCGGGCGTGCCGCCCCGGGACCGGGCCGCGGCGGTCAGCCGGTGCCGATGGTGAAGTCGTCCAGGTCGTACAGCGCTCCCGCACCGCCCTTGAAGACGAGGTAGAGCGTGGTGGTATGGGTCGGGGGCTTCCGCAGCGGCGTCCTGACGTCCTGGAACGTCTCCCAGCCGCCGGTCACCGGCACGGTGGCCCGGCCCAGCAGCTGCCCGGTCGGGGAGCCGGCGCGCACCTCGAGGGTGCCGCCCGCGCCCGCGGAGGAGACGCGTGCGGTGAAGTCCTTGGCGTTGCCCAGGAGATACGGGGTGAACGCGATCCAGTCGCCGTTGTCGATGTTGCCGACCGTCTTGCCGCCGTTGGCCGGGGCATGGTTGATGACGTCGACGCCCTGGGACTTGCCGTAGTGCTCGGCCTGGCGGTGGCGGGGCTGGACGACGTTCTGATCGTGGGTGGTCAGCGACGGCTGGCCGCCCCCTCCGTTGTCGGTGTACTCGGCGTCGAAGACCCCGAAGATGTTGGCGTTGGGGTCGTGCTCGCTGTCGGCGCTGGTCTTGAGGGTTCCGGAGCAGCCGGTGGCCGAGGTGATGGGGTGGCCGTGGCTGTCGTGGCCGAGGACATGGGTGACCTTGACCTTGCCGCAGTCGATGGTCCCGTCCTCGGGGTCGGTCACCTTCACCTTGAACGGCACCTCGTCGCCGAAGGTGAACAGTTGGCCGTCGCCGGGCAGTTGCAGCGTCACCTTGGGGGCCGTGTTGCCGACCGTGAGGTGCACGCTCGCGCTGCCGCTGCGGCCGGAGGGGTCCTTGGCGGTGACGGTGGCGGTGTAGGTGCCGTTCCTGGTGTACCGGTGGGTGGGGTTGGGGGCGGTGGAGGTGTGGCCGTCGCCGAAGTCCCAGCGGTACGTGAGCGTGTCGCCGTCGGCGTCGGCGGTGCCCGCCGAGCTGAACGCGACCCTCATGGGCGCCTTGCCGGACGTACGGTCGGCGGCCGCCTCGGCGATCGGTGAGTACCCGTCGGTGGCGTTCTCGATGCGGTAGAGCGCGGAGTGCTCGTCGCCGCCGAACCAGCTGAGCCCGTAGTCCAGGACGTACAGCGCACCGTCCGGGCCGAAGGCGGAATCCATCACCTGGGTGCCGGTCCACGGGAAGTCGTTGATCTTCTCCACGGTGCCGTCGGCGCCCTGCTCGATGCGCTTGATCCACTGGCGGCCGAACTCGGTCGCGAAGAAGTCCCCGTCGTAGCTTCCCGGGAACTTGACCGGCGAGTCGAGCGAGGCGTCGTAACGGTAGACCGGGCCGCCCATCGGCGACTCGGAGCCGGTGCCGAACTCGGGCACGGAGTCGTTGTCGTACGGGATCCAGGCGGGCTGGGCGGGCGGCAGATCGGTCAGCCCGGTGTTGTACCGCGAGGTGTTCTTCGGCGCGGCGCAGTCGAAGGCCGGGCCGGAGGTGCCGGTGGCGAAGTCGTAGTCGCGGTACGGCTCGTTGTCGCCGACGCAGTACGGCCAGCCGAAGTTGCCGGGCTTGGTGACGCGCGCGAACTCCACCATGCCCGCCGGGCCGCGCTCGGGGTCGGCGGCGCCCGCGTCCGGTCCGTAGTCGCCCACGTAGATCGTGCCGGTCGGCTTGTCGATGTTCATCCGGAACGGATTGCGGAAGCCCATCGCGTAGATCTCGGGACGGGTCTTCTCCGTGCCGGGCGCGAAGAGGTTGCCGTCCGGGATGGTGTACGAACCGTCCGCGGCGACCTTGATACGGAGGATCTTGCCGCGCAGGTCGTTGGTGTTGCCCGCGGAGCGCCGGGCGTCGTAGGCGGGGTTGCGGTTCGGGCGCTCGTCGATGGGGGTGAAGCCGTCGGAGGCGAACGGGTTGGAGTCGTCACCGGTGGAGAGGTAGAGGTTGCCGGCGGCGTCGAAGTCGATGTCGCCGCCGACGTGGCAGCAGATGCCGCGGGAGGCGGGGACGTCGAGGACCTTCTTCTCGCTGCCGGTGTTCAGGGTGCCGTCGGTGTTGAGGGTGAAGCGGGAGAGGCGGTTGACGCCGTCGAACTTCGCGAAGTCGGCGGCCGTGCCCTCGTTGGGGGCGTCGCCCGCGGGGGTGTCCAGCGGTGGTGCGTAGTAGAGGTAGATGGCGCGGTTCTCCTGGAACCCGGGGTCGATGCCGACGCCCTGGAGCCCTTCCTCGTCGTGCGAGTAGACCGGGAGCTTGCCGGACACCTTGGTCTCGCCGCCCGCGTCGGTCAGGCGGAGAGTACCGTCGCGGGAGGTGTGCAGCACCGAGCGGTCGGGGAGGACGGCGAGCGACATGGGCTCACCGGTCTCGGCCGCGCCCTTGGCGAGCGTGACCTGCTGAAACCTCTCCGCTGCCTGGTCCGCTCCCGCGGGTGGGGATGCGGTGAACGCGAGCCCCGCGCCCACGAGCAGGGAGCTCGTGAGGAGCGCGAGGGAGCCGCGCAGTCCATGCCGTTTCCTGTGCACGCTGATCCTCCGGGAAAAGAGGGGGTGTACGGACGGGGGGCCGTTGACCGCCCGACCTGGCACAGGCGCGCGCCGTCGCGCCGTTCGGTGAACCGGCTCGGGGTGAGGGGCCCCATGTGACCGGTACATCTCAAGGACGGTAGCGGGGTTTGTCCGGTTCGGAAACCCCTTTGACACATGCTGGGTTGGCTTGGTCCGCGAGCAGGACAAAGCCGCTGGGGTCGGCGCGGGGCTGTTCCCCCACCCCGCGCCTTCCCGCAGCATCCGGTATGCGGCTCCGCCGCGTGGCGGGGCCCTCCCTCAGGCCGGCCGTGGCGGCTCAGTCGCCGCCGAAGGCGGCGTCGAAGGAAGCCGTCGGAGGGTCGAAGTCGTAGGACTTCAGGTGGCGCAGGGCCTCGGGGGCGCCGGTCAGGCGGTCCATGCCGGCGTCTTCCCACTCCACCGAGATCGGGCCGTCGTACGCGATGGAGCGCAGCATGCGGAAGACGTCCTCCCAGGGCACGTCGCCGTGGCCCGCGGAGACGAAGTCCCAGCCGCGGCGGGGGTCGCCCCAGGGGAGGTGGGAGCCCAGGCGGCCGTTGCGGCCGTCGAGGCGGCGGCGGGCCTCCTTGCAGTCGACGTGGTAGATCCGGTCGCGGAAGTCCCACAGGAAGCCGACCGGGTCGAGGTCCTGCCAGACGAAGTGGCTGGGGTCGAAGTTGAGGCCGAAGGCGGGGCGGTGGCCGACGGCTTCCAGGGCGCGGTGGGTCGTCCAGTAGTCGTACGCGATCTCGCTGGGATGGACCTCGTGGGCGAAGCGGACGCCCTCGTCGTCGAAGACGTCCAGGATGGGGTTCCAGCGCGTCGCGAAGTCCTCGTAGCCGCGGTCGATCATGCCGGGCGGCACCGGCGGGAACATGGCGACCAGGTGCCAGATGGACGAGCCGGTGAAGCCGATGACGGTGCGTACCCCGAAGGCGGCCGCGGCGCGGGCCGTGTCCGCCATTTCGGCGGCGGCCCGCTGCCGTACGCCTTCGGCGTCGCCGTCGCCCCAGATGCGGGCGGGGAGGATGGCCTGATGGCGTTCGTCGATGGGGTGGTCGCAGACGGCCTGGCCCATCAAGTGGTTGGAGATGGCCCAGCACTGGAGGCCGTACTTGTCGAGGAGTTCCCGGCGCCCGTCGAGATAGCCGGGCTCGCCGAGCGCGCGGGTGACGTCGAAGTGGTCGCCCCAGCAGGCGAGTTCGAGGCCGTCGTAGCCGAAGTCGCGGGCGTGGCGGCAGACCTCCTCCAGCGGCAGGTCCGCCCACTGGCCGGTGAAGAGGGTGAAGGGTCTGGGCATGCGGGACTCTC
Organism: Streptomyces sp. NPDC021212; assembly: GCF_044332925.1. Lineage (NCBI taxonomy): Bacteria > Bacillati > Actinomycetota > Actinomycetes > Kitasatosporales > Streptomycetaceae > Streptomyces > Streptomyces sp. NPDC021212. The sequence continues at coordinate 699,240 of NZ_JBIRPZ010000002.1, forward strand.
CTCAGGCGGGCACGGGTGTGTAGACGCAGTTCTTCTCGGCGCTGTCCTCGACCGCGGCCAGCACCCGCTGCACCTGGAGCCCGTCCTCGAAGGACGGTTCGGGGTCGGTTCCGGTGGCGATGGCGTGCACCATGTCGCGCGCCTGGTGGACGAAGGTGTGGTCGTAGCCGAGGGCGTGGCCCGGGGGCCACCAGGCCTCCAGGTAGGGGTGTTCGGGTTCGGTGACCAGGATGCGGCGGAAGCCGGAGTCGGCGGCGGGTGCGGTGTGGTCGTGGAACGACAGCTCGTTGAGCCGTTCGAGGTCGAAGGCGAGCGAGCCGTGATCGCCGTTCAGCTCGATGCGCAGCGAGTTCTTGCGCCCGGCGGCGAAGCGACTGGCCTCGAAGGACGCCAGGGCGCCGGAGGCGAGGCGGCCGGTGAACAGGGCCGCGTCGTCGACCGTCACCGGGCCGAGGGCGGGCGCCGCGCCCGGCCCCTCGGGGACGAGCGGGCGTTCCCGTACGAAGGTTTCGGTGAGCGCCGAGACGCCGACCAGCCGCTCCCCCGCCAGGTACTGCGCGAGGTCCACGATGTGCGCCCCGAGGTCGCCGAGCGCGCCGGAGCCCGCCAGCTCCCGGCGCAGCCGCCACACCAGGGGGAATTCCGGATCCAGGAGCCAGTCCTGGAGGTAGGTGACCCGTACGTGGCGCAGGACGCCGATCCGGCCCTCGGCCACCATGCGGCGGGCCTGCGCGGTCGCGGGCGTACGGCGGTAGTTGAAGCCCACCATCGTGCGCTGTCCGCGGGCGCGCGCCCGGCGTGCGGCGGCGGCCATGGCCTCCGCCTCGGCGACCGAGTTGGCGAGGGGCTTCTCGCACAGCACGTGCTTACCGGCCTCCAGCGCGGCGATCGCGATCTCGGCGTGGCTGTCGCCGGGGGTGCAGACGTCGACCAGCTGCACATCGTCCCGGGCGATCAGGTCGCGCCAGTCGGTCTCGGCGGCCGCCCAGCCGTGTTTGTCCGCGGCGGCGCGGACGGCGTCCGGGTCGCGGCCGCAGATGGCGGCCATGGCCGGGCGGAGGGGGAGGTCGAAGACGCGGCCCGCGGTGCGCCAGCCCTGGGAGTGGGCGGCGCCCATGAAGGCGTAGCCGACCATGCCGACGCCAACGGTGTGTGCTTCGGGGTGTTCCATGTGGCTCCTCTCAGATCGCGGCGGGAAGGCGATTGGTGGAGACGGGGCCTAGCTGAATCCCGTGGGCAGGTACTGGTCCACGTTGTCCTTGGTCACGACGGCCGAGTAGAGGGTGAGCGAGGCGGGGATCTCCAGCTCGGCAAGGCCCCCGACGCCCTTGCCCTGGCCGAGCGCGCGGGCCAGGTCGATGGCGGAGGCGGCCATCGTCGGCGGGTACAGGACGGTGGCCTTGAGGACGGTGTTGTCGGCCTTGATGGCGTCCATGGCGCGCTTGGCGCCCGCGCCGCCGACCATCAGGAAGTCGTCGCGCCCGGCCTGCTGGATGGCGCGTTCGGCGCCGACGCCCTGGTCGTCGTCGTGGTTCCACAGGGCGTCGAAGCTCGAGTGGGCCTGGAGCAGCTGGGCCATCTTCGACTGGCCGGACTCGACGGTGAATTCGGCGGCCTGGCGGCCGACCTTCTTGATGTTGGGGTAGTTCTTGAGGGCGGCGTCGAAACCGGCCGTGCGCTGGCGGGTCAGCTCCAGGTTGTCCAGCCCGGCCAGCTCCACCACCTTGGCGTTCTTCTTGCCCTTGAGCTGTTCGCCGATGTAGCGGCCGGCGTTGAGCCCCATGCCGTAGTTGTCGCCGCCGATCCAGCAGCGGTACGCCTGCGGGGAGGCGAAGACGCGGTCGAGGTTGACGACGGGGATGCCCTTTTCCATGGCCTTCAGCCCGACCTGGGTGAGCGCCTTGCCGTCGGCGGGCAGGATGACCAGGACGTCGACCTTCTTGTTGATGAGGGTTTCGATCTGCCCGATCTGCTGGGCGGTGTCGTTGGAGCCCTCCGTGCTGACCAGCTTGACGTCCTCGTACTCCTTGGCGCGCCGTTTGGCCTGCTCGTTGATGGCGTTGAGCCAGCCGTGGTCGGCCTGCGGCCCGGCGAAGCCGACGGTGACCTTCTTGCCGGGTTTGGTGTCGGCGGCGCCGGCGGGCTGCTTGCCCTCGTCGCCGCTGTCGTTGTTCTCGTTGCTGGTGCAGCCGGCCGCGAACAGCGCGCCCGCCGCGGCGGTGCCCAGGAGCAGGTGTCTGCGGCTGGTGGGGTTTCCCGGGGTGTGGTTCATGACGGTGTGTTTCATGACGTCGAACGACCCTTCTGTACCAGGACGGCGGCGACGATGATGGCGCCCTTCGCGATCTGCTGGACATCGCTCTGGAGGTTGTTCAGGGCGAAGAGGTTGGTGATGGTGGTGAAGACGAGGACGCCGAGCACGGAGCCGGTGATGGTGCCGCGGCCGCCGCTGAGCAGGGTGCCGCCGATGATGGCGGCGGCTATGGCGTCGAGTTCGTACAGGTTGCCGTTGGTGTTCTGGCCGGAGCCGGTGAGGACGACCAGCATGAACGCGGCGATGCCGCAGCACAGCCCGGACAGCAGGTACAGCAGCAGCCGCTGGCGCCGTACGTCGATGCCCGCGAGCCGGGCCGCCTCCGGGTTGCCGCCGATGGCGACGGTGCGCCGGCCGAAGGTCGTACGGCCCAGCAGCAGCCAGCCGAGGACCGTGGCCGCGGCGAAGATCATCACCAGGGGTGGGATGCCCAGTACGTAGGAGTCGCGGAGCCCGAGGTCCAGGACCGGCTTGACGTTGACGACCTGCGTCTTGCCGTCGCTGATCAGGAGCGCGAGGCCGCGCGCGGAGGCCAGCATGGCGAGGGTGGCGATGAACGGGACCAGGCCGCCGTACGCGATGAGCACACCGTTGACCAGGCCACAGCCGAGCCCCACGAGCACGGCGCACAGCAGGATGCCGCCGAACCCGTAGTCCTGGGTGGCGAGCGTGGTGGCCCAGACCGAGGCGAGCGCGACCATCGCGCCGACGGACAGGTCGATGCCGCCGCTGGTGATCACGAAGGTCACGCCGACCGTGACGACACCGATGACGGACGCCTGGGTGAGGACGAGTTGCAGGTTGCCGGTGCTCAGGAACTCGTCGGGCTTGGTGATGGCGCCCACGACGGCGAGGGCGGCGAGCACGCCGAGGAGGGAGAGGTTGCGGAGGTCGGCGAGGCGTCTGAGGCCGCCGCCTGCTTTGGCCGGTGGGCCGGGGGCGGGCCCGGCCGCCTTCGTCAGTGTGGCCCCGGCGCCGGGCACGGCGTCGGCGCCCGTGTCTGCGCCCGTGTCTGCGCCTCCGGGTGAGTTCAGCACGACGGACTCCCTTCCATCACGAGATCGAGGACGCGGTGCTCATCCAGTTCGCCCGCGGGCGCCGTATGGACGACGCGCCCCTCGCGGAGCACCAGCACCCGGTCGGCGAGGCCGAGGACTTCGGGCAGCTCGCTGGAGACCAGCAGCACCGCCATGCCGTCGTCGGCGAGGCGTCGTATCACCGCGTACAGCTCGGCGCGGGCGCCGACGTCCACCCCGCGGGTGGGCTCGTCCAGCAGCAGCACCCGGCAGCCGCGCAGCAGCCAGCGCGCGAGCACCGCCTTCTGCTGGTTGCCGCCGGACAGCGTGCGCACCGGGCGCTCCGGGTCGTCCGGGTGCAGCGACAGATCGCGCACGCTCCGGCGGGCCGCGTCCCGCTCGGCGCCGCGGTCCAGCCATCCGGCCCGGGAGAAGCGGGCGAGGGAGGAGACGGAGACGTTACGGGTGATGGACTCCAGCATCAGCAGCGCCTGCGCCTTGCGCTCCTCCGGCGCCAGCCCGAGCCCGGCGCGCACGGCGGCGGTCACGCTGCCGGGGCGCAGCGGGCGGCCGTCGACGAGGACGCGTCCCGCGGTGGGGCGGCGGGCGCCGTAGACGGTCTCCAGGATCTCGGATCGGCCGGAGCCGACGAGTCCGGCGAGCCCTACGATCTCGCCGGGCGCCAGGTCGAGGTCGACCGGCTCGAACTCCCCGGCCCTGGCCAGCCCTTCGAGCCGCAGCAGGGGTTCCTGCGCGGTGTTGCTCACCGTACGGCGTGGAAACGCGTACTCGACGTCCCGCCCCGTCATGAGCGCGACGATGTCGCGGGTGGACGTCGTACGGGCGGGCAGCCCACGGGCGGCGGCGCGGCCGTCCTTCAGCACGGTGACGCGGTCGCCGATGCGGCGGATCTCCTCCAGCCGGTGCGAGATGTAGACGACCGCCACGCCGCCGGTGGTGAGGTCGCCGACGATACGGAAGAGGTTGTCGACCTCGTCGGGGTCGAGCGCGGCGGACGGCTCGTCCATGACGATCAGCCGTACGTCGTGCGAGAGGGCGCGGGCCATGGACACGATCTGCTGTGCGGCGGCGGAGAGTTCGCCCACCAGGCGGCGCGGGTCGATCTCGGGGTGGCCGAGGCGGGCCAGCAGCTCGGCGGCGGTGGCCCGGGCGGCCCGGGACCGTACGAAGCCGGCGGTGGCGGGCTCGTGGCCGAGGAAGATGTTCTCCGCCACGGACAGGCCCTCTACGAGGTCGAGTTCCTGGTAGATGGTGGCGATGCCGAGGCGCATGGCGGCGACGGGTGACTTCAGGGCGACCGGTGCGCCCTGCCAGACGATCTCCCCGCCGTCCGGCTGGTGGGCCCCGGCCAGCACCTTGATCAGCGTGGACTTGCCCGCGCCGTTCTGCCCCAGGAGGCAATGGACTTCCCCCGCCTGAACGTCGAGGTCGACGCCGTCGAGGGCCCGTACGCCGGGGAAGGACTTGGTGATGCCGGACATGGTGAGCAGCGGGGGCGGTGGCGGGGCCGACTGTTGCGGATCGGGTGGTGCCATGGCGAGTCTCCTCGGGCGGGTCGCTGTGGCGGGCTGCGGCTGGTGCTGCGTACGGTGCTCTTCCCCACCCCGCCCCTCCCCGGCCCGGGGCCCGGCCCCCGCTCCTCCATCGCCGGAGGGGCTGCCGGTGCCGGAGCCACGGCGCCCACCTGCGGCAGGTGCCCCGGCGGACTCCGGGCGGCCGGCTCACCGAAAGCGCGGGCCCACGCCACCGGATGCCCGGGGCGCCCGGCCCGGGATCGGAATGCGGGGGGCCGGGGGCCGGGGTGGGGTCCCGGTTCGGGGAGGGGCGGGGTCGGGGAGAGACACGTCCGTGGGTTCACACGTGCTGCGCGCTGTGCCTCGGTACGGACCACGCCGACGACGGCGGGCCGTAGGGGTGGGTCAGGCCGGGGAGAAGAGGTGGTCGCTGATCAGTCGGGCCGCGCCGGTGACCCCCGCGGCGGGGCCCAGTTCGCCCAGCACGATGGGGAGGTTGCCGGTGGCGAGCGGAAGGGACTGGCGGTAGACCTGGGTGCGGATGGCGGCCAGGAGCGTGTGGCCGAGGCCGGTGACGCCGCCGCCGATCACCACCAGGCCCGGGTTGAAGAAGCTGACGAGACCGGCGATGACCTGACCGGTGCGCATGCCGCCCTCGCGGATGAGTTCGAGGGCGGCGGCGTCGCCGGCCGAGGCCGCCGCCGCGACGTCCGTGGCGGCGAGGTGCCCCGCCGCCTCCAGCCGCGCGGCGAGTTCGCCGGAGCGGCCGTCGCGGGCGGCGGCCTCGGCGTCGCGGGCGAGGGCCGCGCCGCCGAAGTAGGCCTCCAGGCAGCCGTGGTTGCCGCACGCGCAGGGGCGGCCGTCGGGCTCGGCCTGGATGTGCCCGATGTCGCCCGCGCTGCCGGTCGTACCGCGGTAGACATCACCGGCGACCACGATCCCGCAGCCGATACCGGTGCCGATCTTGACGCAGAGGAAGTCCTTGACGGAGCGGGCGACCCCGGCGTGCTGCTCCCCCATGGCCATGAGGTTCACGTCGTTGTCGACCATGACGGGGCAGCCCAGTTCCTGGCTGAGTGCCTCCCGTACGGGGAAGCCGTCCCAGCCCGGCATGATCGGCGGTGCGACGGGCACGCCCTCGGGGTACCGGACGGGGCCCGGCACTCCGATGCCCGCGCCGTCGAACCCCTCCGCGACGCCGGAGGCGCGGAGCTTGGCGGCCATGGCCAGGACCTGCTCGAACACCGCGACCGGGCCCTCGCGGACATCCATGGGCTGGGTGAGGTGGCCGAGAATCTCCAGTTCCGCGTTGGTCACGGCCACGTCGACGGACGTGGCGCCGATGTCGACGCCGAGCAGCCGGAGGGCTGGCGCGAGCCGTATGTTGTGCGAGCGGCGCCCGCCCCGTGAGGCGGCGAGTCCGTCGGCGACCACCAGGCCGGTCTCCAGCAACCGGTCGATCTCGACGGCGAGCTTGGAACGTGAGAGGTCGATCTGATCGCCCAGCTGAGCCCGGGAGTTGGGACCGCCGTCACGCAACAGGCGGAGCAGCCGGGCCTGATGCGCGTTCGCGGGTCGTGCCGTCATGCGCCTCACGCCGCCCCTCCCGCCGTCATCGGCATGCACATGGTCGGGCTTTCACGGGGAACGTAGCAGCGGTTGTCGGGGGTGGGAAGAACTTGCGCCGCAATCCACGCGGACTTTCTCCTGTGGAAGGACAAACTTACGGGCAGCCAGGGGCGATTTTCCGTCAGCCGCCGTCGGTACCACCCGCTAGCATGCCGATCATGGAAATAGCGAGCTTCGCCACCCTCGTAGCCGTCATCGTGATCTACGGCGGCCTGGAATCCCGCCTCAAGCGCATGGAGCGCCGGGCCGCCCGGCTGGAGCGCAAGGCGGATCTCATCCTCGACCACCTGGGCGTGCGTCAGGAGGAACCGGGCATGGAGCGGGTGACCGCGCTGCTGCGCGAGAACAAGAAGATCCAGGCCATCAAGGAGTACCGCGAGATCACGGACGCCGATCTCAAGGAGGCCAAGGAGGCGGTCGACCGCATGGACGGCACCCGCCGCTGAATACCCAAGCCCTCGAAGGCGCGGTCAGTCGTGGGGGCGCTCGTGGTAGCTGTGGCGCGTGTGCTCCGTGTGCGCGCGCATGATCTCCGTGGCGCGTCGTTCGTCGCGCGCGGCGATGGCGTCGATCAGCTCACGGTGCTCGGTCCAGGACTGCTTGCCGCGCTGCCGGGCCACCGGGGTGTAGTACCAGCGGACCCGGCGGTGCACCTGGGCGGCCAGGTCCGCCAGCACCGCGTTCCCGGCGAGCGCCATCACCGTGGCATGGAATTCGGCGTTCGCGGCCACGGCGCCGTCGACGTCGTCCTCCAGGACCGCCCGTTCACCGGTGGCACACACCTCCTCCAGCGCCGCGACCCCCTCCGGCCCCGCGTCCGCGGCGGCCAGCCGCGCGGCCTCGGCCTCCAGCAGGGTGCGGACGGTGAGGAGCTGATCGGCCTCGTCCTCCGTGGGCTCGTGGACGAACGCGCCCTGCGCCGGGCGCAGATCGACCCATCCCTCGGTGTTGAGCCGCTGCAGCGCCTCGCGCACCGGCTGCCGGGAGACCCCGAGGTGGCCCGCCAGTTCGCTCTCGACGAGGTGCTGGCCGGGGCGGAGGGCACGGGTGGTGATGAGTTCGAGCAGCGCCTCGTAGACGCGCTCGCGCAGCGGCCCGGGCCGCTCCAGCCTTGGCACCGCGCCCTGCGGCAGTCCCTTGGACAGCATCGCGCCCCCTGTGGATCGGTGTCGGCCGGATTCCCGGATTGGTTATTGTCTACAGTTTACGCACACCGGGGCTACGGTCTCAGACCCACGTGCAGCACAATGAGGCCACCACCCAGCACGCACGCAACCACGCACAGAACCGGGACTGATCGACATGGGACGGGTCACTGAGCGACGCCGCGTCACACGCGTCCGGGACGGGGCGGTCAGCACCCGCCCGGACACCCTGGTGGCCGAGGAGCCGCTGGAGATCCGGCTGAACGGCAAGCCGCTGGCGATCACGATGCGCACGCCGGGCGACGACTTCGCGCTGGCCGCCGGATTCCTGGTGAGCGAGGGCGTGCTCGGCAGCGCGGACGAACTGGCGAACATCGTCTACTGCGCGGGCGCGACCGAGGACGGCTCCAACACCTACAACGTGGTGGACGTGAAGCTCGCCCCGGGCGTGCCCGTCCCCGACATCACCCTCGAACGCAACGTCTACACGACCTCGTCGTGCGGTCTGTGCGGCAAGGCCAGCCTGGACGCCGTCCGCACGACGGCGCGCTGGCGGCTGGACGAGCCGGACGACGGCCACGCCCCGGTCCGCATCACCCCGGAGACCCTGACCGCCCTGCCCGACCGGCTGCGCGCCGCCCAGCGCGTCTTCGACCGCACCGGCGGGCTGCACGCGGCGGCGCTGTTCACGCCGGAGGGCGAACTGCTAGACATACGGGAGGACGTGGGCCGCCACAACGCGGTGGACAAGCTGGTCGGGCGGGCCGTCCAGCAGGGGCGGCTGCCGCTGTCCGGGGCCGTGCTGCTGGTCTCCGGCCGGGCGTCCTTCGAACTGGCGCAGAAGGCGGTCATGGCGGGGATCCCGGTGCTGGCCGCGGTCTCGGCGCCCTCCTCGCTGGCCGTGGACCTGGCGGACGAGGCGGGGCTCACGCTGGTCGGCTTCCTGCGCGGCACATCGATGAACGTGTACGCGGGCGAGCACCGGCTCGCGCTGCCGACGGCGGTCGGCGGCGCCTGACGCCGCTGTCACCCGAACGAGTTATTGACCGATCGTTCTGGATAGATGCTACGGCTTTCCCGTGGCCAGAACGAAGGAATTCGACCCGGAGGCCGCGCTGCAGTCGGCTCTCGAGCTGTTCTGGCGGCGCGGCTATGAAGCGACCTCGATGGCGGACCTCGTCGAGCATCTCGGCATCGGCCGCGCCAGCATCTACGCGACCTTCGGCAACAAGCGCGAGCTGTACCTGAAGGCGATGGACCGCTATGCGGAGACCCGCGACCCGAACCTGCTGGTCGAGCTGTCCCAGCCGGGCCCCGCGCTGCCCGCGGTGCGGGCGATGGTGCGGCGCTTCGCCGAGGAGGCGGCCTCTCCCGAGAAGCGGCTGATGGGCTGCCTGGTGACCAACACCGCGGCCGAGCTGGCCCCGCACGACCCGGCGGTGGCCCGCCGGGTGGAGGTGAGCTGGGACCATGTGGAGACCCCGCTGCACTCCGCGCTGATACGGGCCCAGGCCCAGGGAGAGCTTCCCGAGGACCGCGACCCCCGTGCCCTGGCGAGGATGCTGCTCGTCCTGCTGCAGGGGCTGCGCGTGGTCGGCAAGGCGTCGGACGACCCCGCCCGGGTGCGGGACGCGGCGGAGCAGGCGCTGACGCTGCTGGACTGAGTCCCGCCACACCCAGGGGCAAGGAGCACTCTCTTACGCCCCTCTTTCATGCCCGCATATTAAACCGAACGTTCAGTTATTTGTAGGAGTCGTGCAATGAACCGCTTCACCGGAAAGACCGCCCTCGTCACCGGCGCGGGCTCCGGCCTCGGCCGTGCCATCGCGCTCGCCTTCGCCGCCGAAGGCGCGTCCGTCGTGGCCGCGGGGCGCACCGAAGCCACCCTGGCCGAGACGGTCCGCCTCATCGAGGCCGCGGACGGCCGGGCCGCCGCCGTCGTCGCCGATGTCACCGACTCGGGCCGGCTGCGGGATCTGGTGCGCGAGACCGTCGCCCGCTTCGGCGGGCTGGACATCGCCGTCAACAACGCCGGGATACTGCGCGGCCGGGGGCCGGTCGGCGAGGTCAGCGAGGAGGACTGGGACGCGGTGCTGCGCACCAATGTGACGGGCGTCTGGCTGGCGATGAAGCATCAGATCGCGCAGATGAAGGAGAACGGCGGCGGGGCCATCGTCAACGTCTCGTCCAACCTCGGCGCCCACCTCCGGGCCCCGGGCCTCGGCGCGTACAGCGCCTCGAAGGCGGCGGTGGCCGCGCTGACCCGGGCCGCCGCGCTCGACCACATCCACCAGGGCGTCCGGATCAACGCGGTCAGCCCCGGCGCCTCCGACGGTCCCATGTCGCTGCTGCCCGGCGAGACCGATGCCGACCGTGCGGACCGGATGAAGACGGCGACCCCGCTGGGCCGGCTCGCGGAGGCGGAGGAGATAGCGGCGGCGGTGCTCTACCTCGCCTCACCGGCGGCCGGCTCCGTGGTCGGCACCGACCTCGTCGTGGACAGCGGCTCCTCGGCCTGACGATCCGGCCGGAGCCGGACCCTCGCCTGCCAGCCCCCTGCCGGGCGGCCCGCCGCGCCATAGGGCCTGCCCCACCCGGGCCCGGGGGCTGCCTCCACCCGGGCCGGGGTTCCGTCACCGTGTGGCCCGGCCCCCACGTCCCGGCAGGCTGCTGCGACATGAACCGACGCATCAGGACGGCCCGTTCACGCCTCGCCGCTGCCACCGCGGCGGCCGTCGCCCTCCTCCTCGGCGCCGCCGCCGTCCTGGCGGCCCCGGCCGGTCGCGGCAGCCGCTCAGCTGCGGCGGATACCGCTGGGGCCACGGCGGCGACCTCGACGGTGGCACGATCAGGACCGCCGTCGCGCCGGACGGTCAACGCTCGGTCGCGGTCATGACCACGGGGACGACGTCCGACGCCGGACAACTCCTGGCGGGTGTACGGGCCGTGCAGGCGCTGCTGGACGACGCGATGTGCGGGAGCTGAACCCTGACGTCGAGTGGAGCCCCCGCGGCCCCGGTTACTCCTCCCGGCACGGCTCGCCCGGCTCGGCCACCCGCCGCAGCAGCGCGACCAGTTGCTCGCGCTCCGCCGCGCTCAGCCCAGCCGTCAGCTCGTCGTTGGCCTCGTCTCCCAGCCGCCGCGTACGCGCCAAGCGCCGCTCGCCCTCCTCCGAGATGGCGATCGCGTTCTTCCGGCGGTCGCGCGGATCGGGGCTGCGGGTGACGAGCCCTTCGCCCTCCAGGTCGCCGACGATCCCCACCATGTCCTTGGGGTCGATGCCGAGGCTGCGCCCCAACTCAGCCTGCGATACGGGCCCCAGCTCCGCGACGGCGGACAGCACCGCGTGATGCATCATCCGCATCCCCTCCCGGGCCAGCGCCTCCGCCACCAGACGGTGCCCGCGGGCAGCGGCGCGGCCGAGCAGCCAGCTGGGCAGGGAGCGGATGCGGGCGGGGGCGAACGGGGTCTCGGGCATGGCCTCAGCCTACCGGCACACCATTGGGGTTACCAACATTGGCATTCCCAACGATTCCCGCTAACGTTGGGCCGCCCAACGAATCCACCGCACCCCGGGAGGCCCCATGCGCCGCGTCCGTTTCCACACCCACGGCGGGCCGGACGTCCTCCGCCTGGAGGAGGCCGACCCGCCCACGCCCGGCCCCGGCGAACTGCTGATCCGCACCGAGGCGATCGGCGTGACCCTGCCCGGGGTCCGCCGCGTCCGGGACACCGGTACGCCGCTGCCCGGGACGCTCGGCGGCGATGTCGCGGGCCGGGTGGCCGCGCTCGGCGACGGCGTCACCGGCTTCTCCGTCGGCGACCGGGTGGCCGCGATCTCGTTCTCGGGCTCCTACGCCGACCTCGCCACCGCCCCTGTCTTCACCGCCTCTCCCATACCTGACGGCGCGACCGCCGTGGAGGCGGTCTCCCTCGTCCGCGGCGGCCATGTCGCCCTCGCCGCCCTCGCGACCGCCGCCCCCTCCCCCGCCGAATCCCTGCTCATCACGGGCGCCGCGAGCGGCGTCGGCCATGTGGCGGTCCAACTGGCCCGGGTCCAAGGGGTCCGCCGCGTCGTCGCGGCCGCGAGTTCCCCGGCGAAGGCCGCGTTCCTGCGCGGCCTCGGCGCGGACGAGGTGGTGGCGTACGGGGACGAGTCCTGGGGCGAGCCGGTCGACGTAGTGCTCGACGGTGTCGGTGGCGACCTCCTCCCCCGCGCCGTCGCGGCCCTGGCCCCGGAAGGCCGGCTGATCTTCTTCAACTCCGGCGGCGGCACCGTCCCCGCGCACGCCCTGCTCTCGGGCTCGAAGACCATCACCGGCCTGACCATGGCTCATTTCTCGCGGACTCGCCCCGAGTTGTACGCCCGGCATGGCAGCGAGCTGTGGCGGCTCTTCGCCGAGGGCCGCCTGCGCCCCGCCGTACACGCCGAAATCCCGCTCGAGCAGGCCGCGAACGCCCACGCCATCATCGAGTCCCGCACCAGCCAGGGGAAGGTCGTCCTCATCCCCTGACGCACGGTCCTTGTTTCCACCCGGCGCAAAGCGGGACACTTCTGCGACAGTCTCCATGAGACGTGGGATGTCGTGATGTCTTGATGTCCAGATGGCTCTGAAGGGCAGGTCGTGACCATGGCGTCAGATCCCCGCACACGTCCCCGGACCAGACGTTGGCGGCGCCGCGCCTCGGTGCTTCTCGCCGCCGCGGCACTGGCCCTGACTCCGCTTCCGGTACGGGCCGCGGACACGGACGACACCGTGTCCGCGGCCCGTACCGCTTCCGGCTCCGCCTCGGACTTCGACCAGCAGATCCTGTTCAAGTCCGCCCAGGACGAGGGGTACTTCTGCTTCCGGATCCCCGCGATCGTCACGTCGAAGGACGGCACCCTGCTCGCCTTCGCCGAGGGCCGCAAGGACAACTGCGGCGACGCCGGGGACATCGACCTGGTGCTCAAGCGCTCCACCGACGGGGGCCGCACCTGGGGCCCGTTACAAGTGGTCAACGAGGGCGGCGGCGACACCCACGGCAACCCGGCGCCCGTGGTGGACCTGCGCACCGGCCGGATCCTGCTGGCCAGCACGTACAACACCGGCCGGGACGACTCCCAGAGCTGCGACGTGCCGTGTGACCGCACCCCGCACCTCCAGTACAGCGACGACGACGGCGCCACCTGGTCCACCCCGCGCGATCTGGGCCCCGCCCTGCTGCCGCCGCAGTGGAACTCCTGGTACGCCACCGGCCCGGTGCACGGCATCCAGCTGAAGCACGGGCGGCACAAGGGGCGGCTGCTCTTCACCGTCAACACCGAGAGCCACGACGGCACCCGCATCACCTCCAACCACGCGGCGCTCGCCTACAGCGACGACGGCGGCAGGCGCTGGAAGATCGGCGCGGTGGACTCCTACCCGATAGCGCAGGACGGCACGTTCCGTCAGAAGCCGTCGGAGATGACGCTGGTGGAGCGGGCGGACGGCTCGGTCTACGTCAACGGGCGCGAGCAGGACGGCACCGACCTCGGCCACCGCGACTACGCCATCAGCCGCGACGGCGGCGAGAGCTTCGCCGCGCCCTTCCGCACCCTCCCCGACCTGTCCACGCCGATGGTGCAGGGCTCGGTCCTGCGGCTGCGCGACGCAGGGCCCGACGGTCCCGGGCGGCTGCTGTTCTCGGCGCCCGCCGACCCCGACCGGCGCCGCACCATGATGATCCGCTCCTCCTGGGACGAGGCCCGCAGCTGGGAGGGCACCGACCGCGGCAAGGTGGTCACCACCGACTGGTCCGGCTACTCCGACATGGCCCTGATCTCGCCCGGCACGGTCGGGCTGATGTACGAGGGCGGCGCGGTGGACGCCCGCGACGAGATCCGCTTCGCCCGCTTCACCGAGGACTGGCTCGGCCCCCGCGCCGCTCCCTCCCCGGTCACGGACGACCACGCACCCCGGGCCCGCCCCGCGACCGTCCTCGGCGGCGCCACCGGGACCGAGGGCCGCTTCGGCGGGGCGCTCGCCTTCGACGGTACGGATGACGCCGTACGCCTCCCGTACCGCTCGTCGCTGCCGCTCGGCACCCGTGACTTCACCATCAGCCTGTGGTTCCGCTACTCCGCCGCCGCCGGACAGCATCCCTTCCTCTGGATGGGCGGCATCGGCGGCAAGCAGGCCCAGGTCTGGGTGCGCGGCGAACCGTCCTCGAACCGCGTCCGCGCCCTGATGACCACGGTCAACGGCCCGGCCACCTACACCTCGGCCTCGGTCGCCACCACCGCCGCCCACAACGACGGGGCATGGCACCACCTGGCCCTCACCCGCACCGGCGGCCGGCTCACCCTCACGGTCGACGGCACCGCCCCGGTCTCCGCACCCGACGCACCCGGCACCATCAGCCGCTCCTCCCCCTTCGCCCTCCACCTCGGCGAGGCGGTCGACGGCCGCTCCCGGATGACGGGCGCCCTGGACGAGGTCCGCGTCTATGCCCGGGCGCTGACCGACACCGAACTCCGCCGGGTCCGCGAGTTCAACGCCCCCCTCGACGAAAAATCCGCCACCGCCCACCTCCCCCTGGACCGCGTCCGGTCATCCCGCTGAGGTCCCACCCGTGGCGCGGGCGGCGTGCGCCTCACGCCGTCCGCGCCGCCAGGCGAGCGCCAGCCCGGCCGCGGAGATCAGCGCGGGGACGGCCAGCATCACCGTCAGGGTCTCGACCCAGCCCGCGTTCAGCCGCGAGGTCATCCCGCTGCTGAACATGCAGGTCGCCTGCGGCGGGAACAGGGTGTAGTCCAGCGTCTCCGGCGGATGGAACCCCCACCCCCCGCCCGCCGAACACGCCGAGGACGGGCCTGAGAGCAGCGGCCATGCCGCCAGGCCGTACACCAGGGCGAAGAAGGACCCGGTGACGAAGAACGCCGTCCCCGTCCGGCGCAGCCGCTCCTTGCGGGAGATCTGCAGGCCGGTTCCGGCGGGCAGCTCGACGCATTCGGCCAACAGCGCCAGCACCACACAGAGCGCGAGCCCCGCCAGGGCGCACCAGATCACCGCGCCCAGCACCCCGGTGCCGCCCGAGGAGACGTCCCCTCCCTCGAACTCGCAGATGATGGCCGGGGGAAACGCCTGGTGCCGGATGTCGCCCAGCCGCCCGGGGCCCTCCACCATGCCGTGGCTGCACTGTTCGTCGAACTCGGTGGTGTCCACCCAGGCCAGCACGGAGGAGAGGAACAGAAAGAGGGACAGCACACCGGCCGCGGCCCATAAGCGACCCGTACGAAAGGCCCCATGGGTGAGAGTGTTCGACATCTGCGGAGACTAGCGGAAACTACCGGAATAAAGAGGACAGCCCCCGACAGCCCCCGACCGCCCCCGACAGCCCCCGACCGCCTTCGGTCGCTCAGCGGCTCACGGCAGAGGGCTCAGGGGTCTCCGACGGCAGCGACTCGGGGGCGGGCTCGGGGGCCCGGGCCGCGAAGCGGCGCGCCAGGACGGCGCAGACCATCAGCTGCATCTGGTGGAAGAGCATCAGTGGGAGGACGGCCAGGCCGGCCTGGGCACCGAAGAGGACGCTGGCCATGGGCAGGCCCGCGGCCAGGCTCTTCTTGGAGCCCGCGAAGGTGATCGTGATGCGGTCCTCGCGACGGAAGCCCAGCTTCCGGGAGCCGTGCGTGGTCAGCGTGAGCATGAGCGCGAGCAACACCGCCTCCACCCCGAGCAGGACCGCCAGCCGGGCCGGGGTGATCTGGTGCCAGATGCCCCGGGTCATGCCCTCACTGAAGGCCGCGTAGACGACGAGCAGGATCGAGCCGCGGTCGACCAGGCGCAGGACCGCGCGGTGGCGGGCGATGAAGCCGCCGATCCAGCGGCGGAGGAGCTGGCCGGCAAGGAAGGGGGCCAGCAGCTGGAGGGCGATCTCGATCATCGAGTCGGCGGAGAACCCGCCGCCGCTGCCGAGGAGCAGCGCGGCCAGGACCGGGGTGACGACGATGCCGATCAGGCTGGAGAAGGAGCCCGCGCAGATCGCGGCGGCGACGTTGCCCCGGGCGATCGAGGTGAAGGCGATCGAGGACTGGACCGTGGAGGGCACCAGGCACAGAAAGAGGAGGCCGGTGTAGAGGGGCTGGGTGAGGACGTACGGCACCAGCCCGCGGGCGGCCAGGCCCAGGGCGGGGAAGATGACGAAGGTGCAGGCCAGCACGGTCAGGTGGAGGCGCCAGTGGCGCACCCCGTCCAGCGCCTCACGGGTGGAGAGCCGGGCGCCGTAGAGGAAGAAGAGGAAGGCGACCGCGACCTTGGTGGCCCCGTCCGTCACGGTGGCGGCCCCGCCGCTGACCGGGAGCAGCGCGGCGAAGGCGACGGTGCCGACCAGGGCGAGGATGAATCCGTCCAGCGGGAGCCAGGAGGGGAGGCTGAGCTTGCGGAACAGGTGGTGCGGGCGGTGCATGGACTCTCTTTCTCGCTGCCGTACAAAGCTCCCGTACGAAGCTCTGCAAAAGCGTCCGGACGGGGCCCTCTCCAGAGTGCCCGCGATCGGACCCATCGGGAATCCCGCATACCGCGCTGACTGCTATCGCGTTCCGTGATGGGCGCTCCTACAGTGGAAGGCGTGTTCGACCCCGCCCAGCTCCGCACGTTCCTCGCCGTCGCCCAGACCCTGAGCTTCACCCAGGCCGCGCACCGCCTCGGGGTGCGCCAGTCCACCGTGAGCCAGCACGTCCGCAGGCTGGAGGAGGCGGCCGGGCGGCAGCTGTTCAGCCGGGACACCCACGGGGTGGAGCTGACCGAGGACGGCGAGGCGATGCTCGGGTTCGCGCGGTCGATCCTGGAGGCGAACGAGCGGGCGGCAAGCTGGTTCCGGGGCACCCGGCTGCGCGGGCGGCTGCGGTTCGGGGCGTCGGAGGACTTCGTGGTGACCCGGCTGCCGGAGATCCTGAAGGGGTTCCGCCGCGACCACCCCGAGGTGGATCTGGAGCTGACGGTCGAGCTGTCGGGCACCCTGCACCAGCGGCTGGAGGCGGGAAAGCTGGATCTGGTGCTGGCCAAGCGGTCCGAGGAGCGGCCGCAGGGGCAGCTGGTGTGGCGGGACCGGCTGGTGTGGATCGGTTCGGAGGGGCTGCGGCTGGACCCCGGCCGCCCGCTGCCCCTGATCGTCTTCCCGCCGCCCGGGCTGACCCGGGCCCGGGCGCTGGACGTGCTGGAGCGGCACGGCAGACCGTGGCGGATCGTGTGCACGAGCGGCAGCCTCAACGGGCTGGTCGCGGCGGCCCGTGCGGGGCTCGGGGTGATGGCGCACACCGATGGCTTGATTCCGCCCGGTCTGGTGCCGGTTCCGGAGCGGGCGGGGCTGCCGGAGCTGGGGCCGGTGGACTTCGTACTGCTGTACGGGGAGCGGCAGCGGGACACCGCGACTCGCGCCGCGGCGGAGCGCCTCGCGGAAGCGATCATGGCCGGGCCTGTGCCGTGATCGAAGAGATTCCGTGCAGGAAGTCATCACATGTCGGCTACACATGCGGTGCATAGGGGCAGACTGAGTACAAAACGGCCTCCACAGGGACCGTTTGACACTCTTTCACCTCACTGGTCAGCGCACATTCCGCCCATTCCCCGACGAAACACCTCTCCCGCCCGGGGCTCCGGATCGGGTACGGTCGCGGCGCTGTGCGGAGCGGCTTCAAGGAGCAGGTATTGCGCGAGTTCACCGTCCCCCCGTTGGCGTCGGCGCCCCAGGCCGGAGGACTGGCGGACGCTGTCTTCGAGCATGCGGAGTCCGACCCCGATCGGGTGGCGCTGGCGCGCAAGACCCCCGACGGCCACTGGGAGGACGTGACCTCGGCTCAGTTCCGGGACGAGGTGGTGGCGCTCGCCAAGGGGCTGCTGGCCCAGGGGGTGCGGTTCGGCGACCGGGTCGGCATCATGTGCCCCACCCGCTACGAGTGGACGCTGTTCGACTTCGCGCTGTGGACCGTGGGCGCGCAGAGCGTGCCGCTGTACCCGACCTCCTCCGCCGAGCAGGTCTTCTGGATGCTGTACGACGCGTCGGTCTCGGCGTGCGTGGTCGAGCACGAGGACCACGCCATGACGGTCGGCTCGGTGGTCGGCCGGCTGCCGTACCTCAAGCGGCTGTGGCAGCTGGACGCCGGGGCGCTGGAGCAGCTGCTCGCGGACGGCGAGTCCATCGACGACGACCTGGTCGACCGGCACCGGCTGGCGATGACCCCGGGGCAGACCGCGACCATCATCTACACCTCGGGCACCACCGGCCGCCCCAAGGGCTGTGTGATCAGCCATGCCAATCTGATGGCCGAGTGCGACAACATCGTCGAGCGGTACGAGGACGCCTTCCACTCCAAGCGCGGCGACGAGGCCGCCACCCTGCTCTTCCTCCCCCTCGCGCACGTCTTCGGCCGGATGGTGGAGGTGGCCGCGATCCGCGGCCGGGTCAAGCTCGGCCACCAGCCGAAGCTGGCGGCGTCCGCGCTCCTGCCCGACCTCCAGACCTTCAAGCCGACCTTCATCCTCGCCGTGCCGTACATCTTCGAGAAGGTGTTCTCCGCGGCGCGCCGCAAGGCGGAGGCAGACGGCAAGTCGGGGCCGTTCGAGAAGGCGGTCGACATCGCGGTGCGGTACGCCGAGGCGGTGGAGGAGAAGGCGTTCGGGCTCGGACCGGGCCCCAGCGCCTCGCTGCGCATGCAGCACCAGCTCTTCGACAAGCTCGTCTACAGCAAGGTGCGCGGCGCGATGGGCGGCAGGATCCGGCACGCGATGTCGGGCGGCTCGGCCATGGAGCGGCGGCTCGGGCTGTTCTTCCGGGGCGCGGGCGTCACCATCTATGAGGGGTACGGGCTCACCGAGTCGACCGCGGCCGCCGCCGCCAACCCGCCCGAGCGGGCCCGCTACGGCACGGTCGGCCAGCCGATCCCCGGCACCACCGTGTACATCGCCGACGACGGCGAGATCTGGCTGCGCGGCGGCCAGATCTTCAACGGCTACCTCGGCGATCCGAAGGCGACCGACGCGGTGCTGCGCGACGGCTGGCTGGCCACCGGCGACCTCGGCACCCTGGACGACGACGGCTATCTGACGGTCACCGGGCGGAAGAAGGAGATCCTGGTGACCTCCAGCGGCAAGACCGTCTCGCCGGTCGGCCTCGAGGAGCGGGTGCGGGGGCATCCGCTGGTGGCCCAGTGCATCGTGGTCGGCAACGACCGCCCGTACGTCGCGGCGCTGATCACCCTGGATCCGGAGGCCGTCTCGCACTGGCTGACGATGCGCGGCAAACCGGCGATGGCGGCGAACGAGCTGGTCCGGGACCCGGATCTGGAGACCGAGATCCGGCGGGCGGTGGTCGCGGCGAACACCACCGTCTCGCAGGCCGAGTCGATTCGTACGTTCCGGATACTTGCCGCACAGTTCTCGGTGGAGCATGGTCTCCTGACACCGTCCCTGAAGCTGAAGCGCAAGGCGATCGAACAGGCGTACGTCGTAGAGGTCGAGGCCCTCTACAACGCCTAGGCGGCTTACGGGACACGCGCACTCCCTGGGAACCACCAAGCCGCGAAGGGGGCACGAAATGATCGATGTCATTCTCCCCGCACTTCCCGAGCGCGAACTGACCCTGGTCTCCGAGGAGACTCCCCAGTCCCCGGCGCTGACCGCGCACATCACCCTGGGCGGGCCGGTGTCCGTCCCGGTCACGCCCGAGCTGGTCGCCGGGGATCCGGAACTCCGGGCCTTCCTGGAGGCCGAGGCGCACACCGCCGCCTACCACCTGCTGCACTGCGCGGTCAGCTGCGCACAGGACGCGCCGGAACCCGCCCTGCACACGGTCAACCTCGATGTGACCCTGTCGGCCGCCACCGAGGCCGCCGGGCCCGCCGCGTTCGGGCCGATCGCCTGGTCCATGGCCCCGCACCAGCTCACCGGGGCCGCCGGGGTCTCCGCCCCGGTCCGCCTCGGGCCCCGGCTGGCGCTCGGGGACGACCACCACGCGCCACCGGCCGGCGAGCGGGTGTGCCTGGAGGCGCGGCGGGAGCTGCGCTCCGACCCGGGCTGGGAGATCCGCCGCACCGGCACGGTCCCCATCGGCGGTACGTACCGGCTGGCCATGGTGGTGCGGGCGCCGCGCGGTACGGTGAGCCTGGCGACGGTCGCGGTGGGCGCGACGGTGCGCGAGGGGCACACCCCGCACCGTTTCCGCGCCGAGATCGCGCACCCGGTGCGGCTGGCGGACGGGGAAGCGGACCGGGAATGCGTGACGCCCGGTGATCGTTGACCCGCAGAGTACCTATCCGATAGCGACGTAAGGCTGCTCGTGAGCAAGGTCCCCTTCATCACCCTCAACAACGGCGTTCGGATCCCGCAGCTCGGCTTCGGCGTCTGGCAGATCCCGGACGACGAGGCACAGGTCTCGGTGCGCAACGCGCTGGACGCCGGATACCGGCACATCGACACCGCGGCCATATACGGCAACGAGGAGGGCACGGGGAAGGCGATCGCCGCGTCGGGCGTGGCGCGCGACGAGCTGTTCGTCACCACCAAGCTCTGGAACGCCGAGCAGGGCTACGACTCCACGCTCCGCGCCTTCGACACCTCGCTGACCAAGCTCGGCCTGGAGTACGTGGACCTCTACCTGATCCACTGGCCGCTGCCCGAGGTCGACAAGTACGTGGACACCTGGAAGGCGTTCGAGAAGATCTACGCCGACGGCCGCGCCAAGGCGATCGGGCTGTCCAACTTCCACCCCGAGCACACCCAGCGTCTGCTCGCCGAGGGCTCGGTCGCCCCGGTGATCGACCAGGTCGAGCTGCACCCGCAGCTCCAGCAGTCGGAGCTGCGCGCGTTCAACTCCCGCCACGACATAGTCACCGAGGCCTGGTCCCCGCTGGGCCAGGGCAAGGGCCTGCTGGAGGACCCGAAGCTGGGCGAGATCGCCGCGAAGCACGGGAAGAGCCCGGCGCAGGTCGTGCTGCGCTGGCACCTCGACCTGGGGAACGTGGTGATCCCGAAGTCCGTGACGCCGTCCCGGATCAAGGAGAACATCGACGTCTTCGACTTCGAGCTGGACTCCGACGACCTGTCCGCGATCGGCGCCCTGGACTCGGGCAACCGCCTGGGCCCGAACCCGGACACCTTCAACCTGACCCAGGTCTGATGGCCTGACGAAGGTCTCGCACCGCCCCGTCGCGCCGCGCGCGGCGGGGCGGCGTCGCGTCGGCCTCGCGTCCGCGCCCGCGCCCGCCGCGCGGTCCCCTGTCACCGCAATTACGCTTGGCGATCAGTAAGACACGCAGCGTGACACGCGACAGGAGAACGCACTATGCGCCGCAGACGTCGTCATGGTCTTGAGTTCACCACGGGCTGCACCCTCGCCATAGCCGCCCTGTTCCTCGCCGGTGCGGGCGTACCCGCCGCCGCGAGCCCGCCCCAGCCGCCCGGCTCCCACCGGGACGTTCCGCCCGAGGTGCTCGCCGCCATGCAGCGCGACCTCGGCCTGACGGCCGACGAGGCGCGGACCCGGATAGCGAACGAGTACAAGGCGGGACAGGCCGAACCCGGCCTGCGCAAGAACCTCGGCAGCAGCTACGCCGGCACCTGGGTGACCGGGAACACCGCCGAACTCACCGTCGGCACCACCGACCAGGCCCAGAGCGGCGCCATCTCGGCCGCCGGCGCCAAGGCCACCGTCGTCGGCCACAGCCTCGAGCAGCTGAACGCCGCGAAGGACGCCCTGGACCGGGTGGCCGAGGAGCACCCCCCGTCCGCCACCACCGCCTCCCTCTGGTACGTGGACGTGAAGAGCAACAGCGTGGTCGTCCAGTCGGCCCAGCCCGCCGCGGCCCAGCGGTTCATCGACGCCGGCGGCGTCGACCACGGCGTGGCGCGCATCGTGGAGTCGGCCGAGCGGCCGACTCCCCTCTATGACCTGCGGGGCGGCGAGGCGTACTACATCAATGCCACCGCCCGCTGCTCCATCGGCTTCTCCGTCACCAAGGACACCCAGGCCGGTTTCGTCACCGCCGGACACTGCGGCGACCCGGGCGACACCACCGCCGGCTTCAACCGCGTCCCGCAGGGCACCTTCCAGGGCTCGGTCTTCCCCGGCAGCGACTACTCCTGGGTGGCCACCAACGCCGACTGGACGCCCACGCCCCTGGTGATCGGCCCCAACTCCACCACCGTCACGGTCACCGGCTCCCAGGAGGCGCCGGTCGGCTCGTCCGTCTGCCGCTCGGGCTCGACCACCGGCTGGCACTGCGGCACGATCCAGCAGCACAACACCAGCGTGGTCTACCCCGAGGGCACCATCCGCGGCGTGACCCGCACCAATGTGTGCGCCGAGCCCGGCGACTCGGGCGGTTCCTTCGTCTCCGGCACCGAGGCGCAGGGCGTCCTCTCCGGCGGCTCCGGCAACTGCACCGTCGGCGGTACGACGTACTACCAGCCGGTGAACCCGATCCTCAGCGCCTACGGGCTCACCCTCACCACCGGCTGACGCCCGCCGTCACTCCGTCCGGGCCGCCACATGGAGGGTGTGCGCGGCCAGGAGGAAGACATCCGGCCTCCGCATGATCCCGGCCTCGTCCTCCGGGTCGAGCAGCCGGTCCAGGGCCGCGAGGTCGCCGTCGTCCAAACGGTCGGCGACGGCCTCGCGCCGATGGGCCAGCTCGGTCCGCAGCGACTCGCGGGCCGTCGCGTCCAGCGGGGCGGGCAGGTCGAGCAGGAAGCTGCGGCTGGTGGCGCCGGTGAGACCGGCCGCCGTGAGCAGCCCGGGCCAGTCCTCGACGGTCTCCGTCGCGCCCGGCAGCCCGGCCCGCATCTCGGCGAAACCCTCCGCCTGCACGACGTCGAGCCGGGCCGACAGATCGGGGCGGCCGAGCCCCGCGTCCCGAGGCAGGAAACGGGGCGGCAGCCCGCCCTCGCCGACCGCCAGCAGCCCGCCGGGACGCAGGGCGGTGGCGAGCCGGCGCAGCGCGTCGAGCTGATCACCCAGATGGTGCACGGTCCGGCTCGACCAGATCAGATCGGCGGTGCCGATCGTGGCCGGGTCCAGCTCTTCGGGCATCTCGACGGTCAGCGTGGTGACGCGGTCGGCGAGGCCGAGCCGGGCGGCGCGCTCCCGGGCCCGCTCCAGCAGGGCGGGCGTGCCGTCGGCGGCCACGACCTCGGCGTCCGGGAAGGCCCGGGCGAGGAGGCAGGTCACCACGCCGGGGCCGCTGCCCACGTCGAGGATGCGGCGTACGGAGCCGCCGCCCGCCGCGAACCTCTCGCGCAGCCAGGCGGCGGCCTGTTCGTGGACGGGGGCGTACAGCTCGGCGCCGCGTTCGAGGAGCGGGGCGAGGGCGTCCCAGTCGGGCTGCTCGGTGCCGTGGTGGGCGTGGCCGTGTGCGTGGTCGTGTGCGCTCATGACCCTGAGCCTGCTCGCCCCGGGCCCGTTTCGCCAAACACCCTTGCCGGAACGGCAAATTCGCCGGTCCCTACGCTTTGTTGACCAATCCGCACCCGCCCGGGCGACGAATGAGATACGACACCTGCGTGGTGTCGTAATGCTCATCCGGAAGGACGGCTAGTGAGAGAGCCCGTGTTCATCGGTGGACCGGCCCCCAGGGGCCCCAACCTCGAGGAGTTGCTCGGATTGGTGGCTCGGGGGGATCAGAACGCCTTCGCCGCGCTCTACGACGCCGTGAGCGGGTCCGTCCTCGGCCTGACCCGCAGTCTGCTGCGCGACCCCGCCCAGGCGGAGGAGGTCACCCAGGAGGTCCTGGTCGAGGTGTGGCGGACCGCGGCCCGGTTCGAGCCGGCCCGGGGCAGCGCCATGGCGTGGATCATGACGCTGGCGCACCGGCGCGCCGTGGACCGCGTACGGTCCGCGCAGTCCGCGTCGGACCGCGAGGAGCGCGCCGCGCTGCTGAACCGCACCCCGGCGTTCGACGAGGTGACGGAGCAGGTGGAGGCCAGGCTGGAGCGCGAGCAGGTGCGCCGCTGCATGCAGACGCTCACCGAACTCCAGCGTCAGTCCGTGACGCTCGCCTACTACCGTGGCCGTACCTACCGCGAGGTGGCGGAGCTCCTCCAGCTTCCGCTCGGCACGGTGAAGACCAGACTCCGGGACGGACTCATCCGGCTTCGCGACTGCATGGGGGTCGGGGCATGACCAGAGCGGACCGAGCGGATCTGCACACGCTGACCGGCGCCTACGCGGTGTACGCCCTCTCCGGGCGGGAACTGCTGGCCTTCGAACGGCACCTGGGCGACTGCGAGGCATGCGCCCAGGAGGTACGGGAGCTACGGGCCACCGCCGCCAAGCTCGGCATGGCCACCTCGCTGACTCCGTCGCCGGTGCTCAAGGACGATGTGATGCGGCGGATCGCCACCGTCCGTCAGGACCCGCCGCGGGTGGCGAGGAACGAACCGGAGTTCTCCGGCGGCGGCTCACCACCCCGGCGTTCCTCGCGCGGCCGGTGGCAGAACTTCGCGCTGGCGGCCTGTCTCGCCGGGGCGGTGGCGCTCGGCGGCGTCGCCGTATGGCAGAACCAGCAGGCGTCCGACGCGCGCGACACGGCCCGCCGCTCCGAGCAGCAGGTGGCGCGGGTGGAGGCGGTGGCCGAGGTGCTGGCCGCCCCGGACGCCCACAGCCGTAACACCAAGCTGACGAACGGGGCCACGGGCACGGTCGTGGTCTCGCACGCGCTGGACAAGGCCGCGTTCCTCGCCTCCGGCCTGCCGAAGCCGCCCGACGGGCGGGTGTACCAGCTGTGGTTCAGCGACGGCGACACGATGCGGTCGGCCGGGCTCATGGACACCGCGGACACCGGCACCGGCGGCGGCACGGCCGCCCTGCTGAGCGGTGCGGTCGGGAAGGCGTCCGGGGTGGGGGTGACGGTCGAGCCCGCCGGGGGCTCCAAGGCGCCGACCACCGATCCGATCGGGCTGATGTCGCTCCCGGCGGGGTGAGGGCGCGCGGTGTAGGGGTGAGGAGTGACCCCCTCGCATCCCTCCACCTCGATCGCCGTCTTCACCTCCGATCTGCGGCTGCGCGACAACCCCGTGCTCCACGCGGCGCTCCGCTCGGCCGACCAGGTCGTTCCGCTGTTCATCGTGGACCGCCGGGTGGCCGGGGCGGGGTTCGCCGTGCCCAACCGGGTGGCGTTCCTGCGGGACTGTCTGGCCGACCTCGACGCGGGCCTGCGGGAACGCGGGGGCCGGCTGGTCGTCCGTACGGGTGACGCGGTGGAGGAGATCCGCCGGGTGGCCGAGCAGGTCGGCGCCGGGGAGGTGCACATCGCGGGCGGGGTGAGCGCGTTCGCGGGGCGGCGGGAGGCGGGGCTGCGGGCTGCCCTGGGCGCCGCGCTACGGGTGCACGGCACCGTCCTGACCGCGGTCGAGCCGGGTGTCGTGACCCCCTCCGGGGCTTCGGGGAAGGACCACTTCGCGGTCTTCACCCCGTACTTCCGCGCCTGGCAGGGCGTCGAACTGCGCAGACCACTCGCCGCGCCGCGCGGCGTGCGGGTGCCGTCCGGGGTACGGTCCGAGCCCGTCGCCGCCGTGTCCTCGCTCACCTCCGGCGGCCTCTCCCCCGGGCTGCCCGAGGGCGGCGAGCGGGCCGCGCGCCGCCGCCTCGACGCGTGGCTGCGGTCGGGGCTGGCCGCGTACGCCGATCGTCAGGACGACCTGGCGGGCGACGCCACCTCGCGCCTCTCCCCCTACCTCCACTTCGGCTGTCTGTCCCCGGTGGAGCTGGTGCACCGGGCGCGGAAGTCCGGCGGGCCGGGCGCCGACGCCTTCGTACGGCAGCTCGCCTGGCGCGACTTCCACCACCAGGTCCTCGCCGCCCGCCCGGACGCCTCCCGCACCGACTACCGCCCGCGGGGCGACCGCTGGCGGTCGGACGCCGACGCCGTCGCCGCCATCGCCGCCTGGAAGGCGGGCCGCACCGGCTACCCGCTGGTCGACGCGGGCATGCGGCAGCTGGCGGCGGAGGGGTGGATGCACAACCGGGCCCGGCTGCTGGTGGCGAGCTTCCTGACGAAGACGCTGTACGTCGACTGGCGGGTGGGGGCGCGGCACTTCCTCGACCTGCTGGTGGACGGGGACGTGGCGAACAACCAGCTGAACTGGCAGTGGGTGGCCGGGACGGGCACGGACACCCGGCCGAACCGGGTCCTGAACCCCCTGGCCCAAGCCCGTCGTTTCGACCCCGACGGGGCGTATGTCCGCCGCTGGCTGCCCGAACTGGCCGACGTCCCCGGCCGCCGCGTCCACACCCCCTGGGCGCTGCCCGACGTGTCCTACCCACCCCCCATCGTGGACCTGGCGGAGGCCGCCGCCCGCTTCCGCCGAGCCCGCCACCCGGCCTGACCGTGCGTTGCTTCTCCCCACCCCGCCCCTACCCGACCCCGGGGGCTCCGCGCCCGGACCCCCGCTCCTGAATCACCGCCAGCTACCGCTGGGAGGTGCCCCCGGGAGGCTGGATTTGGCTAAGACCGTCGTCACCCCCACGGGGGGCCGGGGCGCGGCCCCCACCGGAGCCCCGAGCACAGCCCCCACGGGGGTCCGGGGCGCAGCCCCCGCGGGGGTCCGGGGCGCAGCCCCCGCGGGGGTCCGGGGCGCAGCCCCCGCGGGGGTCCGGGGGCGGAGCCCCCGGTTTCGGGAAGGGGCGGGACTGGGGACACATCCCCGCCCCCCGGGGGGTCAGTCGGCTGGGCGGCGGGGGAAGAAGCCGCTCGTGCGGGACGCGTAGGCGGCGAAGCCCGGGCGGTCGGCCATGTGGCGTTCCAGGAGGGCCTTGCCGCTGCCCTGGATGAGAACGTACGTCATCGCCAACGGCGAGATCACGGAGACAAGGGCCGACTGCCAGGTCTCGGAGGCGAGCAGGAAGAGGCCCCACCAGACGCAGAAGTCGCCGAAGTAGTTGGGGTGCCGCGTCCACCGCCACAGCCCCTGGTCCATGATCCGCCCCCGGTTCCGCGGGTCGGCGCGGAACCGGGCGAGCTGGGAGTCGCCGACGGCCTCGAAGGTGAGGCCCAGCAGCCAGAGGGCCATGCCCAGGACCGACCATGGGCCCGGCGGGCCCGAGGCGTATTGGGCGGCCTGGATCGGGAGGGAGACGAGCCAGATCAGGCCGGCCTGGAGGAGGTAGACGACGCGCAGGGCGTAGAGGTGGCGGTTGCCGGGGGCGCGGGCGAGGAGGCGTTCGTAGCGGGCGTCCTCGCCGTGCCCGCACCGCCGTACGCCGATGTGGACGGCGAGCCGCAGCCCCCAGACGGCGGTGAGCACGGTGGCCAGCAGCCGCCGGACGCCGTCGCCGTGGCCGTCGGAGGCGGCGAAGGTGACGAGGGCGATGGCGGTGAAGCCGAGCCCCCACGCCACGTCCACGATGCGGTGGACCCCCTTCACTACCGCCACGAGGAAGGTGAGCAGCATGACGGTCAGGGCCGCCACGGCGCTGTACGCCAGACCCTCGGCGAAGGCGGGCCAGGGGTAGGCGGTCATGCGACTTCCAGGGCCGGGGCGGGATACCACGCCGTCGGCGTGTCCGGCATGCCGCTGACACCGCGCGCGGTGGGCCGTACGGCGAGGATCTGGTCGATGCCCATGCGCCGTTCCTCGAAGGCGAGCGCGCCACCGGCGAGGTAGAGCCGCCACATCCGGGCGGTGTCGTCGCCCGCCAGCAGCCGGAAGGCGTCCCACTGGGCCTCCAGCGCCTCGCGCCAGGCGCCGACCGTGCGGACGTAGTGTTCGCGCAGGGACTCGGAGGAGCGCACCTCCAGTCCGGCGGCCTCCAGCAGGCCGATGGTTTCGCCGAGGGGCCGCATGTGGAGGTCGGGGGCGACGTACGTCTCGATGAACGCGCCGCCGCCCGGCGTTCCGGCGGCGCGGGACATCTGCTGGACCAGGGCGCGGCCGCCGGGCCGCAGCATGCCGTGGAGGGTGTCGGCGAGGCGCGGGTACTGGTCGTGGCCGACGTGTTCGCCCATCTCCACGCACGCCACGGCCTCGTACTGGCCGCCCGGCAGATCGCGGTAGTCGCTCAGGACGACCTCGACGAATTGGCCGAGGCCCAGTTCGTCGACCCGCTCGCGCACGAAGTCGCGCTCCTCGGGCACCAGGGTGACGGCGGTGACCTGCGCCTTGTGGCGGTCGGCCGCGTACAGGGCGAGGGCGCCCCAGCCGCAGCCGATGTCCAGCAGCCGGGCGCCGGGCACCAGCGCGAGCTTGCGGCAGATGACCTCCAGCTTGTCGCGCTGGGCGTCGGCGAGGCCGTAGGAGGGGTCGTGGCTGGTCCAGTAGGCGCAGGAGTACGCCATGGAGGGGTCGAGCAGCCGCTCGTAGAACTCGCTGAGGAAGGCGTGGTGGTGGCTGATGGCGGCGCGGGCGCGGGACCGGGAGTGCGGGCTGCCGCCGAGGCGGGCGCGGCCGCCGGGGGCGGCCGGCCGGGGCCCGATGGCGCCGATCCGGGCGACGCGGGCGGCGGCCCGGGCGCGGGCGGCGAGGCCGACCCGGGGCGTCCGGGGTGCCCGGGCGTCACCCGGACGGGGCGGGGTGGCGGAGTGCTCACGGAGGGCGTTCCACACGGCGCGCAGCCCGTCGGTGAGGTCGCCTTCGACGTCGAGGTCGCCGCTGATGTACGCCTCGGCGAGGCCGAGTTCGCCGGGTGCCCACAGCAGTCGCCGCACGGCGCGCGGCGAGGTGAGGAGCACGCGGGGCGCGTCCGGCGGGCCTGCCTCGCTGCCGTCCCAGGCGCACAGCCGCACCGGGAGCGGCCCGCCGAGCAGGCGTTCGGCGATCGGGGCGAGGGTGGGGGCCACATCGCTCATCGGTCTGCCTCCTGGAGCAGGATCTGCTGGACGTCGAGGTAGCGGGCGCGGAAGCCCGCCTCGGAGTAGGCGAGGTAGAAGGTCCACATGCGGCGGAAGGTGGTGTCGAAGCCGAGGTCGGCCACCTGCGCGTCATGGGCGGCGAAGCGTTCCCGCCACAGCCGCAGGGTCTGCGCGTAGTGGTCGCCGAAGGCGTCGCGGCGGGCCAGGTGCAGCCGGGTGTGGCGGGCGGCGCACTGTTCGAGGGCGGTGACGGAGGGCAGGAAGCCGCCGGGGAAGATGTACTTCTGGATCCAGGTGTACGTGTGGCGGGTGGCGAGCATCCGGTCGTGCGGCATGGTGATGGCCTGGAGGGCTATCCGGCCGCCGGGGGCGAGCAGTTCCTCCAGGGCGGCGAAGTAGCGGGGCCAGTACGCCGCCCCGACGGCCTCGATCATCTCGACGCTGATGATGGCGTCGTACTGGCCCTCCAGTTCCCGGTAGTCGCGCAGCTGAAGGGTGATGCGGTCGGTGAGCCCGTCGCGCAGGGCACGCCGCGCCGCGAGCCGGCGCTGTTCCTCGGAGAGGGTGGCGGTGACCACGCGGGCGCCGCGCAGCCCGGCGCGCAGGGCGAGTTCGCCCCAGCCGGTGCCGATTTCCAGCAGCCGGGTGCCGGGGCCGACCTGCGCGAGGTCGAGCAGCCGGTCGATCTTGCGGTGCTGGGCGGTGGCGAGGTCGTCCCACCGGGCGGGGAGGCGGCTGAAGAGGGCGGCCGAGTAGCTGAGGGTGGGGTCGAGGAAGAGCCCGAACAGCTCGTTGGACAGGTCGTAGTGGTGGTGGACGTGTTTGGGGGCCGCCTCCGGCGTGTTGTACTGCCCGGCGGGGTGTGCCGGGGCCCAGGCGCCGCGCAGCCGCTGCGCCCAGCGGGGGACGATGCGGTCGGCGTTCTCGGCGAACACGGTGAGCACGCCCACCAGGTCGTGCGCGTCCCACTCGTGGGCGAGGTACGACTCGCCGAAGCCGATGAGCCCGTCCCGGCCGATGCGCCGGACGAACGCGTCGGGGTCGGCGATCTCCAGCAGCGGCCCGCCCGTGCCGCGGACGGGCCCGGTGCCGTACCGCACCCGCAGCGGCAGCCGGGCCAGGGCCCGGCGGACCAGTGACCGGGCCAGGGCGTCGCGGGGCCGGGAGGGACCGGGCCGGTGGGCCACGGCGGGCCAGCGGGCGGCGTCGACGGCCGGGTGGTGGGCGGCGCCGGTGGCGTGGTGCAGTTCGGTCACTCAAGGCCCTCCTGTACGGGGTGGCGGGGGCGCGGCTGGAGGGGCAGCCCGCGCAGGTACAGCCCGATGCCCCGGAGCCGGATGTGCCAGGTGACGGCGGCGGTGGCCCAGGGGTGGCGGACGGCGGCGCGCAGCAGGGCGCGCGGGGTGGCGGGGCAGGCCCGGCCGGTGACGGTCGCGGTGAAAGGCCGTGTCCCGCCCCGCTCCAGATGAACGGTCAGGGCGAGCCGTTCGGCGGGGCGCGGCAGCCGCATCCGGTAGCCGCCGTCCACGGGGAAGAACGGCGAGACGTAGAAGTCCTTGGCGGTGTCCGCCCTGCCCTCCTCGTCGGGGCGCAGCAGATAGCAGTGGCGTTCGCCATACGTGTTGTGCACCTCGGCGACGACGAGGGCGACGGCCCCGGCGCGGTCGTGGCACCAGTAGAGGGTGAGCGGGTTGAAGACGTGGCCGAGGACGCGGGCGTGGCCGAGCATCAGCACCCGCCCGCCGGGCGAAGTGACGCCCTGGGCGGTGAGCCAGCGGTCGAGGGCGGCGCGGAGGGTGGGGCCGGTGCCCGCGAAGTGGTCGCGCGGGTCGAAGCGGGCGAGCGGGCGCAGCGGCCGGGGCGGGCGCGGCAGGTGGTCGAGGTCGACCAGCCACAGATAGGTGCGGTGGGTGAAGGCGTTGCGCAGCGGGCGGGTGCGGACGTGGGTGATGACGCTTTCGTAGAGGGCGGGGGTGCGGGTGACGGGCGTATCGGGCGTGGCAGGGGCTGCGGGGTCGTTTCGGTCGGCGCGGGCGGCACGGGCTGTGTTGGCTACGCGCGCGGCACGGGCTACGCCGGCGGCACAAGCCTCGCGCACGGCACAGGCGGCGCGAGCCAGGCGGGCAGCCCGGCCGGTGCCGGCCCCGGGGGCGGCACCGGCCTCGCGTGCCGCGGGAGCGGCACGGCCCGCGCGGACGGAACGCGCGGCGGGGGTACGGGCCCGGTCGGCGGGGCCGCGGGGGTGGCTCACCAGCGCACCCCCAGCGCGGCGGCGGCCCGTACGCCGGAGGCGCAGCCGTCCTCGTGGAAGCCCCAGCCGTGGTAGGCCCCGGCGAAGGCGGTGACGCGGTCGTTGAGGGTCAGCAGCCACTGCTGGGCGGCCACCGACTCGGGGGTGTGGACGGGGTGTTCGTACACCATGCGGGCCAGCACCCGGCCCTCGTCGAGACGTGTCCCGCCGTTGAGGGTGACGATGTGGTCGCGGGGGGCGTCGAGCCGCTGGAGGCGGTTCATGTCGTAGCTGATGAGCACCCGGCCGGAGGGGGTGGCGCAGGACGGCATCCGGTAGTTCCAGGCCGCCCGGGCGCGGCGACCCCGCGGCAGCAGGGTGGGGTCGGTGTGCAGCACGGTGTCATTGCGGGAGTAGCGGAAGGCGCCGAGGATGTCGCGTTCCTCGTCGGTGGGGCGCTCCAGCAGCCGCAGCGCCTGGTCGGCGTGGACGGCGATGACGACGGCGTCATACGCGGCGCTCTCACCGTCCTCGGTGATGAGGTCGACGCCGTCGGAGTGGCGGACGACGGTGCGCACGGGGGCCGAGGTGTGGAGGGCGGAGAGCTGTTTGGCGATGGCCTCGACATAGGTGCGCGAGCCGCCGGTGACGGTTCTCCAGAGCGGGGCGCCGGTGACCGACAGCATGCCGTGGTGGTCGAGGAAGCGGAACAGGTAGTGGGCGGGCTGGCGCAGCGCGCTTTCGGCGTCGCAGGACCAGACGGCGGAGACCAGCGGGGTGAGGAAGTGGGAGACGAAGTAGCGCGACCAGCCGCCGATGGTGAGGAACATGCGCAGGGTGACCGTGTCGTCCGGCTCCTGGGCGAGGAAGCGGCGGGCGGCCCGGTGGAAGGCCGGCACCTCGGTGAGCATGCGCAGATAGCGGACCCGGACGGCGTTGGAGGGCCGCGCGAGCAGCCCGGGCAGGCCGCGCGCCCCGGCGTACTCCAGTCCGCAGCCCTCGCACACCACGGACATGCTCATCTCGGACTCCTGGGTGGAGACGCCGAGTTCGCGGAAGAGCTTCAGCAGCAGCGGGTAGGTGCGCTCGTTGTGGACGATGAACCCGCTGTCGACCGCCCACGCCCGGCCTCCGGGGGCCGTCACGTGGTGGGTGTGGGCGTGGCCCCCCAACCGGTCGTCCGCCTCATACAGCGAGACGTCGTGCGTGCGTTGCAGCACGTACGCCGCGGTGAGCCCCGCCACTCCGCTGCCGACGACGGCGATCCGCTGCCGCTGCCCGCCCATGCCCGCTCCTCCGTTCGACACCGCCCTCTCATGGGGGTATTCGGAGCCGGTCGGGGAGCGGTTTGGTCACGATTCCCGCGCGGGGGCCGCGGGTTCAGCCATGCGCGCCGTGACCGGGGGCGGCGGCCTCGACGCGGGCGGCGAGCCCGAAGTCGAGTTCGGTGACCTTGCCGCCGACGCTGTGGGTGTTCACAGTGACGGTGACCTTGTTGTAGCCGAGGGTCAGATCGGAATGGTGGCCCAGCTCGTCCTGGATGCGGGCGATCTCCGCGACCAGGCCGGCGGCCTGGGGATGCCCGTCGAAGACGTACGTACGGGAGAGCTGGTCGTCCGCGAACGACCAGCCGGGCAGCTGCTCCAGGCGCCCGTCGATCTCCTCGCGGGCCAGCGGCTCGACTGCCATGACGGCTCCCTTCCTCGTCTCGTGGTGAAGGTGATGGATCTGCCCTTCCACCCTGCCACGGGCGCCGCCGGGCTTCCGTTACCTTCGGGGCATGACGACTACCGCGCCGCCCGGGGTGGGCGCGCTGCTGCGGGAATGGCGGGACCGGCGGCGGATCAGCCAGCTGGAGCTGGCGCTGCGCGCCGACTCGTCGGCCCGCCACATCAGCTTCATCGAGACCGGCCGGTCCCGGCCGAGCCAGGAGATGGTGCTGCGCCTCGCCGACCACCTCGACGTGCCGGTGCGGGAGCGCAACGCGCTGCTGATCGCCGCCGGGTACGCCCCGCACTATCCGGAGCGGGCGGTGGGCGATCCGTCGATGAGCGCGCTGCGCGAGGGGATGGAGCGGCTGCTGACCGGCTACGAGCCGTATCCGGCGCTGGTGCTGGACGGGACGTACGAGGTGCTGGCGGCCAACCGGGGCATCCAGGCGCTGCTGGAGGGCGTGGCGGACCATCTGCTGACCCCGCCGTTGAACGCGATGCGGATCACCCTCCACCCGGACGGGCTCGCCCCGCGCATCCGCAACTTGCCGGAGTGGCGCGGCCATCTGCTGGACCAGATGGACCGCCAGCTGGCGCTGATGCGGTCCTCGCCGCTGCGCGAGCTGTACGACGAGGTGGCCGGCTATCCGCTGCCCGAGTCGGGCGGCCGGGAGTCGGCGACCGGCGGCGGCCACGCGCCGTTCGCGCTGCCGATGATGATCGAGCACGGCGGGCGGGTGCTGTCGTTCATCTCGACGATCGCGACGTTCAACACCCCCATGGATGTCACGGTCTCCGAGCTGGCCATCGAGACGTTCCTCCCGGCCGACCCGGAGACCGCCGCCGCGCTCAAGGGCATCACGCTGCCATAGGAACCCGGTCCAGGAAGCCGAGGACGGAGCGGATGCGGCCGTCCTCCGCGAGGGTGATCACGTCGAAGCCGGCGACCGGCGCGGACCCGTCGGGCGCCACCAGCTCCCAGCCGAAGCGGGCGATGCCGTGGTGCCCGTCGGCGGTACCCAGCTGACGGAACGTGAAGCCGGGGAACTGCTCGTGCGCCCCGGCGATGACGGCGGCCAGCTGCGCGTGCCCCCGCACATCGGCCAGTGGGTCGGTGTAGCCGCCGTCCTCGGTCCAGGCGGCGGCGACGGCCTTGGCGAGGGCTTCGGGCCCGGTGGCGTTCCACGCCTCGAAGTAGCGGGCCACGGCGGTGTCGTAGTCGGTCATGTCGTCCCCTCCAGGGCGGTCACGATGTCGATGCCCGGATCCCGGACCGGAGTGCGCCGGCCCGGAACCCGATGACGTCACTGTGCCGCCGGGGGTACGAGGTGGTCGATTACCGCCGGGGTAATGAACCCCGGCGGCGAGGGTGCCAGCCCTAGTGGGACTGGTGGAACTGGTAGGGCTGGTGGGCCTGCTGCGACTGCGACTCGACCAGGGCGATGGCTTCCTCCTTGGTCGCGACCGAGGGCGGCGAGCCCTCCAGCGGCTTGCGGGCCGTCTCCTTCATCACGGCCGAGGCGATGATGCCGACGATCGCCGCGAGCATCGTGTAGTACGCGGGCATCAGGTCATCCCCGGTGCTGCTGACCAGCGCCTCGACGACCAGCGGGGTGGTGCCGCCGAAGAGGGAGACGGAGATGTTGAAGGCGATGGACAGCGAGCCGTAGCGCACATCGGTCGGGAAGAGCGCGGGCAGCGAGGCCGACATGACGGCGACGTAGGGCAGCAGACACAGGCCGAGCAGCAGCAGACCGGCGAAGACGGGGACGATCCCGCCCTGCTTGATGAGCAGGAAGGACGGCACCGCGAGGACGAAGAAGCCGATGGACCCCGCCAGCAGCGCGGGCTTGCGGCCGATGCGGTCGGAGAGCCGTCCGACGAAGGTGATGGCCGCCATGAGCACCAGCATCACGATGATGATGGAGACGAGGGCGTTGGTGCTGCTGTAGTGGAGGGTCTCCGAGAGGTACGTCGGCATGTACGACAGCAGCATGTAGTCGGTGATGTTGTACGCGGCGACCAGCGCCATGCACAGCACCATCGCGCGCCACTGCGTCCGGAACACCTGCCAGAACGGCAGCGTGGTGCGCTCCTGCGACGCGGCCGTCTCCTCCTCCAGCTTCTGGAAGGCGGGGGTCTCGTCCAGCTTCAGCCGCAGATACAGGCCGACGAGTCCGATGGGCGCGGCGACCAGGAACGGGATGCGCCAGCCCCAGGAGCCCATCGCGTCGTCGGAGAGCGTCAGGGTCAGGATGGTGACGAGCCCGGCCGCGGCGGTGTACCCGATGAGGGTGCCGAATTCGAGAAAGCTGCCGAAGTAGCCGCGGCGCTTGTCGGGGGCGTATTCGGCGATGAACGTGGACGCGCCGCCGTATTCGCCGCCGGTGGAGAATCCCTGCAACATCCGGAACAGGATGAGGAGCGCGGGTGAGGCATAGCCGATGGCGTGATAGCCGGGGATGAGGCCGATGGCGAGCGTGCTCGTCGCCATCATGATCATGGTGAAGGACAGCACCTTCTTGCGCCCGATGCGGTCACCGAGCGGCCCGAAAAACATGCCTCCCAGCGGCCGTACGAGAAAGGCCACCGCGAACGTCGCGAAGGAGGACAGCACCTGGATCGTGGCGTTCCCGCCGGGGAAGAAGACCTTGCCGATGGTGACCGCGAGATAACTGTAGATCCCGAAGTCGAACCACTCCATGGCGTTCCCCAGGGCCGCGGCTTTGACCGCGCGGTGAACGTCCTTCTCCTCGGTGACCGTGATGTCACTGCGCCGCAGAGGAGGGTTCTTACGCCGCTTGATGGCGCGGTGGAGCAGGTGGTGCCGGGCTGCGGCGGGGGCATCGGAATCGGTCAGGGCAGGCACAACTTTTCTCTCTCTTCGTCAGGCGGATTCGTGCGCCTACCCAGCGGCTCCTGGTTGATGCATATGACCTGCCCGAAAGGGGGTCAGGGGATCAGCACGATGCGGCCCGGGCCGCCGGCACCGCCCTCGCGGCCCTCCAGCAGGCGGTGGGCCCGCGCCGCCTCCGTCAGCGGAAGCTCGGCGCGGACCCTGCCGCGCAGCCGGCCGCTCGCCAGCTCGCGGTTGATGGTCTCGGCCGCGTCCGCGAGGTCGGCCGCCGAGGCGTTGCTGATGGCGAAGCCGTGCAGACTGATGTCGCCGGTGTAGACGGCGCCGACGGGCAGCACGGACCGCGCCCGCAGCCCGGCCATCAGGACGACGCGGCCGCCCCGGGCGAGCAGCGGGATCGTCGTCTCGAAGTCATGGCGCCCGGAGCAGTCCCACAGCACGTCGACCCCGTCCGGGGCGAGGCGGCGGACCGCGGCGGGGATGTCCGGGTCGGCCCGGTCGAGGACATGGCCCGCCCCGCTGCTACGGCACCACTCGGCGTTCTCGGCGCGGTCGACGGCGATGACGCGCGCCCCGGCCGCGGTCGCGAGCTGGACCACGGCGCTGCCCACGCCGCCGCCCGCGCCCTCGACGAGGACCGTCTCCCCCGGCCGGAGGCCGGCCTCCCGGAACAGGCCGAGGTGTGCGGTGCCCGCGGTGTGCAGCACGGTGACCGCCCCTACCTGGTCGACCCCGGCGGGCAGCGGGTACAGCCGGTCCACCGGGACGGCGGCGTACTGGGCGAAGGAGCCTTGCCGGCCGTCGTGGCCCAGGCTGTTGCACCACACCCGGTCACCGGGGGCGAAGGGCCCGGCGGGGGCCTCGACGGTGCCGACCAGGTCGCGTCCGATGACGAACGGGAAGGTCACCTCGGTGGCGTACGCACCGGAGCGGACGAACGTGTCCACATGGTTGGCCGCCACCGCCTCGGTCCGGACGAGCGCCTCGTCCGGGCCGGGTACGGGACGGGGCAGCGGCCCGGTCCGGATGTCGTCGGCACCGCCCAAGCCGTTGATGTAGGCCGCCGTCATATCGCCGTTCACTGCGCTGCCGTAACGTTCGATGTCCATCACGAAGGACCAACGACCGCCTGATTCAAACGAAACTGCCTAGCGGCGCAGCAGCACGGGAAGTTGTTGATGTCCATTGGAGATGAAGGACTCCAGTGGACGAAGATCGGCGGCCGGCACCGCGAGGGTGAGGTCGGGAAAGTGACCGAAGAGGGCGCGCAGCCCGATACGGCCCTCCAGCCGGGCCAGTTCGGCACCCAGGCAGAAGTGCGGGCCGTACCCGAACGCCAGGTGTTCGCGGCGGGTCGCCCGGGTGAGGTCGAAGCGTCCGCCGTCATCGCCGTGGATCGCCGGATCGCGCCCCGTGGCGGCGTAGTTGATGACGATGGGGTCGCCCTGGCGGAACGTCAGCCCGGTCGTGGCGTCGTGCACGTCTTCGATCGGGAACCGCATCATGATGGAGGCGATCGGCGCCTGGTGGCGAAGCGTCTCCTCCACCACGTCCTCCCATGACGCCTGCCCGGAGCGCAGCAGCGCGAGCTGGTCGGGATGGGTGAGGAGATTGACGATGGCCTGGTCGAGCAGATTGACCGTGGTCTCGTGCCCCGCGCCGATCAGCAGCAGCACACTGTCCAGCAACTCCTGCTCGCTGAGCCGGGAATCGGTCTCGTCGTCGTGGGCGTCGATGAGCGCGCTGGTCACGTCGTCGCCGGGTGTCTGCCGCTTGGTGGCCAGCAGGCCGGTCAACAGCCGGTACAGCTCCCGGGTGTTGGCCTCGGCCTCCTCCTCGGACTGGTCGGTCGCGAAGATCCCGGCGACCCCGGCGCGGAAGGCGTTGTGCAGTTCGTCGGGGACACCGAGGAGGGTGTTGACGACCATCAGCGGCAGCATCCAGGCGAACCGCGACCGCAGATCCACCACCTCGCCGGGGGCGGCGTCCTCGGTGGCGTCCAATCCGTCGAGCAGAGACTGGGTGATCGCCTCGATTGTCGGGGCGAGAGACCGGATGCGGCCGGGCGTGAACGCGGCGCCGATCAGCCGGCGGAGCCGGACGTGTTCCGGGCCGTATGCGGTCAGCGCGTTACGGACGTCCACCCACAGCCGGAGCGGCCACTTGGGCGGAATGCGTTCGTCGATGTAGGCGTCGGACCAGTGCCGGTGGGCGTCCTTGGAAATCCGGCTGTCCGTGAGCAGCCGCTTCACCAGAGCCGGGTCGGTCACCACCCAGGCCACCACCCCGCCGGGCAGTTCGGCCGGTGTCGCCGGGCCCAGGTCCCGCAACCGGTCCGCTTCTCCGTGGATGTCGCGCGCGGTGGGGTCGAGGCGGAAGGGGCAACCGGAGGTCAGCTCGGCACTCATGGAGAGAAATCCTCGCTCAATTGCACCGGGCAGGAAAAGAGGGAGCTCACGGAGAAGAGCACAACATTGACCCCCTCATCCCCATCCGTCGTATGGGAGTGACTGCGCCTCAGGACGATTTCCGCCGACCCGTTACGCATATCCCGGCGGAATACCGAAGGGACAATGAAGATTCGGTGAAATACGAAAGGATATTCGACGCGATGTCTCGTTCCGGCGCTACGGAACGCCCGCCTCCGCCGCGGTGCCGTCGTCGGCGGCAGCGCCGTCCGCCCCCTGCCTCCGGCGGCGGGCCGCGATCACC
Organism: Streptomyces sp. NPDC021212; assembly: GCF_044332925.1. Taxonomy (NCBI): domain Bacteria; kingdom Bacillati; phylum Actinomycetota; class Actinomycetes; order Kitasatosporales; family Streptomycetaceae; genus Streptomyces; species Streptomyces sp. NPDC021212. Next base: position 737,190 of record NZ_JBIRPZ010000002.1, read on the forward strand.
GCGTACACCAGCACCCCGGCGAACAGGAACAGCACGCCCTGGTACACCGCCGCGTACCCGGCCCCCGAGACCAGCCAGAAGGAGAAGCCGAAGCTCGCCAGCGCCAGCGCCAGGTCCCAGACGAAGCGCCCGGTCCGCACCCTCTCACCGCGCCCCGCCAGCAGGAAGTACAGCTGCGCGCCGGCCGCCAGCAGATACGGGACCGTCGCCGAGAAGGTGGTGATCAGGACGAGGGTCGCGAAGACGCCGTTCGACCCCGAGGTGTAGTTGACCACGGTGAGGCCCGACGCCAGGACCACGCCGACGAACACCCCGACCGTCGGCACCCCGCGCCGCTTGGCCATGAACACGGCCGGGAAGAGCCCGTCCCGCGCGGCCGCGTACGGCGCCTGGGCGCTCATCAGGATCCAGCCGTTGAGCGCGCCGACGATGGACACCACGGCGGCCAGCGCGATCAGCGTGCCGCCCCACGTGCCGCCGAACATCGCGTCGACCGCGTCGGAGAAGGGGGCGGTGGAGTTCACCAGGTCCTTGTGGGCGACGGTACCGAACACCGACACCGTGCCGAGCAGGTAGACCACGGCCGCGCCGATCGTGCCGAGCACGCTCGCCCGCCCCACGTTCCGCTCCGGATTCTCCATCTCGCCCGCGCTCATCGACGCCGACTCCACGCCCAGGTAGCTGTAGAGCAGGATCGCGGCCGCCGCCGACATCCCGCCGAGCGCACTGCCGCCGCCCGCGTTGAAGGGACCCATGTTGTCCGGGTCGAAGGAGAAGAGCCCGACGACCGCGACGAAGAGCAGGGGGACGAACTTCAGCACGGTCGAAACGAGTTGTACGGCACCCACCCAGCGCGTCCCCGCGAGGTTCGCCAGCGCCGGCAGCCACAGCGCGAGCAGCGCGATGGCCAGGTCCATGCCCGTGGACTCGTGCCCGGGGGCCAGCACATGGACGTAGCCGACCGCCGCCACCGCGAGCGCCGCGTTGCTGACCCAGGTCATCGTCCAGTACGACCACGCCGACAGGAAGCCCGCGAAGTCGCCGAAGGCGGCGCGGGCGTGGACGTACGGCCCTCCCGTGCTCGGGTCGCGCCGCGCGAGCCGCCCGAAGACGAGCGCGAGCGCGATGGCGCCGACCGTCAGGACGACGAAGGCCAGCAGGCTGAGGGTGCCGTACGGGGCGACCGAGGCGGGGAGCAGGAAGATGCCGCCGCCGATGATGTTGCCCATGACGAGAGCGGTCGCCGTCGGCAGGCCGAAACGGCGCGTGTGGTGCTGGTCGAGCATGTGAACATCGTCATGGACGATGTACGGTGCACCAAATCAACGGCCTTTGTCCGGCAGGACGCGGTCACCGACCGGAAATGGTACGGCGATGGGACCCGAAATCCGGGATTCCTTCGCGATACCCGGCGAACCGTCAGACAAAGCCCGTGCCGCCAAAGCCCGCTGCCCAGCCGGGCCGGGCAGCGTCGGAACCTCCGGCCCGTCCGCCTCCCGCAGCCAGCGCCGCAGCACGGTGTGCACCCGCTCCGCCCCCACCAGCTCCTCCCCCGCCGCGACGGGCGCGGAGAGCTGGACCGGCCACAGGAGAAAGGGATGGCCCTGCTCGCCGCCGAGCCCGCCGTGCGAGCCGATCTGCTCCTCGAACGCGTACACCTCGCCGGTCGCCGCGTCATAGGCCGAGTTGACCATGACGTCCGGGGTGTTCCGGAAGTGCGCGGTCCGCCGTACGGCGTCGGCGGCGCCCGGACCGAAGGCCGTGAGCGGGCTCTCCCCGATCACCCGGCCGGTGTCGAGATGGTGCTCGGCGCCCTTCGCCCCCAGCACCACCGCGCCCTCCGTTTCGGAGCGCACCAGCAGAAAGCCGACCCCTGGATGGTTGGCGAGGGTGTGCAGCAGGGCGGGATACCGCCGGTCGATGGCCTCGCGGCTCATCCGGCCGGGGACGTCGGGGAACGAGATCAGCCCCAGATTCCCGGAGGCGAGCACCACCGGCCGGGCCGCTTCCTCGTCCGTATCGTCCTTCTCGGCATCGTCCTTCTCGGGCCGGTGCAGCGCCGCCCGCCCCGCCTCGCGCGCCTCCGCGCCGCTCGCCGTACGCCCGGCCGCCCTCGGCACCGGCAGCCCGCACCCGGCGCGCACCAGGTCCTCCAGCGTCAGCCCGTACGCCCCCGCGAAGGTGTCCCCCGGGCTCTGGCCGTGGTCGGACAGCAGCACGATGCGGTAGTCGCGCGGCGCCCGCTCCGCGACCTTGGCGATCAGCGCGATCGACCGGTCCAGGCGGGCCAGCACCTGCTGTGCGTCGCGGCTGCGCGGCCCGGAGTGGTGCGCCACCTCGTCGTAGCCGACCAGGTCGGCGTAGATCGCCGTACGGCCCGCCAGGATGTCCCCGCTCACCGCCGCCACCACCACGTCCCGCTCCACGACCGTCGCGAACGCCCGGATGAACGGGTAGAGCCCGCCACGCCCCACCCGCGGCGTCTCACGGCACAGCTTGGCGCGCGTGGACTGGCAGATCTCCCGGCACACCTCGGCCACGAACGAGGCCGCGGTGCGGGTGGCGTTGGCCGGATCGGAGAAGTACGCGAAGTAGCCGCTGCGGGAGCGGTTGCGCTTGCTGCGGCGCGCCGCGACCGACAGCACCAGCGCCAGTTCGTCGGCGCCCCCGGTGAACAGGTTGCCCCGGCTCGCCCCGTCCACCGTCAGCAGCCCGTCGTGCCCGGCGCGGGCGGCGGCCCGGCGCTGCAACACGGCCGCGGTCGTCGGCCGGTTGCTCACCATCACCTTCCCGCTCTTCTTCTCGTACCAGCGGAAGGCGGGCACGTCCTCGTTCGAACCGTGCAGGATGCCGAGCTGGCTGGCGCCGGTCTGGCTGGACCAGTCGGTGCGCCACGGCGTGACGGTGTGGGTGCCGCCCACCCACGTCGACACGGTCTCCATGACGGGCGGCTTGTTGTCCCGTGGCCGCAGCGCGTCCCGCAGCACGGCGTGCCCGACCCCGTCGAGTTGCAGGAACACCGTCCCCGGCGGCCGCTCCCGGCCCCCGTCCTCGCCGCTGATGCGCCGTTCACGGTCCGCGATCCGCGCCAACCGGCGCCGGTACGCCCCGTCGTCCCGCACCGTCAGGAACGTGCTCGTCGCCGAGGACGCGGCCGACATCACCGCCGCCACCACGACCGCCGTCTCCGGCTCCACCGCACCCCGGCCGTCGGGGATCAGGCTGATCGCGATCAGCAGCATCGAGCCGTTCAGCACGAACACCAGCAGCCCCAGCACCAACGCGGGCATCAGCAGCAACGCCCGTACCAGCAGCGGCCATACCAGCGCGCTCAGCACACCGAACGCACCGGCGCCGCTGGCGGCGGTGACCGCGATCCTCGTCGCGCTGTCGCCGTCAGCTGCCTGCAAGCGGAAATCGGGCAGGATGCCCGCGAGTGCCAGCATGGTGAGCGTCGACACCGCCCACACGGCCGCCACCCGGAGCAGTGCTCCCCCCACGCTCTTCCATCGGGGCTTCTGCACTCCGTGGCCTCACTTCGGGTTTCGGTCCGCGCTGGGCGCGCGGACCGAAACCCAGCGTTACACAGCACGGGTGCGTCCCGGCGGGCACGAGGTTACGGGGAGCAGGCCGTTCCGCTTACAGCATGGTCACGGACGGATCGTCCAGCCAGACCCGATGCCCCCTCGGGGGTGATGGTCAGCCCGAACCGGGTGTGGTCCGGCGCGCCCCGCCCCCTCCACCACCGATACGCGCCCTCCACCTCGTCCCACAGCCGGCGCGGCCCCGCCTGCCAGACGCGCGCCTGCTTCTTGTCCTCACGGAACACCACGCACGCCCAGGACCGGTCACCCACCCCGTAGAACCACACCGGCCGCGCCCCGTCGTCCTCCTTCTCCGCCACGACCTGGACGCACCGCGGTACGCGGAGCCCCAGCACGAAGGGGAGGGCGCTGTACTGCCCGGTGACGAACTCCGCCTCGGTTCGATCCACGCCCCGGGAAGCGCCCGGACCCCGACGGTGGCCAGGATCCGGTCGTACGGAGCGCGGGCCGCGCACCCCTCGGCCCCGTCCCCCACGACGACGGCCGGGCGACACCCGGCCGCGCGGAGCCGTTCGCCCGCCTGCCGCGATACGGCGGGGTCCACCTCGACGGTGGTGACCCCGCCGCCACAGCGGTGCTCCAGGGCCGCGGCGGTCTCACCCGTGCCGGTGCCGATGTCCAGCACCGTCATGCCGTCGTCCACGGCGAGGTCCTGGAGCAACGCGTAGACGGCCGACGGCCCCCGGCTCATGGACGCGGTCACCGCCCACGCCCGGGACCTGGGCCTCACCGAGATCCAGTGGAACACCCCCGCCTGGAACGAGGGCGCCGTGCGCTTCTACGAACGCCTGGGCGCCCAGGCCAAGGAGAAGCTGCGCTACACCCTGTCGGTCTCCGGCGATTGACCCATGATTTCGGTGGCGAATTGACCCGGACCATGGGTCAATCCGCGCCGTAGAGTCCAGATCATGACTGAGAGAACTCCAGCGCTGCTGACCCGCGGAGCGGACGCCGAGACCTGCGCCGACCCCAGCAGCGTGATGACCCTGCTGGGCGAATCGGCGGGCCCGGGCGGCGGTTTCACGAGCTACCGGTCCACCTTCGCCAAGGGGGCCGTGGGGGCTCCCGCCCACTTCCACACCAAGGCGACGGAGCTGTTCTTCGTGATCAGCGGCTCGCTACGGGTCCTGGTGGGCGAGGAGATCACCGTCCTGAACGAGGGCGACTTCCTGGCGGTGCCTCCCCACACCCCGCACGCCTTCGCCGCCGCGCCCGACGCCGAGGCGGACGCGCTGTTCGTCTTCACCCCGGGCATGGGCCGGTTCGACTACCTGCGCCTGCTCGGCCGAGTGATGCGCGGGGAGGCGGACCCGAAGGAGATCGCCGAGTCCGCGGAGCGCTTCGACAACCACTACGTCGACAGCCCGGTATGGCGCGCCGCCCTGGAGGGCACGGCGTGATCCACCTGCCCTTGCCCGCCCCTCCCCAGCCGTGGACCATGGTCCGACGATCATGATCGGGCCGCGGTAGCGCGGCACACACAACGGGGATGAACGAATGAAGCGCAGGTGGAGCACCGCCATGGCGGTCATGGTGATGGCCACAGGGGTTGCGGGCTGTTCCGGGGGAGACGGCGAGAAGGACGCCGACCGGGCGTGCGACAAGGGCAGCTACGAATGGTTCAACGTCTCCCAGCAGTCGGTCCTGACCGACGTGGGCCGGACCCGCCACTACGACAAGGGGGAGAAGGCCAGCTCCAGGCGTGTCCGGGAGTCGCCCGCTACACCCGGTCCGTCCGTACGACGGGGGGCAGGCTCCCGCAGCGGCGGGTGATCCACTCCCTCGCCCGGCATCTCAAGCTGCGCGCCGACGAGTTGGCCGGCGACGTCAACGCGGTGCCGGCCAGGACCACCGCCTATGACCGCTCGGGCTACGCCGTGAAGGAGGCCGAGGCGTCGGGCCGCTACGTCCCCGCCCGCGCGGTCACCCTGGTCCAGGCCGATTTCCGGTACCGCTGCGCGGGCCGGGGCAAGGCCGCATCGGGCCACGTGGTGACCTGGCGGATGACCGAGGTGGGCGTCGTCGCCTGCGGGCGCAAGCCGGAGACGAAGCCGAGCGACGGTATGCGCGAGGCCGCGCGGCTGGGATGCCGACCGGGAGATCCCGCCGCGGCCTGAGGCCGCCCAGCGGCGTGCGGGAACGGGGTCGCGGCGCCCGTTCCCGCGGCGTCCCCAGCCAGCGAGCCTAGAGGCGGACGCGGGCCCAAACGGTCTTTCCGACGAGGCGCTCCCGCACCCCCCACGCCTCGGCGAACGCCTCCACGATCGCCAGCCCGCGCCCGCGCTCGGCATCCGGCGCCGCGTCGCCGACCACCGGCAGCCCATCGCCGGGGTCGGACACCTCGATGCCGACCAACTTCTCTGCGTCGTATGCGATACGCACCTCGTAGTACCTCCCGGGTACGCGGCCATGCCGTACCGCGTTCGTCGCCAGCTCCGAGAGCACGAGCAGCGCGACCAGGGCGGAGCCAGGAGCCACGCCCCAGCCGCGCAGCTCGGCCTCGGCCGCGTGCCGCGCGCGGTGGACGGACGGGGGTACAGGCGTAAACCTCTGCTTCCAGCCATGGCGAGGATTTACGTCGTGACTTTGCGCGTTCATGCCCCCACTGTCGGTGCAGGTGGCTAGCGTCACCAGTAACAGAACGTCGACTGCGGCGGCCGACAACTCCGGTCGAACGGACGTTGATTGGCGTTGAGCCGCGTTGAGGAGGTGGCCTGGATGATGCCACAGGCCAAGAAGAAGCCGTCTGCACCGCCGACCGTGCAGTACTTCGCTGCTGTGCTGCGGATTCTGCGCGAGCACGCGGGGCTGACGCAGGAGGAATTGGGCAAGCTGATGAACTACACAGGCTCGGCGGTGAGTGCGGTGGAGACGTGTGCGAAGCCGCCTACGGACGAGTTCATCGATGCGGCCGAGAAGGCACTGGACGCGGGCGGGATACTGAGGGCGGCCATCGGATTCCTGCGCTTGGAGCGGTACCCGGAGTTCTTCCAGGGTTTCGTGCAGCTAGAGCAGGAGGCACTCAGCGTGTCGTCATACTGCACGCAGGTGATCGACGGCCTCTTGCAGACGGAGGAGTACGCCCGCGCCCTGCTCCAGAGCAACTACCCGCCGTTCGAGCAAGATGAGTTGGAGCAGCTTGTCACGGCCCGCATGGACCGCAAGGCACTGTTCGATCGCAAGCCGATGGCCCTGGTCCACGCCGTAATCGAGGAATCGGCACTGCGGCGGCTGATCGGCGGCACAGGTGTCATGCACAACCAGTACGAACACCTCGTCACCTGCGCGACTCGCTCCAACGTGACTCTCCAGGTCATGCCATCGACTCGCGCCACGCACGCGGGACTGCGTGGCCCGATGAAACTGATCGAGACGCCCGACGAGACCTCCGTGGCTTACCTGGAGAACCATGGCGAGAGCATTCTGGTCTCCAAGCCAGACAAGGTGGGCACACTTGTACGGCGCTATGCGATGATCCGCACGCAGGCCCTCGGGCCGGAGGAATCCGTGAACGTCATCGAGCGGTTGATGGGTGAGCTATGAGCAGACTCGTGTGGTTCAAGAGCAGCTACAGCGACTCCGGCGGCGGCGACTGCGTCGAGATCGCCCTCGACTGGCACAAGTCGAGCTACAGCGATTCCAGTGGCGGTCAGTGCGTCGAGGTGGCCCGCACCTCCGCCACCGTCCACGTCCGGGACTCCAAGATCCCGGACGGGCCGAACCTCCAGATACCCGCCGACGCCTGGTCGGCCTTCCTGACCACCCTCACCCCTCCCAGGTAACCGGCAACCTCCGCACACCGCGCGTGGATACGCCCACCTTCCACTCCACGTCCCGCTCGGCGTCGGCGAACCGCAGGCCCGGCAACCGCTCAAGCAACGTCCGCAGGGCGATCTGTAGCTCCATCCGGGCCAGCGGAGCGCCCAGGCAGTGGTGCGGGCCATGGCCGAAGCCGAGGTGGGTGGCCTCGCGGCGGCACAGGTCGAGTTGGCCGGAGTCGGTGTAGACAGACTCGTCACGGTTGGCCGAGTTGATGGCGACGACCACCGGCTCCCCTGCCCGTACGGTCACCCCGCCCATCTCGACGTCTTCGCGCGCGTAGCGCGGTTGCATGCTGCCGGAGCCGAGCGGGGTGAAGCGCAGCAGCTCCTCGACCGCCTGCGGTACGAGGGCAAGGTCCGCGCGCAGGGCGGCGAGGTGGTCGGGCTGGGTGAGCAGGACGTAGAGGAAGTTCGCGAGCTGCGTGGCGGTGGTCTCGTGACCGGCGATGAGGATCGCCTCGGACAGCGAGAGCAGTTCGTCCTCGGACAGCCGGTCGTCGTTCTCGCGCGCGGCGACGAGGGAGCTGAGCAGGTCCTCCTGCGGTGCGGTGCGCCGTTGTTCGGCGAGGTCGGCCATGTAGTCCCGCAGCAGGGTCCGGTAGCCCTTGATCTCCTCCAGCGTGTACTTCGTCGTGGAGAGGAACGCCTCGGACCACAGCCGGAAGTCGGCCCGGTCCTCGAACGGCACGCCCAGCAGCTCGCAGATGACCGTGATCGGCAGGGGCAGGGCGAAGTCCTCGACCAGGTCGGCCGGTGCGCCGTCGGCCCGTATCGCGTCGACCAGTTCGTCGGCTATCCGCTGGACGCGTGGGCGCAACCGGTCGATCTGGCGCACGGTGAACGCCTTCGTCACGAGCCGTCGCAACCGGCTGTGCTCCGGCGGATCGAACGTGCTGATGGTGCCGGGGCCGGGCGCGTAAGGCCGTACGCGCGGCGCATCGCGCCCGACGGCCGCCGCCCGGCTGAACCGGGGATCGCCGAGGACGAGCCGGGCGTCCTCGTAGCGGGTTGCCAGCCACGCCGGTTCGCCGTACGGGAGTTGGACCCGGGTCAACGGCTCCTCGCGGCGCAACTGGGCGTACAGCGGTGCCAGGTTCAGCTTCTCGGCCGCGAAGGGGTAGGTCAGGGGCTCGGCGGGCTGGGCGGACGTCATGCATCCTCCTCGGCGGCAGTGTGGGGGAAGGCCGACCGCCTCGGTTCGCATTGTCCACGCCGAAGATCAGGGAGATTATTAGAGATTCATCGCCTGATGCGGGCGCGGCCGCTCTCCAGCTCGTCCCGGGCCACCTCCATGAACGCCTCGCGACGCTCACGCTTGACCGGCGACCGCCCCCGCTCGCTCTCGTTGCGCATCAACGCGTGCAGCACCACGGTGTAGTCGTGCGCGGCCTGTGCGGCCTGCGCGGAACACACCAGCTCGACCGCCTTCTTCGCCAGCCACAAATCGTGCAGCTTCACGTCCTCCGGGTCGTCGAGCGTCGGCATGTCGAGTTTTCGGCGGTCAAGGATCAGCTCGACCCGCTGGACCGCCTTTAAGTACCCCGATATGGCCTCCTTGCGCTCCGCCCGCGCCACATCCGCGCGGTGTCGATGGTCCCGCTGCACCTCGACGCGGTTCGCCAGGTGCTGCCCGATGAGGGTCCCCGCCGTCCCGAGTAGAACGCCGATCAGGGCGAGGACCGTGCCGTCCGTAACTCCGTCCACGGCACCTAGCTTTGATCATGCACCCGACGATCCGCCAGACCCGCTACTCTGAAACGAAACTAGTCACAGATCGCGAGTAGTCGGCCGGGAGGGCAGATGGCGCGCACGGACTCATCGGATCCATCGGCCCTATGGCTGCGCGGGACCTTGCAGTTGAGCGTGGCCGCCGTCCTGGCCGAGGGCGATCGGCACGGGTACGCACTGGTGCAACGGCTCGCGGAACACGGCCTGGGGACGGTGCGCGGCGGAGCCCTGTACCCCGTACTCGGCCGGATGGAAACCGACGGCCTGGTCGCATCGCGCTGGGAGCCCGGCGAGGGCGGGCCGGGGCGCAAGGTCTACCGGCTCACCGAGGCCGGCCGCGCCGGGCTGCGGGACGAGATCGCGCACTGGCAGGAATTTTCCGCCGCGATGGACCGGCTCATGAGCCACACCCAGCAGGAGTTGCGATGAGCGAAACGGCAGACACGGCAGACACGTGGGAGTTACGGACCCGGATCGCTCTCGCCGAGCGATCCGTAGCAGAGGACGTGTGCGACAGCGTGTTGGCGGAAGTGGCCGCGCACTGCGCGGAGAGCGGAGAACATCCGGAGGACGCCTTCGGCAGTCCGGACGACTTCGCCGAGGTCGTGGCCGGCGAGCGGCTTCCCGCCGGCGTACGGGCACGACGTGACCCCGACGCTCGGACGACCGCCGACTACGCCATCGACGTGACCACGCAGTGGGGCTTGATGACCTTCGCGGTCGGGGCATACGAGCTTGTGGTCAACGGCCTCATGGTCGATCTCACCGCCGCCGCCCTCCTCGGCTGCGCCGCCATCGCCGTCGGCGTAGCGGCCCTGCACGGCGCGAAGCTCGCCCTGCACGCCGGGTCCCGTATCCGCGCGGCCGGTTGCGGGCTGGCGACCGCCGTCGCCATCATCCTCGCCGCTGTCGCGTTGATGGCGGGGCCCGGCACCGTGATCGCACACGTGCCGACCCCCGCCATCTGCGTGCTGGGCGTCCTGCTCCCCGCGTGGGCGCTGTTCTACGACCCGCCACCCGCCCCCGCCCCGGAGCGGCTGCCGTCCGAAGCGTGGCTGCGGAAGCTGCCGCAGCTCCTGGTAGGGCGCCACGCCCTCCCCCGGGCACGCGCGGCCGAACTCACCCGGGAAGCGAGCCGCCACCTCGCGGAAACCGGGTGCGAGCCCGAGGAGGAATTCGGGCCCGTGGCGGCCTACGCGCGTCAGCTCGCCGCGGCGGAGGCACCCCGCCAGCACTGGTGGCGGCGGTACGACGTGCGGTCCGCGGCCGGCACCGTGTTCTTCGGCGCGTACCTCGTGGACAACCTGCACAGCCACGGACCGGTGTGGCTGTCGGTGGTGGCCGCGGCGGGCGCGTGTGTCAGTGCGGCGGAGCTCATCGACCACCTGCGCCGGAACGTCAAGCGCGATCGACGGACCGCAACCTGACGACAACCCGCATGGGTCACACGTAGGGTTCGCAGCACGCCGATCAAGGCACCTGGCTTTGCTCACGCCTGTCAGCAGGAGTCGCCCATGTCCATCCGCCGGGTCATGCCCGACATCCGTTCAGAGACCATGGAGGAGAGCCGGGACTTCTACGGCCTCCTGGGCTTCGAGGAGGTCATGAACCTTGGCTGGGTCATGACGCTCGCCTCCCCCTCCAACCCGACGGCGCAGGTGACCTTCATGAGTCACGACGAGACCGCGCCCGTCGTGCCCGACATGAGCGTCGAGGTGGACGATGTGGATGCGGCATATGCGGCGATGCGAGAGAGCGGCGCCGAGATCGTGCACCCGTTGCAGGACGAGACGTGGGGAGTGCGCCGGTTCTTCGTCCGTGACCCCAACGGCCGGGTGGTCAACGTATTGAGCCACCGCGGCTGACCGGGGCCCGTGCCCCGGCCGTTGAGGTTGCATGGCCGCTCACGCAGCATCGCGGTGACGCTCGGCGTACGCGCCGTGCATCAGTAGACCCAGGCATTCGGTCCGCAGCCTCGCCTTCGGCGGCCGACGCCCGGCGCGGGCCGACAGCAGGCGCTCGGCGATGCGCCGCCTGCGCGGGGGCCCATCCAGTTGCCGACCGTACGCCGTTTGTACCGGCAGGACCGCTCCAGGCCGGGGCGGGGAGGCGACAGCACCCGCAGGCGTTCGACACCATGGTCCGACTCGGCCGCTGGACCGTGTTTCAGGTAGTGGGTGAGTCTTGGGCGGATAGTTCTTCGGCCAGTTCCATACAGCGCAGGCGGGCTGGGGAGAAGTCGTAGGGCATCTTGCCGGTGGCTTCGAACGCGCTCATGGAGTCAGCCTCCCGCCTGCCAGAGCTGAGGCCGGCCTCGTCCTCGCCGTCATCGGCGGTGGCAGGGTGCAGAGTGTCCCAGTCGTCGAAGAGGGCATCGTCGTCCTTATCCAGGCCGGACTCCTCGATGACGGCCTGCAGGGCGCATTCGAAGGCGTGCCGCTGGACGGCCACTTGAGCCACCCGTGGATCATCGACGGCGACGCTGTCATCGAGTGCCTCCTCGGCGTCATCGATGCGGTCGGAATCCTCCCGCAGAGTGGGATGCGTGGCCAGGACGACGAAGCGGGTCGCCTGGACGGCCGCGCCGAGCGGGCCGAAGATCCGCTCAGTGACCAGCAGACTGTCCAGGTCCGCCTGACGCAGGGAGCTCTCGGGCAGGCCCTTGAGGCGTTCGGTGACGACGTCGGAGAGCAGGCCCATCCGGCTGCCTTCGGTGCGCATCCGCTGCACGGCGGTCCGTTGCCGCCGCAATTCCGCCTCCTGCTCGGCGAGGGTTTCCTCCAACCGCTCCAGGATGCCCGCGATACCTTCTCCGCTGTCCGCACCGGCGGAAGCCGTGCCGGTGGTAAAGGCGTCACGGATGTCGTCCAGGGCGATCCCGGCGTCGGCCATCTTGCGAATCCACAGCAAGCGGATCATGTCCTCGTACCCGTAGCGGCGGCGGTCATCGCCGCCCCGCTCAGGCTCGGGGAGCAGGCCGATCTCGTGGTAATGGCGAATCGCCCGTGGCGTGCTGCCGGTGAAGGCCGCCGCGTCACCGATCTTGACCTGGCGGGGTGGCATGAAAGACGAACGCATGAGCGGGGACCTTTCCTCAAGGCATCGGGACGTAAGTCCACCGGACCACATGCCGCTACGGAAGGTGCAATCCCATACACACCGCTGCGCGCCAATCCCAGCCACTGATGAATCGCCGCGACCTGAACCGTCGCCTCGAACTGACTGTGCAGGAGGGGATTGTTGCAGCGTGAGCCGGCGCACCAGGCAAGGGGGGCTCTCGCAGTACCTGTATCACCAGGGTCTCCCAGATGTCCAGGACGCCTGTCAACCTGTTGGAGCCGGCTCCCAGCTGCACGGAGGAGAAGTAATGGATCCGTGTCAGCACAAATTCCACGGCAGAAGGGACGAAGACCAATGGCGGACAACCAGTTCACCACTCACGCAGACCTATTCGATCTGAGTGGAAAGTACGCACTTGTCACTGGCGGCACCAGGGGCATTGGGATGATGATAGCGCGCGGCCTTCTGCAGGCGGGCGCCCGCGTCATCATCAGCTCACGCAAGGCAGACGCGTGCGCGGAGGCACAGCATCTGCTGTCCGAATTCGGCGACGTTCAAGCATTCCCCGCCGACCTGTCCAGCTACGACGAGTGTCAGCGCCTCGCTGATCTTGTCAAGGGCGACTCGGAACGCCTGGACATCCTCGTCAACAACGCGGGAGCGATGTGGCGCGAGCCGCTGGAGACGTTCCCGGACGAGGCCTGGGACGCAGTGCTCGACCTCAACCTCAAGTCGCCGTTCTGGCTGGTGCAGGCGCTGCTCCCCGCACTTCGCAGGGCGGGCACCGCCGATGATCCCGCGCGGATCATCAACATCGGCAGTATCGCCGCCATCCACGTCGCCGAGTCGCCCAACTACTCGTACGCCAGCAGCAAAGCGGCACTCCATCAACTCACCAGAGTGCTTGCCAGGGAACTGGGCCCCCAGCACGTCACGGTGAACGCGGTGGCCCCAGGACCGTTCCCGTCGCAGATGATGGCGTCCACGCTCGATGCCATCGGCGACACGATCGCGGCGAAGGCCCCTCTGCGTCGGCTCGGCCGTGACGACGACATGGCAGGTATCGCCGTGTTCCTCGCCAGCCGGGCCGGAGCTTACGTCACGGGCACCATCATCCCGAGCGACGGCGGCATCGCCACGACCGCATCAGGTACCTAGGCGTCCGCGCAAGGCTTTGCCAGTGGCCGACGAGCCCCCCTGAACACCTCCAAGTCGGGTCTCAACGCGGTCGTCGGGGTACCAGCAGTACCTCCCTTCGCCTGCGGACAGGGCCTAGGGTGAAGGGGTGGCCACGATCGATCTGCGCACTGAGATCAAAGAGTTCCTGAGCTCGCGTCGCGCGCGGATCGCGCCCGAGCGGGCCGGACTGCCCGCCTACGGCGGCAACCGCCGGGTCAAAGGTCTGCGTCGCGAAGAGGTAGCTCTACTGGCAGGGGTATCGGTCGACTACTACGTGCGTATGGAGCGCGGCAGCCTCACCGGCACCTCCGACGGGGTGCTCGACGCGTTGGCCTCTGCCTTGCAACTTGACGAGGCCGAGCGCGATCACCTGTTCCACCTTGCGCGGCAGTCCAGGGCGCCCGGCGGTCCACGCCGCCGGCGACCCGCCGTGACGGTGCGTCCGGCGCTTCAGCAGGTGCTCGACGCCATCACCGATGCGCCGGCTTGGATGTGCAACGGCCGTTATGACGTCCTGGCCATGAATCAACTTGCCCGCGCGCTGTATTCACCGGTGCTGGCCGACACGCGACGGCCGGCGAACACCGCGCGGTTCGTGTATTTGGATCCCGAAGCGGCAAAAACGTTCTTCGTCGACTATGAGCGAATCGCCTGCGATGTGGCCGCGAAGCTACGCATGGAAGTCGGCCGCAATCCGCACGACGAGGAGCTGATCGCCCTAGTCGGTGAATTGTCAACACGCAGTGAACTATTTCGGCAGCGGTGGGCATCTCAGGACGTTCGGCTCCACCGGTCCGGACGCAAGCGTGTGCACCATCCGGTAGTGGGCCAACTCGACCTGGACGTCGAGTCGATGGAGATGCCTGCCGAACCTGGCCTGCTCCTGAACGTCTACACCGCGTCCGCCGGCACGGCGACCGCGGACGGTCTAGCCCTCTTGGCGTCATGGGCGGCCAATACTCCAGTCTGACTTCGCGATCTTGTGGCCGTACCCGGCCGGGAACGGGTACGGCCACCGCGTGATCACGACGAACCACCAGCGAACCCACCGGGTAGATCACGAAACCGCGCTGGAGACCAAGCCGGGCCCCGGCGCTACGGTGCCGCACGAAGCTGTGCGGCCTCGTGACGGAGCGCCGCCATGGTGGCCGTCACCTCCGGAGACCGGTCGCGGGCCGTGACGGCGACAGCGGCTCGGCCAAACCAAGCAGGGTCGTCGACGCGGACCGTACGGACGCCGGTGGGGACCGCGGCGGCGGCCAGTTCGGGGAGTACGGCAATGCCGAGAGCGGTGGCGACCAGGCCGAAGCGAGTGGGCCATTCACGGGCGGCGTAGGCAATCCGCGGGTGGTCGAGGGTGGGCCAGGCGCCGAACTGGGGGTCGCCGCGGAGGCCCTTGCCGACGATCCAGGGCTCGTCCCTCAGCTCGGCCACCGGGATGGTTCCGCGTCCGGCGAACCGGTGGTTCGCGGGGACGGCGAGCAGGAGGCCGCCGTCCAGGAGCAGGTCGTGGCGGAGTCCCTCCAACTGGTAAGCAGGGAGGTCCGGACCCACGCCGATCACTGCGACGTCGATGCGGTGAGCGCGGAGTTGGCGAAGTTGCGTGGGCGAGGAGGCCTCGCCGAACTCCACGATCAGGCCCGGATGGTCGTTCCGGAGACGGGCCAGTGCCCTGGGGACCAGCACGGCGGCGGCCGAGGAGAACGCCGCGATGGCGACTCGTCCCGCGAGATGGTCCTCCAGCCCGGCGAGGTCTGTGCTGACGGCATCGATCTCGCTGAGGACCGTCGCTGCCCGGCGGGCGAGCATCACGCCCGCCGGGGAGGGAGCCACCCCGCGAGCACCCCGGACGAACAGCGGTGCGCCCGCGGCGGCTTCCATCGCCGCCACCTGACGGGACACCGCTGACTGCGTGTATCCGAGGGCGTCGGCCGCGGCGGTGAACGATCCGGTGTCGGCCACGGCCTGAACAACACGCAGGCCGGTGAGGGTGAAGTCGGCCATGCCGCCATCCTGACACATTCTGAAAGCGCATGTCTTTCATGCGAGACCTTCGCTGGTGGAATACCTCGACCAGCAGCACGATGGAAGCGGCAACAGCAAGCACCATCCGTAAGGAGCCAGCAACCATGGCGAAAACCTGGTTCATCACCGGCAGCTCGAGGGGGTTCGGCCGCGAGTGGGCGGAAGCCGCACTGGAACGCGGCGATCACGTCGCGGCGACGGCCCGGGACGTCGGCCGGCTCACCCCTCTGGTCGAGCGGTACGGGGGAGCGGTGCTGCCGATTCAGCTCGACGTCACCGACCGCGGCGCGGTGCATGCGGCGGCGCGGCTCGCCCACTCGCATTTCGGTTCGCTGGACATCGCGGTCAACAATGCCGGGTACGGGCATTTCGGCATGGTCGAGGAGTTGGACGAGGACGAACTCCGGGCTCAGATGGAGACCAATTTCTTCGGCGCGGTGTGGGTCACGCAGGCCGTGCTGCCCCTCATGCGGGCCCAGCGGTCGGGAAGGATCCTTCAGGTGACCAGCGAGGGCGGCGTACGTGCCTTCCCCGGCATCGGCGCGTACCACGCCTCCAAATGGGCCCTCGAAGGATTGTCGGAGTCCTTGGCGCAAGAAGTGGCGGCCTTCGGCATCCACATCACCAACGTCGAGCCCGGCCCCTACGCCACCGACTGGCTGGACCGCGGGTCACGGCACAGTGAGCAGCACCCGGACTACGCCGAAGTGCGCACGGCCACCGCACCGGATTTCGAGGTCGGCGACCCGCGCGCGACCCGCGACGCCATCCTTCGGATCGTCGACGCGGACAAGCCTCCGCTGAGGATCTTCCTCGGCAAGTCCTTCACCGACGTCGCCGCTCTCTACGAGGAGCGTCTGAGCACTTGGCGCCAGTGGCAGCCGGTCGCCCTGGCCGCGTTCGGTTAGGCGCCGGCCCCGCCGGGCCCCTGCGAACAGGGCGTACAGCGTGCGCTCGGCCCAGCCCTGCTCCTCGATCGCTTCCTCCAGGGCGGACCACACCGTCCGGGTGGTCTCCGTCTCTTCGTCCGCTAGGCCGGGCACCCGGTTCCGCGTCCGGGGCCGTGTATGCGGGGGTCGAGCCGCCGAGAGGGTCGCGCTCGTTTGAACGGCCCTGGCCGGGGGTGCATGCTCGGTAACGAGGAGATGGGCGCATGAACGCCGAGGCCCCGCGGACCGCCGTGATCACGGTCGATGAGTTCGGCATCGTCACGGGCTGGAATCGCGGTGCCGAACGGGCGCTGGGGCATGCCGCCGGGGATGCCGTGGGGCGGCGGGTCGGGGAGCTGGTGGTGCTTGAGGGCGGGGCGCCGTTCTGGGATGGGCCGCCGGAGCGGGACGACTGGCTGGGGTGGCTGTCGGTGCGGTGCGCCGATGGGCGGGTGCTGCGGGTGCGGGGCGCCGGGCACCGGCTGATGGACCGGGACACGCGGGGACAGTGGGTGCTGGTGGCGCCGATCGAGGGCGGTATCGAGGGCGGTGGCGCCGCGGGGGCCCGGCCGCTGCCGCGGGAGGTGGACCGGGCGGTCGCGGACTGGCTGTTCTCCCGCTCCCCGGTGGCCGTGACCATGTACGACACGGACCTCAGGTGCATCCGGCAGAACGCCGCCATGACGCGGCTGACCGGGATCACGGAGGCCGAACGCAAGGGGAAGCGGCTACCGGAGGTGCTGTCGGGGCCGGACGCGGAGCCGTGGGAGCGGCGGCTGCGGCAGGTGGTGGAGACGGGCGAGGCCGCGTTCAGCGGGGAGATGCGGGGGCGGCTGCCCTCGAACCCGGACCAGGATCGCGTCCTCCTGGCCACGGCCTCCGCCCTGCGCGGCGCGGACGGGCAGACGCTCGGGCTCTGCACGACGGTCGCCGACGTGACCCAGCAGGTGCGGTCCCGGGAGC
Organism: Streptomyces sp. NPDC021212; assembly: GCF_044332925.1. Taxonomy (NCBI): domain Bacteria; kingdom Bacillati; phylum Actinomycetota; class Actinomycetes; order Kitasatosporales; family Streptomycetaceae; genus Streptomyces; species Streptomyces sp. NPDC021212. The sequence continues at coordinate 754,500 of NZ_JBIRPZ010000002.1, forward strand.
GGCTGACGCTGCTGAACGAGGCGAGCACCCGGATCGGCAGCACTCTGGACGTGATGCGCACCGCGCGGGAACTCGCCGACGCGGTGGTGCCGCGGCTCGCCGACTGGGTCACCGTCGATCTGCTGGAGACGCTGCTCGAGGGCGATGAGCCGGGCCCGTTCACCGGGGTGGTGGCGCTGCGCCGGGCGGCGAACCAGTCGATCATCGAGGGTGCGCCCGAGGCGGTGCGGCAGCCGGGCGAGGTGGACTTCTACCCGCCGTACACGCCCGCGGTGCGCTGCATGGCCACGGGCCGGTCGACCCGGCATCGGGTCGCGGACCGGGACATGCGGGACTGGCTGGCCCGCGATCCCGCGCGGGCGGAGAAGTTCCGGGAGTACGGATTCCAGTCGATCATGGGGGTGCCGGTCCGGGCGCGCGGGATGACGCTGGGCATCGCCATGTTCTACCGGCGGACCAAGGACCCGTTCACGGAGGACGATCAGCTGCTGGCCGAGGAGCTGGTGGCGCGGGCCGCCATCTGCCTGGACAACGCGCGCCGCTTCGACCGCGAGCGCACCGCCGCGCTCAGTCTCCAGCAGAGCCTGCTGCCGCAGGGGACTCCCGCGCAGGCGGCGGTCGAGACCGCGTCCCGCTATCTGCCCGCGGGGGGCCGGTCAGGGCTGGCGGGCGACTGGTTCGATGTGATTCCGCTGTCCGGGGCGAGGGTCGCCCTGGTGGTGGGCGATGTCGTCGGCCATGGGATCGGCGCGGCGGCCACCATGGGGCGGCTGCGCACGGCGGTCCGCACCCTGGCGGATGTCGATCTGCCGCCGGACGAGCTGCTGACGCACCTGGACGATGTGGTGATCCGGCTCGCGGCGGAGGCCGAGAGCAGTGACGCCCGCGGTGGCCCCGACGACGCCCCCGGTGATCCCGCGATTCTCGGCGCCACCTGTACGTACGCGGTCTACGACCCGGTCTCCCGGATCTGTTCGCTGGCCCGGGCCGGCCATCCGCCGCCCGCCGTGGTCACCCCGGACGGCGGGGCGCGGCTGCTCGATCTGCCCGCCGGTCCCCCGCTGGGCCTCGGCGATCTGCCGTTCGAGGCGGTGGAGGTGGAGCTTCCGCCGGGCAGTCTGCTCGCGCTCTACACCGACGGGCTGCTGGGCCTGCGCGATCGGGAACGCGAACTGGACGGCGCGCTGGCGGAGTTGTGCCGGACGCTCGCCGACCGCGCGCCCTCCCTCGACGCGCTGTGCGACCACGTGCTCGGCGATCTGCTGCCGGTCCACCCGGCCGACGACGCCGCGCTGCTCATCGCCCGCACCCAGGCCCTGGGCACGGACCGGTACGCCGTACGGGATCTGTCGGCCGACCCGGTCACCGTGGCGACGGCCCGTTCGTGGGCGTGCCGACAGCTCGACGCCTGGGGTCTCGCGGACGCGTCGTACGTCACCGAGCTGGTGGTGAGCGAGCTGGTCACCAACGCCATCCGGCACGCGGAGGGCCCCATTCAGCTGCGGCTGATCCGCGACCGGACACTGATCTGCGAGGTGTCCGACGCCAGCAGCACCGCGCCCCATATGCGCCGGGCGCGCCTCTCCGACGAGGGCGGCCGGGGGCTGCTGCTGGTCGCCCAGCTCACCCAGCGCTGGGGCACCCGGCACACCCACACGGGCAAGACGATCTGGTGTGAGCAACCGGTCGGGTCACCTGCGTGAGGGTCACATGGGTGAACGGAAGCTGGGAAAACGAAGAATCGCGTTCATCGATATGGACACGTCATCACCCTGGCCCTACGTTGCCTTGGTCCGGACCACGACGACTGGAGGTGGGCACATGCCCGCGTTACGCATGCGGGTCAGGGTGGGCGTCGCCGTCGGCGCGCTCATGGCCGCGCTGACGGGAACGGCGACCGCGCACGGAGCGACGGCGACGGCGGCGGCCGACCCGACCGACGGCTGGACGCGGAAGTCGTACACGTACAGCATGCACAAGCCGTACAACCTGGATCTCAGCGAGCGCTACAGCTACAACTCCGGCACCAAGACCCACACCATGTGGGTGAACGCCACCGACAAGCCGTTCGAGGAAGGCAGTTCGACCAATCCACGCACCGAGATGCGCTGGAAGAACGACTACACCTCGGGCAAGCACATGTGGGACGCGGACGTGTACGTCCCGTCCGGCACCAACGGCGCGGACATCATGCAGATCCTGCGCACCCGGCGCCCGTCCGGGACCCCGGCGACCGACATCATGTTCCGGGCGTCCAGCGCGAACGGCGGCACGCTCAAGCGCTACACGAACGAGGTCATCAAGACCGGGATCTACGACACGTGGTGGAACCTGAAGGTCGCCCACGACGCGAGCGCCGGAACGATCAAGGTCTACGCCGACAACAAGCTGGTCCTGACCACCGAGGACCGGGGCGAGGCGACTCGCTACTTCAAGAACGGCGTCTATCACCACGGTTCGGGCAGAGCCGAGGCCCGCTTCCGCAACGTGCGCTACTGGACCCAGTAGAGCCCGTACGTCCCGACGCTCCTACAGCGGCGTCGGGACATCCGGCACGGGAGTGTGCGCCGCGCCGTTGATCAGCACGTGGAAGCCCCAGACCAGCCGCTCCTGGGGAGACCCCGAGAGCAACCGGGCGCCGAGAGCGGCGATGCGCGGATGGGTCCGCTCCGAGGCGCCCATCACCCCGGCGGCCATCGCCTCCCAGTCCTCCTCGTTGTTGCGGTCGTCGTCCGGGCCCCGCCAGGCGTGCTCGGCGGCGGTCGCGGTGCCGAACTGGAGCAGCGCGTCGATCAGCCACGCCGCCCGGTCCGGCGCGACGCCGCCCTCGTGCAGCAGCGCCAGCACCGCCTCCGTGAGGTTCAGGAAATTCTTGCCGAAGGGGCGCGCGGCCACGGCCGAGCGGGCCAGGCCGGGGTGCTCGAACAGCAGCTCCGTGTACGACATGAGGATCCGCACCAGCCGCTCGCGCCAGTCGCCGTCGGCGGCGGCCGGGCCCAGGTCGACCCCGGCGAGCAGTTCGTCGAGGACCGCCGCGTGCAGCTCGGCGGTGTTGCGGACGTACACGTAGAGCGAGGCGGGCCCGGTGTCCAGCTCCCGCGCCAGCCGGCGCATGGTGACGCGCTCCAGCCCCTCGGCCCGCATGAGGTCGACGGCGGTGGCGACGATCCCGTCTCGGGTCAGGGCCGGTTTCGCCGGACGTTCACGGCGGCTCTGGCGCGCGGCGGAGTTCCCTGTCATGGGCTCATGCTATCCGCTCGGGAACGCGTTCGTGACGAACACGTTTGCCACGAACATGTTCGTTCCCTTACTCTCCTCCCATCCGGCATGACAGGGAACCGCTCCACCGGGGAGGCGACGTATGTCCACGGGTACGACCACCGCGCCCACCATCGCGATTGTCGGAGCAGGGCTGGGCGGGCTGACGCTGGCGCGCGTCCTGCACACCCACGGCATCGCCTCGACCGTCTACGAGAGGGACGCGTCGCCGACCACCCGCGACCAGGGCGGCACGCTGGACCTGGACGAGGAGTCCGGACAGCGCGCGCTGGGCGCCGCCGGGCTGCTCGACGAGTTCCGGGCACTCAGCCGCCCCGAGGGCGCCGAGCTGCGGCTGCTCGCCAAGGACGGATCCACCCTGTTCCACGAGCCCGCCCCGGAGGGCGGCGGCGACCGCCCCGAGATCGACCGGTACGCGCTGCGGGGGCTGCTGCTGGATTCGCTGCCGAGGGGGACGGTCCGCTGGGGACGCAAGGTGCGCGCGGTCGCCGTCGCCCCGATGCGACGCCCCACGCTCACCCTGGACGACGGCGGGACCGTGGAGGCGGACCTGCTGGTCGGCGCCGACGGGGCCTGGTCGAGGGTCCGGCCGCTGCTGTCCGGCGCCCGGCCGGTCTACTCCGGGGTGACCCTGATGGACGGACAGCTGGAGGACGTCGACACCCGGCACCGCGCCCTCGCCGCACGCGTCGGCCACGGCACGATGTTCGCCCTCGGGGACGAGAAGGGGGTGATCGCGCAGCGCATCGGCGGGGAGCGCATCCGCGTCTACAGCACCGTCAAGGTGCCCGAGGCGTGGGCCGATGCGGAGGATGACGCCACGAAGGGCGTCCTGGACCTCTTCCCCGACTGGGACGACACGCTGCGCGCACTGATCGCCGACAGCGACGGCCCCCTCGTACCCCGGCCGCTCTACGCCCTGCCCATCGGACACCGCTGGGACCGGGTTCCCGGCGTCACCCTCCTGGGCGACGCCGCCCACCTGATGTCCCCCTTCGCCGGCGCGGGCGCCAACCTCGCCATGCTGGACGGCGCCGAACTCGCCCGGGCCATCGCCGCCCACGACGACCTGGAGACGGCGCTGACCGCCTACGAAACGGCCCTCTTCCCGCGCAGCGAGACCCAGGCCGCCGTCTCGGCCGCCAACCTCGACGACTTCCTCCGACCCGACGGCCTGCGCCGCGCGCGGGACCGCTTCACCTCATACGCAGCATCAGGAGACGACACCCGATGACCACCACCCACCCGCCTGTACCGCTCCAGCCCTATCCCGGCCTTCCGCTGACCCTGACGGACGTGGGCGAGGGACGGCCCGTCCTGCTGCTGCACGGCGGCGCCGGTCCGGCGAGCATGACCGCGATCGCGGACCACTTCGCGGCCGGCCGCCGGGTGCTGACCCCCACCCACCCGGGCTGGGACGACACCGCCCGGCCCGACTGGTTCGCCGGAGTGGACGCCCTCGTGGAGACCTATCTGGACCTGCTGGACGACCTCCAGTTGCACGATGTCCTGGTCCTCGGCAGCTCCTTCGGCGGGTGGCTCGCCGCCGAGATGGCCGTACGCGACCGGGGCCGCCGCCGCATCGGGCGGCTGGTACTGATGGGGGCCATCGGACCGCAGGTCCCGGGGCACGAGGTGCGGATGCCGACCCAGGCGCCCAACACCCCGGGCCCGTCCCCGGAAGCCATCCGCACCATGCTGGCCTACACCGGCCCGGCCATGGCCGACCCGAAGCTGCTGCACCGCCTCGGCCGCGTCGCGGTGCCCACCCTGGCGGTGTGGGGCGAGGACGACGCCGTGGTCACCCCCGACTTCGGCCGCGCGTACGCCGCCGCCATCCCGGACGCCCGCTTCGAGGTGATCCCCGAAGCGGGCCACCTCCCCTGGCGGGAGGCGCCGGACGCCACGTTCGCCGCCATCGACGCGTTCGTGGCCGCCGGAGACGGACCGGCCTGACCAGGTCCGACTAGGTGTCGGTGGCGCGTCGTACGGCCGCGTCCCGCAGGGTGCGCAGCCGTACGAGGCCGGGCCGCCGGTCGCCCGCCACCGCCTTCTCCGCGCGCTTCTGCGCCTCCGTGACCGTCCGCGCGAGACCGGTTTCCCGCTGGCAGTCCGCGTCCTGCCGGGAGAGCCTCAGCTCGTGGCGGGCGACGGTGCGGAGCCCGCCCCGGTCCGCCACGGCTCGACGGAGCCGGTCGCCCACGGAGGTCCGTGGATCGTCGAGCGTGCCGGCCCGGACGCCCGCGTGGCGCATGCAACTGCTCCATCGGTGCTGGGCCTTCAGGTATCGGGAATCCTTGTGTACGGCGGACACGACCTGGTTGGCCATCACCTGGTAGGTGTTGTAGAGGCGCTCGTAGTCGGCTCCGTACAGCTTCTCGCGGGCCTTGGTGAGACACGCGTCGGTGTTGTAGAAGAACTCCTGCTTCCCGGGCAGCCGGACATGGACGCGGTGCGGCGTCGTCCCGAGCAGGGCCTCGCGCCACTCGCGTTCACCGGAGCGGGCTTTGTTGGGGTCACGGGGCATCCGCGTGTTGAGCTGCGCACTGGTGATGCCGTAACCGTCCTGGCGGGCTTGGTCGGTGGTGAGGAGCCCGTACGGATTGCTGTCCTGGGGGTCGGTACGGCCGGTCGCGAGACCCTCCGGTTTGTAGACCTGGCCACGTTGCCGCATGCAGTCGGCGATGAGGCGCTCGTTGGCGGCGTGCAGGGCTTCTCTCGCGTGCGGACCGTAGGAGAGGGCTCCGCCGAAGGGGCGCGGCAGCACGGGGTCGGAGGGGGTGCCGCCGGAGTTGGCGCATCCGGCGACACCCAGGACCCCGAGGAGCAGCGTCGCGCAGGCGGCGTTGATTCGGTTCCTCATGGCGCGGATTCGCCGATCAGCACCAGTAGTTGGACGAGATGTGCGGCAGGTTGGAGCCGATGGTCGCCCATCCCGTGCCACGGTTGAGCCGGTAGCCGACGCCGCCGTGGTACGTGCCGGTGTAGACGGTCACATTGCACTGTGTGCCGTTGTTGTACAGCGAACCGCCCTGAATGTAGTAGAAGTACGCGTATTGAGTGAGGTTGTCGTTGTCCTCCCAGACCCGCTGCGGTGTGCCGCCGGTGTAGTTCGCCCCCGCGTAGGCACACAGCGCACCCGAGCTACAGCCGGACGGCGCGGCCTGCGCGACGGGCGCGGCCACGACCGCCGCGGTGGCGAGCCCCGCCGCGGCGGCGAGCACGGCCATGGATCGACCAAACATGCGATTTCTCCTGTCAGTGATGATCTCGGACCGTTCTTCGCACTTCGAACGGGCACCCCCATAAGGGCCGAAACAAGACTGTCCGAGCGGCCGCGACAGCGGCAACGTCTTCCCACGGACGTGGGAAGAGGGAGGTCAGCGCATAGGGGGAACCGCCCGACCACCCCACGCCGGAAAGGCAGGGGCATGCTCAGGATTCATTTCACCAGCGACGACCTGGCACGGATCACCCTGGCGACGGGAGCTGATCCGCTGTGGGAAGTGCTGCTGAGTTCGTACCGACTGCGACGCAAGGAAGGGGCCGTGACCTTCGGGCCGTGGAAGCGTGACGTCGTCCGGCGTGCGGGTCCGGAGGCCCGGGTGCTCTCCGCGCTGGCGCCGCTGAGAGGTTATGCCGTCGACTTCCTGACCCCCGCGGGCACCGGTTCCTCCTTGTCCGCCGGTGCGGAAGCCCTGCGGCGCACTCCGCGCACGCGATTACGCAACGATCTGGCGGAGCTTGCCCGGCGGCACCCCGGGCGCCCCTTCCCGCGATGGACGCGCGGGCTCGCGGAGGGGGCGCCCGAGGCCGTGGCACTCGTGGCGGACGCGGTCACCGGATACTTCGCCACGATGCTCGACCCCTTCTGGAGCCGCGTCGAGGCACAGGTGGACCACGATCGCTCCCGGCGCGTGCGGGCCCTCACCGAACGCGGCTGGGAAGGCGTGCTCGCCACGCTGCACCCCTCGGCCTCCTGGAGCTACCCGGTACTGGAACTGGCCTTTCCCGCCGATCACGACATCCATCTGGACGGGCGTGGCCTGGTCCTCCAGCCGTCGTTCTTCTGCTGGGGCGCCCCCACCACCCTGCTCGACACGGGGTTGCCTCCGGTGCTGATCTATCCCGTCGAACGTGACCTCAACTGGCTGGCTCCGACCCGTTCGACGTCACAACAGGCCCTCTCCGCCCTGCTGGGCACGACCCGCGCCCGCGTGCTGGAGGCCGTGGCCGTGAGCGCCTGCACGACCACCCAACTCGCCCAGCGCATCCGCACCCCCCTGCAGACGGCCAGCCACCAGGCCGCCGTCCTCCGCGAAGCCGGGCTGATCACCAGCCGACGCCACCGCAACTCCGTGATTCACACGGCCACGTCTCTGGGCCGGTCGCTCCTCAACGGCCGGTGCGGCCTGACCTCCTGACCCGGCTCAGCCAAAGGGATGCGACTTCGTGCTCTTGACGATGGCCACCCGGGGGTTCTCCGGTACGGGGCTCCCGGGATCCCGGGCGGTGAGTTCGGTGGGCCACGAAGTCCCCGGATACAGGCCGACCACTTCGCTCTTCATGCGCACCGTCGCATCGAATCCTTGCGGGCCGGTGACGCGGACGGCGACGTCATAGAACGCGCGTTGGTCGCCATGATTGGTGATCTTCACCGGCACCGTCAGGGCCGATCCGCTGCGAACGGGCTTGAAGACCGTCACGTCTCCCCGGGTCATCAGGGGATGTGAGAAGACCTCGCTCTCCTTGCCCTCCCCCGGCGTGACCGGAACACCGCTGGGAGCCGCCGCGGCCCGTTCTCGGCCTGCCTCCTCCTGCGCCCGCTGCAGGGCCGTCTGGGCGGTGGGAGAGCTTCCTGCCGTCGATGCGGAAGGTTCGGGTGATTCCTCGACCTTCGACGGCGGTTTCGTGGCGGCGCTCGCTCCGCCCCCGTCGGCGCCGCAGGCGGTGGTGAGGATGCCTGCCGACATCATCAGCACGGTCAGGGTGAGTAAGGAACCACATGAAAGCGGCCTGAGCTTACCCACATCTCGGCCGGGGGCGGCGGGGCTTGCCGGTTGCGTGGGAGCCCCGCCGCGCGAGGGGACCGGGTCAGGAGAGCCAGTCGGTGTAGTGGGTGGGGGCGAGGCGGGCGTCGCCCTTGGTGGTGAGGGCGTCGCCGCGGACGGCGGCGAACATCCCCGCGGAGTCGTCCAGGACGACCTCACGGCTGTCGGAACGCGCGCTCAGGGTGACCCGGCCGAGTTCGTCGAGGGTGAAGACGTCGGGGCCGCCGATGTCGCGGGTGCCGTTCAGCGGGGGGCCGGCGGCGACTTCGGCGACGGCGTCGGCGACGTCCTGCGCGGCGATCGGCTGGATGGGGGTGGCGGGCAGGCGGACGGTGTCGCCCTCGGTGGTCCAGGACAGAACCGCGTCCATGAACTCCATGAACTGGGTGGCGCGGACGATCGAATACGGGATCGGCCCGGCCTTGAGGATGTCTTCCTGGAGGACCTTGGCCCGGTAGTAGTCGAGTTCGGGCACCAGCTCCGCGCCGACGATCGACAGAATGACGGCGTGCCGCACACCGGCTTTGTGGGCGGCGGCCAGAAGGTTGTCCATCGAGGTCCGGAAGAACGCCGCGGAGGCGTCGTCGAAGGTCGGGGAATTCGTCAGGTTGACGGCGACTTCGGCACCGGACAGCGCCTTCTCCAAACCCGTTCCGGCGATGATGTCGACGCCGGTGGACTGCGAGCACGGCACGGCCTCATGGCCCGCCGCGTTCAGGTTCTTGACGACCTTCGATCCGATCAGGCCGGTACCGCCGATAACTGCGATCTTCATGGTCACCTTCCTTTTCGAGGAGCGCGCCGGTCCTTGCGCCGGGCCAGTTCCTCGTCGTCCACCAGGGTCAGCATGGGCCGGCCCGGTGCGCACATCATCGTCACGAGGAAACGGCTCCAAGAGTCCGTTCGGTTGTTCCCGTCCTGGTAGTGGATGACGTCGCCGCCCGGCTCCCAGAACGACTCTCCGGCCCTGATCACCCGCTCCGGCTCGCCTTCCAGCTCGAAGAGCATTTCCCCTTCGAGCATGTATCCGAATGCGGGGCCGGAGTGCCGGTGCGGAGGGGTGCCCGGATCTCCCGGCGGGAATTCGACGAGGACGGTCATCACCTCGGCTCCCTCCGGGACGAAGGGCGGCTTTGCCGTCTGCAGCGTGGTCAGTGCCGTCTTCCATGCGTCGGACCGTGGTTTCTTCGACATGATTCCTCAGTAAAGACCGCCAGTGGCCTTCTGGCCGTGACGACCCGCGCGAGCATTTTCTCGGTGGGGATCGGTGCAGCCTTATCGGTGCAGACTTGAGGACATGAGCGGACCCAGGGTGCGACTGCGGGCGGTGAAGCGGGACGATCTCGCGGTCTTCTTCGACTATCACCGGGACGCGGAGGCCAGCCGGATGGCGGCCTTCACCGCCGAGGACCCGGACGACCGGAGGGCCTTCGTGGAGCGGTGGGACCGGATCCTCGGCGATGACACCGTGGTTAAGCGGACGGTGCTGTACGACGAGCGGGTGGCCGGGAACGTGCTCGGGTTCGAGCAGTACGGCGATCCGTCCGTCGGCTACTGGATCGGGCGCGAGCACTGGGGCAAAGGGATCGCCACCCGCGCGCTGGCCGCGTTCCTGGAGGAGGTGTCGCTGCGCCCGCTGTACGCCCGGGTCGCCGCGGACAACGCCGGTTCCCGGCGGGTGCTGGAGAAGTGCGGGTTCCGGGTCGCGCGGGAGGAGCGGGCGTACGCGGCGGCGCGGGGCCGGGAGATCGGCGAGCTGGTGCTGGTCCTGGGGTGAGTGCCCGGCGGCGGGCGGTCAGCCCAGGGCGATGAGCGCCAGGGCCGCCCCCGCGCCGAGCAGCCCGGCCGCCTGGGGCCGGGTGATCCGCTCCCGCAGCACGGTCAGGGCCAGCAGCACCGGCACCGCCGGATAGAGCGCGGAGAGCACGACGGCGACCGACAGCAGCTCCTGCCGCGTGGCCAGCAGATAGAGGACGATGGCGAGCGTGCCGAGCGCGCCCGCGCCGGCCGCGGTGGCGGCGGCCCGCCGCGGCAGCCGTACGGACGCGCCCATCGCGGGGAACAGGGCCAGGATGACGGCCACCGACGCGGCACGGCTGACGGCTATCGGCCACCACGCGGCGCCGGCGGGGATGCGGGCGAGCGCGAAGAACTGCACGGCGAGTCCGAGCCCCGCGACGAGGGCCAGGGCCGAGGGCGCGGCACGCGCCTCGGTGCGCGCATGCGCCCCGGTGCCGCCGCGGGAGATCAGCCAGAGGGCCGGGAGTGCCAGGGCGATGCCGGTCAGGGCCGAGGGCGAGGGGCGGTCACCGAGGAGGGCGATTCCGGCGGCCACCGGCACGCCGACCGCCGTGATGTCGCTGACCGGGACGACCACGCTCATCGGGCCGGTGTTCATCGCCCGGTACAGGCAGGCCACCCCCACACCCGTGCCCACTCCCGACAGCACGCCCCAGGCCAGGGCCGAGGGCGGGGCGGGGGCGGCGTGGGTGAGGAGTACGGGGACCAGGCTCACCGCCGTACCGGACGTCTGGGCGCAGGCGGCGACGGTCACACCGTGGTGGCGGCGGGAGATCAGGCCGCTGACGAAGTGGGTGACGCCGAAGCACAGCGCGGAGGTGAGGGCGAGCAGTTCACCCATGGCGGGCTCACTCCTCGGGTGCCCGGCCCGCGGCCTCGCGTTCGGCGGCCGCCGCCCGGTCCGCAGCGCCGACCGGGCAGGGGGCGCCCTCGTGGGTGCAGGCGTCGCGGTCGCACATGCGGCACATCCGATCGGCCGCGCCGCACCCCTGGTAGAGGCCGTCGAGCAGCTTGGCCAGCAGCCGGCCGAGGTCGCGCACCTCGGTCCGGTCCAGGCCGTTGAGCACCCCGGCGAGATGGGAGGTGCGGGCGGTCAGCAGGTGTTCGGCGGTGCGGCGGCCGTGGGAGGTGGGGTGGACGCCGGTCCAGTTGCCGACCGTACGCCGCCGCTCGACCAGACCGGACCGCTCGAGACCGTCCACCATCCGCACCGCGGCGGACTGGGTCAACCCCACCCGACGGCCCAGTTCGGTCACGCTCACGCCGGGATCGGCATGCAGGACGATCAGGGCGGCGGCCGCGCTCATGCTGAGGCGGGAGGCGGCGGCCGGGGCGGTGAGCAGGTCGTCCGTGACGGCCAGCGCCGCGGCTCCCAGCAGATTCGCCACGCGCTCGATGCCGGGTTCGGTGTCCGTAACGGAAGGAGAGATATGCATGACTCATGCATGCCCTGTTGCGGGTGACCGCAATCAGGAACCGCCGGAGTGAGAGGATCGGACCGGACGGTGTGGTACGTGCGCGACGGGAGGCACCGCGTGTCGTTGGAGATCACCTGGTGGGGGCATGCCACCGCGACCGTGCGGAACTCCGGCGTCACGGTGCTGACCGATCCCCTCTTCGCACGGCGGCTGGCCCATCTGCGCCGCCGCCGCGGACCCGTGCCACCGCCGGAGGCGGCGGTGGCGGACGTCGCGCTCGTCTCCCATCTGCACGCCGACCATCTGCACCTCGGCTCGCTGGCCCGGCTGTGGCCCGGCACCCGGCTGGTCGTCCCGTACGGCGCCGGGCGGGCCGTGCCGGGGCTGCGGCGGGTGGCCGCGGCGGGCGAACTGCGGGTCACCGAGGTGCGGCCGGGCGACGAGGTGTCGGTCGGCGACGTACGGATCCGGGCCGTGCCCGCCGCCCACGACGGCCGGCGCCTGCCGTTCGGCCCGCACCGGGCGCCCGCGCTCGGATACGTGCTGCACGGCGAGTCCACCACGTACTTCGCGGGCGACACCGGGCTGTTCGACGCGATGGCGGACGCGGTCGGCCCGTGCGACGTGGCCCTGCTGCCGGTCGGCGGCTGGGGCCCGTACCTGGGCCACGGCCACCTCGACGCGGGCCGAGCGGCCGAGGCCCTGGCCCGGCTGGGGGCGCGCAGCGCGGTGCCGGTGCACTACGGGACGTACTGGCCGATCGGGCTCGACGCGGTGCGGCCGCATGAATTCCACGCGCCGGGGGACGACTTCGTCCGCCACGCGGGGCGGCTGGCCCCCGACGCCTCGGTGCACCGGCTGCGGCACGGGGAGTGCGTGCGGCTGGAGCCCGCCAGGTGATAGGCGAACTGGCGCGCCTGCCGGCCGAGTCGACCCAGCAGGCGGTGGGCTATCCGTCGCTGTTCCTGTTGGTGGTGCTGGGGTCGCTGGTGCCGGTGGTGCCGACCGGGGCGGTGGTCAGCTCCGCCGCCGTGGTGGCGATCCATCAGTCCTCGCCGCTCTCGCTGCTGTTCGTCTTCGGCGTCGCCGCGCTGGCCGCGTTCCTCGGGGACCTCGCGCTGTACTGGCTGGGGCGGCGCGGGGTGCGGTCCAAGAACGGCTCGCGGTGGCTCACGCGCATCCGCGACCACGCGGCGCCGGATCGGCTCGACCAGGCCACGGCGAGGCTGGGCGAGCACGGGGTGGCGGTGCTGGTGCTGTCCCGGCTGGTCCCGGCGGGCCGGATCCCGATCATGCTGGCCTGCCTGCTGGGCCGCTGGCCGCTGCGGAGGTTCGCCCGCGGGGCGGGGCCGGCGGCGCTGGCGTGGGCCGGGACGTACGAGCTGATCGGGCTGTTCGGCGGGTCGCTGTTCCGCGAGCCGTGGGAGGGGGTGGTGGCGGCCGTGCTGCTGACGGTGGCCGTCAGCGTTGCGCCGGGCGTTTGGCGTCGGGTGCGGCGGTAGTGTGCGGGGGCTCCGCCCCCGCGCCCCCGCCGGGGCTCCGCCCCGGACCCCGGTCCTCAATCGCCGGACGGGCGTGATTCGGTGCAGATCCGCCCTCGGCCGCGGGTCACCTCCCGTTCCGGGGGCTCAGGAGCAAGCCCCCGGAACCGGGCGCCGTCAGGCGCCCAATCGCAATACCTCCCGCAAGACCTCCGTCAGCAGCGCGTACGGGTCCGACGCCGCGCGTTCCGCGCGCCAGGCCACGAAGCCGTCGGGGCGGACCAGGACCGCGCCGTCGGGGGCCGTGCCGTGGAGTTCGGACCAGTCGGTGCCGGGCTCGGGGGCCAGTTCGTGGTCGGGGTCGGTGCCGACGCGGTAGCAGTCGAGGGGGACGCCGAGGGCGTCGGCGGCGCGGCGGCCCGCCTCGTGCCAGGCGGCGCCGCCCGAGCCGGTGAGCAGCACGCAGTGGCGCTCGTACAGGTCGAGGGTGGAGAGCCGGACGCCACAGCGGTGGACCCACATGTGAGGGGCGCGGCTGCCGGGTTCGGCGGAGATCTCGAAGCGGTCGGGGACGGCCGGGGCGGCGGGGTTGGCGCCGAGGACCGCGCCGTTCACGTAGCGGTAGCCCATGGCGACGGCCATGACGTTGCTCTGCGGGCCCGCGGTGGGCGGTGCGGAGTAGCCGGGGTGGCTGTGCTCGGCGGAGCGGGAGGCGGCCCGGGCGCTGGTGGCCCGGGCGACGGGCTGCCGTTCGGCGCCGTACGTCTCCAGCAGGCCGGGCCCGGCCCAGCCGCCGAGGACGGCGGCGAGCTTCCAGGCGAGGTTGTGGGCGTCCTGGATGCCGGTGTTGGAGCCGAAGGCGCCGGTGGGGGACATCTCGTGGGCGGAGTCCCCGGCGAGGAAGACGCGGCCGGAGCCGTAGCTGTCGGCCACCCGCTCGGCCGCGTGCCAGGGCGCCTTGCCGGTGATCTCGACCTCGAGGTCCGGCACGCCGACGGCGGTCCGGATGTGCTGGACGCAGCGTTGGTCGGTGAACTCCTCCAGGGATTCGCCGCGCTCGGGGTGCCAGGGGGCGTGGAAGACCCAGTGCTCCTGGTTGTCGACGGGCAGGAGCGCCCCGTCGGCCTCGGGGTTGGTGAGGTAGCAGGCGATGAAACGGCGGTCGCCGACCACGTCGGCCAGCCGCTTGGCGCGGAAGGTGATGGACACGTTGTGGAACAACTCGCCGCGTCCGCTCTGGCCGATGCCGAGCGCCTCGCGCACCGGGCTGCGGGGGCCGTCGGCGGCGATGAGGTAGTCGGCGCGGACCGTGGAGCGGGTCTCGGTGCGGCGGTCGAGGACGACGGCGGTGACACCGTCGTCGTCCTGCTCGAACGAGAGCAGCTCGGCGCCGAAGCGAAGGTCGCCGCCGAGGTCCTGGGCGGCCCGGAGCAGGACGGGTTCGAGATCGTTCTGGCTGCACAGACACCATGCGGAGGGGCTGATACGGGCGGCCTTGCCGCCCGGGTCGATCTCCCGGAAGAGCCAGTTGTGCTCGGCTCCGGCGAGCGACGGGGTCTGCAGGATCCCGTGGTTGTCGGCCAGGACCGCCGCCGCCTCGCGGATCGCGGACTCCACCCCGGCGGTGCGGTACAGCTCCATGGTGCGGATGTTGTTCCCCCGCCCGCGCGGGTGGTGGGAGGTCGCCGGATGCTTCTCGACGAGCAGGTGGCCGACCCCCAGACGGCCCAGGAACAGTGAGGCGGACAGGCCCACCAGGGAGCCGCCCGCGATGAGGACGGGCACGCGTGTCGCAGTGTCGGCAAGACGGTTCATCTTGCTGCTATGCCCGGTGTTTCCGGGGCCGTTCGGGGCCTTGACTAGGCGTTCCCTCAGATGGCTCACAAATCTCGCGCCATACGTGGGAGCGCCCCACGATCGGTCTGACGGGCGGCGTGTCCCAAGGAAGGACGCCGCCTCATGAGGAGGAGTGGAACATGAGCACCCTGCCCCGGACTCCACAGCCCACCACGACACCACCCATGACCACGCAGTCCTCGCTGACCGACTCGCGGCTGCGTGTGGTGCTGCTGCTGGATGTGCGCAGCGGTGCCGAGGAGCGGTTTCTGCGTGCGTATGACGAGTTGTGCCAGCAAGTGGCCTCGGTTCCGGGGCATATCAGCGACCAGTTGTGCCAGTCGATCGAGGACCCCTCCAAGTGGCTGATCACCAGCGAGTGGGAGAGCGCCCCGCCCTTCCTGGCCTGGGTGGACAGCGAGGCGCACCGGGAGATGGTCAAGCCCATGCACGGCTGTGTGGAGGACACCCGGTCGCTGCGGTTCGGCATCCTGCGGGAGACCGACCATCGGGACCGGGGGACGACGTCCGCACGGGGCCGGCTCCAGACCGCGCCGCGGGTCGGTGACGGGATCGTCCGGCACGCCTTGACGTTCACCGTGAAGCCCGGCGCCGAGAAGGACGTGGCGGCCATCCTGGCCGACTACACCTCCCCCGAGG
Organism: Streptomyces sp. NPDC021212; assembly: GCF_044332925.1. NCBI lineage: Bacteria > Bacillati > Actinomycetota > Actinomycetes > Kitasatosporales > Streptomycetaceae > Streptomyces > Streptomyces sp. NPDC021212. The sequence goes on from NZ_JBIRPZ010000002.1 coordinate 770,025, forward strand.
CGCGGGTGGACGACACCACGCGGCTGTGCCGGACCTCCCTGTTCATGAGCGGTAACCGGGTGGTTCGGGCCGTGGAGGTGAAGGGCGACCTGGTGGCGGCGCTGCGCCATGTGGCACGGCAGCCGGAGGTGCGGGCGGTCGAGGAGGCCATCAACCCGTATCTGGAGGAGGCCCGCGATCTGGACGACCCGGAATCGGCACGGGAGTTCTTCATGCGTGCGGCACTGCACGCGGTTCACCACCAGGCGACGAGGAACGCGGCCGACGCGTCGGAGCCCGCGGGTGCGGTGCGCCGTCACGCACTGCTCTACCCGGTCAAGGAGGGCTGCGGCACGGCCGTCGTACAGTTGCTGGCCCGCCAGGACGAGCTGGCGATGACGGATGGCGCCGGGTGTCCCCTGGTGAGCAGCACGATCTTCCAGCACGAGGACCTCGTCGTCCGGATGGTCGACATGACGGCGCGGCTGGACCGGGACCCGGCCCTCGCGGTCGGTGTCGGCGGCAAGCGTGCCGCGGCCATGATGAGCCGCCTCATCGATCACGGCCCGGACCGGGACCTGTCCCACGAGGACGGACTGCGGCGCTTCCTCGCGGACTGCGACATGGAGCCGGTCACCGACCGCCGGTCGGCGGACTACTGACGTTCCACGCTCCCCTTACCTCCTTCACGTCCCCTGTCACGTTCCCTGTCCGGAGGCACCGATCATGACCACGCAGTCCCCCCACATCGTCGACCTCGCCGACGTCGCTCACAACACGCGGCGCGGCGGCGATCTGCGCGCCATGCTCACCCCGAGCACGGTGGGCGCCACCAGCGGCTTCATGGGTCTGGCCCTCATGCGGCCGGGTGAGCGCATCGGTGAGCACTACCACCCGTACTCCGAGGAGTTCGTGTTCGTCGTCTGCGGTGACCTGGAGGTGGACCTGGACGGGACCGCGCACCCGCTGCGCCCCGACCAGGGCCTGCTGATCCCCCGCGACATGCGGCACCGCTTCCGCAACGTCGGTGACACCGAGGCCCGGATGGTCTTCCATCTGGGCCCGCTGGCTCCCCGTCCCGAGCTGGGGCACGTGGACACGGAGGCCACCGAACCTGCCGAGGCGTCATCGTGACGCGACGGGTGGCGATCACCGGGCTCGGCGTGGTCGCACCGGGGGGCGTGGGTGTTCCGGCCTTCTGGGACATGCTCACCGCCGGGCGTACGGCGACGCGCGGTATCACGCTCTTCGACCCCGCGGGATTCCGTTCGCGGATCGCCGCCGAGTGCGACTTCGATCCGGTGGCCGCCGGGCTGACCACGGAGCAGGTCGAACGCTCCGACCGGTACGTGCAGTTCGCGCTGGCGGCGTCCGGGGAGGCCGTGCGGGACGCGGGTCTCGAGACCGGCGTCGGCGACCAGTGGCGTACGGGGGTGTCGCTGGGCACCGCGGTCGGCGGGACCACCCGGTTGGAACACGACTACGTCGAGGTCAGCAACAAGGGCGAGTCGTGGAACGTGGACCACCGGCGGGCCGGGCCGCATCTGCACCGGGCGTTCTCGCCCAGCGCGCTGGCCTCCGGGGTGGCGGAGCTGATCGGCGCGCAGGGGCCGGTGCAGACCGTCTCGACGGGCTGCACCTCGGGTCTGGACGCGATCGGGTACGGCTTCCAGGCGATCGAGGAGAACCGGGCCGACGTGTGCGTCGCGGGCGCGGCGGACTCGCCCATCTCCCCCATCACGGTGGCCTGTTTCGACGCGATCAAGGCGACCTCGGCCAACAACGACGACCCCGAGCACGCGTCGCGGCCGTTCGACGCGCGCCGCGACGGCTTCGTGCTGGGCGAGGGCTCCGCCGTGCTCATCCTGGAGGAGCTGGAGCACGCCCGCGCCCGCGGCGCCCGGATCTACTGCGAGATCAGGGGGTTCGCCACCTACGGCAACGCGTACCACATGACCGGGCTGACCCGGGAGGGCCTGGAGATGTCCGAGGCCATCGACCACGCGCTCGGCCACGCCCGGGTCAACAGCTCCGACATCGACTACGTCAACGCGCACGGCTCCGGCACCCAGCAGAACGACCGCCACGAGACGGCCGCCGTCAAGCGCTCGCTGGGCGACCACGCGTACCGGACGCCGATGAGTTCGATCAAATCCATGGTGGGGCATTCGCTGGGCGCCATCGGGGCCATCGAGATCGTGGCCTGCACCCTGGCCCTCGCGCACGGCGTGGTACCGCCCACGGCCAACTACGAGAATCCCGACCCCGAGTGCGACCTGGACTACGTACCGCGCACCGCCCGCTCCCTGCCGCTGCGCCATGTGCTCTCGGTGGGCAGCGGGTTCGGCGGCTTCCAGTCCGCGGTGGTGCTCAGTCATGGGGGTGCGTCATGAACGCGACAGTGAAGACGGCGAGGAAGGCCGCGACCGACCGGCACGTCCGGGGCGCGGTGATCACCGGAATGGGGATCGTGGCGCCCAACGGCGTGGGGACGGACGCCTTCTGGAAGGGCGTACGGGAAGGGATCACCTTCCTCGACCGGCTCACCCGCGAGGGCTGTGAGGACTCCCCGCTGCGGGTCGCGGGCCAGGTCCGCGGTTTCGAGCCGGGATCGGTGATCGAGGAGCGGTATCTCGTCCAGACCGACCGCTTCACCCACTTCGCGATGGCCGCGGCCGAGCTGGCGCTGGACGACGCGAGGCTGCCGCGCCGGAGCATGTCGCCGTACGCGGTGGGTGTGGTGACCGCGTCCGGCTCGGGCGGCGGCGAGTTCGGCCAGCGCGAGCTGCAGCAGCTGTGGGGCAAGGGGCCGCGCTATGTGGGCCCGTACCAGTCCATTGCCTGGTTCTACGCGGCCAGCACCGGTCAGATCTCCATCCGCGGCGGGTTCAAGGGCCCGTGCGGGGTGGTGGCCAACGACGAGGCGGGCGGCCTGGACGCCCTCGCGCACGCCTGCCGGTCGATCCGTCACGGGGCGGACGCGATCGTGGTGGGCGCCGCCGAGGCGCCGCTCGCCCCGTACTCGGTGGTCTGCCAGCTGGGGTACGAGGAGATGAGCCTGGCCCGGGAAGCGGGCCGGGCCTATCTGCCGTTCACCGCCGACGCCTGCGGCTTCGCGCCGGGCGAGGGCGGGGCGATGCTCATCGTCGAGGAGGAGGGCGCGGCGCTGCGCCGGGGGGCGCGCGTGCGCGGCCGGATCCTCGGCCACGGCGCGACCTTCACCGGCCCGTCGATGTGGGAGCGGTCCCGGGAGGGCCTGGCGCAGGCCATCCGCGTCGCGCTGGCCGAGGCCGGGTGTGCCCCGGAGGAGATCGACGTGGTGTTCGCGGACGCCATCGGCACCCCGGAGGCGGACCGTGCCGAGGCCCTGGCGATCGCCGACGCGCTCGGCGCCCATGGCGGCCGGGTGCCGGTGACCGCCCCCAAGACCGGCTTCGGCCGGGCGTACTGCGCGGCTCCGGTCCTGGACGTGGCGGCCGCGATGCTCGCCATGGAACACCGTGTCGTGCCGCCCACCCCGTACGTCACCGACGTATGCCACGACCTCGACCTCGTCACCGGCAGCTCCCGCGCCACCCACCCGCGGACCGCGCTGGTGCTGAGCCGAGGGCTCATGGGTTGCAACGCGGCGCTCGTGCTCCGCGGCCCGGAAGGAGATATGTGATGCCCAGTCAACTGTCCTACGGCGACCTGGCCTCGCTCATGAAGCGCTGTGCCGGACTGACCGTCGACCCGGAGCAGATGCGCACCCGGCCGGACTCCACCTTCGAGGAGTACGGGCTGGACTCGCTCGGCCTGCTCGCGATCGTCGGCGAGCTGGAGAACCAGTACGGCACCCCCATCGAGCCCGGCGCCGAGAGCAGCAAGACGCCCGGTGACTTCCTCGACGTCATCAACACCTCACTCACCTCGGGAGCATGAGATGACCGGCCACACCGACAACGAGATCCTGATCAAGGCCCCCATGGACCTCGTCTGGGACATGACGAACGACCTGGAGAACTGGCCTGACCTCTTCAGCGAGTACGCGTCGGTCGAGGTGCTCCAGCGGAACGGGGACACCGTCACCTTCCGGCTGACCATGCACCCCGACGAGAACGGCAAGGTGTGGAGCTGGGTCTCCGAGCGCGAGATGGCCCGCGATGTGCGGACCGTATGGGCGCGCCGGGTGGAGACCGGGCCCTTCGCCTTCATGAACATCCGCTGGGAGTACGAGGAAGAGCCCGAGGGCACCCGGATGCGCTGGACCCAGGACTTCGAGATGAAGCCGGACGCGCCGGTCGACGACGCCGGAATGACCGAGCACATCAACCGAAACTCCAAAATCCAGCTGGAGCTGATCCGGGACAAGATCGAGCAGCGCGCCCGCGCGCGGGTCGGGGCGTGAGGAAATGCACCGTGAACTGATCGTGGCCCGGATGAAGGAGAATGCGGCGGACGACATAGCCGCCGTCTTCGACGAGTCGGACCGCAACGGGGAACTGCCGCATCTGATAGGCGTGCGGGGCCGAAGCCTGTTCCAATTCGGCGATGTCTATCTGCATCTGATCGAGGCCGACAGGCCACCGGGCCCCCAGGTCGCCCAGGTGGCCGCCCATCCGGAGTTCCACGCCATCAGCGAACGGCTCTCGGCGTATGTGCGGGCCTACGACCCGGAGACCTGGCGCGAGCCGAAGGACGCGATGGCCCGGGAGTTCTACCGCTGGGAGGCGTGAGGAACCGGGCCGGGCGAGGGCCCGGCCCGTTTTCGTACGCGCTCCTCGAACGGGCTGTTTTCGAACCGGCTGCCGCACGCACGCGGAAGCCGGTTTCGGCGTTTTTGCGGAGCCGGAAATCCTGTCGTCCAATCAGATGAATGACCATCAGCCCGTTCGCGCGGCGAAAGAGTGATCCACGACCCGAACTCCACTCGGAGGGCTTACATCCGTCAGATTTGCTGGCCGCGTCAGGTGGCAGCAGAGCCCTCCTTCGCTGACGGTGGTTAAGACGCCGACGCGATCCCTTTGTCTGGCAAATGGTCAGTAATCGCGCCGGTGCCGGAAGGAATGACTCATGCGATCTACTCGCGCACTCTTCGCCGGGGCGGCGATTGCCGCCACCCTGACCCTGGGCGCCTCCTCCGCCGCGTTCGCTGCCGACGTCTCGGACCCGGGCGGTCACGGCGGGTACTCGAGCAGCCAGGAGTCCTCCGAGGACGGCTACGGTCAGAGCGGCAGCTCCTGGAAGGACAAGGACAAGGACCAGAAGGAAGAGCAGGGCAAGGAAGAGCACGGCAAGGAAGACCACGGCAAGGAAGAGCCCAAGGGCAAGGACGAGGACCCCAGCGAGCACGACTGGTCCAGCAGCGACCCGTCCAAGGGCAAGGACGAGGACCACGGCGACCACGACTGGTCCAGCGACCCCTCAAAGGGCAAGGACGAGGACCACGGCGACCACGACTGGTCGGGCAAGAAGGGCGACTGGTCCGGCAAGAAGGGCGACTGGGACGGCGGTTCCTGGAAGGGCGGGGAGAAGCCGAAGGGCGGCGTCCACACCGGTGGTGGCGGCCTGGCCGACACCGGCAGCGGCATGGCCGCCGGTTCGGTTCTGCTCCTCGGTGGTCTCGGCGCCGGCGCCTACGCCCTGCGTCGCCGCAAGCCGTCCGGCACCGCCATCTGAGCCTGACGCTTCTGAAAGAACCCGTGCTGCCGTGGCACCACCGCTCGCTTCGGCGGAGGTGCCACGGCAGCGCCACGGACGGGCGCTGTGAGAAAGGCGAACACCCGCATGGGCAACCAGGGCAAGCAGGGCGGTACTGACAGCAACACCCGCACGCTCCGATGGGCCGCGGCATCGGCTCTCATCGGTGTCTTCCTGATCTACAACTCGGTCGACGCGTCCTCCCAGTCCTCCTCCCCGGTGGCACCGGCCACGCCCGCGGTCACCGCCTCCGAGGCGGATTCGCAGCCGGAGACGGCGGAGGTGCCCACGGAGGGGTACGACTCCCAGGCGCCGGCGGCCAAGCCCGCGTCCCGGCAGGGGCCCGCGCTGCCGCCGTCGGTCCCGAGCCGGCTGGACATCCCCTCGATCGGCGTGAGCGCGCCGTTCACGCCGCTGGCGCTCAACTCCCAGGGCACGCTTGTCCCGCCGCCCGACACCGACAACAACCTCGTCGGCTGGTACCAGGCCGGCCCCTCCCCCGGTGAGCGCGGCAACGCCATCGTGGCCGGACACGTGGACACCAAGACCGGCCCCGCGGTGTTCGCCATGCTCAGCTCCCTGAAGGCGGGCGCCAACGTGACCATCACCCGCGACGACGGCATCCTCGCCACGTTCGTCGTCGACAAGGTGCGGACGTACGAGAAGAAGGACTTCCCGGACCGGCAGGTGTACGGGGACACCGACGACGCCCAGCTGCGCGTGATCACCTGTGGCGGTGCGTACGACCACACCGCGAAGGACTACACGGCCAACGTGGTGGCGTTCGCCCACCTCACCTCGTTCCGCTGGGCCTGAGCCCACACCGGAACCACGAAGGTGCCCGCACTTTGCGGGCACCTTCGTTCGTTGTGCGCACCGGCGGCTAGCCGGGCACCGTGCTGTCGATGGCGTGCAGATACGAGTTGACGGGACGGCTCTCGGTGACGTTCAGCCCGGCCTCGGTCATCCGCGTCACCAGGCTGTCCGTGGTGTGCTTGCGACCGCCCACGTTGAGCAGCAGGAACAGGTCCATGGCCGTGGTGAACGAGGAGCGGCTGTTGTCGATGAGGTTCTCGATGACGAGGACCCGGGCACCGGGCCGCGCGGCCGCGACCACGTTGGCGAGCGTGCGGCGGGTGTTCTCGTCGTTCCATTCCAGGATGTTCTTGATGATGTAGAGATCGGCCTGCACCGGGATCTCCCGGCGGCAGTCGCCCGGCACGAGCGCGGCCCGGTCCGCCAGCGCGCCGCCGTCCCGCAGCCGGGCGTCGGCTCCCGCCACCACCTGCGGCAGGTCCAGCAGGGTGCCGCGCAGATCGGGACGCCGCTCCAGGAGGCTGGCCAGCACATGGCCCTGGCCGCCGCCGATGTCGGCGACCTCCTTGATGCCGTCGAGGTCGATGAAGGCCGCGACATCGGCCGCGGACTGCCTGCTGGAGGTCGTCATCGCCCGGTCGAAGACCTCTGCCGACTCGGGCGCGTCCTCGTGCAGATAGGTGAAGAAGTCCTTGCAGTAGAGGTCGTTGAAGACGACGCCGCCCGAGCGCACCGCCCGGTCGAGCCGCGGCCACACCTCCCAGGTCCACGGCTCGGTGCACCACAGGGAGATGTAGCGCAGGCTGCGCGGGGCGTCCTCGCGCAGCAGCCGGGACATGTCGGTGTGGACGAAACGACCGTCGTCGGTCTCGGCGAAGATCCCGCAGCAGGCCAGGGCGCGCAGCAGGCGGCACAGCGGGTCGGGTTCGGCGTCCACCGCGGCGGCGAGTTCGCCGACGGAGGTGGGCTGCTCCCCCAGCGCGTCGGCGACACGCAGCCGGGCGGCGGCGCGTACGGCGGCGGCCCGGGCGGCGCCGAAGGCGATCTCCCGCAGCTGCATGGCCGCCGCCTGGGACGTGGCGGCCGGGGTGCCGGGGCCGGTGCCGTCGGGGGCGGGGGTGGCGGTGGTGGTCATGTCGCCGCCTCTCAGCACCGGCCGGCGGGCACCGACAGCGTGCAGACGTTGCCGGTGAAGGTGTTGCCGGGGCCCTTGTCCAGGTCGGCCACGTCGGCGGGCTTGTTGCCGGTGAGCACGTTGCGGGCGATGGCGTTCTTGCTGTTCGCGATGCCGACGACGCTCTTGAACAGCACGATCCCGCCGGACATGGGCGAGGTGCCGACGTTGTCGTGCACCTCGTTGCCGGTCACCCGGGTGCCCTCGGTGCCGGTGAGCACGATGCCGGCGCCCTGGATGAACGGCAGCCGGGCGTTGGGCGCGCAGTAGGAGTTGTTCCCCTGGACGGCGTTGTGGGTGACCGTCAGGTCCCCGGCGCGCGGCTTCGACTCGTCGCCGACGATGAACACCCCGCCGCAGTTGCCGCCGGCGGTGTTCTGCTCGACGGTCAGGTTCCGCAACCGGCGCACCACGACGCCGATCCGGTTGCCGGTCAGCCGGTTCCCGGCGACCCGGGTGCCCTTGGCGTCGGTGGCGCCGCCCTCGGCGTCGACCGTGTTCGCGAGGAAGATGCCCGATTCCTTGTTGTTGCGGGAGACGTTGCGGAGGAAGCTCCCGCGAGTGGACAGCTGCTGGCCGATGCCCTGCTGCCCGTTCTTCTCGACGAGGGTGTCGCGTACGTCCATCCGGACGGTGTGGGTGCCCCAGATGCCGTTCTTGGGGAAGCCGCTGACGGTCAGCGAGCGGACGTGGACATTCCTGACGGGGCGTTGGGCCGTACCGGTGACGCAGACGCCGTGTCCTGCCGTGCCGCAGGCGTTGGCCGACGCCTTGGCGGGGGCGGTGAGGACGGTCATCCGGCCCACGCCGCGCAGGGTCAGGCTCTTGGTGATCTGCACGTTCTCCCGGTAGACACCGGCCCGCAGCTGGATGGTGTCGCCGGGCCGGGCCGCCTTCACCGCGGCCTGGATCGACTGGCCCGGCTTGACGGTGTGCACGGTGGGTGCCGGGGCGGCGTGGGCGCCCGGCAGCTGGGTGAGTTCGATGGCGAGGGCGGCCGTGAGGCCCGCGAGGTAGCGAAGCTTTCGTGTGCGCATGAACAGGAAGTTAGGGGCGTTATGCACCGCTCGCCACTTATCTCCCCTTTGCCCTGTACGCCCTTTGGGTACCCGTCAGCTCCCCGCCGGCTCCCTGTCAGCCCCTACTCCAGTACCCGGGAGCCGCCGACCGGCAGGTCCCACAGCTCCTCGCGGGGGCGGCCCGTCGCCTCGAAGGCGGCGCGGACCCGGTACAGGGGCTCCAGCGGCGGTTCGGCGGCGAGCAGGAACGTCGACCAGTGCATGGGGACCAGCGTCCGCGCCCCGAGGTCCTGATACGCCCGTACGGCCTCCTCGGGATCGGTGTGCACCGGGTGGAGCATCCAGCGCGGCTCGTACGCGCCGATCGGCAGCAGCGCCAGGTCGATGCCCGGGTAGCGGTGGCCGATCTCCCGGAACCAGTGGCCGTAGCCGGTATCGCCCGCGAAGTACACCCGCTGCCCGTCGGGCGCGGTGACGACCCATCCGCCCCACAGCGAGCGGCAGGTGTCGGTCAGGGTGCGCTTGCTCCAGTGGTGCGCGGGGACGAAGTCGAAGCGGACCGGGCCGCCCTCGCCCGGCAGTTCGGCCGCCTCCCACCAGTCCAGCTCGGTCACCCGGGTGAACCGGCGCACCCGGAACCACCCGGCGAGCCCGGCCGGGACCAACAGCGGCGTGGCCCGGGGCAGCCGCTTGAGGGTGGGCGCGTCGAGGTGGTCGTAGTGGTTGTGGCTGATGACCACCGCGTCGACGGGCGGCAGATCCTCCCAGCGCACCCCGGGCGGGGTGACCCGGGCCGGGGTGCCGAGGATCCGGCGGGCCCAGACCGGGTCGGTGAGCACGGTCAGCCCACCGATCCGCAGCACCCAACTCGCGTGCCCCGCCCAGGTCAGCGCAACCTGCGCGGGGCCGGTGGGCGGCAGCGGACCCGGTGCGAAGGGGAGGTCCGGGATCTGGCGCAGCGTCTCCACCGGCGGCCGCAGCCGCCCCTCGCGGGCCAGCCGGGCGAGGGCGCGCACCCCGGGCAGCGGGGAGGTGAGCCGATGGACGAACGACCGCGGCCAGGTGCGGACCTCGCCGAGCGGGCGCGGGGCGGGCAGCGGCGGGGGCGCGACGGGAGACGGATGCCCCGCGCCGGGCGGCCGGGGCGCGAGGGGCGACCGGGGAGTGCCGCCGCCCTCCCCCGCTTCGGTGGGTTCGGCCTGGTCGGTCATGAGGTGCGCTCCCTTCGCGGTCGGCCGGTCACGGCGCCCCGGCCCGGACGAGGTCACGGAGGACCGTCTCGAAGGCGTCCAACTCCATTGCCACAGAGGGAAGTTCCAGCGGGTCCTGGGCGGCCAGCGCGGCGAGCCGCAGGTCGTCCGACGCCCCGAGCAGCGGCAGCGTCGACAGCCGGACCCGCAGCGTGTGCGGCGGGTCGCCGAACCGGTGGCCGCCGGCCACCGCCGGGCCGAGCCGCGCGGCGAGGTGGCGCTCCAGCTCCACCGAATCGGTGAGGGAGCGGCCGGCGAGCACCCCGCGCAGCTCGTCGAGGTCCGCGTACAGCTGGCGGCCGGCCTGCGGCGGGCGGCACAGCGCGCCGACGGCGGTCAGCGCCCGGTACATCGCGGCCGCCACCGCCCCGTGCACCCGGGCGGCGGCGGCCATCCGGGCGCGCACCGGCTCGGGCTCGGTGAGCGCGTACGCGGCGGCCACCGAGACGGGCGCGGGCAGCCCGGCCCGTACGGCGGTGAGCGTGGACAGCACCCTGGCCCGCAGCTCCGCGCCGTGCTCGGTGGCCGGGAACCGGGCCAGCGCGGCGGGCCAGCCGACCGGGGTGAAGGCGCCCGCGAGGTCGGTGAGCACGACCACGTCCTCAGGGGCCATCTCGGCGGGGCTCAGCAGCACCGTGCCGTGCGGATGGTGCACGGTGTCCCGCCAGGTCTCGTCGCTCACGATCAGCAGCCCCTCGGCCGCCGCCGCCTCGCACACCTCGTGCAGCAGCTCGGGCGGGGCCACGGTGCCGGTCGGGTCGTCGGCGACGGACAGCAGCAGGATACGCGGCACCCCGCCCTCGGCCCGGACCCGGCGGACGGTCTCCAGCAGCGCGAACGGATCGGGCAGCCCGCCGCACTCGGCCGGTACGGGGGCGTGGTGCCCGCGCCGGCCCACCAGCCGCACCAGCGGCTCGTACCAGGCGGCGCAGGGGCGGGGCAGCAGGACGTCGCCCCCGGGGGCCGAGGCGAGCAGCGCGAGCAGCAGCGGCTCGGCGCCGGGGGCGGCCGCGACGTGCGCGGGGTCGGTCCACAGGCCGCGCCGCGACCAGTAGCCGCAGGCGGCCGCGCACAGGTCGGCGGAGCCGCCGACCGGCCCCGGCGCGACCCGGTCCGCGGCCGCCGCGAAGCATGCGGCCAGCTCCGGGAGGACCGGCAGCCCGCCGTCGTCCCGATCGGCCGGGGCCGGTGCGGTCCACTGCCGTCGCATTCGTCCACACCCTTCGTGTGTGTGCCGACGCTGTCCACCTTCGCAGATCCGCGGTGATGGCGACGCGGGGCGACACCCGGGCGGCGGGCAGGGTCAGGAGGAGTCGGTCAGGAGGAGTCGTCCTGGTCCAGGGCGATCAGCCGGCGCTCCAGGCCGCGGCCGCGGGTCCGTACGACCGTCTCGGCCACGTCCACCAGCTTGCGGTTCGTCCGCTGCGAGGTCCGGCGCAGCAGGTCGAAGGCGCGGTCGGCGCCGCACCCCAGCACGTACATCACGATCCCGCACGCCTGGTCCACCACCGGGCGCGACCGCAGCGCCGCGTCCAGCTGGTGCACCTGGGCGAGGGCGGCGCGGTAGAGGCGGTCCCGGGCCAGGGACTCGGTGGTGAGGTCGCCCAGCAGTTCGGTGGCGCCCTGGGCCGCCTTTCCCAGGGGGCCGGGCCGCAGGCCGTAGACGGAGATCGTCACCGTCAGCCCGTCGCATGTGAACGGCAGCGTCGCGCTGGACCGCACCCCCGCGTCCAGCGCCCGGGCCCGGTAGCGCGGCCAGCGCAGATCGTGCAGCAGATCGTCGGCGCCCGTCGGGCGGCCGGTGTCCAGGGCGGACAGGATCGGGCCCTCGCCCGACATCAGCTGGACCGACACCAGCGCCGACAGATCGGGGTGGGTGGCCGCGGTCGTCCGGTCGCTCTCCGTGTCGGTGGGCGCGTTCTGGGGCAGGAGCGCCGTGGCGGTTGCCCCGCAGCTGGCCGGAGTGCACGAGGCGGCCTGTTCCGCCAGCTCCGCGAGACCCCGGCCGAGCGAGGGGGTGTCGGACTGGCGCCGGGGGCGGCCGTACGAGCGTTCGGGCATGGCCGACTTCGGTCCTTTCCGTCCGTAGGAGATCCCATTCGTTCGGTTTCCCGCTGCCTTTCGCGGAAAACAACGCCCGGCCAGCGCTCCTCGACCGGCCGGGCTACGGTATGCGCATGTCCTGGGCGCAAGATTTTGGTGCGGAGCTCACGGATTTCCGCAGACGTGTCGATGAGTTACGAACGGCGAGGGCGCTTCCCTCGCAGGAGCGGCTGTCCGTACTGGACGCCGCTCTTTTCGAGCTTCAGCACGTGGTCGACGTGCTGTGGCCACGGTACGAGGAGCTGGCCGCGGCGAGCCACCTCCCCCCGGGAGGACGGGGGGACCCCCACGAACAGCAGCTCCTGCGCGCCCTGTTTCAGCGACTGCCGATTCCCGTCGTATTGCTGGACCGGGAGTCCGTCGTTCGTCGTATGAATTTTGCGGCGACCCAGCTGTTCAACACCCGCGCCGGATACGCCACCGGCCGCCCGCTGACGTCGTCGCTGCGGCGCGACGGGCAGGCGGCGCTGCGGTCGCAGGTCGCGGCGGTGGCACGCGGGGAGGGCGGGCGCAGTCTGACCGTGCATCTGTCGCAGCCGGGGCCGGACGGCGCCGTGCGGGTGACGCTGGCGGCGCTGCGGCCGCCGGGCGAGCCGCAGCCGACGGTGCTCGCCGCCTTCCAGCCGGACCGCGGCACCCCGCCGGCCATCTCCTCGGTCACTCTCCCGGCACCCAGGACCGCCGGGAAGGACACGGTGGACGGGCCGGCCGCGCAACCGGATCTGGCCGAGGTGACGCGCCACGCCGAGCTGCTGGACCTGGTCGACGACATGGCGACGGCGCTGCTGCGGGTGGCCCTCGCGGGCGGCGGCCCTGAGGAGGTGCTGGAGCGGGCGGCGGAGCTGCTGCGCGGCCGGTTCGCGGACTGGGTGATCGCCGACCTGGCCGAGGACGGCACCGGCGCGCCGCGGCGGATGGTGGCACTCGGCCCGCCGGAGGCGGCCGGTGAGCGGACGGCGTCGCTGGCCGCGCAGGATCCGGCGGGCTGCCCGCTGGTGGCCGACGCGCTGGACGACGGGGTGTCGGCCCTGCGGGTGAGCCCGCCCGACGCGAACGCCTTCGGCCGGGACGCCACGGGCGCGCCCGTCCTCGTCCGGGAGGAGGTCACCTCGCTGCTCTGCATCCCGCTGCGGGTCTCCCCCACCGCCCCGGTCCTCGGCGCGCTCACGCTGTTCCGTACGGGCGGGCGGAGCGCCTTCGAGATGGCCGAGGCGGGGGCGGCGGACCGCGTCTCCCGCCACCTCGCCCTGGCCCTCAGCCGCCCCCGGGTCCGGGAGGGCTGAGCGGCGGGCGGCATGAGGCGATTCCCGCGTTGGCCTCCCGGCTCAGGCGTTCGCAGGTGCGGCTGATCAGCCGGGAGACGTGCATCTGGGAGATGCCCATCCGGTCGGCGATGCGGCCCTGGGTCTCGTCGCAGAAGAAGCGCAGGTACAGGATGCGGCGTTCGCGTTCGGGCAGGGCGGCGAGGCACGGCTTGAGCGCCTCGCGCTGGACGACGCGGTCGTAGGAGGGCTCCGGCGCGCCGAGGGTGTCGACGAGCGCGTATCCGTCGTCGGCGCCGCGCAGTTCGGCGTCCAGGGACAGCGGGCTGAAGCTCTCCAGTGCCTCCATGCCGGACCGGACGTCCTCCTCGCTCATCCCGGTGTGCTCGGCGACGTCGGCGACGCTCGGCGTGCGGGCGTCCGGGGAGCGGGTCAGCTCCTGGACGGCCGTACGGACCCGGTTGCGCAACTCCTGGACGCGGCGCGGGACATGGAGGCCCCACATGTGGTCCCGGAAGTGGCGCTTGACCTCGCCGACCACCGTCGGCACGGCGTAGCTCTCGAAGGCCGTGCCACGGTCCGGGTCGTAGCGCTTGACGGCCTTGACCAGGCCGAGCATGGCGACCTGGCGCAGATCTTCGGCGGACTCGCCGCGGTTGCGGAACTGCCCGGCCAGCCGCTCGGCCATCGGCATCCAGGCGCGGACGACGTCCTGGCGCAGGGCTTCCTTCGACTGTCCCTCCGGCAGGGCTTTGATGCGGCGGAACGTCGCGGCGGTGTCGGGGGCGTCGTGGTGCGAATGCCTGGGCTGCCGGCGATGCGCCGGCCGGGGGTGTGCCTGCTGGGTGTGCGCCTGCCGGGGGTGCGTCTGCCGGGGGTGTGCTCGTACGGCTGTCATGCGGCCGGGCCTCCCTTGGGCTATCGTGTGTCACCGTGGGAGCAAACCGGACGAAAGGGGCGACCACTCGGGACACGCCTGTCGCAGCCGGGCTGCTCCTGTGGCGTGCCTCCGGTCCGAAGCACTAAGAGTCGCGTGCCCGTCCGAGACCGTGCCAAACCCCGTGCCGAGATCCGTTCCGAGGTCCGTTCCGAGATCCGCTCCGCGACCCGCCGGACAAGGTTTCTTCCCGTGTTTTCTTCCCTGCGCGCCGGTTACCCGTGGCACCGCATCCGCGCTCGAGGAGGGTCCGATGACCGAGTACGGCTACTTCCTGGCCGCCGAGGAACACGGCCCCGCCGAGCTGATCGAGCAGGCCCGGATGGCGGAACAGGCCGGGTTCACCTCGCTGTGGATCTCCGACCACTACCACCCCTGGAACGAGGCGCAGGGCCAGTCCTCCTTCGTCTGGTCGGTGATCGGCGCCCTGGCCCAGGCCACCTCGCTGCCCGTCCAGACCGCGGTCACCTGCCCGACGTTCCGCATCCACCCCGCCGTCGTCGCCCAGGCGGCGGCCACCAGCGCGGTGCTGCTGGAGGGCCGGTTCCGGCTGGGCGTGGGCAGCGGTGAGGCCCTCAACGAGCATGTGCTGGGCGGCCGTTGGCCCCCGACCCCGATCCGGCTGGAGATGCTGGAAGAGGCCGTGATGGTGATGCGCCAGCTGTTCGAGGGGCGCCGGGTCAACCACCACGGCAAGCACTACACGGTGGAGAACGCCCGGCTGTACACGGTTCCCGATGAGCCCGTGCCCATCGACATCGCCGCGTTCGGGGAGGCCGCCTGCGCGCTGGCCGGGCGGGTCGGCGACGGCTTCATCACCATGACCCCCGACGCGGAGCTGGTGGAGCGGTTCCGGCGCGGCAGCGGCGCGAGCGGCAACCACAAGCCCGTACGCGGCGGCCTCAAGGTCTGCTGGGGCCCGGACGCCGACGAGGCGCTGCGCACCGCCCACCGGCTGTGGGCGGTCGAGTCGCTGCCCGGCCAGCTGCTGTCGACGCTGCCCACCCCGGCCCACTTCGAGCAGGCCGCCGAACTCGTCACGCCCGAGCGGACGGCGCAGAGGGTGACCTGCGGCGACGACATCGACGCCCACATCAGCGCGCTGTCCGCCTACGCCGAGGCCGGATTCGACACCGTCTACGTCAACCAGATCGGCCCCGACCAGCGCGGCTTCTTCGACTTCTACCGCACCAAGGTGCTGCCGCAGCTGGCCGGTTGAGCCCGCTGAACCCGTCGAGCCCGCTGGGCCCCTTGAGCCCGCCCAGCCCGTTGAACTTCCCGAGGAGTGAGTGACCGACATGACCACCAAAGTCGCCGACTACGTCCTGTCCCGGCTTCGCGAGTGGGGCGTCGAGCACGTCTACGGATACCCGGGCGACGGCATCAACGGACTGCTCGCCGCCTGGGGACGGGCGGAGAACGAGCCCCGGTTCATCCAGGCCCGGCACGAGGAGATGGCCGCTTTCCAGGCCGTCGGCTACGCCAAGTTCAGCGGCCGGCTCGGCGTCTGCACGGCGACCTCGGGACCGGGCGCCATCCACCTGCTGAACGGGCTGTACGACGCCAAGCTGGACCACGTCCCGGTGGTGGCCCTGGTCGGCCAGACCCACCGCAGCGCGATGGGCGGCTCGTACCAGCAGGAAGTCGACCTGCACAGCCTCTACAAGGACGTCGCCTCCGACTTCCTGGAGACCGTGACCGTCCCCGAGCAGCTGCCGAACGTCCTGGACCGGGCCATCCGCACCGCCTACGCCCGGCGCGCCCCCACCGCCGTGATCATCCCGGCGGACGTCCAGGAGCTGGACTACACCCCGCCCACCCACGACTTCAAGATGGTGCCCTCCAGCCTGGACCGCAGCGGCTGGTCCGCGGTGCCCTCCAGCAGCGCGCTGGAACGCGCCGCCGAGGTGCTGAACGCGGGCGACCGGGTCGCCATCCTGGTCGGCCAGGGCGCCGCCGGGGCGCGCGCCGAGGTGCGGCAGGTGGCCGACACGCTCGGCGCCGGCATCGCCAAGGCGCTCCTCGGTCTCGATGTGCTGAGCGACGACCTGCCGAACGTCACAGGGCCCATCGGGCTGCTGGGCACCCGCCCCTCGTACGAGCTGATGCGCGACTGCGACACCCTGCTCACGATCGGCTCCAGCTTCCCGTACACCCAGTTCCTGCCGGAGTTCGGCAAGGTCCGCGGCGTGCAGATCGACCTCGACCCGCACATGATCGGGATGCGCTACCCGTACGAGGTCAACCTGGTCGGGGACGCGCGCGAGACGCTGCTGCGGCTGCTGCCGATGCTGCGCCGCAAGGAGGCCCGCGACTGGCAGGACGAGGTCATCGCGGGGGTGCGGCGCTGGAACGAGGTGATGCAGCAGCGCGCCGAGGTGTCGGCCGACCCCATCAACCCCGAGTATGTGGCGCACTGCCTGAACCCGCTGCTCCCCGACGACGCGATCCTCACCTGCGACTCCGGCTCCGTCGCCAACTGGTACGCGCGCCATGTGCGGATGCGCGGCCGGATGCGCGGCTCCCTGTCCGGCACCCTGGCCACCATGGGCAGCGGCGTGCCGTACGCGATCGGCGCCAAGTTCGCGCATCCGGACCGGCCCGTGGTGGCGCTGGTCGGGGACGGCGCGATGCAGATGAACGGCATGGCGGAGCTGATCACCGCGGCCAAGTACCGCCACGCGTGGGACGATCCGCGGCTGATCATCGCCGTCTGGAACAACCAGGACCTCAACCAGGTGACCTGGGAGATGCGGGCGATGGGCGGCGCGCCCCAGTTCCTGCCCTCGCAGGAGATCCCCGACGTGTCCACCGCGCGGTTCGCCGAATCGCTCGGCCTGAGGGGCATCCGGGTGGAGAAGCCCGAGCAGGTCGAAGCGGCGTGGCGCGAGGCCCTGAGCGCGGACGGCCCGGTGTGCGTCGAGTTCCTGACCGACCCGGCCGTGCCGCCGATTCCGCCGCACGCGACCTGGGAGCAGATGGAGGCCACGGTCGAATCGATTGTCAAGGGCGATTCGGACCGCACCGGCATGGTGCGCCAGGGGCTGAAGTCGAAGGTGCAGGAGTTCCTGCCGCACCGGTCGCACAAGGAGCCGCACAAGGAGTCGCACAAGGGCAAGAAGGCCGGCGGCGACGACGCATGAGCGCAGTCCCGTGAAGATCGACCGGCTGGACGTCACGGCCTATACGGTGCCGACCGACGCCCCCGAGGCGGACGCCACCCTCGCCTGGGACGAGACCACCGTCGTGGTGGTCGAGGCGCGCAGCGGGACGACCACCGGCCTCGGCTGGACCTACGCGCCGGCCGACGCCGGTTCGGTGGTCTGCGGCCTGCTGCGCGCCCATGTCCTGGGCCGCTCCTCCATGGACATCGCGGGGACGAACGAGGCCATGGGCCGCGCCGTGCGCAACGCGGGGCGGCCCGGGCTGGTGTCCTGCGCGATCTCCGCGGTGGACATCGCGCTGTGGGACCTCAAGGCGCGGCTGCTGGAGCTGCCGCTGCCGCAGCTGATCGGCGCGGTGCACGAGAGCGTGCCGGTCTACGGCTCCGGCGGCTTCACCACGTACCACGACACCCATCTGGCCACCCAGCTGACCGGCTGGGTGCATGGCCAGGGCATCGAACGCGTCAAGATCAAGATTGGTGAGTCCTGGGGCCGGACCTTCGAACGCGACCTCGCCCGGGTGCGCCACGCACGCGACGCGATCGGCCCGCACGCCGAGCTGTACGTGGACGCCAACGGCGGCTACAACCGCAAGCAGGCGGTGCGGATGGGCCACGCGCTCGCCGAGCACGGCGTGGGCTGGTTCGAGGAGCCCGTCTCCTCCGACGACCTGGACGGCCTGCGGGTCGTCCGCGACCTGGTGGTCTGCGACGTCGCGGCGGGCGAGTACGGCTACATGCTGCCGTACTTCGCCCGCATGGCGCCGGTCGTGGACTGTCTCCAGGCCGACGCCACCCGCTGCGGCGGGCTCACCGTCTGGCTGCGCGCAGCCGCCCTCGCCGAGGCCATGGGGCTGGAGATCTCCGCGCACTGCGCGCCGCACGCCCACGCGCACGCGGCCGCGTGCGTACCGAACGTGCGCCACCTCGAATGGTTCCACGACCACGCACGCATCGAATCCACCCTCTTCACCGGCGCCCTCGACCCCACCGGTGGCTCGGTGCGGCCCGGGGTGAGCGGCGCGCCGGGACACGGCATGTCCTTCCGCCACGAGACGGCGACGCGGTACCGGGTGCTGTGACGTGCCGCGCGCGGTTTCGGTGCCGCTCTGCTGGCTACCCGCCGGGCGGACGTACGGACGCCCTACGGACAAGCCATGCGTGGCATGACTTATGACTGACACCGGAAAGGACGTGAACGCAATGAAGGTCGCCTTCCTCGTCGCCCCCGAAGGCGTTGAGCAGGTCGAACTCACCGATCCCTGGCAAGCGGTCCGCGACGCCGGCGGCACGCCCCGACTGGTGTCCACCACATCCGGCCGCATCCAGGGGTTCCACCACCTGGACAAGGCGGACACCTTCGAGGTCGACCAGACGGTGAAGGACGCGACGGTCGAGGAGTACGACGGCCTGGTCCTGCCCGGCGGCGTCGCCAACCCCGACTTCCTGCGCCTGGACAAGCGGGCCGTCGCCTTCGTCAAGGGCTTCTTCGACGCGGGCAAGCCGGTCGCCGCCATCTGCCACGCCCCCTGGACGCTGGTCGAGGCCGACGTCGTACGCGGCCGCACCCTCACCTCGTGGCCCAGCCTGCGCACCGACATCACCAACGCGGGCGGTGTCTGGGTGGACGAGCAGGTCAAGATCTGCCAGGGCGGCCCGAACACCCTGATCACCAGCCGCAAGCCGGACGACCTCAAGGCGTTCAACGAGGCCTTTGTGGAGGAGTTCGCGAAGGGAGCGGCGCGATGACCGAGCAGCCGGACCGCAAGGAGCGGCAGCGCGAAGAACACCTGGCCGCCGACCCGGCCGAGGGGCCGCTGACCACCGACCAGGGCGTGGCGGTCGACCACACCGACGACTCGCTCTCGGCGGGCGAGCGCGGCCCCACGCTGGTGGAGGACTTCCACTTCCGCGAGAAGCTCACCCACTTCGACCACGAGCGGATCCCGGAGCGGGTGGTGCACGCGCGCGGCGCGGGGGCTTACGGGTACTTCGAGCCGTACGAGTCCTGCGCGGAGTTCACCAAGGCCGCCTTCCTCCAGGACCCCTCCGTCCGCACCCCCGTCTTCGTACGGTTCTCCACCGTGCAGGGGCCGCGCGGCTCGGCCGACACGGTGCGCGACGTACGCGGCTTCGCCACCAAGTTCTACACCTCGGAGGGGAACTACGACCTGGTCGGCAACAACATGCCGGTCTTCTTCATCCAGGACGGCATCAAGTTCCCCGACTTCGTGCACGCGCTCAAACCCGAACCGCACAACGACATCCCGACCGGTGCCTCCGCGCACGACACCCTGTGGGATTTCGTCTCCCTCCAGCCCGAGACCCTGCACACCATCATGTGGCTGATGTCGGACCGGGCGATCCCGCGCAGCTACCGGATGATGCAGGGCTTCGGCGTGCACACCTTCCGCTTCGTGGACAGCAGCGGCAAGGGCACGTTCGTGAAGTTCCACTGGAAGCCCAAGCTCGGCGTCCACTCCCTGGTGTGGGACGAGGCCCAGGAGTGCCAGGGCCGGGACCCCGACTTCAACCGGCGCGACCTGTGGGACGCCATCGAGGCGGGCGAGTACCCGGAGTGGGAGCTGGGCGTCCAACTGGTGCCGGAGGAGGACGAGTTCAACTTCGACTTCGACCTGCTCGACGCCACCAAGCTCATCCCGGAGGAGCAGGTGCCGGTGCGGCCCATCGGCCGCATGGTCCTGGACCGCAACCCGCACAACTTCTTCGCCGAGACCGAACAGGTCGCGTTCCACACCGCGAACGTCGTCCCCGGCATCGACTTCACCAACGACCCGCTGCTCCAGGCCCGCAACTTCTCCTACCTGGACACCCAGCTGATCCGGCTCGGCGGCCCCAACTTCGCCCACATCCCGGTCAACCAGCCCGTCGCCCCCGTACGCACCAACCACCGCGATGGCTACCACCAGAGCACGATCCACACCGGCACCAACTACTCCCCCAACTCGCTCGGCGGCGGCTGCCCCGCCCTCGCCGGGGCGGACGGCTACGCGTACACCCACTACGCGGAACGCGTCGACGGCGACAAGATCCGCAAGCGCAGCCCCAGCTTCAAGGACTTCTACAGCCAGCCGGCCATGTTCTGGAACAGCATGAGCGACTGGGAGCGCAAGCACATCGTCGACGCCTTCCGTTTCGAGCTGGGCAAGGTCGGCGCGACGCAGGTGCGGGAGCGTACGGTCGGGGAGCTGGCGCACATCGACTACGGCCTGGCGACCGAGGTCGCCGAGGGCATCGGCGTCGCCAATCCCGCCCCGGCCGCCGACAACCACAAACCCGTCGCCTCCCCGGCGCTCAGCCTGGACAACCTGCGCGGCGACCACTCCATCCGCACCCGCACCGTCGCGGTGCTCGTCACGGACGGCGTGGACGCCGAACAGCTCACCCAGGCCCAGGAGGCGCTGACCGCCGAGGGCGCCGTCGTCGAGGCGCTCGCGGCCCACGACGGCAAGGTGCGCGGCAGCGACGGCAACGGATACGCGGTGGACCGCGCCCTGCCGACCGTCGCCTCCGTCCTGTACGACGCCGTCCTGCTGCCCGGCGGTCCCCCCGGCACCCCCGACCTGGCCTCCGACGAGGCCGCCATGCGCTTCGTCCGCGACGCCTACCGGCACGGCAAGCCGATCGGCGCCCTGGGCTCCGGCGTCGGTATCCTCAGCGCCCTGACCCCCGACGGCCTTCACCTGTCCGCCGGGCACGGCCAGGTCTGCGCGGACCACGGCGTGGTCACCGATACGACGACGGGCGCGGCGAGCCAGGAGTTCACCCGGGCCTTCACCGAAGCACTGGCCGCCCACCGCCATCCTTCCCGCCCGCCGATCCGGCCCTGACCCGGCACCGCGTGGCGCCGGGAGGGCGCGGACCCGGTTCGCGGTTCACTCGAGGAAGGCCCGTACGGCGGCGGCTTCCTCCTCGGAGAGGGTGATGCGGAAGCCGTCGCGCAGTTCCTCCACCGCCTGGTCCACGGTGAGTTCGTGTTCGTCGACCAGGCCGTCCGGACGCTGCGTACGCAGCGTCCGGTCACGGAGCGGGCCACGGTTCTCCGGGGCAGTGCGGTCAGACCTCCTGCAGTCGGCCTGCACGCGGGGCAGCGCTGAGGACCGCCTGACGCGGGGTGGGTGCCGGCGAAGCGGGTCTGCGTTCCGCCCACGGCGACTCCCTTTCCGGGGAGCACCCGGGCGCCGGCGACACCGAGCGCTTTGCTGACTTCTTCCTGGGCCCATACGCCGCCGAACCGGCCATACGTCGCGCTCAGCACGACCGTCGGCTTGTCGGACAGGGCGCTCGCCCCGTACGGGCGGGAGAGCCAGTCGAGGGCGTTCTTCAGGACACCCGAGGCCGTGCCGTGGTACTCCGGCGTGAAGACCATGAGGGCGTCCGCCCCGTCGACGGTCCGGCGCACAGCGACGGGTTCGTACCACGTCCGGACAGGTGCCCCCTGGCGTCTGACCAGGCTGTATTCTCGGCGGTTGAACATTTGGTGTCGAATGATTCGACGTCGACGCCGAGGGCCGGTCGATCAAGGAACGGAGGGCAGCCGACGCGTGACGGACGAGCGGCAGACAGCCGACGGCACGTTGGCCACCACGAGCGAGGAGACTTCGGCGGGCGCGCCCTCCGAACCGGCAGGCGTGACCGATGCCGTCGATGTGATCCTTCAGCAGTGGAGGCGCACCCGGCCGGATCTCGACGCCTCCCCGATGGGCGTGATCGGGCGCCTGTCCCGTGCCGCCCGGCTGACCGGTCTGCACGTCGACGCGTACCTGCGCTCCGAAGGGCTGGAGAGCTGGGAGTTCGATGTCCTCGCCACACTGCGACGAGCCGGTGCGCCGTACACCCTCAGCTCCAAGGAACTGGCCTCCGCCAGCATGATCGGAGCCGCGGCGATGACCAACCGCGTCGCCCGGCTCCTGGACCGGGGCCTGCTCACGCGCGAGCCGGATGCCCAGAACCGGCGCAAGGTGAAGATCGCCCTGACGGCCGACGGAAGGGAACTGGTCGACCGGGTCGTCGAAGGACACATCGAAAACGAACGCAAGCTCCTACAGCGCATGGCCCCGGAACACCAGGACCAGCTTGCCCGCCTGCTCCGCCTTCTTCTCGCCTCCCTCGGGGACGGCACGAAGGCCGGCACCGGTGAGCAATGCCCGCCGGAGTGTCCGATGCCGGCGGTCGACCGCTGAGGTCCGCCCGGAGGACGGGCCGGGCGCCCGGTTCCGGCTACGCTTCCCGGCCCAGCAGGGCCAGGAGCTTCGTCTGGGCGTCGGCGGCCGGTGGGGGCTCCACCGGAGCCGCGAAGAGGCCGCTCTTCTCCAGGTCCGCCGCGTACGGCGCCACCTCCCGCACGGAGAAGTCGACCAGCGGCTTCGGGAGCCGTTCGTCGGCGCCGATGGCCCGGGACAGATCCCACGCGTGGACCGTCGCGTCGGCGGTCATCTGCGCGCAGTACTCCGTGGCCGGGCTCGCGCCGTAGGAGAGGGCGACGGTGCGTTCCAGGGCGCCCGGCTCCTGGAAGGCCGTACGGGCGACGGCGGCGGCCGCGTCCCAGGTGGCGATCGGGTCGTCGCCGAGCTGGTCGCCGGACAGGACGTCGCTCTCGCCGCCGGCGCTCGCGCCTTCGCGGAGCAGCGCCGGGACCCACATCTGCTCGACCGCCAGGTGGTTCACCAGGTCCCGCACGGTCCACTCGGTGCAGGGCGTGGGGGCGTCCCACTGGTCGGGCCGTACGGCGTGCACCCGCTCGGTGAACAGGTCCAGCGCCTCACCGTGTCTGGCCAGCAGCGGATTCGCGGAGGTGTCAGTCATGCGCGCCCGAGTACCCGCGCGCGGAGCCGTTAACAAAGCTCGGCCGCTGACAAGGCTCGGCCGTTCACACGGCTCAGCTGTTGACACGGCTCAGCTGTGGACAACGTGGCAGACGTAGAGGCGCCGGGCACGGGCCCCTGATCTCCCGTGCCCGGCGCCACCCCCACTCCCTACGGGCCGCTCGGCCACACGCCGGGTCCCCTGGCCGGAGTGGATCAAACCCTCCGGAGAAATCTTCCTGACCCGTGTCGATGCGGTGCCGACGGGTACGCGAGAGGGACGAAACACCCGGAACGCCGGGAGGGAGTACATGCGACTCGGATTTCTGAATCCGCTGTTCGAACGCCCAGGCCCCTGGGCAACCGTCTACGTCGACACCTCGCACCCCGACCAGGCCGCGGCCGAGGAGCACGAGCGCTCCGCCCGTGAGGCGTGCCGTCGGCTGGAGCAGCAGGGCGCAGACGCCCGCACGTGCCGTGCGGTGTACGACGAGCTGGCCGCGGTGACACCGGCGAGCGAGCCGGTGGGCCGGGCCGTCTTCGCCTCGCGCGGCGAGGTGGTGCTCGACCCGTCGCTGACGGCGCCGCCGCAGGGCGCGCCCCACGCGTGCTGGTCGGCGCTGCCGCACGTGGGGCCGCTGGTGGAGCTGGCGGGGGACGATCCGTCCTGCCTGGTGGCGTACATCGACCGCACGGGCGCGGACTTCGAGCTGCGCGGCGCGCGCGGCGACCGGTCCGTCGGGCAGGTGACCGGGCAGCGGTGGCCGGTGCACCGCACCGCGACGTCCGACTGGTCGGAGCGCCATTTCCAGCTGCGGACGGAGAACACCTGGGAGCACAACGCCGGGCTGATCGCGGACGAGCTGCGAGCCCATCAGGAGGAGACGCAGGCCGAACTGGTGCTGCTGGTGGGGGACGCGCGCGAGCGGCGCGCCGTCCACGACCGGCTGCCGGAGCAGCTGCGCGGCAGGGCCGCGGAGACCGCGCACGGCGGCCGGGCCCCCGGTTCGGCCTCGCCCGGTACGCACGCCGCCCGGCTGCTGGACCGCGATGTGGACGAGGTGCGGGCCCGGCATCTGCACGACCACACCGAGGAGGCGATGGAACGGTTCCGGGCCGGCCGCGTGCCCGCGGACGGCCGCGTGACGGCGGCGGAAGGCGTTCCGGCGCTGGTCGACGCGGCGCGCGAGCACCGCATCGGCACGCTGCTGATCCGGCCGGACGGCACCGACCTGTACCGCGACGTATGGGCGGGGGCCGAGCCCGACCAGGTGGCGATGCGCCGCACCGACCTGCAGTACCTGGGCGACACCCAGCCCGTCGCGGTGCGCGCGGACGACGCGCTGATCCGCTCGGCCGCGGCCACCGGCGCCGAGGTGCTGACGGTGCCGCCCGGCACCGGAACGGAGGACGCGAACGGCGCCCCGGTCGGGGGGCTGGGCGCACTGCTGCGCTGGCCGTACGAGGGCGGCACGACGCAGTGAACTCGGGGACATGACCATCCCACGAGCGAAACGGACCCATGAAGGAAGGGGACCGACATGCAGCGAGGCAGCAACCGGCTGAGCGTTCACCGGGACGAGGAGATGAAGCAGGAGCTTCAGGGACTGATCCGTTCCGGCCACCCGACCCGGGTCGAGGAGTGGCACGACCCGGAGCCCGCCGCCGACGACGACCCGGAGGTGACGACCGGTCCGGTGCCCTCGCCCGGGGCGACCGGCCAGGCGGAGGCGCTCCGCTTCGAGTTCGCCCGCCATCTGGGCCGTACGACATTCCCGGCGGGACGGAGCGCGGTGCTGCGCGTGCTGCACGAGCGGCACGCACCGGACCGGCTGATCGCACTGGCCGAGGAGCTGCCCGCCCAGGAAACGTTCCGTAACGTGCAGGAGGTGGTCTCCGCGCTCGGCCTGCGCCCCGAGGCGTAAGGTCGTGGCCCCGGCACACCGAAGAAGGCGAGCGCCATGCCTCAGTACGTGAGAGACGTCATGACGCCGACGGTCACCTCGGTGCGTCCCGATGCCTCGCTGGTGGAAGCGGCGCAACTGATGCGCGCGAAGGACATCGGCGGCGTGTTCGTGGAGCTCGACGGTGAGTTGCTGGGCGTCCTCACCGACCGCGACGTCACGCTGCGCGCGGTCGCGGACGGCGTCGATCCGCTGACGGTCAGCTGCCATCTGGTGTGCACCCCGAACCCGGTCACCATCGGCCCCGACGAGGAGATCGCCGAGGCGGTCGCGCTGATGCGGCAGCATGAGGTGCGGCGGCTTCCGGTGGTCCGGGCGGGGTGCCCGGTGGGTGTGGTGAGCATGGGGGATCTGGAGCGGGTGCCCGGCTGACGGGTGCCAAGGAGACGGCGGGGAACGGGAGTTGCCGGTCCCCGCCGTCTCTTGTCATGCCATGCCACGCCCATATGATGAGACAACTCTTCTCGCCATACGAGATTCAGGCGTACGGTGGTGATCGTTCCTGATCGCGGTCGACTCGACGAGGAGTACCGTCATGCCGAACGACGCCGTCTACACCCACGGGCACCACGAGTCGGTGCTGCGCTCACACACCTGGCGCACGGCCGCCAACTCCGCGGCCTATCTGACCGGCCATCTCGTGCCCCATATGCGGATCCTGGACATCGGCTGCGGACCCGGCACCATCACCGCCGACCTGGCCGCACTGGTGCCCCGGGGCGAGGTCGTCGGCGTCGACACGGAGCCCGCCATCCTGGAGCGGGCGCGGTCGGCCGCCGAGGAGCGCGGCCTGACCAATACCCGCTTCGCGGTCGCCGATGTCCACGATCTGGACTTCCCCGACGACGCCTTCTGCGTCGTCCACGCCCACCAGGTGCTCCAGCACGTCGGCGACCCGGTGCGGGCGCTGCGCGAGATGCGGCGGGTGTGCAAGCCGGGCGGCATCGTCGCGGCCCGCGACGGCGACTACGCCACCATGACCTGGTATCCGCACGTCCCCGGGCTGGACGCCTGGCTGGACCTCTACCGCCGGGTCGCGCGTGCCAACGGCGGCGAGCCGGACGCGGGACGCCGGCTGCGGTCCTGGGCCCTGGAGGCGGGCTTCGCCGACACCGCCCTCACCTCCACCGCCGACGCCTGGTGCTACGCCACCCCCGACGAGCGGGCGTGGTGGAGCGGCCTGTGGGCGGACCGTACAGTCGCGTCCTCGTACGCCCGGCGCGCCGTGGAGGGCGGCCACGCCACGGAGTCCGAGCTGCGGGACATCGCAGACGCCTGGCGCGAGTGGGGCAACCGGGACGACGGCTGGTTCGCCGTACTCCACGGCGAGGTCCTGTGCCGTGTCTGACGTGCGGTTGCGGTTCAACTAGGCTCGCCGCATGGACATCATGGGGACTTCACTGCGGGTCTGCGTCGACGATCTGGACTCCGCCATCAGCGTCTACGAACGCCTCACCGGCGCCGAGGCATCCCGCTTCCAACGCGGCGGCGTCTCGGTCGCGGCGGTCGGCTGCTTCTTCCTGATGAGCGGCCCGGAGTCGGAGATGGAGATCCTCCGCAAGATCACGGCGACGATCGCGGTGAAGGACGTGGACGAGGCGATCGCCGATCTGACGGCGGTCGGCGCGCAGATCGTCGCGGGCCCGATCCCCGCCCCCACGGGCCGCATGCTGGTGGCCCGCCACCCGGACGGTTCGATCTTCGAGTACGTGGACCGGAACCCCGGCGCCTGACGGCACATCCCCGGCCGGTCGGCGGGGCGCCTCCCCCGGCGCCCCGCCGACCGCTGTTACGCGGGCCCCAGCATGTCGCTGGTGATGGCCCAGCGGTCGTGGTCGCGCCACGCGCCCTCGATGTAGAGGAAGTCGGGCGAAAAGCCCTCCAGCCGGAAGCCGTGCCGCTTGACGAGCGCGGTCGACGCCTCGTTGCCGGGCTGGATGTTGACCTCGATCCGGTGCAGCCCGAGCGGCCCGAAGGCCTGCCGCAGCACGAGGCCGAGCCCCTCGGACATATAGCCGCGCCCGGCGGCGGGCGGGAAGGCACCGTAGCCGATCGCGCCGCACTGGAACGCGCCGCGCACGACGTTGTTGATGTTGATGTACCCGGCGAGCGCACCGGTCTCCCGCACGCAGACCAGGAAGCCGTGCCGGTCCTCCCGCTCCAGCTGGGCGATGAAGCCCTCGTACGCCTCGTCGGTCGTGGGCAGCGTCAGCCAGGGGCGGTGGAAAGAGACGCTCTTCCGCGCGAGCCGGACGAATTCGGCGCCGTCCGCACGCCGATGGGGCCGGATGGCGGTGCGGGTTCCCTCGGCGAGATACGCGTGATCAGGCATGGGGCAATGATCGTACGGAAGCCGGGCCACCGCCATCGCAATGAACGACCACCTACCGGTCCGGTCACATCCATGAACGCCCTGCGCGAGGGGTTCTCTTGACCTTAAGCCCGGCCGGGGTCGCGCAGGGCCATGGCCGCCGCGTAACCGGACTCCACAGGTACGTCGATCAGCGCCCACGGTCCCACCGGCACCGGCTCCCGGCCGGTGCCGACGTAGTCCTGCGCCGGGTCCTGGGACAGCCCGGTGCCGATGCCCTTCAGATACGCCTCCTTGCGCGTCCAGCAGCGCCCGAAGGCGGCGGGCCGGTCGGCCTCCGGCAGCGCGCCCAGCTCGGCGCGCTCCCTGGGGTGCAGGCTCTGGGCCACCTGGTCCACCACGGAAGTCGGCTGGAGCTTCTCCACATCGGCCCCGACCGGAGTCCCCGCGAAGGCGAAGAGCACGAGGTCGCCGGCGTGCGACATATTGAAGTGGAGCGGGGTGCCGACCACCGCCGGGCGGCCGTGCGGGCCGCCGCAGCCGGGGCAGGACTCCCGGGTGAACGGCACACCGGCCGGGTCCACTCCCAGATAGCCGCCGAGCAGCTGCCGCAGCCCGATGTGGGCCGCCGTGTACCGCTCCCGGTCCTCGGCACGCAGGAACCTCCCGGCTCGCTCCAGCTCCTCGGCGTCGAGGATCTTGGCGGGTGCGGCGGCGTCCAGGGCGGCGATGAAGACCGAGACGCTGAGCAGCCAGGTCTCGGGCTCGCCGCCCTGCGGCCACCCACCGGCCAGGGCGGTGGGCAGCGGCTCACGGCCGACGAGGCGCGGGGCCCGTGCGGTGGTCAACTGGCTCCTCCAGAACGAATGATGGCGAGACATCTCGCATATCGGATCTCGGCGCTGCCCCTCACGCTATCGCTGCCGAGGGTGCCCAGGGCACCCAGGGGTCCCGGGGCGCCCGCGGCATGCGGCGCGCTCATGTGCGCAGCTCCAGGTCGGGCACCCCGGGCACGGACAGGCCGAAGGCATGGGCGTACAGGGACAGTTCGGCCTCCAGGGCGCGGACCATGGTGTCGGCGCGGCGGAAGCCGTGCCCCTCGCCCTCGAAGGTGAGATACGCGTGCGGCACCCCGCGCCCCGCCATCGCCGCGACGAACCGCTCACACTGCGCCGGCGGGCAGATCGTGTCGTCCAGCCCCTGGAGCAGCAGGAACGGCGCGGTGATCCGGTCGACCCGGTGCAGCGGCGAACGCTCCCGGTACCGGTCCGGGACCTCGGCGACCGGGCCGATCAGCGACTCGGCGTATCGCGATTCGAAGTCATGGGTCTCGCCGGTGGCCCAGGCGGCGGGGTCGAGGATCGGATAGATGACCGTGCCGCACGCGTACAGCCGGATGGCGGTGAGCGACACGGCCGCCGTCCAGCCGCCCGCGCTGCCCCCGCGGATCGCCAGCCGGGCCCGGTCGGCGACACCCTCGTCGGCGAGCGCCCCGGCGACGGCGGCGCAGTCCTCGACGTCGGCCACGCCCCACCGCTCGCGCAGTCGGTCGCGGTAGGCGCGGCCGTAGCCGGTGGACCCGCCGTAGTTGACCTCGGCGACGCCGATGCCGCGCGAGGTGAAGTACGCGATCTCCAGGTCGAGGACGAGCGGGGCCCGCCCGGTGGGCCCGCCGTGCGCCCATACCACGTAGGGCGGCAGCTCGCCGGGCGGGGCGGTGTGGCCGGGGTTGTGGGGCGGGTAGAGGTGGGCGTGGATCTCGCGGCCGTCCGCCCCGGTGAAGGTGCGGACCTGGGGCTCCGGGTAGTACGCGGGGTCGACGGGGTCGGTGTGGGCACTGCCGATGACGCGGGCGCGGCCGGTGCGGGTGTCCAGCTCCACGACCTCATGCCCGCTGCGCGGGCTCGCGGCCACGCCGACGACCCGGTCGCCGTCCACGGCGAGCGTCGGCTCCCACTCGGTCCACGGCCCGGCCACGTCGGCCAGCTCACCGGTCTCGGGGTCGAGGATCCCGAGCGTCTGGGCGCCCCGCCCGTGCAGCACGGCGATGAGCCCACCGTCCAGCGGCGCGAACCAACGGTGGCCCAGCTTCCACAAGGGCCCCCCGAACTCCTCCTGACGAGGGCACACCCCCCGCGCCCCGGCACCTTGCCCGGCCCCGGCGGCGGCCCCACGCTCGGCAGGCGGTCCGTGTCCGGCGGCGGCCACGCCCCCGGCGGATGGCCCAGACCCGGCGGCCGGCTCGGGCACACCCCCTGCCCCCGGCCCGGCGGCCGGCTCAGACGCGACGTCTGCCCCCGGCCCGGCGGCGGCACGTGCGGCGGATGGGCCGGGCGCGGTCTCTGGCTCAGACCCGACATCTGCCCCGAGCCCAGCCTCGGCCCATGACCCGGCAGCGGCCGTGGACCCGGCAGTTGGCCCCCACCCAGCGGCTCGCCGAGACTCGGCAGCCGACTCGGGCCCGGCACCTACCCCGGGCCCGGCTGCGGCCACACGCGCCTCGCCCCCCTCAGACGCGGCATCTGCCCCAAGCCCGGCTACTGACCCGGCAGTTGGCCCACATCCGGCATCTACTCCGGGCCCGGCGGCGTCCCCCCGTCCGGCATCTGCGCCAGGCCCAGGCACGGCACCCGGCCCGAGCCCGGCTGCGGCCACAGACCCGGCAGTCGGCCCGCGCCCGGCACCCGCCCCGGGGGCAGCGTCTGATCCGGGCCCGGGGGCGGCACCCGCGCCCACGTGGGGCCCTGCCGCCGCGGGGACTCGCGGCGGCAGCCGGTGGAGGTTCCACCAGCCGGTGCGGTCCGTGGTGGCGAGGAGCGCGCCGTCGGGGGCCCAGTCGATCTGGGGGATGGACTCCTCCGGCCCGCCCAGCACCGCACGGGCCTCGCGGAACGGGCCGTCAGCCGGGACGTCCGGGACATCGGCGACCATCACCACCGTGCCGTCCCACGGCATCCGGGGGTGGTCCCAGGCGATCCACGCGACCCGGCGGCCGTCCGGCGAGAGCCGGGGGCCGGTGACGAAGTCGTGGCGGGCGTCGGTCAGTTCGCGGACCCGCGTGCGGTCCTCGGCGGCCGAGCCGTCCAGCGGGACGGCGGCGATCACGCGTCGTACGTCGGTCGGCCGCTCCCCCGTGAACTCCTCCAGCACGCACCACACTTCGCCCCGGTCCGGCGGGAGCCGGAGGTCCGCCCAGCGCAGCCCCTCACCCACCTCCGACACCGGGGTCAGCGGGCGCGGCGGGGTGGCCGCCGGGGCGTCCGGCTCGTACGCGTACAGCCGCTGGTCGGCGAAGTGGACGAACACCACCAGCGGGCCGCCGGACGGGCGCGGCGCCGCGGCCCAGGGGGTGCCGCCGTAGCCCATGACCTGGCTGCGCGCGTTCCACGGCGGGGGCAGCACCGGCTCCTCGGTGCCGTCGGCCCGCCGCCGGATCAGCGCGCGGCGGCCGCCCTCGGTGGGGCGGGGCGCGGTCCACCACACCTCGGGCCCGACCGTGCCCACGTACTCGGGGTGGCCGTCGTGCGAGGCGGCAAGATTGGCGCCGATCGGGGAGGGCCAGGTGCCGTACGGGGCCGTGGCCGTCGTCTGCCGCACCCGCTCACGCCCTCTGGAGGAAGTGGTCGAGCACCCGGACGCCGAAGTGCAGGGCGTCGACCGGCACCCGCTCGTCCACGCCGTGGTAGAGCGCCTGGTAGTCGAAGCCCTCGGGCAGCCGCAGCGGCGAGAAGCCGTAGCCGCGGATGCCGAGGCGGGAGAACTGCTTGGCGTCGGTGCCGCCCGACATGCAGTACGGCACGGCGTGGCCGCCCGGGTCGAAGCGCTGGACGGCGGCGCGCATCGCCTCGTACGTGGGCGCCTCGGGCCCGACCGGGGCCTGGAGCGGGACCTCGCGGTGGTGGAACTCCCAGTCGACGTCCGGGCCGGTGAGCCGGTCGAGGGTGTCCCGGAACTCGTCCTCACCGCCGGGCAGCATCCGCCCGTCGACGTAGGCGGTGGCGCTCCCGGGGATCACGTTGATCTTGTAACCGGCCTCCAGGACCGTCGGGTTGGCGCTGTTGCGCACGGTCGGCTCGATGAGGGCGGCGGCCGGGCCCAGCTTGGCGAGCAGTTCGTCGACGTCGAAGCCGGGCGCCTCCACGTCGGCCGGGATGTCCTGGAGCGCGGCGATCTCGGTGAGCGCCGCCTTGACGGTGGGCGTCAGCCGGACCGGCCAGCGGTGGTCGCCGATGCGAGCGACGGCGGCGGCCAGCCGGCTGACCGCGTTGGACCGGTTGACCTTCGAGCCGTGCCCGGCCCTGCCGTGCGCGGTGAGCTTCAGCCAGGCCGTACCGCGCTCCCCCGCCGCGATGGGGTAGAGCCGCAGCCCGGGCCCGGCGTGGAAGGTGAAGGCGCCGGATTCGCTGATGCCCTCGGTGCAGCCCTCGAACAGCTCCGGGTGCTGGTCGGCGAGATAGCCGGAGCCCCAGGCGGCGCTGTCCTCCTCGTCGGCGGTGAAGGCCAGCACGATGTCCCGGCGGGGCCGCACCCCGGCCCGGGCCCAGGCCCGGACGACGGCGAGGACCATCGCGTCCATGTTCTTCATGTCGATGGCGCCCCGGCCCCACACCACTCCGTCGCGCACCTCCCCGGAGAAGGGGTGCACGGTCCAGTCGGCGGGCTCGGCGGGCACCACGTCCAGATGGCCGTGGACGAGGAGCGCGGGCGCGGCCTGGTCGGTGCCCTCGATCCGGGCGACCACATTGGTGCGCCCCGGCGACCGCTCCAGCAGCGTGGGGTCGATGTCCACGTCGCTGAGCATCTCCGCCACGTACTCGGCGGCCGGGCGCTCCGAGCACTCCCCTCCGCCGCGGTTGGTGGTGTCGATCGCGATCAGCTCGGAGGTGAACCGCACCACCTCCTCCAGCGCCTGCGCGTCGATCGCCTCGGGACGTGACGGACGGACCGTGTCAGCCATATTGCTCCTCCACCGCGGCCGATACGACCGTCGTGACCGCCTTGAAGCAACGGATCCCCTCGTACATGGTCGGTGAGGTGTAGGCGACGCGCCGCTCGCCGCTGCGCTCCACGCCCGGCACGACGCTCGCCGCCCCCACCAGATGCTCGGCGTCGAATTCCAGCTCGATGGTGAACGGCCCGCGGTGCGGGGGTTCATGGCGCAC
Organism: Streptomyces sp. NPDC021212; assembly: GCF_044332925.1. Taxonomy (NCBI): domain Bacteria; kingdom Bacillati; phylum Actinomycetota; class Actinomycetes; order Kitasatosporales; family Streptomycetaceae; genus Streptomyces; species Streptomyces sp. NPDC021212. Next base: position 802,669 of record NZ_JBIRPZ010000002.1, read on the forward strand.
CGCCAGCGCGGCGGCCTCCCGAGCCGCCTCCCGGATGTCCGCGGCGGTACGGGCGGGGGTGCGGCACACCGCCGCGTACCGCGAGACGTAGTCCTTGACGGCGACACACCGGGCGTCCGGCGCATAGCCCTTGGCATCCTCGCAGGTCAGGTCGTCGCCGGTGACCAGCACCACCGGCACGCCGTATTCGGCGACCACGAGCGCGTTGAGCAGCCCCTCGCTCGCCCGGGCGCCGTTCGCCCAGACGCCCGTCACGGTGTTGGGGAGGTAGGTGTGCGCGAGCACGCCCTCGGTGCCCGCGCCGGTGTGGTAGCCGATGAACGCCACCCCGTCCACATCGCCGTGCTGCACCCCCTCGACCATGCTCAGCGTCTTGTGCCGCCCGGTGATCATCTGCGCTCGCGGGTCCAGCTTCTCCAGCAGCAGATTGCGCATGGACCAGTGCGCCTCGTTGATGAGCACCTCGTCCGCGCCGCCGTCGAAGAACCCCAGCACCGCCGCGTTCACATCCGAGGTGAACGGGTGCCGGCAGCGCTCCCACTGCGGGGTGCCGGGCAGGACGTCGCCCGGCCAGGTCACGCCGGTGGCACCCTCCATGTCGGCGCTGATGAGGATCTTCATGGTTCGTTACGTTACGCGGTGCACGGGGGCCGAACCACCCCTGTGGATAACCCCTCTAGCCCCCCGACGCACGGGCCGCCGCAGGAGCCACCACGAACCACCGGGCCGGCAGCTCCACCCGGGAACCGTCGGGCCATTGCTCCGTCTGGGCCAGGGCGGTGGGGCCCTCGGCCAGGATCCGCAGGCCCGCCGCCGCCAGCAGCTCCGGCACCTCGACATCGCCCGCGTCGGCGGGTTTGAGGCCGTGGTCGAAGACGCGGCGGAGCTTGAGGGGTGGGCCGCCGGGGGATTCGGCGAGGCGGGCCAGCGTCGTCTTGGACTCCTCCGTCAGCTCCGTGACGAAGCCCCGGCCGCGCCGGCCCACCAGGGTGGCCACCGCCTCGGCGACCGGGCGGCGATCGGGGGCGTCGCTCTGGTGGATGACGGCGCGCATATAGACGTTGACGTCGCCGAGCCGCTCGTGCAGCTCACCCACGGCCGCCGGGTCCGTGAGGCTCAGCTGCCGGAACTCGACGGTCCCCGCCGTATCGGCGCGCCGCGCGTGCGCGACCGCCGCATGGGACAGGTCGACGCCCAGGGCGCGGCCGAAGCGGGCGGCCAGATAGCGGGTCTGGGTGCCGTTTCCGCAGCCCAGGTCGACGATGGGGAGGGCGGGGTCGGCATGCCGGGCCAAGCGGTCGACGTCCCGGGCGGCGCTCAGCGACGGGTCGGCGTCCCAGATGGCCTCCCCCGGGGCGTCCGAGGTCTCCCGCCAGTAGCTCTCCCACGCTTCCCGGTACCGCTCCGACACATCCATCGCCGCTCCCCACGTCCGTTCGCCCCTCCGTGCGTCAGGGATGGCGCTCAGGGCCCGTCAGCGCCTGCTCGAACCACACGGTCTTGCCCTGCCGCGTCCGGCTCGTCCCCCACTCCCTGGCCAGCTCGCTGATCACGCGCAGCCCGCGACCGTACTCGTCATCCGGGCGGGCGTCCAGCAGCGCGGGCAGTTCGTGGTCGTCGTCCGAGACCTCGCACAGCAGCGCCTCGGCGCGGACCAGGCGCAGCACCACATGGTGGGTGTGGGCATGCCGCACCGCGTTGGTCACGGCCTCGCTGACGAGCAGTTCGGCCGTCTCCACGGCGTGCGGGAGGCCCCAGCGCAGCAGCCGCTCCCGGACCAGCCGACGGGCCCGGCCCACCTCGGCCGGGTCGAGGGCCAGCCGCCACTGGGCGACGTCGTCGGAGGGGATGCCGTTCAGCCGGGCCATCAGCAGCGCCACGTCGTCCTTGCGGCCACCGCGTTGATTGAGGGCGCGGATGACGGTGTCGCACGCCTCGTCCATCGACGCCGCCGGATGGGCGGCGGACTCGCACAGCGCCGCGAGCCCGGCGCCGATGTCCTGGCCGCGCACCTCGACCAGGCCGTCGGTGCACAGGATGAGCCGGTCGCCGGGCGCGACCCGCACCGTGGCCGTCTCGAAGGGGACCCCGCCCACGCCGATCGGCGCGCCGGTCGGCAGGTCCAGCAGCGCGCTGCGCCCGTCCTGGGCGCGGACCAGCACGGGCGGGATGTGGCCCGCGTTGGCCAGGAGCAGCTCGGAGCGGATCGGGTCGTAGACCGCGTACAGACAGGTGGCCAGATAGTGCTCGCCGAGCCGCTGCGCCAGGTCGTCCAGGTGGCGCAGCAGCTGCGCGGGCGGCAGGTCGAGGGCGGCCATGGTCTGGACGGCGGTGCGCAACTGGCCCATCATCGCGGCCGAGTTCAGCCCGTGCCCCATCACATCGCCGACGACGAGCGCGGTGCGCGAGCCGGACAGCTTGATGGCGTCGAACCAGTCGCCGCCGACCCGGCCGAGCCGGGTGCCGGGCAGATAGCGGGTGGCGGTGTCACAGCCCGCCATGCGCGGCGTCACCTGCGGCAGCATGCTGTCCTGCAGGGTCTCGGCCACGTTCTCCTGGTACGTGTACATCCGGGCGTTGTCGAGCACGAGCCCGGCGCGGGCGGCGAGTTCGGCGCCGGTCGTGCGGTCCATGTCGTCGAACGCCTCGCGGCCCGGGCGGCGCAGCAGCACCATGAAGCCGAGGACCACGTCGCGCGCCTTGAGCGGCACGATGAGGATCGACCGGCCGTTGATCAGCGGCCGCAGGTCCCGCTTCTCGAACTGCCCGGCGATCCGGTCGCCCAACTCGTCGCTGAGGTACGGGATGAGGACGGGTTCGCCGGTGACCATGCACTGGAAGAACGGGGTGTGCTCGGGGAACGCGATGCTCTCCCCGACCGGCACCGTGTCGTCCCAGCGCCCCGGTTCATCGTTGTGCTCGACCCAGACGCGGTGCCAGACGGTGGTGACGTCCGGCGGGCCGTCGGGGAAGCCCTCGCCCGCGAGGACCTGGGCGCGCAGATGCGTACCGGCGAAGTCCGCGAAGCGGGGGACGGCGGCGCTGGTCACCTCGCGGATGGTGCGGGCCAGATCGAGGGAGCTGCCGATGCGGCCGCTGACCTCGTTCAGGAACTCCAGGCGCTCGCGGACGGCGGCGTATTCGAGGTCGTCTTCGAGGTCGTCTTGGAAGTCTTCGCGTTCCGCGGGGGCCCGGCGGTCCTCGGGTCCGGATCCGGAAGGCGGCTGCTCGGCCGCGCGGCGCCGGGCCTGGCGCTCGCGGTAGCGGGGCATGCCCCAGTCGGGGGTGACCGGGACCCGCTCATGGTGGCTGATCTCCAGCACCGGGTAGCCGAGTTCGAGGACCTGGGCGACGATCCGGCCGCCGGTGGCCGGGCCCATGTTCGGCAGGATGTCCGGCAGCCGTCCGGCCAGCAACTCGGCGCCGGGGAACTCGGTGTGCAGCGCGAAACCCGGCGCGAACCGCTCGTCCGGGGCGCCCCCGGTGAGGCCCTTGGCGTCCGCCGCCAGCACCAGCAGCCGCTCGGGGCCCGGTCCGGCGAGCGGGTACGCCCACCACAGGACGTCGACCTGGGTGGCGTCGTCGGCCGGGAGCGTCATCCGGGCGCGCCCCGCCGTGGGGTAGGACCGCGCGCCGCCGAAGGCGCCGTCCGGCCCGGGGGCAGGGGCCCGGGTGGGTGTCCAGGCGGCCCCGTCCCGCAGGTCCGGCAGGTCGGGCAGGTCCATCACGTCAGGCAGGTCCGGCAGGTCGGGCAGATCCGCCTCCGCCGGCAGCTCCGCGCCGCGCAATGCGCCGGAGACCGGCATCAGATCGACGGCGGGCACACCGACGGCCTGCTCGCGGGTGCGTCCGAAGAGCTTGCGGGCGCCGGAACTCCAGTGCGTGACCAGCCCGTCGGCGCCGACGACGACCACCGCGAGCGGAATCCGGCCGGACACCTCCGTCCGCTGCGCCGGCACCCTGGGCGCCCCGCCCAGCCCGCCGTCACCGCGCGACGTGCCATGCTCCATAGGTGGAAGACTCCTTCGCACGCAAGATCTGCGACACCGTCTTCAACGGTACGGCGGGGCCGGGCCACGGCGTGGGCCAATACCCGAATAGGTGTCATCTTGCCCGCGGCATTCCGGACATGCCTCCGCCCCGGCCCCCGGCGGAAGGCGGGGGCCGGGGCGGGGCGGCCGGTGATCAGTCCTCGTGGCCCAGGTGCAGATCGCGTTCCGTACGGCCGCCGCCCGCCACCTGGAGCACCGTCGCCACCGGCGGGTAGCCCGCCGCGATCACGGTGTACTCCCCCGCCGACAGGTCGATGAAGCGGAACGCCCCGTCCGCGCCGGTGGTCGCGGTGTCGACCACGTTTCCGGCCGCGTCCAGGAGCGTGACCCTGGCGTCCTCGACGATGCGGCCGCCACCGGCCCGGACGACGCCGCGCAGCACCGCGCCACCGGCCAGTTCGATGTCCTGGCGGGTCTCGCGGGCGGCCTGCACGGTGACCGGCAGGGCGGCGGGGCGGAAGGCGGGGGCGCTGGAGGCCAGGGTGTACTCCCCGGCGACCAACTCGGTCATCACATAGCCCCCTTCGCGTCCGCTGCGCGTGGAGGCGACCACCTCGCCGCGTACGTCGGTGAGGGTGACGGTGGCGTCCCGTACGGGCGTGCCGTCCGCCGTGAGCACGGATCCGGCGAGCCGACCCGCGCCGCCCAGCACGACGTCCAGCTCGACCGGGCGGTCGCCGACCGTGACGCTGACCGCCCGCGGCTGATGACCGCCGGCCGCCGCGATCAGGACGTACGCCCCGGTGCCGGGCGTGCTCAGCGCGTACCGCCCGTCCTCGCCGGTGGCGCCGCGCCCGATCTGCCGGCCGCTGACGTCGATGAGGGTGAGCGCGGCCCGCGGGACCGAGGTGCCGTCATGGTGCTGGACGGTGCCGCAGACGGGGATGCCCGCGACGGGCGGTGGCGGGGGCGGGGCGGTGTGCCGGGGCACCGAGCGCGCCGCCGGTACGACGGGATCCGGCTGGACGCCGGGGCCTGGCTGGACGCCGGGGTCGGGCTGGACGGCGAAGTCGGTGTGGGACACCAGAGGTTTCTCCTTCAGCAGGAAGGCGAGCAGGAAGCCCAGGACGAGCACCGGCACGAGATAGAGGAAAATCCGCGGTATGGCGTCGGCGTACGCCGTGATGTAGCCCTCGCGCAGAGCGCGCGGCATGGCGTGCACGATCTGCGGGGTGACGGAGTCGGGGTCGGGCAGCCCCGGGCCGCCGGCGGCCCGGCGGCCTGTCCCCTTGGGGAACTCCTCCGCGAGGCGGTCGGCGAGCCGATGGGCGAAGAGGGTGCCGAAGATGGCCGCCCCGACGCTGCCGCCGATCTGCCGGAAGTAGTTGTTGGCGCTGGTGGCCGAGCCGAGGTCGGCGGGGGACACCGAGTTCTGCACGGAGAGGATCAGCACCGGCAGCACCAGCCCGATGCCCAACCCGAGGACGCCCATCCAGAGGCTGTAGTCCTGGCGGGAGGTGTCCTCCTCCAGCCGGGACAGCAGCCACATGCCGCCGATCGAGATGAGGCCGCCGAGGATCGGGAAAGCCTTGTAGCGGCCGGTGGCGCTGATGAGCTGGCCGGAGACGATCGAGGCCAGCACCATGCCGCCCATCATGGGCACCATCAGCAGCCCCGACTCGGTGGCGGAGACGCCGTCGACCATCTGCAGGAAGGTCGGCAGATAGCTGGCGGCACCGAACAGCGCGACGCCGATGACCACGCCGATGAGCCCGGAGACGCAGAAGATCGCATCGCGGAACATCCGCATCGGCATGAGCGGTTCGGGGACGACGCACTCCACAACGACGAAGAGGATCGCGGAGCCCGCCGCGCCCAGGGCGAGCCCGAGAATGACGCGCGAGTGCCAGCTGTACTCCGTGCCACCCCAACTCGTCAGCAGGATGGTGCAGGTGGAGAACATGGTGAGGAACAGGGCGCCCAGGAAGTCGAAGCGCGGCCGCCGCAGCGGTTCGGGCACCTTGAGGACGGCCGCCACGACGGCGAGCGTGACCAGGCCGAAGGGGACGTTGGCGTAGAAGCACCAGCGCCATGAGGCACGGTCGGTGAAGAAGCCCCCGATCAGCGGCCCGGCCACGGACGCGAGGCCGAACGCGGCCCCGATGAGCCCCATGTAGCGGCCGCGCTCCCGCGGCGGCACGATGTCGGCGATGATCGCCTGGACGCCGATCATCAGCCCTCCGGCGCCCACGCCCTGCACCGCCCGGAAGACGATCAGCTCGTCCATCGTGCGCGACCACCCGGCGAGCGCGGAGCCCGCGACGAAGATGACGATCGCGAAGATGAAGACGCTCTTGCGGCCGACGAGATCGCCGAGCTTGCCGTAGACCGGCAGCACGATGGTGACGGCGAGGAGGTAGGAGGTGACGGTCCAGGACATCTTGTCCAGGCCGTGCAGTTCGCCGACGACCTCGGGGAGGGCGGTGGCGACGATCGTCTGGTCGAGGGCGGCCAGCAGCAGGGCGAGCATCAGCCCGAGGAAGACCGTCCGCACCCGGGCCGGGCTGAGCGCGGCCCCGGCGGGGCCGCCGTCCGTCCGCGGTCCCGCCGCCCCGGTGCCGGTGCCGTCCCCGTCGCCGGATTCGGGTCGGGGACCGGCCCCGGTTCCGGTGTCATCGGAGACGCGGGCGGGTGCGCCTGCCGGCCGATGGCCCTTCGCGAAGGTGGTCTCGGTGATCCCGCCCACGTCTGTCTCCCCTCGTCACGCCTGCGCCGCCGCCCTGTTCTCGCATTACGAGACAACCAGGGGCAAGCGCGACGAATCGATAAAGAGACGGGTCCGGGCGGCTTTACCGCAAGTGAGAGCATGTGCACCCTATGGAGCGCACCGCGGAGAAAACCACCCGAACCGGTGACGGCGGCTACTGGGCGCTCTGAGCCGGGAGTTCGGCCGCGAGCTTGTCCAGCACGCCGTCGTAGATGCGGGCGAGCCCCTTGGGCGCGAACGTGCGCTCGAAGAAGCCGCCGATGCCGCCCGCGCCGTTCCACACCGAGGTCACGACGACCCGCGCCCTGCCCTCCCCGGCCGGGGTGACGGTCCAGGTGGTGACCATGGAGGAGTTGCGGTCCTTCTCCACCAGCTGACCGTCGCTCGGCTCGGAGACCTCCAGCAGACAGTCGCGCACCCGCTTCTTGGTGGCCTGGAGCCGCCAGTGCACCAGAGTGCCCTCACCGTCGCCGCCCTCACGGACCTCGTACTCGCTGAACTGCTCTGTGAGCAGCCGGGGGCGGACCTCGCGGTAGTCGGCGAGCGCGTCGAACACGTCCTCGGGCTTGCCCGCGACGATGCGCTCCGTGGTGGCCTCGACCTGGCCCATTGCTCTTTCCTCCGATGGTTGCGGTTGCGCTGCCTCACCCGTACGTGCGCGACCTGCCTCGCGTACGTACGTGTCGGCGCCGTTGCCCTGCGCGGGCAAGCCAACCACCTGCGGGTCACCCGCCCAAATTCGGGGTTGACGGAAACGAAGGGAACATGTGTTCTATTAGGCGAGTGAGCGAGACCCCGGAGGTACGTGCCATGCGCTGGGACAACCTGACAGGCGACGGCGAGGCGGCCACCCCGGCCCTCTTCGCCGCCGACGCCGTTACGTCGCGCACGTTCGACACCCCGGAGTTCCGCGGCATCACCTTTCACGAGATCCGCGCCCGTTCGACCGTGAACCGGGTGCCCGGGGCGTCCCGGATGCCGTTCGAATGGACCGTCAACCCGTACCGCGGTTGCACCCACGCCTGCTCGTACTTCACTGCGTGACCCTATTGAGCCCGGGAGGGCCGATGCTCAGCACTCCGAACGCGGACAAGGCCTGGAAGGCATGACGAGATCATTCCCGCCCCCGGAGGCGCCAGGCCAGTATGCCGCCCCGAGCAAGGCGGAGAGGACGGCCTACGCCGTGCTGCTGCACGGACCGGCTGCACGCTCAGGCAGCGCCGACGCGAGTCAGTGGCTGCTGCTGCGCGACCGCACAGCGAAGCGCCTGTAACCGACGCACCTGCAGCAGCAACACTTCCTGGGCATCCTCGGGTCCCGGGGGTGTCGCCGAGGAGACCCTTGCTGCCACTGGCCGGACGCGACAACGACGCTGATCGCCCAAGCCCCCCAGCAGACACCGAAGAGACCCGTCAATGCACCAGCCGGGACACGCATCGGCCTCCGCCAAGACCCTTGACGGCCACACACGAGTACGCCCAGTGCCCGACGCGAAACAGCGGCGCGGGAGCGGGCAGCCGGTTCACCACCACTACCTCGATCACCCGGCGGGTGGGCGGTTCGCACGACAACGGTGCCGATGGTCGCCGTGTCGGCGCCGACCGCCTCCTTGAGGCCTGATCGGCGCCTCCGGCACCACCCGTTGGAACAACTCCCACAGCTCATCCGGCACCAGCCGGCGCCTGCGGTGGCGGCTTCGTCGGGCTGTTCAACCAGCTCGGCCACACCGTCGGCGCCACCGCCATCGGCCCGTCCGGCTGGGCCCTCTTCCCGCTGCTCAGGGGCAGCCACGGCCTGGGCTCGACGGTGGTGGTCTACGGTCTCGGGCTGCTGGTCGGCTACGTCGTCGGGTTCGTGGCGACCTGGGCGTTCGGCTTCAGCCGCCGAATGCTGGACGAGCTGAACGTCCCGACGACCGCCGCTGCGGAGGCAGCGCCGACGGGCACGGGGACGACTGGGGCACCCGTGCCGTCGGTGGCGCCCGCACCACCCCCGATTCCGACGCCGGGCCGGAGGACAGGCGCCCCATCGTCGCCTGACCGCGCCCATACCCAAGATTCACTGCATGTGATGAGTTTAGAACGTTCTGCTCGAACGCTCATGGCGGCCCTGCGCAGGATGGTTCCTGAGTGCAGACAGCGAAGGAGCGAGGCATGGCACGCGGTCAAACACAGGCCCCGTCCGTACAGGTTGTCGTCAGTGACACGCTCAGCCAGGACGTGCTACTGGGTGAGCATCTGAGTGTCAGTCCCGCGGCCGGGAGAAAGCTGATCGCGTTCCACAACCCGCTCCGGCGGGACATACCCGCCCAAGCGCGCCACGAGGCCCTGCTCCTGGAGGGTTCACAGGACAACGCCCGCTTGGTGCACCTGGCCGCCGACCCCGGGCACGAGACGGGCTGGCGGGCGCACGAGCTGTTTCCTGAGCACGCCCCGCGAGAGATCACTGTCGTCGAGGACAAGAGCATCGGAGTCTGGTGCTTCTTCTCCTCGGAAGGGGCGCTGTGGTGCTCCCGACTGAAAGACGGCGGGGTCGGTTGGGAGCCCCCCGAGCAGCTACCGGATCCGCTGGCCGCTGTGGAGGGATGGAAAGTCGCCTACGCGCCGGATCAGGCCCCGCTCCTGTACGGGTCCTGCCCGGACGGCATCGTGCTCTGGCATCTCGACTCTCCTCCCTCGCGTGACTCCGCCACCGGTGTGCTCCCTCACAACATCGGAGTAGGCGCTGATGTGCGGGCCACGGTGACCGGCTTGACGGAAGACGGTGTGAACATGCTGTGCTTCTCGAGAGAGCCGAATACGCAGGGTGTTTCCGCAGGTCCCCAGCTACAGGTCTGCCATGTGACCACGGGCAGGCGCGCGTCGTCGTCCCAGGACGACATCAACCTCGACCCGGGCGTCAAGGAAGTGATCGCGGCCGAGGTGACGGAGCAGGGCGTGTTCGTTCTCGTTCTCACTGAGGACGGCATGCTGCAGAACTGTGTGTTCGCCCTGGACGGGACTCTGCAGCGGACCGTCGAGGTCGGAAAGCTGCCTTTCCGTAGCGACGGCGTGCACGTGACGGGTACCACGCAGACGGACGCGAGCTGGGATCTCTTCGGGATCGACGACGGGGGGATGCTGTGGTCCCTGCGCGAGGACCGCGGCAGGACGCGCGGGACGGTCGGCGAGCCCACGTGGCTTCCCCCGCTGCCGCTCGCACGGGACGTGGTCGACATGGCTGTCAGCCACACCGCCGACGGAGGCACGGCGCTCTTCTCCTGCGGTGAGGGGGGCGGACATCTGCGCCTGGACGAGCAGGACCCCCGCACCGGCACATGGCAGGGGACCGAGGTGCGGGTCCCCGGTGCGCGCGTGGCGGAGGAGGCGACGCTGGTCGGGTCGGCGACCGAGGTGACCCGACACCGCCTTCAGGCACAGCTGACGGACGACCACGGAACCCCGCTGGCGAAGCGTGCGGTCACCTTACGTACCGCCGAGACGTCCGCGGCCTGTCGGGTGACCGTCGGCGGCCGCGCGATGATGCTCAACCCCCAACCCCAGCACCTGGAAACGGACGTGCTCGGCCGCATCACCCTTTCCCTGCCGGCCGACGGCCTGGCCGCGCCGGAGATCCTGCTGGAAACCGAGGGGCTGGCCAAGCCGGTCTCGCTCCAGCCCGGCAAGAGCGTGCACGCCTACCTGGCCGGATCCAGCGAAACGCTGAACCCCACCAACCCCGGGGGCGGGCTCTCCCCGTTCGACGCCGAGGGACGGACGTTGCGCGCCGCCCGGGTGCCCCGCGCAGGGGAGCAGGCTACGCGGCTGGTCCCCGCCGGCGCCTCGGACCAGGACCTCACCTCGGCCGCCAAGGCCGTACGGTGCGCGGCAGCCGTCGGCCTGGGCCGTCCGGTTCCCGAGGGGAACGCTCCGGCAGGCTTCTTCTTCGGCACCTCCGACGGCGACGACACCAGGTCCGGCAAAGGAACCCCGAGCGGGGCGACGTTCGAGGTGCTGTCCGACGCGGAGGCGCTGGCGCGGTGCGCCGAGGGCGCCGAGGGGAGCCCGGGCACGTACTACGGCATTTTCGACGGTGTCGGGGACTGGATCAAGCATCGGGCAGGCGATGCGCTGCACAGCCTGAAGAACGGCTTGAGCACCCTGAAGCACCTGGTGGTCGATGTCGGAAAAAAGGTGGCCAGGTTCGCCATACGCGTAGGGAAGACCATTGTCAGCGGGTTCGAGGCCGCCGTCCACGCGCTGGATCACGCGGCCCATCTCGTCATCGCCGCGTTGCGGGCCGTCGAGGTGGCCGTCGAGGACGCCATCCGGTGGCTGCGCGCCTTCTTCGACTTCAGCGCGATATGGAACACCAAGAAGGCGCTCGAAAGCGCCGCGGACCGCTTCCTGTCCCAGCTGGCCGATAATGCGCGATCAGCCCAACAGGCCGCGGACCACTGGCTCAAGCAGCACCGCGGGCAGATGGACCGTGTCCTGACGCAGGTACGCGAGAAGTGCCAGGGCGCGCCCCTGACCAGGCCCGTCCACGGCGCCGAACTCCACACCGGCGGCGGCGCGGTGGCCTCCGTAGCCGGGGACATCCACCACAACTGGGCGATGGACAAACTCCAGACGTACGCGTCCGGCGTCACCGCCACCTCCGGCAAGGATCACGACGAGTCCGTCGTGGACCACCTGCGCACGCTCACCGCCGACCTGGAACGTGATCTGCGAAGCGGTGTCGCGGAGTTCGCCCGCGGAATGCAGGGACTCCTGAGTGGCCAGGGCGAGGACAAGACCCTCGGTGACCTGGTCGAAGCCTGCCGGCACTTCATGGACGCCGCGTTCGAGGGAGCCCAACGCGCCCTCGACACGGTCGCGGCCCTGGTTGACCACGGCATCGAGGGACTGCGTGCCTTTCTGGCCCAGCACGTGAGCGTGGGCCCGCTCAACGCCCTGTGGTCCTGGCTGGCCAAGGCCGCCGGGCACCCCGACGACAAGCTGACCGTCGGCGGGCTGCTCTCCCTCGTCGCCGCCGTACCGGTGACCCTCGTCTACAAACTCAGCAACGGCGTCCACACCGAGCCGTTCCCCGGCGGGGTCCTCCCCGGGCACGCCGGCCGGACGCTCACGGCCGACGCCGCGTCCGACAGCCCGGACGGCGACAGCTCCGCTCCCTACCCGGCGTTGCTGATGTGCGCAGGCACGCTCCAGGCCTTCTCCCTCCTTCCCGCGGCGGTCGGCGACCTCCTCGGCGAGGACACCCCCGTCGTGGTGACGGGCCTGGGCATCCTGTGCGCCGTGAGTATCGCCGGCCTGTCCCACGCCGAAGGGGAATGGAACGAGATCCAGGCCCTGGGCCCCCGTGGCGTCCTGGAGGTGGTCGCCATCGGTGCGGCCGTGGGCGGTGTGGTGGGCACGGCGTTCGTCCGCAGCTCGAAGCTGAGGAGCCTGGTCGCGGAGGCCGCCCCGTGGTTGCTCACGTTGTGGGGCGCGGGTGTCACCGGTTACACCTGCGTGAAGGCGGTCCAGGGCAGCTTCGACGACGAACCCGTGGTGCTCGCGGCCTCCCTGCTGTGCGCGGTGCCTTCCCTGACCGCTTTCATGAACGCCTCTCTGGTACGGAAAACCGTGCCCGAGGTCTCCATCCCCCTGAAGGTGACCGCCGACCTCCTGGGTAACGTCCTCGGCGGCACCTGCGTGACCCTGTCCGCGAAGGTCTGAGACGCCACGGCGTGAGGAGGAGGCGCGATGACTGAACGCCCACTCGATCCCGACCCTGCAACCGAATCCGTCCCGCCGCCCACCGGGGCCCTGACGGAAACCGCCGCTCTCGTCACCCGCGTCGCCGGCGCCGGCGACGACGTGAACCATCAGGTCTCCGAACTGGAGAGGAAGACAGCGGGCAAACACATCACCGCCATCGCCACAGCCTGGGTGCACAGTCTGGCGCTGACCGCCGAAGGCCGGGTCGTCGCCGCAGGTACGGAAAGGATCGGCCGTAACGATCCCGGAGTGGAGGAGGAGACCTCGGGCAGGCACATCATTGCCTCTCCGCCGGTGAGAGCCACAGTCTGGCGCTGACGGCCGAAGGCGAAGTCATCGGCGTGGGCTATGACGGGAAGAAGAAGGTCTCCGGTCTGCTCGCCCAGACCGCCGGCAAGCGCATCACCACCATTCTGGCCAGCCGGGACAGCAGCTTCGCGCTGACCGACGGGGGCCAGCTCATCGCCGCCGGTGACAGCCCGTACGAGGAGGCCTCCGGCCTGGCCGCCAAGACCGCGGGCAAGCACATCACCGCCGTCGCCGCCACATGGAACCACGGTCTGGCGCTGACCGCCGACGGTGAGGTCATCGGCACCGGTTTCGACAGCCACAAGCCGATCTCCGGACTGATCGCCCAGACGGCGGGCAAGCGCATCACCGCCATCGCCGCCGGCGCGTGCCACAGTCTGGCGCTGACCGCCGACGGTCAGGTCGTCGGCGCCGGCTTGGACGGGGGAAAGCGGGTCTCCGGCCTGATCGCCCAGACGGCGGGCAAGCGCATCACTGCCATCGCCGCGGGCGGGCAGTTCAGCCTGGCGCTGACCGCCGACGGACAGATCATCGCCGCAGGTGAGAACCGCTTCGGGTTGGTCACGGAGCTGCCGGAGAAGACCCGCGGCAAGAAGGTCATCGCCATCGCCGCCGGCGAAGAAACCGCTCTCGCGCTGATCCAGCCCCAGCCCCGGATGATGACCGGTCGGGCGGCGGTGGCCGGCCTGCCACAGGCCTCCGACGTCAACGAGTTGGGCGCTTCCTTCATCCGCCCCTCCTTCTCCCCCGCCTCACAGCACACCACCGTCACCGCGGACAGCCTGCAGAAGGGAGAGAGCCAGTCGGTCCAGGTCTCCACAGGGGACAGCAGCGTCACCACCACCGTGAGCGGAGGCGTCCGCACCGTACGCGGGACCGTCACCGCCGCCAGCGCTCAAGCCGGCGACCACGCACCCCTGGTCGTCGACCTCACCGCCATGAGCCTGGACGTCACGGTCACCTCCACCGACGGCGAGCGGCCTTCCCCCGCAGTGCGTCTGACGTTCAACGAGATCACCGTGGGCGGCCGATCACAGCCCACCTCGCCTGCACCCAACACCACCATCCCCTTCGACGGCGGTGGCAAGGCCGTTCTCAACCGCCAGCAACCCAGCGACACGGGCATCCAGGTCACCGCTGTCACCCTCTTTGACAACAGCGGCCGTGAAGTCGCCCGCCTCGGCCATGTCGACGCGTACCTACCGGCCGACACCCCGGATCACCGGTAAGCCGCACGACGCCTGACGGTCCGCCCTCCGCCTCTCACCTGCCAGGAAGGCACCGGCAGCGACCACCACTCCGCCGTTCCCGTTCCTGCGTGTCGTCGCTCAGGGACGGGAACGGCTCGGTCATGTGAGCCTCGCGCTCACAGCATCCGGCAAGGGCGAGACCTGCGGATGATCATGCACATGAAGACCATCATGCCTGCGCTTGCCGAAAACATCATCCGCCCTGGTGGGAGGTGGTGTACGCGGTGTACGGGAGGTCGACCGGCGGAGTCTGCCCTTGCCGGAAACCTCACCCGTCCTGGTGGGAACGGTTCTTCGGGCCGCATCCTGGTGCTGCGCCTAGCGAAAGAGAACCCGAGCTGGGGGTACAGACGCCTACACGGCGAGCTGCTCGTGCTGGGAGTGAAGGTGGGCGCCTCCACTGTCTGGGAAATCCTGAAGGACGCAGGCATCGACCCGGCGCCCGAGCGGAACGCCAGTACCTGGGCCAACTTCCTTCGCAACCAGGCTGATGCCCTGCTGGCCTGCGACTTCATGGAAACAGTCACCCTGTCGGGGATGCGGATGTACGTGCTCGTGGTGATCGAACACCGCAGCCGCCGGATCCACGTCCTGGGCGCCACCGCGCATCCGGGCGCATCCTGGGTAGCGCAAGCGGCGAAGAACCTGGTCATGGACCTCGAAGACCTCGGCTACCGGGCACGATTCATGATCCGGGACAGGGACGGAAAGTTTTCCGAACTGTTCGATGCCGTCCTCAAGGACGCGGGGATCGACGTCGTGCTCAGCGGCATCCAGATGCCACGAATGAACTCGATCATGGAAAGGTGGATACAGACCTGTCGCCGCGAGCTCCTGGACCGGACGTTGATCTGGAACCAGCGGCACCTCCTCCACACCCTGCGCGAGTTCGAGCAGTTCTACAACGGACACCGACCACACCAGGGCATCGCGAACGCCAGGCCACTGCACCCCTTGCCCCCGCCGATCGGCGATCCCAACACGCTAACCCGCCTCGACATACGCCGACACGATCGCCTCGGCGGCATCCTCCACGAGTACCGACATGCAGCGTGACCTGCACGGATGAAGTTTCCGGCAAGGGCAGTCCCGGCGTTCGTCCTCCACCTGTTGCCATCCACGCAGCACCGAGCGCAACCCGCGCGGAGCAACCTCACCGCTGCTTCATCAATGACGACAAAGGGTGTCGGGTTTACGGCCGACGATGGACGTATGCGCGAAACCCCAGAAGAACTCAACAAGCTCCAGTCCCTCCTCGGCTCCTCCCTCTCCGGCTCGACCGCACACCTCCGCTCGATCGTCGAGGGCCGCACCATCACGGCGGCCCAGCTCACCGGGGTCCTCACCGGCATGTGCACGCTCGCCCTCTCCACGGTGACCGCAAAGGGCGAACCGCGGATCAGCGGCGCCGACGGGCACTTCCTGCACGGCCGGTGGCACTTCGGCACGGCGCGCAACGCCGCCAAGGCCCGTCATCTCGCGGCCCGTCCGGCCGCCAGCGTCGCGCACATGCGCGGCGAGGACCTCGGTGTGTTCACCCACGGCACGGTGGAGGAGCTGAACCCCGAGGACGCCGAAACCACGGCCGACTGGCAGGAACTCCTCGCCTACTTGAAGGACTTCTACGGCGACGACGACGCCTTCGACTGGAACGGCGAGGTCGTCTACTACCGGCTGCACCCGCACTGGATGACCGTCTACGCCCCCGACCTCGACAAGCTCACCGGCACGTGACGCCGGGCCCGTCGACGAGGGCCTGCACCTGCACGTACGTGGGTGCGGGGCCGGTCGACGGCGCGCCGTCGCGTACCGCCAGCGCCGTGGCGACGGCCTCGCCCAGCGCCCGCCGATACAGCAGCGACCCGAGGCTGCCCCGCCCCAAGCTCTCAACTCCTTCCCCAAGCTCTCAACTCCGCTTCGCTGCGTTCGAGCAGGGGGCCGCTCGGCGTCTTGCCGGTCCAGGGGACCAGGAACGGCAAGGTCGCGAGTTGGCCCCGAACCCACGGAAGCAACTCCGCAGAGCACGACGACGGACCCTTGAGTTTCCACCGAGAACCCTTCAGTTTGCGTGAACTTACGGGACGGTCTCCGTCGGCTTCACCGACGACGCGCTGTGGCACACCGTCGAACCGGGCACCCCCTCCCCCGAGCGGCGCCTCGACGCCGTACGGGCCCTGTCCGGGCACGGCGTCCCCTGCGGGGTGCTGATGGCCCCGGTGATCCCCTTCCTCAGCGACTCCCCCGAGCAGCTGCGCGCGACCGTCCGCGCCATCGCCGAGGCCGGGGCGACCTCCGTGACCCCGCTCGTGCTGCATCTGCGCCCCGGCGCCCGCGAATGGTTCACGGCCTGGCTCACCCGGCACCACCCGCGGCTGCTGAAGCGCTACGACGCCCTGTACGAGGGCGGCTCGTACGCGCCGAAGTGGTACCAGCGGCGGATCACCGGGATGGTGCACGACTTCGCCGCCGAGTACGGCATCGGCCCGTACGAGGCCGGGACCCACCGGGCCGTCCCTGCCCCTGCCCCTGCCCCTGCCCCTGACGACCCTGCGGGCCCGGCCCAGCTGTCACTGCTGTGAGCGGCGCGGTCACCGATGCGGGCCGTCGGCCTCCCTGGCCGGGGTGAGCGCCTCGGCCAGGCGGTCGCGGGCCTCGGTCTGGGCGGCGATCCGGGCGTCCAGGACGGCGAGCCGGGCCTCGGCGATCCGCAGCTTTCCCCGGGCCGGGGGCGCCGTCGCCATGTCGCCGTCCAGGCACGGGAGGAAGCAGCGGACGTCGTCCAGGGTGAGGCCCACCGCGAGCAGATGGCGGATGTTACGGACGCGGACGGCGGCCCGCTCGTCGTACTCGCGGTAACCGTTGTGCGCCCGTACGGACGTGATCAGCCCCGCCTGCTCGTAGTGGCGCAGTGCGCGCGGCGTCGTGCCCGTCGCCTTCGCCAGCTCCCCGATCCGCACCGGTCCCCCACCTCCGGTGCCGTTCTATCACCTCAACCGACGACGGCCCCGCCGTCGACGGGCAGGACCGCGCCGGTGATGAACGAGGCGCCGGGCGAGGCGAGTCGGCTGATCGCCCACGCCACCTCCTCAGGTCCTCCGATCCGCCCCAGCGGGGTGTGGGCGAGCTGCCAGGCACGCACCTCGGCCCGCCGCTCGGGCGACAGCCCCGAGTGGTCCGCGATCGGCGTCTCGATCGCCCCGGGCGCCACGGCCACCACCCGCACCCCGCGCGGCGCCAGTTCCACCGCCCAACCGCGGGTCAGCGTCTCCAGCACGGCCTTCGTCGCGGCGTAGACCGAGTTGCCCGGCCAGCCGCGCTGGCCCACCGCGGTGGACACGTTCACGATCACGCCGCCGCTCGCCTCCAGGGCGCCGAGGGCCGCCCTCGCGAGCAGGACGGGCGCGACCAGGTCGGTGTCGAGCTGAGCAGTGATCAGTTCCGGGGCGCTGTCCGCCAGGGATGCGGAGCGGACGATCGCCGCATTGTTCACCAGGACGTCGAGCCGTGCGTACGTCTCGACGACGTGACCGACGATGTCCTCGGCTGCCCCGGGCGCGTACGGGTGGATGCGGTCATGGCCGCGGGCCGTCTCCGCCAGCGGCTCCGGTGACGAGGGCAACGGGGTTCGATCGCGCGGCGTTTCCCATGGCGCAGATCGTGTGACCCTGCCGTCAGTGTCAAGGTCAAGCCACCTACGGTGGACGGCATATGAACGGGGCATGGATACGGGTAAGGGAGATGACCGAGGCCGACATCGACGCCGTGGCGACGGTGCGGGTGCGGGGGTGGCAGAAGGCGTACACGGGGCTGATGCCGCAGACGTATCTGGACGGCCTGAGCGTCGAGGAGGACGCCGAGCGGCGGCGGGAGTTCTTCTCCCGGGGGCTCGGCGACGTGGTCAACCTGGTGGCGGAGGACGCCACCGGCGAGGTGGTCGGCTGGTCGTGCTTCGGCCCGTACCGGGACCGCGATCTGCCGCCAGGGGACGCCGAGTTGTACGCCCTCTACGCGCACCCCTCCCGGCTGGGCACGGGCATCGGGCGCGCCCTCCTCGACGAGACCCGCCGCCGGGTCGCCGAGCGCGGCTTCCCCTATCTGCGGCTGTGGGTGCTGGAGGGGAACCGGCGGGCCCGGCGCTTCTACGAGCGGGCGGGGTTCGCGACGGACGGGGGCGCGGAGACGTACAAGGTGGAGGGGGCGGCCGTGCCGGAGGTCCGCTACGCCCTGCCGCTGCCCGGGCGTTAGCCCCGGCCCTGCTCTCGGGGCCCGGGGTGGCGCGGGGGCTTTCTCCCCCACCCCGCCCCTTCCCGAAACCGGGGCTCCGCCCCGGACCCGATGGGCGCAAGCCTGCGGCCCCAGCGAGGCCGAAGGCCACACCCCCAGCACGGGAGCCGCAGCGGAGCCCCGAGGAGGCGAGTCGGAGCCCCAGCGGCGTCAGCGGCAGACCCCCCCGGGGGGTGTCCCGGGGCAGAGTCCCGCCAGGAGGCCCGAAGGCGCAGCCTCGCCGGGGCCTGGGGCGCAAACCCGCCAAGACCCGGAGCACACCCCCGCCAAGACCGCGGCACAGCCCCGCCAGGAAACCCGTTGTGCAGTCCCGCCGGGGGCGCAGCGCCAGGGTGGGTGGGGCTCGGCCTCGGGATGGGTAAGGCTTAGCGGGCTGGGGCTCGGCCCTTGGTGGGGCGGTGGGGGGCCGGGTCCAGGTCGCCGCCGCCGCTGATGCGGGCCAGGGCGGCGGCGGCCGCGGCGCTGAGCCGTATGTGCTCGCCCGCCGCCTTCAGGGCGGGGATGGCGCGTTCGTCGCCGATCGCCCCCAGCCCCTCGACGCAGGCGCGCGCGATGGCCCAGTGCTTGTCGCGGGCGGCCAACTGGCGTTCCAGGGCGGCGACCAGGGCCGGTACGGATTCGGGGGCGCGGAGTTCGACGAGGAGCCGGATGGGGTGCAGGGAGTACGCGGTGCGCAGCGGGTTGGTGGCCAGGGCGGCGGCGGCACGGGCGGTGCGCGGGTCGCCGAGCCGGGCCAGCACCCGGGCGGCGGTCGCGCAGCGCGCGGGCTCGCGGTAGTTGAGGAGCAGGACGAGCGTTTCGAAGGCGCGACGGTCGCCCGCGCTGCCGAGGACGAAGGCGGCGGTCTCGCGGGCCCACAGCGGCTGCTCCGGCGCGACCAGGATGCGGGCGAGCTGTTCCCGCGCGGCGGGGGTGCCCTGCCGTACGAGCGCGAGCAGCGAGGCGTGTGCCGCCGTCTCCTGCTGCGATGTGAGCGAGGCCCGTACCCGCTCCGTCAGCGTCCGGAATTCGTCGTCCATGTCGAGGTCTCCCCTCCCCGGTGATCCGCGCCATCGCGCAGGACTCACAGTCGGCTCTGGCGTCTTGGTTACCCACGAGTTAATATGGCGACACGAGCAGCACCCCTGCTCGGGCGGCCTGGTGACGCAGCCGCCTTGTGTGACGTCGGTTCGGCAGTTTCAAGCAGCAGTACGGCATGGCCCCGGGACAGGGCCCGCCGTGTGTCTCCCACGGGCAGTTTCCTCCGTGCGGCGCTGTCCGCCAGGGAGCGTGCAAGCCCTTCCGTCGGAGTTTTCGAACGCGTGCCGGAGGAGAACCCGCAAGCGATGCCGGACGCCTGTCCGGAATGCGGTGTCGGTCCTCCGTTTTTCACCGGAAGCTCCCCTCGGTCGTCCCTCAGTCGTCACTTCATCCCCGTTTTCCGGGGAACACCCTCTGGAGTCCGCGATGGACCGTCTCCCACAGACCGGCGTCAGCACCACGTCCTCCTCTGCTCTCTCCCCCTCCAGGGCCCCGCTCACTACTGTTGCGGTCGTCGGGCTCGGCACGATGGGCACCGGCATCGCCGAGATACTGGCTCGTGCGGGGCGTCAGGTGATCGGCATCGACGTCGACGAGAGCGCCTGCCGCCGGGCCGTCACCGCGCTGGAGGTGGCCACCGCCCGGGCCGTGGGCCGCGGGCGGATGACCGAGCGCGAGCGGACGGCCGCGCTCGACCGCTTCCGCACGGCGACCGAGGTGTCCGCCGCGGCGGACGCGGATCTGGTCATCGAGGTGGTGCCCGAGGACCACGGCATCAAGCGCGAGGTGTTCGCCGCGCTGGACGCCGTCGTCCGGCCGGACACCATCCTGGCGACCGGCACCAACGCGCTGTCGGTGACCCGGCTGGCCGCAGAATCCGCCCGCCCCGAACGCGTGCTGGGGCTGCACTTCTTCAATCCGGCGCCCGCCATGAAACTGGTGGAGATCGCCTCCAGCGTGCTGACGGCGCCCACCGCCGTCGAGGCGGTCACGGCGCTCGCGCGCGACCTCGGCAAGGAGCCGGTCGCCCTCGGCGACCGGCCGGGCTTCATCGCCGACGGGCTGCTGTTCGGCTACCTCAACCAGGCCGCCGCGATGTACGAGTCGCGGTACGCGGCGCGCGAGGACATCGACGCCGCGATGCGGCTCGGCTGCGGGCTGCCGATGGGCCCGCTGGCACTGCTGGACCTGATCGGGATCGATACGGCCCGTACCGTCCTGGAAGCGATGTACGCGGCGTCCAACGACCGGCTGCACGCGCCCGCGCCGATCCTCGGCCAGCTGGCCGAGGCCGGGCTCGCCGGCCGTAAGGCGGGCCGCGGCTTCTATACGTACGAGGCGCCCGGCAGCGGCATCGCCGTCCCGGACGGCGCGGCCCCTAAGGCGCCGTCCCCGGACCTGGGCCGTCCGGTGCGCACGGTCGGCGTCGCGGGCTCGGGCACGATGGCGAGCGGCATCGCCGAGGTCTTCGCCAAGGCGGGCCACGAGGTGGTGCTGACCGGCCGTACGCGGGAGAAGGCGGAGGCGGCGAAGGCCCGTATCGCCAAGTCGCTGGCGCGGTCGGTGGCCAAGGGGCGGATGACGGAGAAGGTGCGGGAGCGGGCGCTGGCCCGGATCACCCCGGCCGACTCCCTCGACGCGTTCGCCGACGCGGACCTCGTGGTGGAGGCGGTGGCCGAGGAACTGGCCGTCAAGCAGGAGCTGTTCACCGCGCTCGACAAGGTCTGCAAGCCGGGCGCGGTGCTCGCCACCACCACCTCCTCGCTCCCGGTCATCGCCTGCGCCCGCGCCACGTCGCGCCCGCAGGACGTGATCGGCATGCACTTCTTCAACCCGGCCCCCGCGATGAAGCTGGTCGAGGTGGTGCGCACGGTGCTGACCTCGGACGAGGCTCGGGCCACCGTGCACGCCGTGTGCCAGGAGGTCGGCAAGCACCCGGTGGACTGCGGCGACCGGGCCGGGTTCATCGTCAACGCCCTGCTGTTCCCGTATCTGAACAACGCGGTGAAGATGGTCCAGGAGCACTACGCGTCGCCCGACGACATCGACGCCGCGATGAAGCTCGGCGGCGGCTATCCGATGGGCCCCTTCGAGCTGCTGGACGTGGTGGGTCTTGACGTCTCGCTGGCCATCGAGAAGGTGCTGCACCGCGCGTTCCGCGACCCGGGCCTGGCGCCCGCGCCGCTGCTGGAACACCTCGTCGCGGCCGGTTGCCTGGGCCGCAAGACGGGGCGCGGCTTCCGCGAGTATGCGAAGGCCTGAGCATCCGCTGGGCTGGGGCGGACTGCTGGAACCCCACTTTGGTCCGCCCCCGCACCGGCACTCACAAGCGTGTTACGTTCCCCACATGTCCCAGCCCGTAAAGGCCCCTCGTACGCAGCGTAACCGCTCGAACCCATCCGACGGCGGGGAGACCGCCGGCAGCCGCCGCGCCGCCGCCCAACGCTTGACCATGCGCCGCAAACTCGCGGCGGCCGCGATGGAGTTGTTCGCGACACAGGGGTACGAGGCGACGACGGTCGACGAGATCGCGGCCAGAGCGGGCGTGGCCCGACGCACGTTTTTCCGCCATTTCCGGTCCAAGGAAGAGGCGATCTTCCCGGACCACGACGACACGCTGGTGCGGGCCGCCGCGGTGCTGGATGCGGCACCGGCCCATGAGAACCCGCTGGACACGGTGTGCCGGGGCATCAAGGAGGTCATGCGCATGTACGCGGCCTCCCCGGCGGTCTCCGTAGAGCGCTACCGGCTGACCCGCGAGGTCCCCGCCCTGCGCGAGCGCGAGATCGCCTCGGTGGCCCGCTACGAGCGGCTGTTCACCCGCTACCTCCTGGGCCACTTCGACGAGGGCGCCCACCACGACGGCGACGACGACCCCCTGCTGGCCGAGGTCGCCGCCTCCGCGGTGGTCACGGCCCACAACCACGTGCTGCGCCGCTGGCTGCGGGCGCGGGGCGAGGGCGACGTCGAGGCCCAGCTGGACCACGCCTTCGCCATCGTGCGCGAAACCTTCGGCACCGGCATCGGCGCCGGCCGCCCCGCCCCGGCACGCCCGGCGGCGAGCGTGTCCTCGCCGGGCGAGGAGGAGGACGTGGTGGTGATGGTGGCCCGCACGGACGCCCCGCTGGGCGAGGTCATGCGAACGATCGAACGAGCCCTGAAGCGGTAGCCCCCACCCCGCCCCTTCCCGCAGCACCGGATATGCGGCTCCACCGCGCGGGGCTCTGCCCCGGGCCCCGGTCCTCAAGCTCCCCCAGCGACCGCTGGGAGGTGCCCCCTGGACGGGCGGGAAATCCAGCCCGTCCGGCGCTTGAGGGCAGACGCCCGGAGGGCGTGCGGCACCCCGAGCGCGGGGCCCAAGCGCGCAGCCCCCGCCGAGAGACCAGACGCACCCCCTTGCCGGGGCTCAGGGGCCCAGCCCCGGCAAGGGGGCCGCGCCGAGCCCCGTCCGGAGCCCAGGAGCGCCAACCCCGGGCGGAGCCCAGGAGCGCCAGCCCCGGACGGGGTCCAGGAGCACAGCCCCGGGCGGGGGCCAGGAGCACAGCCCCGGGCGGGGGCCGGGGGCGCAGCCCCAAGCGGGGCCCAGGAGCGCCAACCCCGGACGGAGCCCAAGAGCGCCAACCCCGGACGGAGCCCAGGAGCGCCAACCCCGGACGAGGGCCAGGAGCACAGCCCCGGGCGGGGGCCAGGAGCACAGCCCCGGGCGGAGCCCAAGAGCGCCAACCCCGGACGGAGCCCAAGAGCGCCAACCCCGGACGAGGGCCAGGAGCACAGCCCCAAGCAGGGCCCAGGAGCGCCAACCCCGGACAGAGCCCAAGAGCGCCAACCCCGGACGAGGGCCGGGGCGCAGCCCCCGAGCGGGGGTCCGGGGGCGGAGCCCCCGGTTACGGGAAGGGGCGGGGTGGGGCACAAAGCCCCGCCACCCCGCCCCCCCCTGATGCCAGGGGCGCAACCCGAACGTGGCACCGGGGCCGTCACCCCGGGCGGAGCCCAGGAGCGCAGCCCCGGGGCGGAGGCGCCGCTAGGTCGCCGGGGTGAGGCGGACCGCGTAGCCGCCGTTCTTCGGCACGGTCACCGACAGCCGCGACGACGCCGTGACCTCCTTGGTCTCGGTGACGATCTTGCCGTCCGGGCCGTCCCGGTACAGCTCGGCCCGCCACGTCCCACGGCCCAGGAAGGACAGCGGCTCGTCCAGGGTGCGGGCGGCGCCCGAGGTGATCGCGCCGAGGTACCAGTCGTCGCCGGAGCGGCGGGCGAGGACCGCTCGGTCGCCCGGGTCGCCGTCGACGAGCCGGGTGTCGTCCCACACCGTGGGCAGGTCGTCCAGGAACGTGAGGGCGGCCGGGTGGGCCTCGTACGACTCGACGCTGTCGGCGAAGTGCTGCACCCCGGACTCGTACACCACGGACAGCGCCAGCTCGGCGGCGTCGCTCGTGGGCCGCACGCCGGTGAAGGTCACCGGGGTGAAGTCCATGGGCCCGATGAGGTTCCGGGTGAAGGGCAGCGTCGTGTAGTGGGCCGCCGGGAAGGGCTCGCGGCCCGGCTTGGGGCGGGTGCCCTCGGCGCCCTTGACCGCCTCGACGCTCATCATCTGCGGCCAGGTCCGCTCCTGCCCGCGCGGAATGGTCGCGCCGTGGAAGTTCAGCATGAGCCGGTGCTTCGCGCTGTCCTTGAACACGGCGTCGTACCACCGCATCCGGTCCTGGCCGTCCGACTCCAGGAAGTCGATCTTCAGCCCGACGATCCCCCAGGATTTGTACTGCGCGAACAGCCGGTCCCGCTCGCTCTGCTGGTCGATGGTCTGCCAGCGCACCCAGGCCCAGATGCCGACGCCCTTCTCCTTCGCGTACGCCGTCAGCTCGGGCATCCAGTCGTTGCTCCAGCCGGAGTCGACCAGGACGTACTCCCAGCCCTCCCGGGCGGCGAAGTCGACGAACTTCTTCTGCGCGGCGAGGCTGGACGGGCTGTTGCCGTCCGACCACCACGACCAGGCCGCCTTGCCCGGCTTGATCCATGAGGTGTCGGCGACCTTCGACGGGGCGGCGAGGTCGGTCGGTAGGTCGCTTTCCGTGACGGTGGCGAGGTCGCCGATGACCATGGTGCGCCACGGGGTGGTGAGCCCGGGGCTGCTGACCTCGGCGGGGTCGGGGAGGGTGAGGTGGAAGCGGTCGGTGGCGGCGTCGAGGGTGAGCCGGGAGCCGCCGTACGAGCTGTTCAGGTCGGCTTCCTCGACGAGCATCCAGCTCTTGCCGATGTGGAAGAGCGACGGATAGCCGTAGTCGCCCGCCTCGGCGTCGGCGACGCTCCCGCGGTCATGGGCGGACTCGTAGTCGGAGCGCCCGTTGTCGTACGGCAGCAGATACGAGTCGGCGGTCGGCGGCACGGCGAACTCCGAGCTCTCGCCGAGCACGGTGACCGTGTCCTTGCCCGGCAGGGCGTACCGGTACGCCAGCCCGTCGGCCGAGACGCGGACGATCACCTTCAGCGTCCGGCCGTCCTTGCGGAAGGTGAAGGTCGACTCGGAGGCATCGGAGGTGTGCCGGGTCCGGCGGCCGGTGGTGGTCGTGTAGGTCTCGTGGACGGCCCGGTCGCTGCGCCCGGCGAAGCGCAGTCCCTTGCCGTAGTCGGTGTCGGCGGTGCGGATGCCGAGCGCGGAGGGGCGCAGGACGGTGGTGGAGCCGTGCCGGGCGGTGAGGGTGAGGCCGCCGTCGCGGGTGAGGCTGAGCTGCCCGCTGACCTGTCCCTTCCCGGTCAGTCGCCAACTGCGGGCGTCGGGCGGACCGTTCGACGGGCCCGCGGCTTCGGCTTGGAGCGGTACCAGGACGGCCGCCGCGCAAGCGGCGGCAGCCAAGGCCGTGGTGACTCTGGATCGTGCGACGCGCATCGTTCCCTCCCACGGGAGCTGAGGCGATACATCAGAGACACCAGAGCAATACATCAGATCTATCCGGCGCCTTGACGCATCATTAGCCGCTTCCTACGCTCCCGTCTAGCCAAATCATCGGACCAATCTCCCCCAACCTTCGGACGGAGCTGATCGACGATGGCAGTCAGCAGACGCGGTTTCCTGGGCCGGGTGGCCGCCGGCGCGGCCGCGGGGTCGACGGCGGGGGTCGCCCTCCCCGTACCGGAGGCGGAGGCGGCCGGGCACGAAAGGTCCGTGGTCCTCACCGGCATGCGCACGGACAAGGAGTGGCAGCGCTTCCTGGCCGGGCAGGATCTGATCTGGAAGCGGATGCCGCGCGCCTGGTACGAGGGCCCGTTCCTGGGCAACGGTCTGCTCGGCTCGATGGTCTACCAGGAGCCCGGCGAGAACGCGCTGCGCTTCACCGTCCACCACAGTGAGGTCCAGGACCACCGCCCCGCCCAGGGCGGCAGCGACTGGGGCGTGGCGCGGCTGCCGGTCGGCAATCTGCTGCTGCGCCCGGCCGGGAAGATCACCGGGGTCGATCTGCGGCTGGACCTGTGGGAGGCCGAGTTACGCGGCACGATCACCACCGACAAGGGCCGCCTGACGGTCCGCGCGCTGGTCCAGAACGACCGGACGATGCTGCTGGCCACCGTCGAGGCGAGCGCCGGCGAGGAGGGGTTCCGCTGGGAGTACCGCCCCTCCCCCGCCGTCAGCCCGCGCATCGTCCGCGAGGATCCGCCGAAGGGGTTCGAGCCCAACCCGAAGCCGGTCAGCCGCACCGAGAACGGGCTCGGCATCACCGTCCAGTCCATGGTCGCGGGCGGGCAGACGGTCACCGCGTACAAGGAGCGCGGCACGGGCCGGGAGCGCACGTACTACCTGTGCGTGGCGCATTCGTACCCCGGGACGGACGCGGAGGGCCGGGCCGTCACGACGGTCCGCAAGGCGTCCGCACTGCCCGTCTCCAGCCTGCTGCGGACCCACCGCGACTGGTGGCACCGCTTCTACCGCAAGAGCTTCCTGTCGGTCCCCGACGCGATGCTCCAGAGCTTCTACTGGATCCAGCTCTACAAGCTCGCGTGCGCGGCCCGGGAGCACGCCCCGGTGATGGCCACGACCGGCCCGTGGGTGGAGCCGACCCCCTGGCCGGGGGTGTGGTGGAACCTCAACGTCCAGCTGGAGTACTGGCCGGTGCTGGGCTCCAACCACCTGGAGCTGGACGCGATTCCGCGCACGCTCGCCGAGAACACCGACGTCCTGATCAGTGCCCTCAAACCGGAGTACCAGGCCGACTCGGCCGGAATACGGCGCTCCACCGACGCCCAGTGCGAGGACAACGGCACGGTCCCGGTCCCGGGTGTCGGCGACTCACCGGAGGTCGGCAACCTCCCCTGGGCGCTGCACAACGTCTGGCTGCACTACCGGCACTCGATGGACAAGGGCCTGCTGGAGGACGTGCTCTATCCGCTGCTGCGCCGCTCCACCAACTACTACCTGCACTTCCTGACCGAACAGGCCGACGGCAGGCTCCATCTGCCGAAGACCTTCTCCCCCGAGTACGGCGCGGCCCCGGACTGCAACTACGACCTGGCGCTGCTGCGCTGGTCGTGCCAGACGCTGCTGGAGTCGGCCGAACTCCTCGGCAAGGACGATCCGTTGGCGCCGAAGTGGCGCGAGGTGCTGGACAAGCTCGTCCCGTACCCGGTGGACGAGAACGGCTTCATGGTCGGCACCGGCGTCCCGTTCGCCAAGTCGCACCGCCACTACTCGCACATGCTCTCCGTCTACCCGCTCTACCTGGTCAACTGGGACCAGAAGGACAACCGCGACCTGATCACCCGCTCGCTGGAGCACTGGATCGGCTTCGAGGGCGCGCTGCGCGGCTACAGCTTCTCCGGCGCGGCCTCGATCTCGACCCAGATGGGCCGGGGCGACGACGCGCTGAAGTATCTGCGCGAGCTGGTGGCGCGCTTCATCCAGCCCAACACCCACTACTACGAGGCGGGTCCGGTGATCGAGACCCCGCTGTCGGGCGCGCAGGCCATCCACGACATGCTCTGCCAGAGCTGGGGCGGGATCATCCGCTTCTTCCCCGGGGTGCCGGACGAGTGGCAGGACGTGGCGCTGCACGACTTCCGCACCCAGGGCGCGTTCCTGGTCAGCGGCGCGCGCAAGGGCGGCAGGACGGCTTGGGTGCGGGTGCGGAGCCTGGCCGGGGAGCCGTGCCGGGTGCGGCACTCGCTGACCGGGCGGATCAAGGTCGCGGGCGTGCGCGGACCGGCCCCGAAGTGGCGCGACCTCGGGGACGGCGTGATCGAGCTGGACCTCGACCGGGACGACGAGGCGGTGATCTACCCGGCCGCGGGGCCGCGACCGGACTTCCTGATCGCCCCGGTGAGGGTGGCGGAGCCCGCCGACCGGTGGGGGATGCCGGAGCTGCCGCAGACGGGCCAGGTCACCCAGGTCGATCTGACGGGCGCGTTCGACAACGACGCCATCACCACCGAGATGTACTACGGCGACGGGGACTTCGACGGTACGGGGCGCACGTACCCGATGGTGCAGCTGCCGCAGACCGGGCAGACCGAGGACGACGGGATCACCTTCGCGTTCACCAACGGCAGCGAGGGCTCCCACAACAACGTGATCGCGGCGGGGCAGAAGATCGCGGTCCCGGCGGGGAGCTACGCCCGGCTCCATGTGCTCGGCGCGGGCGACACGGCGAACGTGACGATCCCGGCGGTCGCCTCGTACGCGGACGGCTCGACCGCCAAGGTGAGCATCCAGCTGACGGCGTGGATGTCGGGGCCGGCGTACGGGGAGACCGAGGCGGTGCGGACCAGCCAGATCCACGCCCGGAGCGGCCCGGTGGGCACGAAGGCGGCGATCTTCCACCAGGTGGTGGCCCTGGACCCGGCCAAGGAGCTGTCCTCGATCACCCTGGCCGCCCCGGCATCGGGCACCGCCCGGGCGCACGTCTTCGCGCTCTCCCTGGAAAAGAACGGCTAAATACCGAATCCGACACAACCGAACACCCCCCACAACGGCCGCCCCTCCCGGGGCGGCCGTTTCTTGCTCATGCGTGCAGCCGAGATGACAACTGAGAGAATTTGTTGGCACTCAGTGTCTTGCGAGGTGGCACACCGTGCCATACGGTGAAGGTGTCCGGGCGGTCGGCGCGCTGCACACCTCGCGCGCCGGCTGTCCCCGCAAGGCCGCCTTGCGCGCCCGGACACCGCCTGCGTCACCAGGCGGGCCCACGGCGCTCACCCCGCGCCCCACGGCCGAAGAACCTCCGCCGAACCGACGGCACAGCAGCAAGCCAGCAGCTATCACCCCCGTCACGAGCCCAGCGTTCCCTCAGGCGTCCCTTCACGGACGCTTCGCCGGAGGCACCGATGAACGAGATACTTGACGCGATCCTCGCGTCGGACACCAGCCCCCAGGACTTCGCGGCCCTGCGCGTCCCCGAGTCGTACCGCGCGGTGACCGTGCGCAAGGACGAGGCGGAGATGTTCGCCGGCCTCACCACCAAGGAGAAGGACCCCCGCAAGTCGCTGCACGTGGACGAGGTTCCGGTGCCCGAACTCGGCCCCGGCGAGGCCCTGGTCGCCGTGATGGCCAGCTCGGTCAACTACAACTCCGTGTGGACCTCGATCTTCGAGCCGCTGCCCACCTTCGGCTTCCTGGAGCGGTACGGCAAGCTCTCGCCGCTCACCAAGCGGCACGACCTGCCGTACCACATCATCGGCTCCGACCTCGCGGGCGTCGTGCTGCGCACCGGCCCCGGCGTGAACGCCTGGCAGCCGGGCGCCGAGGTCGTCGCGCACTGCCTGTCGGTCGAGCTGGAGAGCGCCGACGGCCACAACGACACCATGCTCGACCCCGAACAGCGCATCTGGGGCTTCGAGACCAACTTCGGCGGGCTCGCCGAGATCGCCCTCGTCAAGTCCAACCAGCTCATGCCCAAGCCGCGGCACCTGAGCTGGGAGGAGGCGGCCGCCCCGGGCCTGGTCAACTCGACCGCGTACCGGCAGCTCGTCTCCCGCAACGGCGCCGGGATGAAGCAGGGCGACAACGTCCTGATCTGGGGCGCGAGCGGCGGACTCGGCTCCTACGCCACCCAGTTCGCGCTGGCCGGCGGGGCGAACCCCATCTGCGTCGTCTCCTCACCCCAGAAGGCCGAGATCTGCCGGAAGATGGGCGCCCAGGCGATCATCGACCGCACCGCCGAGGACTACCGCTTCTGGAAGGACGAGCGCACCCAGGACCAGCGCGAGTGGAAGCGGTTCGGCAAGAAGATCCGCGAACTGACCGGCGGCGAGGACGTGGACATCGTCTTCGAGCACCCGGGCCGGGAGACCTTCGGCGCGAGCGTGTACGTCACCCGCAAGGGCGGCACGATCGTCACCTGCGCGTCGACATCCGGCTACACCCACGAGTACGACAACCGCTATCTGTGGATGTCGCTGAAGCGGATCGTCGGCTCGCACTTCGCCAACTACCGCGAGGCGTGGGAGGCCAACCGCCTCATCGCCAAGGGCAAGATCCACCCGACGCTGTCCAAGACGTACCGCATGGACGAGACCGGCCAGGCCGCGTACGACGTGCACCGCAACCTCCACCAGGGCAAGGTCGGCGTCCTGTGCCTGGCGCCGGAAGAGGGCATGGGCGTGCGCGACCAGGCGATGCGCGACCAGCACATCGACGCCATCAACCTGTTCCGTGACGACGTGTCGGAGCGGACCGTCGAGCACAGCCGGGACGTCTGATGAGTGGCGAACCCCGCCCCAAGGACCGCCCGTGGCTCATGCGGACGTACGCCGGGCACTCCACCGCCGAGGCGTCCAACGAGCTGTACCGGCGCAACCTGGCCAAGGGCCAGACCGGTCTTTCGGTCGCCTTCGACCTGCCCACCCAGACCGGCTACGACCCCGACCACATCCTCGCCCGCGGCGAGGTGGGCCGGGTCGGGGTCCCGGTCTCCCACCTGGGTGACATGCGGCGGCTGTTCCAGGAGATCCCGCTGGAGCAGATGAACACCTCCATGACCATCAACGCCACCGCCATGTGGCTGCTGGCGCTGTACCAGGTGGTCGCGGAGGAGCACGGCGCCGATCCGGAGAAGCTCCAGGGGACGACGCAGAACGACATCGTCAAGGAGTACCTGTCGCGCGGGACGCACGTCTTCCCGCCGGGGCCGAGCCTGCGGCTGACCACCGACATGATCGCGTACACGGTCCACCACATCCCCAAGTGGAACCCGATCAACATCTGCAGCTACCACCTCCAGGAGGCCGGGGCCACCCCGGTGCAGGAGATCGCGTACGCCATGTCGACGGCGATCGCCGTCCTGGACGCGGTGTTCGACTCCGGGCAGGTGCCCGAGGAGCGCAAGGGCGATGTGGTGGCCCGGATCTCCTTCTTCGTGAACGCGGGCGTCCGGTTCATCGAGGAGATGTGCAAGATGCGCGCCTTCGGCCGCATCTGGGACCGGATCACCCGGGAGCGGTACGGCATCGAGAACCCCAAGCACCGCCGCTTCCGCTACGGCGTCCAGGTCAACTCGCTCGGGCTGACCGAGGCCCAGCCGGAGAACAACGTCCAGCGCATCGTGCTGGAGATGCTCGCCGTCACCCTGTCCAAGGACGCCCGCGCCCGCGCCGTCCAGCTCCCGGCCTGGAACGAGGCGCTGGGGCTCCCCCGGCCCTGGGACCAGCAGTGGTCGCTGCGCATCCAGCAGGTGCTGGCGCAGGAGAGCGACCTGCTGGAGTACGACGACATCTTCGCGGGCAGCCGCGTCATCGAGGCCAAGGTCACCGAGCTGACCGGGGAGGCCGAGGCCGAGATCGAGCGCATCCAGGAGATGGGCGGGGCGATGGCCGCCGTCGAGTCCGGGTACCTCAAGGCGCAGCTGGTCGCCTCGCACGCCGCGCGGCGGGCCCGGATCGAGGCGGGCGAGGAGAAGATCGTCGGCGTCAACTGCTACGAGTCCACCGAGCCCAATCCGCTCACCGCCGACCTGGACACCGCGATCATGACGGTGGACCCGGCGAACGAGGCCCGGGTGGTCTCCGCCCTGCACACCTGGCGTGAGCGGCGCGACGCGCACCGCGCCGACAGCGCGCTCTCGGCGCTCCGCAAGGCCGCCGCGGGCACCGACAACCTGATGGCCGCGACCGTGGAGTGCGCCCGCGCCGGAGTCACGACCGGCGAGTGGGCCTGGGCGCTCCGCGATGTCTTCGGCGAGTTCCGGGCCCCCACCGGGGTCGGCGGGGCGCCGCTCGCCGTCACCGCGGAGGCGGGCAGCGCGCTCGCCGCCGTACGCGAGAAGATCGAGAAGACCGCGGCCGAGCTGGGCGGCGGGCGGCTGCGGCTGCTGGTCGGCAAGCCCGGCCTGGACGGGCACAGCAACGGCGCCGAGCAGATCGCCGTACGGGCCAGGGACGCCGGGTTCGAGGTGATCTACCAGGGGATCCGGCTCACCCCGGAGCAGATCGTCACGGCGGCCGTCGCCGAGGACGTCCACTGCGTCGGCCTGTCGATCCTCTCCGGCTCGCACGCCGAGCTGGTGCCCGACGTCCTGGAGCGGCTGCGGCAGGCCGGCGCGCAGGACATGCCCGTCATCGTCGGCGGCATCATCCCGGCCGCGGACGCCGCCGCACTGCGCGCGTCGGGTGTCGCCGCCGTCTTCACCCCCAAGGACTTCGGTATCACGGAGATCATCGGCCGTATCGTCGACGAGATCCGTTCCGCGAACACGCTTCCCGCACTGGAGGTTCCCGCATGACCGCCCCCGACGGCTCCGCGCCCAACCGGCTGCGCCCGCGCCGCTCCTGTCTGGCCGTACCGGGCAGTAACCCGCGCTTCCTGGAGAAGGCGCAGGGGCTCCCGGCCGACCAGGTCTTCCTCGACCTGGAGGACGCCTGCGCCCCGCTGGCCAAGCCCGAGGCGCGGCACACGATCGTGAAGTTCCTCAACGAGGGCGACTGGACCGGCAAGACGCGGGTCGTGCGCGTCAACGACTGGACGACCGAGTGGACGTACCGGGACGTCGTCACCGTCGTCGAGGGCGCGGGACCGAACCTCGACTGCATCATGCTGCCGAAGGTGCAGGACGCCCAGCAGGTGGTGGCGCTGGACCTGCTGCTGACCCAGATCGAGAAGACGATGGGCTTCGAGGTCGGGCGGATCGGCATCGAGGCGCAGATCGAGAACGCGCAGGGCCTGAACAACGTCAACGACATCGCGCAGGCCTCCCCGCGGGTGGAGACGATCATCTTCGGCCCGGCCGACTTCATGGCGTCCATCAATATGAAGTCGCTGGTCGTGGGCGAGCAGCCGCCCGGCTACCCGGCGGACGCGTACCACTTCATCCTGATGAAGATCCTGATGGCCGCGCGCGCCAACGACCTCCAGGCCATCGACGGCCCGTACCTCCAGATCAAGAACGTGGACGGCTACCGCGAGGTGGCCGGGCGCGCGGCGGCGCTCGGCTTCGACGGCAAGTGGGTGCTGCACCCGGGCCAGGTGGAGGCGGCGAACGAGGTCTTCTCGCCGTCGCAGGAGGACTACGACCACGCCGAGCTGATCCTGGACGCGTACGAGTACTGCACGTCCGAGGCGGGCGGCATGAAGGGCTCGGCGATGCTGGGCGACGAGATGATCGACGAGGCCAGCCGCAAGATGGCGCTGGTCATCGCGGGCAAGGGCCGTGCGGCCGGGATGGCCCGTACGTCCACCTTCGAGCCCCCGGAGGCGTGAGCACGATGCAGTTCGGCCGCACGTACGAAGAGTTCTCGGTGGGCGACGTCTACCGGCACTGGCCGGGGAAGACGGTCACCGAGTACGACGACCATCTCTTCTGTCTGCTCACCATGAATCATCACCCGCTGCACATGGACAGCAACTACGCCGAGAAGACGACCGATTTCGGCAAGAACGTGGTGGTCGGGAACTACATCTACTCCCTGCTGCTCGGCATGTCCGTACCGGACGTCTCCGGAAAGGCCATCGCCAACCTGGAGGTCGAGTCGCTGAAGCATGTCGCGCCGACGTTCCATGGCGACACCATCTACGGCGAGACCGAGGTGCTGGACAAGACGCCGTCGAAGTCCAAATCCGACCGGGGAATCGTGCATGTGGAGACGAAGGGCTACAAGCAGGACGGCACTCTCGTCTGTGTCTTCCGGCGCAAGGTGATGGTGCCGACCGCCACGTACATCAAGGAGCGGGGCGGCGAGCAGCCGGGCCGCCCGGAGCTGGGAGGGCAGTGATATGGGCCGTCTGGCGCAGACCGAGGGGCTGACGGACATCCAGCGGGAGATCCTCGCCACGGTCCGTGAGTTTGTCGACAAGGAGATCCTGCCGGTCGCCACGGAACTGGAGCACCGCGACGAATATCCGACCCGCATCGTCGAGGGGCTCAAGGAGCTGGGCCTCTTCGGGCTGATGATCCCGGAGGAATACGGCGGCCTGGGCGAGTCACTGCTCACTTACGCACTGTGCGTGGAGGAGATCGCCCGCGGCTGGATGAGCGTGTCCGGCATCATCAACACGCACTTCATCGTGGCGTACATGCTGAAGCAGCACGGCACCCAGGAGCAGAAGGACTATTTCCTGCCGAAGATGGCGCTCGGGGAGATCCGCGGCGCCTTCTCGATGTCGGAGCCGGGGCTGGGCTCGGATGTGTCGGCGATCACCAGCAAGGCGGTGCCGGACGGCGACGAGTACGTGCTGACCGGCCAGAAGATGTGGCTGACCAACGGCGGCACGTCCACGCTGGTGGCGGTCCTGTGCCGGACCGGTGAACAGCAGGAGGGGGTCACTCCGTACAAGTCCATGACGACGTTCCTGGTCGAGAAGGAGCCCGGCTTCGGCGAGGTCCGGCCCGGGCTGACCATTCCGGGCAAGATCGAGAAGATGGGCTACAAGGGGGTCGACACCACCGAGCTCATCATGGACGGACTGCGCATTCCGGCCGATCGGGTGCTCGGCGGAACGACCAACCGCGGTTTTTACCAAATGATGGACGGAGTGGAGGTCGGCCGGGTCAATGTGGCCGCACGCGGCTGTGGCGTGGCACAGCGCGCATTCGAGCTGGGCGTCGCGTACGCACAGCAGCGGCATACCTTCGGTAAGCCGATCGCCCAGCATCAGGCCATCCAGTTCAAACTGGCCGAAATGGGAACAAAGGTCGAGGCGGCTCATGCGATGATGGTCAATGCGGCCCGCAAGAAGGACGCGGGTGCGCGCAACGACCTCGAAGCGGGAATGGCGAAGTACCTGGCGTCCGAGTACTGCAAAGAGGTCGTGGAGGACGCCTTCCGCATCCACGGCGGGTACGGCTTCTCCAAGGAATACGAGATCGAGCGCCTCTACCGTGAGGCACCGATGCTCCTCATCGGCGAAGGTACCGCTGAGATTCAGAAAATGATTATTGGACGACGACTGCTGGAGGATTACCGAAGCCACGGCTGATGTACCTTTTGGGGTGGTATCCGAGAGAAGAAGCTCACACCGCGCCATGGGTCTTCGGCCACTGACAAGCCACCGACAGGCCCTGGCGCTTGCCCAGTTACCGCTCGCAACCGATACCATCCCGGGAAAGCCGCCGTCCCCAAACTTGCGTCGCGGCATCCTCCGCTACGAAGGTCATCCATGCCCCACAGCCCATCCTCTGCACAACGCGGCCGCGTCCGCCTCGCGCGCGGAGCGTCGCCGTGGCTCCTCCCGACCGTCGCCACGGCGGCGGTCAGCCTCACCCGCGCCCGTCGCTCCGGACGCTGGGCGGCAGTCGCCGTGCCCGCCACCGCGCTCGCGGCGGGCATGCTGTGGTTCTTCCGCGACCCCGAGAGAGAGATCACTCAGGGCCGCGTCATCTCCCCGGCCGACGGTGTGGTGCAGAGCATCATGCCGTGGAAGGACGGGCGCACCCGCGTCGCGATCTTCATGAGCCCGCTCAACGTCCACGTGAACCGGGCTCCGCTGGCCGGCACGGTGACCTCCGTCGAGCACATCCCGGGCGGCTTCGTTCCCGCGTTCAACAAGGAAAGCGAGAACAACGAGCGGGTCGTCTGGCACTTCGACACCGAGCTGGGCGACATCGAGATGGTCCAGATCGCCGGTGCGGTCGCCCGGCGTATCGTTCCGTACGTGCCGCAGGGCACCAAGGTCGAACAGGGTGAGCGGATCGGTCTCATCCGCTTCGGCTCGCGCGTGGACGTGTACCTCCCCGAGGGCGTCGACGTCGCGGTCGAGGTCGGCCAGGCCACCACCGCGGGGGTGACTCGCCTTGACCGTGATTGATCCCGACACCCCCTGGGTGCCCGAGGCCGACATGGACGCCGCCGACGAGGCGGACGACATGCCCCTGTCGACGCGGCTGTCGATAGCGGACACCCTGACCCTCGGCAACGCCACCTGCGGCTTCCTGGCGGTCTACTTCACCACCACCGGCGTCCTCATCCCGCACCTCACGGGCAGCGAGGACGGCGGCATGACCCGCCACAGCGCCGCATCGGCGGTCATGCTGATGCTGCTGGCGTCCGTCTTCGACCTCTTCGACGGGCTCGTCGCGCGGAAGCTGCGCAGCTCGGCCATGGGCGCGGAGCTGGACAACCTCTCCGACCTGGTCAGCTTCGGGCTCGCCCCGGCGTACTTCGTCCTGGTGTGGGGCATGGTCGCCGACAGTCCCTATGAGCGGGTCTCGGTGGTGGGCGCCATCGTGGTGCTCCTCGCGGTCGTGCTACGGCTGGCCAGATTCTCCTGCGTCACGTTGCGCGACGGCGTCTTCCAGGGCATGCCGAGCCCCTTCGGCGCGCTCACCGTCGTCTCGGTCGTCCTGCTGGGCCTGCCCTTCGTGCCGACCCTGCTGGCGATCATCGGCGTGGCGTGGCTGATGGTGAGCCGCGTCGAATACCCCAAGCCGCGCGGCCGCCTCGCCGTGGCCATGCTCGCCTGGATCGTGACCAGCATGGGCCTGCTGTCCGCCTGGGCCTTCCAGGCCCCCGGCGGCGAGCTGCTCCTGCAGTCGGCGTGCGCCCTCCAGGTCGTCATGGGCGCGGTGATCCCCCTCTTCGCCACCGCCCGCCGCGTCAACGCCTTCCGCGACAACCGCCGCGAGGCGAGGGCGGCGCAGATCCCTTAGCCCGGCCCTCCGGACACCGTCCGATACGCCGTGGGGCCCGAGCTTCTCGCTCGGGCCCCACGGTCTGGTCCCAGGGGCGGAGCCCCTGTGGGGCCGAGGGTGACCTCCGGTTTCGGGGTGGGGCGGGGTAGGGAGGAGCCGTCAGGCCAGGAAGTCCGCCGCCAGGCGCTCTGCGGCCCGCTCCAAGAGGGGGCCCGCCTCGGCGATGCAGCGGGCCGGGTCCGGTTCCAGGTCGGTCAGGGGGTACGCGCGGCGGATCCCGGCGCCGCCGAGGGCGGCCGGGGTCAGGGCGAGGCGGCCGCAGACCGCCACCACGTCGATGCCCCGCGCCCGCGCCGCCGCCGCGACGCCCGCCGGGGCCTTGCCGTGCAGGGTCTGCTCGTCCAGCGACCCCTCCCCCGTGATCACCAGGTCCGCCCCCTCCAGTGCGGCCGCGAAGCCCAGCACGTCCAGCATCACGTCGATCCCCGGGCGGAACGCCGCGCCGAGACCCAGCAGGGCGCCGAAGCCGATGCCGCCCGCCGCGCCCGCGCCCGGCGCGGCCGCGTACTCGGCGGCGCGGGACCCCACGGCCCGCTCCAGGACGCGTACGTAGTGCGCGAGGGCGCCGTCCAGGGCCGTCACATCGGCCTCGGACGCGCCCTTCTGCGGCCCGTACACCGCCGCCGCGCCCTTCGGGCCGGTCAGCGGATTGTCGACATCGCTCGCCAGCACGACCTCCGTCGACGCGAGCCGCGGGTCGAGGCCGGTCAGATCCGCCGTGGCCAGCTCGCCCAGCGGGCCGCCGCCCGGCGCGACGGGCGTGCCGTCGCCGCGCAGGAAGCGCGCGCCGAGCGCGCTCAGCATCCCGGAGCCGCCATCGGTCGTGGCGCTGCCGCCGACGCCGAAGACGATCGTGCGGGCGCCCGCGTCCAGCGCGGCCCGTAGCAGCTCACCGCTACCGTACGTGGTGGCGGTGAGCGGCGCGAAGACCCTGGCCGGGAGGTGCCGCAGCCCGGACGCCTCGGCCATCTCCACCACGGCCGTCCCGTCGCGCAGCGCGTACGCCGCCGTGACGGGGGTGCCCAGCGGCCCGGTCACGGCCACCTCGCGGCGTTCGAACCCGGCCGCGACCGCCGCGTCCACCGTGCCGTCCCCGCCGTCGGCGACCGGCAGCGCGTCGATACGGAGCAGATCGTCCCCGCCGGACCAGCCGCGCCGCAGCCCGGCCGTCACCCGTTCGGCGACCTCGACGGCCGTGAGCGAGCCCTTGAACTTGTCGGCGGCGATCAGCACCCGCGTCGGGGGCGTCGCCTGCCCCTGCGCCCACGTCTTCACTTCTGCCGTCACTTCTGCCTTCGCCTCTGCCTTCGCAGCGTCCGTCACCCTGGTACCCCTTGCTGTCGCACAGGCAGTCGAAGCCGCCCCGACCCTATCCACTGGAACGGCCACCCGGTACACCCACATCATCCGGGTACACCTGACACATGGGCCACAGCGGGAACGCACTCGC
This sequence comes from Streptomyces sp. NPDC021212, assembly GCF_044332925.1. Lineage (NCBI taxonomy): Bacteria > Bacillati > Actinomycetota > Actinomycetes > Kitasatosporales > Streptomycetaceae > Streptomyces > Streptomyces sp. NPDC021212. The sequence continues at coordinate 840,587 of NZ_JBIRPZ010000002.1, forward strand.
AGACCGGATCCACGGCGGCTGGCTCGGCCGCATCGCCGGGAACATGCTGGGCAAGCCCATCGAACGCGGCGACGTCTGGACGCGCGACCGCATCGACCGCTATCTGCGCCGCGCCGACGCCCTCCCGCTCACCGACTACCTGCCCGCCCTGGAACCGCCACCCGACCCGGTGGAATTCGAGCTGCGCCCCGAATGGCAGGAGTGCGTCCGCGGCCGGATCCACGGCAGCTGCCGCGACGACGACATCGACTACACCGTCCTCGGCCTGCACCTGCTGGAGACCCACGGCTTCGGCTTCACCACCGAGCAGGTGGGCGAGATGTGGTTGCTGCGGCTGCCGTACCTGCAGACCTTCACCGCCGAGCGGGTCGCGTACCGCAATCTCGCGGCCGGGGTGCGGCCCCCGCTCACCGCCACCGCCGACAACCCCTACCAGGAGTGGATCGGCGCCCTGATCCGCGCCGACATCCACGGCTGGGTCAACCCTGGCGATCCGCCCCGTGCCGCCGCCATGGCACGCCGCGACGCCGTGCTGTCCCACACCGGCAACGGGGTGTACGGCGCGATGTGGGCGGCCGCGCTGATCGCCGCCGCGTTCACGGCCGACGGCCCGCGTACGGCGGTCGAGGCCGCCCTCGACCGCATCCCGCCGCGCTGCCGCCTGGCCCGTACCGTCCGCCGCGCCGCGTCCCTGTACGACGCGGGCGTGACCTGGCCGGACGCGCTGGACCAGTTGGAACGCGAGACCAGCGGCCTGCCGTGGATCCACACCGTCCCGAACGCCGCCGTCCTCACCGCCGGGCTCCTCTACGGCGCGGGCGACTTCACCGCCACGATCACCCTCACCGTGCGCGGCGGCCTGGACACCGACTCCAACGGCGCCACCGCCGGTTCCGTCGCGGGCGTCCTGTGCGGCGCGGCCGCCATCCCGCCGCAGTGGACCGAGCCGCTTCAGGACCGGATCCGCAGCGCCGTCTACGGCTTCGACGCCGCCCGCATCAGCGACCTCGCGGCCCGCACCCACCGCCTGGCGGCGGCTCCGCGCTCTCAACCAGCCACACCCTGACGCGTTGACACAGTAAACACGATTAGCGTGTAGTGCTATTGGTACATAGCGTGTACGCTGCCCCGACGCGAACCGTCAACTGTCCCTGGCGGCACAGACGGTGTCGGTCACCACTATGGGGGATTCGTGGCTCAGCACCAGGCCACGGTGGGAGCAGAGGAGCGTTCGTGATCCGGGAGTGCATCGGGGGACGGTTCCGTCTTGAGGAGCTGGTCGGCAGGGGCAACATGGGGGAAGTCCACCGAGCCGAGGACTTGCAGGCCCCCGAAGGCACAGACAGGCGCCGGGTTGCCGTCAAGATGATCCTGCGCCGCCGTTCCGGCTCACAGATCGACTCCCTCGGGGACACGAAGGCCGTTGAACGCTTCGCCCGTGAAGTGCGCATCATGCGCAAGCTCACCCACCCGAACATCCCTGTCACCATCGATGGTGGGACGGACGAGGCCAACGGCGCTTTGCCCTACCTCGTCATGGAATTCCTGGACGGGCACCCCCTCTCCGACCTCATCGCGGAGGAGCCCCAGCTCCCGGTCGATTGGACGGCCGCCATCGGCAGCCAGATCGCCGCAGGTCTCGCCGCCGCGCACTCAGAGGGCGTAATCCACCGTGACCTCAAGCCCGGCAATGTGATGCTCACGCGCGGTGGCGCGGTGAAGGTCCTCGACTTCGGCATGGGCAGGTTAGCTGACGATCCCGACGGCACGCGGCTCACGAGCACCGACGCCACTGTCGGGACGGCCCGCTACATGGCTCCCGAACAGTTCGAAGCCAGCCAGGTCATGCCCTCGGCCGACCTGTACGCGCTGGGGTGCGTGCTGTACGAGATGCTGACCGGGGTTCCGCCTTTTGTCGGCCAGAGCGCCTACGAACTCGCAAGGAAGCACGTCAACGACGCTCCGGCCCCCGTCCAGTTGATTCGGCGGGACATCCCCAGCGAACTCGCCCGGTTGGTCGAGCGGCTGCTCGCCAAGGACCCGGCGGACCGTCCGGCCGACGCCTACGCGGTCCGTGAGGCCCTGCTGCCGTTCGCCGTCCAGGACGCCAGAGAGACACGCCTCCCCGGTTGGGACGCCTTCGATCCTGTGCGTCACCTCGCGGCCGCGCGGGCCGAACGGCAGCGCGCGTCCACCGCCGACTCCACTCGGGCGCAAGCGACCCGGGAGCCGCATGTCTCCGCCTCCGGCATGGATGTCTTCGGTGTGCACCGGCAGCTGATCGAGGACTATCGCGCCTTCACCGAGGGCGGCACGGTTATCCGCGACGAACGCATCTCGTCGTACGTCCAAGACGATCTGAAGGCCAAGTCTCAGTGGCCCGACCCCTGGGTTTCCTTGAATCCGTTCTTCGCCTCCGCCGGCACCGTCGCGGAGCTGGCCGAGAAGAAGGTCCTCCACAACACCTGCGCCAAGATCTTCCAGTCCGGCAAGACTCCGGGCGGCACCGTCTGCGACGGCCGCCCCCTCACTCTCCACCAGCACCAGCGCGAGGCGATCAAGGCAGCCGAGGACAGGGTGTCGTACGTACTGACCACCGGCACCGGTTCTGGTAAGTCCCTCTCGTACATCGTCCCGATCGTCGACCGGGTGCTGCGGGAACGCGAAACCGAGGGACCGGTCGCACGCAAGAGGGTGCGGGCAATCATCGTCTACCCGATGAACGCCCTCGCCAACAGCCAGCTCAAGGAGTTGGAGAAATACCTCCGCGACGGTTTCGGCGAAGGCCGCGAACCAGTCACCTTCGCGCGCTACACCGGCCAGGAGGACGACGCGCGGCGCAAGGAGATCCGCGACGACCCGCCGGACATCCTCCTCACCAACTACGTGATGCTGGAGCTGATGCTCACTCGGCCCGACGACCGCCGTTCCCTCATCACGATGGCCGAGGGTCTGGAATTCCTCGTCTTCGACGAGCTCCACACCTATCGCGGCCGGCAAGGCGCCGATGTCGCCCTGCTCATCCGCCGGGTTCGCGAGGCGTGCCGGGCGGTTGACCTCCAGTGCGTGGGCACCTCCGCCACCATGTCCACGGAGGGCACCGCCGAGGACCAGAAGAAGGTTGTCGCCGGTGTCGCCACCAAACTCTTCGGCACCAGGGTGCGCCCGGAGCACGTCATCGGGGAGACTCTCGTCCGGGCCACCAAAGAGGCTCCGGAGACGGTACCCGCCGAACGGCTGATGGCTCCCTCCGCGCCACTCGCCTACGCCGAGCTCGTACGCGATCCCCTCGCCCGCTGGATCGAGACCTCTTTCGGTCTCGCCACCGACGGCGCGGGGCAGCTCGTCCGCCAGAAGCCCACCAAGATCGAAGCGGCGGCAACCAAACTTGCCGGATCCAGCGGTGTGCCGGAGGAACAGTGCGCCAAGGCGATCCGCCTCACGCTGGAGGCCGGGGCCCAAGCCCCCCATCCGGTCACCGGACGTCCGCTGTTCGCCTTCCGGCTCCACCAGTTCCTGTCCAAGGGCGACACCGTCTACGTCACGTTGGAGGACAAGGATTACCGTCACATCACCCGCGACTACCAGCGCGAGCAGCCAGGTTCGGGGGGCAAGGTCCTCATGCCGCTGGCCTTCTGCCGTGAGTGCGGCCAGGAGTACCTGACGGTATGGCGGACGGAGACGAACGGCGACATCGTCTACGAGCCGCGCCGCGACACCGCGGCCACCGGGGGCCGCGCGGGCGACGGCTACCTGTACATCGACCGTCCCTGGCCGACGACTCCGGAAGAGGCCATCGCCGAGGGCCGCCTGCCCGAGTCCTGGCTCGAAGCCGACGACAGGGGCCAGGAGGTCGTCAAGCGGTCCTACCGCGACCGGCTTCCCCGATCGGTCACCGTGGACCCGTACGGCGTGGAGGGCCGGGGCGACCTGAAGGCCGCGTTCATTCCGTCGCCCTTCCTGTTCTGCCCGCACTGCGGGGTGAGTTACGAGCAGACGCGTGGCAGGGACTTCGCGAAGCTCGCCACTCTCGACCAGGAGGGCCGCTCCTCCGCCACCTCTTTGATCTCGTCCTCCATCGTGCGGTCCCTCAAGGCCGTGCCCGAGGACGCCCTCGACAAGGAGGCCCGCAAGCTCCTCACCTTCGTCGACAACCGTCAGGACGCCTCCCTCCAGGCCGGTCACTTCAACGACTTCGCGCAGATCACCCAGCTGCGCGGCGCCCTGTACCAAGCTGCCGCGGAGGCCGGGGAGGACGGCATTACCCATGAAGAGCTCGCCTCTCGTGTCGCGGGCGCCCTGGGTCTGGAACCTGTGGACTACACAGGTCAGGACGACCTGCCGCCCAACATGCTGCGTAACGCCGCCAAGACACTGCGCGACGTCATCGCCTTCCGGCTCTACCTGGACTTGGAACGCGGCTGGCGCATCACCATGCCCAACCTTGAGCAGACAGGGCTGCTGGAGATCCGGTACGCCGATCTCGACTGGCTCGCGCAGCAGGACAAGCGCTGGGAGGGCACCCACGCGGCGCTCAACACTGCCGATGCCGGCCTGCGCGCCGAGATCATGAAGGCGCTGCTGGACGAGATGCGCCGGGCTCTGGCCATCGACGTCCAGTACTTCCGCGATGACTTCGACACGCTCCAGCGCGCCAGTGAGGAGCGGCTCTCCGGACCCTGGGTACTCACCAAGAGCGACAGCCCGAAGGTCGGTACTGCCTATCCCCAGCCGTCCAGGCCCGGCATGGACCGCTCCGGACTGTTCCTCTCCGCACGCGGCAAATTCGGCAAGTACCTGCGCCGTGCGGACCGCTCACGCTTCGGCGTCCTCGACACCGACGACATCCAGCTGATCATCGAGCAGTTGCTGAAGGTCCTCGCCAAGGCCGGTCTCGTCACCGAGGTCGCCAAGGCCCCTCAGCACGCCAACCGCTACCGCCGCCCCACCGGTCCCGCCATCACCGGCTATCAGGTATCCGCCGCCTCCCTGGTCTGGTGCGCGGGTACGGGAGAGACCGGCGCCCACGACCCACTGACCCGCACCTACGCCAGCGGTGACGGCCCTCGCGTCAACGCCTTCTTCCGCGCCTTGTACAAGGACACCGCCTCCGCCCTGGCCGGGCTCTACGCCCGCGAACACACCGCCCAGGTCGACCCGACCGAACGGGAGAGGCGCGAGGAAGACTTCCGCAAGGCGGAACTGAAGCTGCTGTACTGCTCGCCCACGATGGAGCTGGGCGTGGACATCTCCGCGCTGAACGCCGTCATGATGCGCAACGTGCCACCCACACCGGCCAACTACGCCCAGCGCAGCGGCCGCGCGGGCCGCTCGGGTCAGCCCGCACTGGTCACCACGTACTGTGCGACCGGCAACAGCCACGACCAGTACTATTTCCGCCGCTCCGAGCGCATGGTCGCGGGTGCGGTGGCCCCGCCGCGCCTGGATCTGGCCAATGAGGATCTGGTCCTCTCCCATCTCCAGGGCATCTGGCTCGCCGAGGCCGGGTTGAAGCTGGGCCGCTCCGTACCCGAGGTCATCGACATCGGGGACGCGGAGGATTCAGGCCGTCCGAATCCCACCCTCGACCTGCACGACCACATAGCCGCGGCCCTGCACGACACCCGAGCACAGACGCGCACCGTGACCGCCGCCCATCAGGTCCTCGGGGCGCTGCTGCCCGAGTTCGCCAAAACCTCTTGGTGGGACGAATCCTGGATCGAGGCGAAGGTGCGCTCGGTGGGCGAGCGGTTCAATGAATCGTTCGACCGTTGGCGCGACCTGTACAGGGCCGCCTTGGTCGACCAGTACGAGCAGAACAAGCGCGTACTCGACCACTCGCTCTCCGAGCGCGATCGGAGGATCGCGAGCAGCCGCCGTAAAGAAGCGGAGACGCAACTCGACCTGCTCAAGAATGAGACCCCGGACAGCAAATCGGTGCTGTCCGACTTCAACCCGTACCGCTATCTCGCCTCCGAAGGCTTCCTGCCCGGCTATTCCTTCCCCCGGCTGCCGCTGGCCGCGTACATTCCCAACGCCAGTCGGCGCTTCAGCGAGGGCGACTATCTCCAGCGGCCTCGCTTCCTGGCCATCCGCGAGTTCGGCCCCGGGGCACTGATCTACCACGAGGGCGCCCGCTATCAGGTGACCCGCATCCAGCTACCTCCGGACGCCTCCGGTGACGTCACCACCAGCGAAGCCCGCCGCTGCGAGATGTGCGGCTACCACCATGACCCGCAGCAGCGCGCCGATCGCTGCCAGATGTGCGACCAGCCACTGATCGGTACTACCTACGGTCTCCTCCATCTGCACACGGTCTACACCCAGCGTCGCGAGCGGATCTCCTCCGACGAGGAGGAGCGGCGCAGGGCCGGGTTCCGGCTGGTCACCTCCTACCGCTTCCAGGACCATGGCCCCCGCTCCGGTCGTCAGGACGCGCTTCTCGCCGATGCGCACGGTCAGCTCGCCAGGCTCTCGTACGGCGACTCGGCCACCGTCCGCATCACCAACCTGGGCCGTCTGCGCGCCCGGCCCGATGAGCCGGACGGCTTCTGGCTCGACCCGGGCGACGGCCGCTGGATGAACGAGCGCGACGCCGCCGAGGCCTCCGGCGACTCCAGTGAGATGCCGGTCGTCGACGCCGACGGCAACGAGAAGCGTCGCAAGAAGCGCGTCATCCCCTACGTCGAGGACCGCCGCAACATCCTCGTCGTCACACTTGACCACCCAGTGGACGAACCGGTCGCGCTCTCCCTCATGTACGCACTGGAGCGCGGCATCGAGGCCGCCTACGAGCTGGAGGACTCCGAGCTCACCAGCGAGCTCCTGCCCCCGGACGACGGGCCGCGCGACCGCATCCTCTTCACCGAGGCCGCCGAGGGCGGTGCAGGTGTGCTCCGCCGCCTCCAGTCCGAGTCCGGCGCGCTCGCCAAGGCCGCGCGCTACGCACTGGCCATTTGCCACTTCGACGAGCGCGGCAAGGACGAGGCGACCCCCGGCACGGAGCGCCCTTGTGCCCGCGGCTGCTACGACTGCCTGCTCACCTACGGCAACCAGCTGAACCACGGTGCCATCAACCGTCACTCGGTACGCGACCTGCTGCTGCGCCTCGCCGCCTGCGAGGCGCAGACGACCGGCAGCGGTGAGACCCGCACCGAGCAGATGCGGCGCCTGGCCGAGCAGTCCGACAGCAGCCTCGAGCGCGATTTCGTCACCTGGCTCAAGGAGCGCGGTCTGCGGCTGCCCGACGAGGCCCAGACCCTGGTGGCCGACGCGCAGGCCCGCCCCGACTACGTCTACCGGCTGCCCGGCGTGAAGGTCGCCGTCTTCGTCGATGGCCCCGCCCATGACCACCCGGCGGTCGCCGAGCGAGACGAAGACGCCGAGGAGCGGCTGTACGACAAGAACTGGGACGTGGTCCGTTTCCGGTACGACGACGACTGGGACGCGATCGTGGCGGAGCACGCCCGCTACTTCGGGTCCCGCACCAACTCCTGACCCCGTGGAACCGAACGACACCCTCCGAGGAAAAATCTGATGAGCCCCGTCTACTCGCCCGGTTCCCTGGTCACCGCGCGCGGCCGCGAATGGGTCGTCCTGCCGGACAGCGCCGACGACATGCTGGTGCTGCGGCCGCTGGGCGGCGCGGACGACGACATCGCCGCCGTCTTCCCCTCATTCGAGACGGTCCGCAGCGCCGAATTCGCCGCCCCCTCTCCCGCCGACCTGGGCGACGCGAAAGCCGCCGGCCTGCTGCGCTCTGCCTTACGCATTGGCTTCCGCTCCGGCGCGGGGCCGTTCCGCTCGCTGGCGGGCATCGCCGTGGAGCCGCGCGCTTACCAGCTCGTACCGCTGCTCATGGCGCTGCGTCAGCGAACGGTACGCATGCTTCTCTCGGACGATGTCGGCATCGGCAAGACCGTCGAGGCGGGCCTGATCGCGAAAGAGCTGCTTGCCCAGGGCGAGGCCAAACGCCTGGCCGTGCTGTGCTCGCCAGCCCTCGCCGAACAGTGGCAGGAGGAACTGCGCACCAAGTTCGGCATCGACGCCGAGCTGGTGCTCTCCTCCACGGTCTCCCGCCTGGAACGTGGGCTCGATCTCGGACAGTCGCTCTTCGACAAGTACCCGAACGTCATCGTCTCCACGGACTTCATCAAGTCCACCCGCCACCGCGATGACTTCGTGCGCCACTGCCCCGACCTGGTGATCGTCGACGAGGCTCACACCTGCGTGGCCGCCGATGACGGCACCTCCACGCAGAACCAGCTCCGCTATGAGCTGCTGCGGCGGGTCGCGGACGACACGGAACGGCACCTGCTGCTGGTCACGGCCACCCCGCACAGCGGCAAGGAGTCCGCGTTCCGGAACCTGCTGGGCCTGGTGAAACCTGAGCTGTCCACGGCGAACCTGGACACCGACCGGGGCCGTAAGCTACTCGCCCAGCACTTCGTCCAGCGCAAGCGCGCCGATGTGCGCGAATACCTCACCAGGGAAGACGGTCTCACCGACGACCGTCTCGCCGAGAAGACCGCGTTCCCCTCCGACCGCTTCTTCAAGGACGAGACATACAAGCTGTCCAAGGAGTACCGCGTCCTCTTGGAGGACGCCATCGCGTACGCGAGCGAGCGCGTCACGGCCGCCGACAGCCAGGGCCGACGCGAGGCCCGTATCGCCTGGTGGTCCGCGATCGCCTTGCTGCGCTCCTTAGTCTCCTCCCCTCGCGCCGCCGCCCAGACCTTGCGCACGCGCTCCGCCGCGGTGGCCGCCGCCACCGCCGAGGAGGCCGACAAGCTCGGCGCACCCCTCACCCAGGACTCCAGCGAGAGCGACGCGCTAGAAGGGCTCGACGTCGCCCCCGGAGCCGAAACGGAAGCCGAGTCCGCCACGGAGACAGGGAGCGGCGCGGGAGCCCGTCTCGCAGAACTCGCCGAGCGTGCGGCGGCGTTGGAGGGGCCCGCCACGGACCTGAAGCTCAAGGCCTTGGTGACACACCTCAAGGCGCTTCTCGCGGACGGCTACAGCCCCATCGTCTTCTGCCGCTACATCCCGACGGCCGAGTACGTCGCCGAGCATCTGGAGGGGAAGCTCGGCAAGAAGACCGTGGTCAAGTCCGTGACCGGCACACTCTCCCCGCAGCAGCGCCTCGGTCGCATCGAGGAGCTGGCGAGCGAGGCGGGTGACGACCCGGCCGCCCGTCGCGTGCTGATCGCCACCGACTGCCTGTCCGAAGGCGTCAACCTCCAGCACCACTTCGATGCAGTCCTCCACTACGACCTCGCCTGGAACCCGACCCGGCACGACCAGCGCGAGGGCCGTGTCGACCGCTACGGCCAGAAACGCGACCAGGTCCGCGTCATCACCCTCTACGGCAGCGACAACGGCATCGACGGCAAGGTCCTCGACGTCCTGATCAAGAAGCACCGCCAGATCCGCAAGGACCTCGGCATCTCCGTGTCCGTTCCCGACGAGATGTCCTCCGGCGTCACCGACGCCATCGTGGAGTGGCTGCTGCTGCGCGGCCAGCAGCCCGAGCAGGAGGGCCTGTTCGAACTCGACGCGCTGGAGACGATCGATACCAAGGCGTCCCAGCTCGAGAAGGACTGGAACTCCGCCGCCGAGCGCGAGACCACATCCCGTTCCCGGTTCGCCCAGCGCTCCATCCATCCCGAGGAAGTCGCGCGCGAGGTCGCTGCCATCCGCGACACTCTCGGCGACGCGAACGAGGTCGAGGGCTTCGTGCGGCACGCGCTGGAGGCGCTGGGAGGGCTGCTGCGCCCCATGAGCGGCTCCCCCGGTGATTTCACGGCCGATGTGAGCGGCACTCCGTCCGGTCTGCGCGACGCGCTCGCCCCGGTCATCGGCGGCGAGATCGTGGAGCTCGGCAAGCCGGTCCCGTTCCGCAGGACCTCGGCGGTCGCGCGGGGCGAGGCCGCCCTCGTCCGCACGGACCCCATCGTCAGCGCGCTCGCCGGCCACGTCCTGAACGCGGCTCTGGACACCAAGGCCCTCGGCCCCCGCCCCGCCCGCCGTTGCGGCGTCATCACCACCGAGGCCGTTGAGGACCGCACCACGCTTCTGCTGGTCCGCTACCGCTTTCACCTCACCCTGCCCTCCCGCACCGGAGATCAGGAGCTCGTCGCCGAGGACGCCCGGCTGCTCGCCTTCCAGGGCTCGCCGAAGAACGCGGTGTGGCTCCCGCAGGAATCGGCTCTCGCTCTAGTGGGCGCCGAAGCAGCCGGCAACACCGACCCGCATCACGGCGAACGCACCATGGGTCGCATACTCCGGCAGCTCCCGGATACCAAAGCCCACCTGGAACGTTACGGCGAGGAGCTCGCCGCCGAACTCCTCGAATCCCATCGGCGCGTCCGCACCGCTTCCAACGAGATCATCCGCGGCCTGCGGGTGACCGTGCAGAAGCCCGCCGACATCCTCGGCGCCTACGTCTACCTCCCGGTGTCCGCTGAAGGAGCCGTCTGATGTCCGCCACCGCTCGTAACCAGGTGTTCTCCGCGGTCCACACCGTCGGCGCCCTGCTCCCCGCCGACATGCTGATACGCATCTCGGAAGGCAAGGACGTCAAGGGGTCGAGCCCCGCCGATTACCGCGTCATCGGCTCCCGTTCGGTGCGGGACGAGGCCGAACGGCACTGGGACTACCTGAAGTCCGTCTGGGTGGAGCTGAGGAAGAAGCTGCCCGCCGCTCCGGAGGCGGAGGCCCCGGCCGACCCCACGGGTCTGGCCATCACCCAGTGGCTCGAACCGCTTTTCGGCGAGCTCGGCTTCGGCCGTCTCACAGCCGTCGGTGCCGATGGCATCCCCGCCGACGACGGTACGAAGTTCTTCCCGATCAGCCACCGCTGGCACCACATACCCGTGCACATGGCCGCCTGGAACGCCGGTCTCGACAAGCGGCCCGGTGGAGCGGGCATGGTGCCGCCCCAGTCGCTCGTCCAGGAATGCCTGAACCGGCGGGAGACGCAGCTCTGGGGCATCCTCACCAACGGCCGTCAGATGCGCCTGTTGCGTGACTCCAGTGCGCTGGCCACCGCCTCGTACGTCGAATTCGACCTCGAAGCGATCTTCGATGGCGAGCTGTTCAGCGAATTCGTGCTGATGTACCGGCTGCTGCATGTCTCGCGCTTCGAGGTGGGCGAAGGCGCGGCGGCCTCGGCGTGCTGGCTCGAGAAGTGGCGTACGGACGCCATCGAGTCCGGCACACGGGCACTGGACCACCACCGTGACGGCGTGCAGCAGGCCATCACCACGCTCGGCACCGGCTTCCTCAAGCACCCGGCCAATGCGGGTCTCCGAGAGAACCTCGATGTCGAGGCCTTCCACGGCGCGCTCCTGCGTCTGGCCTACCGGCTGATCTTCCTCTTTGTCGCCGAGGACCGGAACGCCCTCCACCCGCCGAAGACACCCGAGGAAACGCGCCGGCGTTACGCGAAGTACTTCTCCTCGGCGCGATTGCGCCACCAGGCCACCCGGCGCCAAGGCACCGCGCACACTGATCTGTACCAGGCGCTGGAGATCGTGCTCCGCGCGCTGGGCGACGTGGACGGCCGTCCGGAGCTGGGCCTTCCGGGTCTCGGCGGCCTTTTCGACGACACGGACGCGGACGCACCACTGCGGGGCTTGTCCCTCTCCAACAGGTACCTGCTGGACGCCGTACGTTGTCTGGCTCGAGTACGCGACACGAACTCGGGCCGCTGGCGTCAGGTCAATTACCGCAACATAGGTTCCGAAGAGCTTGGTTCCATCTACGAGTCGCTGCTGGAGCTGGTGCCCAAGCACAGTGCGACGGACCGCACGTTCGAGCTGGTCAACCGGCTCGGCAACGACCGCAAGAAGACCGGTTCGTACTACACCCCCACCTCGCTCATCGAGACGCTTCTCGACTCCACCCTCGACCCGGTCATCGACGACGCCCAGAAGCGCGGCGAGGAGGCGGCTTCGGCGGCCGGTGCCCCGGACCCGTCGGAGGCGATCGTCTCGGAGCTGCTGTCCCTGACGGTCTGCGACCCCGCCTGCGGCTCCGGCCACTTCCTCGTCGCGGCGGCCCGCCGGATCGCGAAGCGGGTCGCAGCCGTACGGGAGGGCAACCCCGAGCCGACGCCGGTGGGGGTGGGGCACGCGCTGCACGAGGTCATCCTGCGGTGTGTGTACGGGGTGGACCTCAACCCCATGGCAGTTGAGCTGGCCAAGGTCTCGCTGTGGCTGGAGGCCCTGGAGCCGGGCCAGCCGCTCGGCTTCCTCGACGCACACATCAAGGTCGGCAACGGTCTCATCGGGGCCACGCCGAAGCTGCTGCGCGACGGCATACCGAACGAGGCGTTCAAGGCCGTCGAGGGCGACGATCCCACGTTCGCCCGCAAGCTGGCCAAGCTGAACGACAAGCAGCGCGGTGACCAGCTCAGCATGTTCGACCCCGAGGCCGGTGCGAGGATCGCCAATACGGCCTTCGCGGACCGCCTGCGTCAGATCACGACAGCGCCTTCGGGCAAGCTCCGGCAGGTTCGCGATCAGGAGGCGGCGTACGAGGAGTGGCGCGAGTCCGAAGGGTACGTTCACGCATTACATGTGGCTGACGCGTGGTGCGCGGCGTTCGTGTGGCACAAGGACAAGGGGGCGCCGCCTGCGATCACGCAGGATGTGTTCCGCGGGCTCCAGGACCCTGCGGGTGCGGCGGCGTCGGAGGCGACGCATGAGGAGATCCGGCGGTTAAGTCGGGAGTACCGGTTCTTCCACTGGCACCTGGAGTTTCCGGAGGTCGTACGGGTCCCGGAGGGCGCCGGGGCCGTAGATGTGGACCCGGCCACGGGGTGGTCGGGGGGCTTTGACTGCGTGGTGGGTAACCCGCCGTGGGACAAGGTCGACTTCGAGGACAAGAAGTACTTCAGCGTGGTGGAGCCGTCCATCGCGGAAATCTCCGGTACGGCGCGGCGGGCGCGGATCGCGGAGTGGGCGAAGGATAACCCTGACGCGGGCAAGCGTTATCGGGCCGAACGCCGCAAGGTGAAGTCAACGTTCCTCTTCGCGGGCAGCTCGGGTGCGTATCCGCTGTGCGGTAAGGGCCTCACGGTCAAGGGAGTCAACTCGCTTCAGACCGACCAACTCTTCGCCGAGCGGTTCGCGTCCATCGTGGCACCCAAGGGGCGCTGCGGGTGCATCATCCCGACGGCTATTGCGACGGGGGCGGGAGCGCAGCACCTCTTCAGCGGTTTTACGCAGCGGGGGGCGGTTTCCTGTCTTTACGATTTCGAAAACCGCAAGCCGCTCTTTGTCGGCGTGGACTCCCGCTACAAATTCTGCCTGCTCTCCCTAACAGGTCGGGGACTTCGCGAACCCTCCGCAAAATTGGCCTTCTTCCTTTTGGACCCCAGCGACCTCGACGACGGTGATCGGGCCTTCGCGCTCGCTCCTGAGGAAATCGCACTTATTAACCCGAACACCGGAACACTGCCCGTCTTCCGCGCCCGACGCGATGCCGACCTTACCGCCGCGATCTACGAACGCATCCCGGTCCTGCAGGACGAAAGCAGCCGGAATGGAAATCCCTGGGGCATCACTTTCAGGAACCTGTTTAACATGACCGACGACTCCGACCTCTTTCGCAAGCGGGAGGATCTGGACGCCAATGGATGGGAATTAAGCGGAAACGTCTTCACGCGCGGCGAGAAGCGAATGCTTCCCCTGTACGAGGGGAAGATGGCGCACCACTTCGACCACCGTTGGAATTATTACTACGGAACCGGAAACGACGACCGGAGCCGCCTCGGTATCACCGAAAAGCAGAGGCCCTCAGCGGCAGCCAGCCCGCGCTATTGGGTTGCAGAAGACGACTACATCTCGACTGTTCGCAACCGTAGGGAAGTCAAGGCGCCAGGCGTAACATTACGCTTGGAGAACATGGCTTGGGATCGGGAATGGCTCTGCGGCTGGCGAGACGTATGTCGTACGACAGATGAAAGAACCGCCATCCCGGCGTTTCTCCCGCGCGCGGCGGTTGGACACAAATTCCCCCTTATGATGCCGCGGGTCTCGGCAGTCCTCACCGCTGCCCTGATCGCAGCCCAAAGCTCATTGGTTTTCGACTACGTCAGTCGCCAGAAGATTGGCAGCACCAGCATGGGGCTCTTCATTTGGAAGCAGCTTCCCGTACCCGCCCCAAAGACAATGGAGCGCCACACTCCCTTCCTAACGCGCCGCGTCCTGGAACTCGTCTACACCGCCTATGACATGACACCACTCGCTCGCGACCTGGGTGACGAGGGTGCCCCGTTCCGGTGGGATGAGGAGCGTCGGGCGTTGATCCGCGCCGAACTCGACGCGTACTTCTTTCACCTCTACGGGATCAACCGCGAGGACACGGACTACATCCTGGAAACCTTCCAGTCCGATTCTGGTGGCGGTCTCAAAAACAACGAGATCGCCAAGTACGGCACGTTCCGCACCAAGGACCTGGTTCTCGCCGCCTACGATCGAATGTCCCCGACCGGCGTGTCACTCGACACCCCGCTCGTAGACGGCGAGAACTACACGTCGCCCCTCACTCCGCTCCCCGGCCACGGGCCCCGACACCCGGAACAGCCCGAGGCCGCCTGAGCGCGCGCAGCGCGGCTGGACCACCGCGAGGTGGCTCAGCCGCGCGAGGCGTACCGAACGAAGCGCGCCCAGTCGGCCAGCCCTACGGTGAGGCCAGGTCGCGTCACGTCCTTGGAGTCCCGCACCCGGACTATCTGCCCCGTGAGGGCGACCTCGATGCAAGCCCCGCCCTCGTTGGTGCTGTAGCTGCTCTTGAACCACATGGGCTCAGCAGCGGCTTCCGAGTTCATAGCTCTCCCCGCATCTTCTCGACAAAGGCCAGCGACTCAGTTGGCGTGAGCGCCTGAGCACGGATACTGCCGTACCGAGCCGCCAGCATACGGACCTCCTCGGCATCCGTGATCAGCTTGCTGAAGTTCTGCACCTCCACGTAGCCCACCTGCGAACGGCCCTTCGGTGTCAGCAAGATGAAGGGGCCGCCGATGCCCGCATGCTCGACCCGGTCTGTCGGCATGACCTGGAGCTGGAGACTTCGCAACTGACCCACTTCAAGCAGGTGGTCCAGCTGACCCATCTGCACGTCACGCCCACCGATGGGACGACGTAGTACGGCCTCCTCGATGATGCACGTCACGATGGGCGCTGGCCAGCGCGTCAACAGCTCGTGCCTTGCCAGCCGGGCGGCCACGCGCTCTTCAATCGTGTCCTCGTCGAAGAGCGGCATTCTCATGCGGTACAACGCCCACGCATGCGCTTCTGTCTGGAGCATGCCCGGGATCGCGTGGGCACCGTACTCGTTGACTTCGACTGCCTCGGCCTCCAGCCGGGCGTAGTCCTTGAACCACGACGGATGGCGAACCCGGGCCTTCGCCTTGGCCCGCTCGACGTCCTCCTTGGCCGCCTTCAACACCCCGCCCGCACCCAGCAGGTCATCCACGGCATCCAGCAGCTCCGGCTGCGGAATCCGCAGCCCTCGCTCAACCGCCGAGATCGTCGCCTCCGCGTATCCCAGCCGGTCCCCCAGCTCCTTCTGCGTCAGCCCCGCCCTTTCCCGCAATACCTTGATCTGTCGGCCCAGGGCGCGAAACAGATCCACCGCACCGTCGCCCGCGTCCTCATCCCTAGGATCGGCCATCACTCAACACTCCATCCACCCTCCGCACCAGGCCCATTACCCACTGTGCGAACGATTTTCGGTCAGGCTAGGACGATCCGGTCACGCCGAGTGACACAAACCGAGAAAACCCCACCGAGAGGGTGAAAGGACAGACACCGCACCCCCCGAGGCAGTGGCCCTACCCCAGGTCCCGCTTCCGTTCGGCCAGGCAGCGTCCCCACAGTCCGTACGCCCGTCCCGCCTCGCGCAGCGACTCCCGCGCGAACTCCTCATGGGCAAAACCGGACTTGGCGGCCTGCCGAACGACCGCAACCAGGTGGGTGGCCACGCGTCCGATCCGCTCATCGTGCACGGCTCGCAACCGCGGCTTGAGTTCTTCCTCCCGGCCCGCCATGGCCATCAGATCCACGTAGTCCGTGTCGTCGTCGTACGAGGACGGAACCGCGGGCAGCTCGCCCAGCGTAAGGCGGGCCACGCCCTCCCCCGCCCACTCAGCCGCTTCGTCCCGTCCGAGGACGCGGTTCATCAGACGACGTGTCTTCGCACATCTCCGCACTTCCCCGGCGACGGCCTCCAGCCCCGCCAGCTCACCAGGGATGCCCTCCTGGTCTTCCTCCTCAAGCAGCCGCTGCAACCGATCAGCGGCCGCGGCCCCCTTCTCCGCGGCCCGGTCGATCACGGCGTCGCAGCGGTCCAGCTCAGCGAAAGCCCGCTCCGCGGTCCGTATCGACGCCAGAACCATGTCCGCGGTACCGCCCTCGAACCCGCCCACCGCCTGCCTCACCTCGGATACGGAGATCGGCACCGCACTCAGCAGGTCCTCGATCCGAGGTCTACCGGCCACCGACGCGTCCCTCACAACTGCCCCCTCGCCAACATCGGCACAACTCGTCGCCCAGATCATCAGGTTCGCCACCACAGAAGGCAAAACGGGCCCTACCGGCACCCCAGCCGGGGGTACCCGCGTAGCGTGATCCAGAGCACCCTTTCCCTAGGTGAGGAGAGCCATGGCCGACGACCACCCCGCGTTCCAGTTACGGCTGCCGAACGGCGGGCCACAGGCCACCGGACGGCTGCTGACGGAGAAGGGGACGAACGGAAGCCAGAAGTTCGTCGTCTCAGCCGGGTCGCCGGTCCGTCCCGAAGTCGTGGCCTCGTTCCCGGTGCGTGTACCGTCCTCGAACCGGTATCGCGAGCGGCTGATCGCCGAGGGCGCGATCAAGGAATCCACCACCTGGACAGGGTGGCTGGAGACCGTGCGGGACATCGAATGCAACTCGCCCTCGGCCGCCGCCGAAATTCTTGTCGGACGCAGCGCCAACGGATGGTTCGAGTGGAAGAGCGCCGAGGGCCATCCACTCGGCGATTACGTGGAAGGGGCAGGGTGGGGCCCCACCCGCGCCTGGCTCGTCCGAGGCTCCAACGTCTCCGGCCTCGACCTGGTCCAGCGACTCTGGCTCCCCCAGGGGCTGGTGACGCTCTCGGCCAGGCATCTACGCCAAGGCACTCCGCAAGGCATCAGTAAAGACCGCCTGCGCACCGCCGTCCAGGAGGACTACGAGTCGTCCGCGACGTACCACCAGAAGCTGGAGCTGGTCGAGGAGCTGTATACCTTCCTCTGCCGGATGAAGCCGGGTGACACCGTCTGCACGATCTCCGAAGGCCGACTGCACATCGGCACCGTCAACGGTGCCGTCGAGCAAATCCCCTCCGAAGACGGACGGTCGAACCTGCGCCGACCGGTGGAGTGGCAGGACACGAGCTACGCCTACGACGGGCTGCCCACGGAGATCCAGCAGAAGTTGTCCGTGCAGCACGAGGTCGTCGATCTCAGCGTGCTCAAGGACCTGATCGATGGACTCGGGCGCAGCGACCAAGAACTGGAGGAAGAGGCCGAGGCGACCGACCGGGACCCGAGCGTCGAGATTCCGGCGATCACCGCCCGGCGCAAGCTGGAGCTGCCTGAGCCCGATGAGGAGCTGGCGCGGAAGCTCCTCGTGCACAAGGTGGACTGGCTGCGGGAGATCCGCGATCTGCTCTGGGACGAGAAGCAGCTTGTCCTCTACGGGCCTCCGGGGACGGGCAAGACGTATCTCGCCTTGCATCTGGCGGAGTTCCTGGGCGGCGGCCCCGAGCAGGTGAAGCTAGTGCAGTTCCACCCCTCCTACGCGTACGAGGACTTCTTCGAGGGGTTCCGGCCGCAAGAGGACCCGAAGACTCGTGAAGTGGCCTTCAGGCTGACCGCCGGGCCGCTGCGGGAACTCGCCGACCTCGCCTCCCGCGAGGGCAACCGCCATATCCCCCACTTCCTGATCATCGACGAAATCAATCGGGCCAATCTGGCGAAGGTGTTCGGCGAGCTGTACTTCCTGCTGGAGTACCGGAAGAAGTCGGTACGGCTGCCGTACTCCGGCGAGGACTTCGGGCTCCCGCGCAACCTCTTTGTCATCGGCACCATGAACACCGCCGACCGGTCGATCGCCCTCGTGGACGCGGCCATGCGCCGCCGGTTCGCGTTCGTGGAACTGTCGCCGCGCACGGAGCCGACGAGCGGCCTGCTGAGACGGTGGCTCGAAGAGGAAGGCAAGGACAGCGAGCCGGCCGATCTGTTGGACGAACTGAATACCCGTATCGATGACCCCGACTTCCGGATCGGCCCGTCCTACCTGATGAAAGAAGGGGTGTACCGGGCCGGCGGGCTGGAGCGCACCTGGCGGACCAAGATCCTGCCGCTGCTTGAGGAGCAGCATTACGGGGAGGGCGTGGACATCGAGAAGCGGTATGGGCTGGAAGCGCTACGAGCCGCGCTCGCCGTGAAGGTCCACGTGGACGAGCCCTCCTCGTGAGCGATCCCATTGAGCTCATCGAGCATGCCGGCCCGGTCCCGCACCGGCTCCCCGACGCGGTCGGGCAGGCACTCGCCGCATCGCGCATCATCGATGCCGCTCCGGACCCGTACACGGCCGGGATGTGGACGCTCCGGGCGAACAGCAAGGTCGGGGCGGTGCGGGTGGAGGTGCCGGGCGGGGAGCCGGTGACGGTGCGGATCATGCCGAAGGTACCCATCACCCGGCTGTTCTTCCTGTTCGGCTACAGCCTGGACCCGCGCGGCTGGCGGGACGGGGAGGTGGACGTCGCCGAACACCGTGAAGTACTGCCCGCCCTGGCCCACGCCTATGAGCGCCAGGTCGACCGGGCCATCTGCCGCGGACTGCTCCAGGGGTACCGGGTCACGGAGGAAACGGCGCTCGTCGTACGCGGTCGCATCCGGGAGGCCGAGCAGATCCGGCGGCGATTCGGAGCCGCACTGCCCGTGGAGATCGCGTACGACGAGTTCACCACCGACATCGCGGAGAACCAGCTGCTGCGCGCGGGGGTAGACCGGCTACTGCGCCTGCCGGGCGTACCGCGTGATGTCCGGCGAAGGCTGCTGCACCAGCGGACACGGCTCGCGGATATCACGCCGCTCGTCCGCGGGCAGGCGCTGCCGAAGTGGCATCCCAGCCGCCTCAACGCCCGCTACCACCCCGCGCTCCACCTGGCCCGCGCCATTGTGGACGGGGCCTCAGCGGAGCACAGATCAGGAGCGCTGCGGATCGCCGGGTTCCTGTTCGACATGAACAAACTCTTCGAGGACTTCGTGTGCATCGCCCTGCGCGAGGCTCTGATCCCCCACGGGGGCCGGAGCAGGCTCCAGGCTCCGGGCGTGCACTTGGACGAGGACGACAGCGTCCGAATGCGTCCGGACCTCGTGTGGTACGGAGACCGGAGTCGTCCCATCGCGGTCGCCGACGCGAAGTACAAAGCGGAGAAGGTGTCCGGCTATCCCGACGCCGATCTGTACCAGATGCTCGCGTACTGCACCGCGCTCGGGCTTCCCGAAGGACATCTGATCTATGCCAAGGGCAACGCCGCTCTGAACAGTCACCAAGTGCGCCGGGCCGGGACCGTGCTGCACCAACACGCCCTTGACCTGAATCAGGAGCCGGGCGCGCTGCTGGCCGATGTGGGAGAGCTGGCCGAGCGCATGGCTCAGGGTGCCGCGGCGCAGGTGAGCGGTCACTCCTGAGAGACGGGCCGGATCTGCTCCGGACGTAGCGGGAGAAGAGCGAGCGTGCGCCCCTCATCATCGCTGAACTCGACCTCATAGGCCGGAGGGTTGTCGTACAGGTCGACCACGGTGCCGGTCATACCTGAGCGCAAGCCCTCCTCGGGGATGTCGACCACCAGTTGAACGACGTCGAACAGTTGCGTCATCTGCTGCCTCTGATCACGGGAAACTCAGTGTGACAAACCGGGTCGCGCCGGTCTCGGCATCGACGATCCAGGCGGTCCGGACCGTCATGCTCCCATTGGACCCGGACAGCTCGACGTCCCGGATCCACCGCTGGCCGTATTGGTCGCCCTTCCCAGGCTGGGCTCCACCACGCTGCACTTGGTCCATGATTTGGCGCTTGACCTCGGCAGCGTCTTCTTGGCCCAGTCCGGTTCTGGACTTGATGACGCGTGCCTTGTTCTTGCCGACCGGATGTTCCGGGTTGAGCGCGTACTCGGTCAATTTTCGATCGTCGAACGCCGCGTCCCGGAAGTCGGGCTTCTGCTCTCCCGCAGACGTCTGCTCCGGCTCCTCGGAGCCGCGGCTTGCCCCTTCTCCGGACTGTCCGGCACCGGCCGCCGCTGCCATCAGGAGAATGCCGAGAATACGGAAGGCTCCCGCATGGACGGCCACCTCACCGGCCTCCACTCCCACAAGAACGAGACCTCCGCCGGGTGGGAAGAGCGCGAGGAGGGACAACAGGATGAGGGCGAAGCCGAGATATGCCAGAAAGTTGTTGAGGGCTTCCAGGAGGTGAAGGTTACGGATCACGGGTTCGTCCGCTTCCAGGCCGTCCTGAAGACGCAGCAACAGGAGCACCCCCGTGGTCAGCCCGCCTGCCGCCGTCCAGGTCCGGAACCGCACAGCGGCCAGCGTCTCCCCAAGGGCGACCGCGTTGGTCGCCCGCCATGCGCGCAGCAGCGTGAACATCTGGAAGCCGAGCCAGAGCAGTCCGGCGACACCGAAGGCCATCAAGATGTTCGGGCCATTGCCCGAGGTGAAGTGTTCCTGGAAGTCCGCCGCGGCCGGGAAGGAACCCACCCCCAGGAGGACAAGCGAGGGAAGGGCGAGCACCAGAGAGATGAGGATGAACCACGGGCGGCGCCGGTCCCGTACCGATCTGGCCGCTTGACGCCACGTCCGAAAGTTGATGTACCGCCACGCGTGTTCGTGGTTGGAGGCATCGATCTGCCTGGCGGACCAGACGACGGCACGATGCAGGGAATCGGCTCCCGGGTGCGGAGGACGGGCTGCCGCGTAGAGCAGAGCGCGGCGCATTCGGGCGAAGCGCAGGGCGATCGACGCGGTCCACGGCACCCGCCACGCCGCGTACCCCGCCAGCGCTCCGAAGCCGGAATACCCGGCCTGCTCGGCGTAGAGCAGCACGCCCGGTACCGTCCGCTTGCTCTGACGTATCTGTCGTAGGTCGATGGCCGCTGCGACCACCAAGGACAAGAGCGGTACGGTCCACAGCGTTCCGTCGAAGGTATCGACGAGCGACGTCGCATCGTGGTCGGTGGGGTGTTGAGCGACATAGTTGCTGAGCATGTGGTGAGCGGTTGCGGCCGCCACTAAGGGTAGACCGAGGAGACGAAACCAGCCGCGCCCGCGAAGGAGAACACCGATTCCGAGCGCAGTCAGAGCGGTGTAGACGAGATGCGGACTGGCGCCTGCCTCCGGGGTGAGATCACCCAGCTCAAGAGTGCCCTGCGGGGCGGGGAACCACGCCGAGACGACCTGTTCCGGGCCGGGTATGTAGGGGGCTTGAAGGCTGTCCGGGATGGCCCAGCCGCCGGCCGGATGCGAGATCGCTCGGTCCGCGTCCAGCCCGAACCGAGCCAGCGCCTCCAGTAATCCGAAGCCCGCCCCCAGCCCCGCCCCGAGAACCACGTAATCGGTGAGACCCCACTGCCGGGCGATCTTGACGTTGCATGCGGCGAGCAGCAGCGGTGTGAGCTTGATGAGTTCCTCGATGACCGGATCGATGCTGTAGCTCGCAGCGTCCACGACCTTCACCAGTGGTTCGCCGGTCATGTCCGCCACGATCCGCGTGTACGCGAGTTCCAGCAGCGCGGCCACGACGCCGCACCCGTACACGCCGAGCGGAATCGCCAACAGCACGGTGGAGACGCGTACCGATCGCGTCACCGATGCCAGCGTCAGGAGCTGCACCACGCCGTAGACGGTCGCGATCACCATGAGTAACGCCACGCCTACCCCCCACTCGCGTGTGTGCGGCAGAGATTAGAGGAGGGCGGTGCGGGTGTGCCAGGTGATTCATTCACTCAAACAGATGGATGATGGCCGTTCCGGTCAGTTGCCTGGCTTGGTCGGCACGTCTGAAGCGGGAGGTGTGAGCGTCCCGTTGGTGAGTCCCTCGCGGGCGAGGGCCACTGCCTGTGCGGCGAGTTCAGCGACCGCCTGGGCTTGCTGTTCGAACTCCTGGAGCGAGCGGAAGGCGGCCCCGTAACGGCGCTGTTCGTCGACAGACATCTGCGGGATGCGCGAGCCGCGCACGTCGAGCCGGTAGCTGCCGCTGGCGCTGGTAGAGCGGCGGATGTTTACGGGGCTGCGCAGAAAGCCATGAAGGTAGTCGGTGTCGAGCTGGTCGCTGGTGGAGAACGGCAGGTCGTCGCCGAGCTCGACGAGCCCGGCGCGGACGAGCTCAGCGACGCTGACGGCGGCACTGTCCAGCGGTGCGAGGCCGGCTCCCGCATCCAGGGCCGGCATCTGGTCGAGCAGCGCCCGTGCCTGGCGCTCCAGCTCCTGCCGGGCGGCGAGGTATTCGGCGGGGTGGTCACGATGGAGCTGCCTCACGTGGTTGCGGGGGGCCAGGTCGACCGTGTCATCCAGCAGGTCGATGAGGGGGACCTCGGCGATCTGTTCGGGGCGAGGCTCCATCGGACCGCTTGGATCGTTCTCCGACAGGTCGATCATGCGCACGGCGGCAGCAGCTTTGACATGCGGCCCGGGGCGGCGTAGCTGCCACAGATGGACGGGTAGGGCATGCGTGGCGGCCATACCGGCGGGCAGCGCGACCACATGGGTGAGAATTCCCCGGCGGACCAGTTCGGCGCGAATGCGTCGGCCGGCCTTGCGATAGGCCACGGAAGTCGGCATGACGATGATCACGCGGCCGCCGGGGGCGGTGTGCGCATAGCAGTGCTGGAGCCAGGCGAGTTCGTTCTCGGCGCGGGAGGGGGTGCCAAGTTCCCACCGGGCGTCGAGAAGGAGTTCCTCACGGCCCCAGTCGGGTACGGCTGCCGGAGGGTCGCAGACAACGAGATCCGCGCCGAGTCCCGGCCAACGATCGTGACGCAGTGAGTCCCCTGTTTCGATGGCCGTATCGTCGTGAGCGGAGAGGTCCGCGACGAGCTGTGCGAAGCGCGCGGCGCCAGGGTCGGCTTCCTGACCTCGCCGTGAGAGGCCAGATCCAGGCCCTGTGGGGCCGACTGCACAGAGAAGCGTACCGATCCCGCATGCGGGATCGAAGACGGTAGCGGTGGACGGCAGGGGTTCCTCGTCCACGAAGTGGCGGATGGCCTTGATCAGCCTCTGGGGGGTGACCTGGTCCGCCTCGGAGCGGCGGGGGAAGTCCAGGAAACGCTCGATCAGCCCCTGGACAACCTCGGCCGCGGACGCACAGGCAGCGAGCTTTTCGGCCGGTTCGGCAACGCTCGCGTCGAGGTCAGGGTCCTCATCGTCAGGGTTCGCACGCGCCAGGAAGCGAGCCACGGCTGCGAGCCCGCCGATCGTGTCATCGCCGTAAGCGCCGCGAAGTGCCTGCCAAAGATGGACCTCGTCCGTCTCCTCGTGGCCCTTCTGCCGACGGGACAGCCAGGCACGGACCTCCGCAAGAGAGAAAAGAGGACTGCTCGCTCCCCCACCGGCCGGAGACGGGAAGTCGGCGTAGCGCCGCCTCCAGTTGGAGACGGCGGCTCTGGTGACCCCAGCCAGCCGTGCGATATCGGCGCCCGTGACCAACGCTTCGGCAGCGGGGCGAGCGTCGTCCGTCATGGGGCTCACCGTACACGCAGAGTGATCACATTACCAAGGGTAATGCGTTTACTTCGCAAACGGAGAAGTTTTACAGAGTTGCCCGCGTATCTGTGTCCACAGCACGGAACTGCGCCGCGAGGGCGTCGATCGAATTGCGAGCCAGCTCCTCACCCAGATCGTGCACCGTGCGCAGCGCCCGGGTGAAGCGAGCGACCGACCGGAACGCTTCACCGTACAAGCGCTGCCGCTCGAGCGGCACGAGGGGAATACGCACTCGACGCGGGTCAATGCGGGCGTGGAGGCCGAGCGCGCTGGTAGCCGAAGCCGCCTGACGGCTGCCCTCGGCACTGGACAGATAACCGGCGAGATACCACGGGTCGACAAGCTCCGGATCCGTGACCCGCAGATGGTGCACACCGGAATCGGGGTAGGCGCCCGCGTCCTCGGCGGTGGCCACCCGCGCGACGACCGTGTCCGCCATCACGGGTACCAGGATGTCGCCCTCCCTGACTCGCGGGTGCCGCAAGGGGTCCTCGGGGACCGGCCCAGAGGCGGACGGCGGGCGGCCGGAGGTGATGTCCCCCACCGTGAGGAACCGCGCCTCCCCCGGCCCTGACGGCTCTTCAGTGCTGGTGATGCGGTGCACCGTGGTTTGACGGTGCAGAACCACCGCGCCGCTCTTGACCAGGTCACCCAGGGAGACGATGCGGGTTGCGCCAGGTTCGCTCTCGTCCTGTCCGGCGAGCGGAAGGTCGGAGGGCAGATGCGAGCGCAATGCCCTGGCAGCGTTTTCGAACGCGGTCCGGGCCGCGGCGAGGGCATCCCGGGAGACGCCTGGTTGCGTCGGCTTCGGCAGATGGCGGTGCGGGGTGACATCCGTCTCGCCGAGCAAATCGACCAGTGGGACTGTACGGGCCACCCCTGGCCAGGCGGCGAAGGTCTCCGGTGCCGTGACGTAGGCGGACCAGATCTCCTCGATCAGCGGAGCGGGGTCCTGTGCCTCGCTGGCATCCACAACCAGAAGGTGATCGGGCGACGGGGCGTCTGCGGCGTCCGGCCGACGCATCACCCAGATCTGCAGGGGCAAGGCGTAGTGCGCGGCGTAGCCCGGTGGAAGGGAGATCACCGCTCGCAGCGCCCCACGCTGGAGCAATGCGGCACGGATGCGACGGCCGGAGGGCCGTGTGGCGGCGGCAGGAGGCATCAACAGTATGACGGGAGCGCCGGGCGCGGCATGCGCCAGCGCCTGTTGTACCCACGCCAGTTCCGATTCGGCACGTGGAGGCACGCCGTACTCCCATACGGGAGAGTGGGCGAGTTCGTCGTAACCCCAGGTGCGGTCGGCGAAAGGGGGATGGCCGATGACGGCGGCCGCCTTGCGCGGGTATACCGGCGTCCGCAGGAAATCCGCGGCGTGCACATCATATACGACCGTAGGTCCGCCCGAGACGGCGGCGCGGAAAGCCAGACGTAGAGCCGCGATACGGGCAAGCGAGGCGTTCAGCTCCTGGCCATGGACGCGCTGGTATCCGTGGTCGGCGGCGGCGAGCAGAAGGGTGCCGCTGCCGCACGCCGGATCGATCAAAGTGCCGTTTCCGGGACCGGCGAGGGTGACCATGAGGTCCGCGAGGGAGGGCGGGGTCGCGGCGAACCCGGCGCGCGGACCGCTTCCGAAGTGGCGGGAGCACAACTCCTCGAAGGTCGCCACCGGACCATCGGTGGCAGCCGCGGCGGCGGCCGCGGTCAGCAGTTGGATCTGCCGGGGGCCGAACTCGTACCGCGGGCAGTGGGCCAACAGGGCGGTGACACCCGCGCGGGCACCGGGAGACTCCGCCAGCGACCGCTCAGCGGTGCGCATCAGACCTTCACAGCCGGACGCGGTGGTGGGCACGGTGGTGCCCGGGTGTGCAAGAAGGTGCAGCAGCAGTGTTCCAGTCATACCGAGGGCGTCGTCCATCGGCATGACCCCCCGTACCGAGTCGAGGGCCTGCCACAGCCGTTGCCCCGCTGGGATCTCGGGGGCCTTGCGTTCCTGCCGTAGCCAGGCCTCCACCTCCGCGAGGTCGAACCGGGGGCTGCGCTCCGTACCGCCGACCGGCTGCGGGAAGCCCTCGTGGCGGCGGCGCCAATTACTGACAGCGGTAGGGCGCACGCCGGCGATGCGAGCGATGTCCGCCGATGTGACCTCGACCCGGTTCCCGGACACGGCTACTTCCCGCCTTCTGCGTCCACTGTCGGCATCCCTACGCCTCCCTTGCCTGTGCACCGGACTCTACTCGGGAGTATGGAAGCGGCCAAGTCCACACCACCTGTGAGTGTGAACAACCATTCTGGTTGACCTTATCCACACGACATGGTTCTCTGGAGTGGTCGGCCCTTCATGAGCCGACCGACACATCGCCGTGTCCACGCGGCGATCCGACGCGCACGGGGAGGGCGAATGGGTGGTCGGTGGCGCAAACCCGCGTGGCTGACAGGGGATGAGGGACTTCTTCGGATCGGACCGGGCACGGGTGGGGACGAGGAGCACACGTGCCCTTCTCACACGGCGGCCAAGGCCCGCCCGGCACTGTGGCCGGCTCAGCGCCTGCGGCTGCCCAAGCCGGAGACTGAGACGTTCACCCTCGGCCCGGTCATGGACACCCTCGACCGGATCGAGTTCCACGGAGAGACGCTCGAGCACGCGCTGGCCCAGCTGAGCTCGCGGGTTCCCGCCCTCCACCCCGGACATCTGAGCTACGCGGAGCACGCCGTGCGCTCGTACTTCGGCGGCGGCAAAGGCCCGGAGAACGGCGTGGACACGCTGCGGCCGGTGAAGCCCTACTGGGTCGTGCAGCGCGAAAACGGCAAGTTCTGGGAGATGTACGCCTGGTGGCGGCGGTACGAGTCCCCTGATGGACGCGTGCGGGAATACCGTCGCCTGCGGCACGGCATGGCGAAGGGATCCACTCCCGGGGAGATCGCGATCGCGGCGTACGTGGCGCTCCACGGCCGCATGTCGGCCTGGCCTCACAAGTGGAGCAGGAGGTTCCAGCCGTACGGCCCCGCCGCCAGGCCCGAACGGGTGCGCGTCGTCGAAGTGGGACTCGCCGACGGGAAGCCCGATGTCCAGTTCGACGGCACGGCCGAAGAGGCTGAGACCTACTACGCCGAGCACGGCCACAGCCATGTGACGCGTGTGGTGGCAGGCGGAGAGCCGACCCCCGGTTCCTCGTGCGTCGACTGCAAGCAGTTCACCGGATGCGGCGCCCTCCAGCGCACGCCTGGTGTCCTCGGGCTGCCCTCGCGAATAGCTCCGCTCCGGAAGGTGTCGGTAAGCGACCTGCGCTATCACCGGACCTGCCCCGCACAGGCGTTCCTGCGCACCCTGCATCTGCCCACCTCCGATGAGTACAGCAGTTCGGCCAAGCTCGGTCAGGCGGTGCACGGATGGATCGAGGGCCTGCACCGGCGGGCGGGCTGGCCGGCCTGCACGGTTGCCGACATGCCGAAGGAGGGCGAGAACTGGACCAGCGGGCGGTGGCGGGTACCCGACGAGGAGGCGGCGATCGGGCGGACGATACTCCTCCACCATGTGGACGCCTGTCCCTTCCAGGACTCCGCGCTGATCGAGCGGGTCGAGACCGAGGCGCTGCGGGTGGTCCACGACACCGCCGGGCAGGCGGTCGTCATCGCCAAGCCGGACCTGCTCTACCTCGAGGACGGTGCATGGGTGTGGCGGGAGCTCAAGACCACCCGAAAGCGCCGGTGGCACCACGACGACCTGCTGGAGGAATTCCCTCAGCTCGCGCTCGCCGTCACGCTGCTGGCCCAGGGCGCACTGGGCGGTGATGCATCGGGATCGCGTGTCGAAGTCGAAGTGCTCAAACCGGAGACTTCGGAACCGTTCGTCATCGATCCGGCGGATCCGGAACGGCTGGCGAAGGCTTTCGCCGTACTGCGGCGGTACGCCGGGCCATGGCGCGAGGACGAGGTCCATGAGGCCCGGCCCGGACCTCACTGTCGGTGGTGCCCGGTATCCCGGTGGTGTCCTAGTGCCGCATCCGCCGAGGGTGCGACGGAGGGGGATGCGTAATGTCCTCGATGAAGACGGGTGCGATGCTCGGCGACGCACCGACAGGTCCTGATGAGACGCTGCTGCGGCTGGTCGCCAGCGCTCTGGCCACACTGTCCCGGCTGCGCACCGTGCCCAATCCGGTCTATCCCGCCAAGGTGCAGAATGCATACAACCACCTCGTGCTGCACTGCCTGCGCCGAGGTACCGACCCACCGGGCAGCGTCCCCGAGATGGTCCGCTGGGGGGCGGAACGCCCACTGGAAGCATGGCCGTTGGATCTCCCCGAAGAGCTGCGTGCCGGAGAAGCAGTGCTCGTCGACCCGCAGACACGTCTGCCTCATCAGCTATGCCTCGAGTGGGAGGTGAACGCGGCCGACCCTGCCGCCGAGCTCTTCGAGAACGACCGGATTCTGGAAGCGCTCGCCGTGTGCCGCGCTGCGAAGGCTCCTCGGGCGTACACCGCGTTCCGCGCACTGCTCACCTCCAGGCCGGTCCTCACCGGGGCCGAACTGGCTCTGCTCGGCGGCGACCCGGAGTGCGGCATGCTGCTGCACAGCGTCATCAAGCGCTGCTACGAACCGGCTCCGGCGTCCTATCTGCGCGGTGGTGTCTACCGGCAGTGTGAACGCTGCCGCTGCCTGATGGTGCCGCTGCACCGGGGCGGGCATCTGTGTGAACTCGACCGCTGCCGACGCGATGGGACGGACGGTACCGGGGTGGAACTTTCCCCGGAGAAGGGAGGCGTGTTCCAGCTCAGTCGCCCCCTGCGCATGTTCGTCACCAGCCCGGGGCTCGCCGAGACCGATCTCGAAGCCGGGCTGAAGGAGAAGTACGGGATCCAGGCCGAGATGTGGCCCCAATACGACGCCTACGATCTGCGGGTTCCTCTGCCCGGTGGGAGGCACTGGGCCGTCGACGTCAAAGACCGCGTCAACCCGGTCCTTCTCGCGCGCACCCTCACACCGTTCCGTACCGAACCGCCGTACGACCGTGCCTTCCTCGTCGTACCCCGCTACCGCTTCCGGGAGAACGAGGCGTACGGACGCCAGTTCCGGCGCAACCTGCCGGACGAGATGAGCGACCGCGTCACCCTGCTCGACGACCGCGCCTTCCTGCGGCTGGTCGGTGATGCAGTGGCCAGCCACGCCGACACTCACGCCGAAGGAGGCCGTCATGCGTGACCGAAGTGGCTGGCACCGGCGCTGCTCACCGCGGCAGCTTGCCGAGGTGTGGCCGACGAGCCTCGGGAGCTTCCGGCCCGGTGATCTCCTGGACGTCGAGCTGGGACTGTACCTCCTGGAGAGTGCCATGCCGACCCGGGCCGCGGTCGACGTCTGGCCCCTGCTCGGCGGCTACCCCTACAGCGAGGCGTTCGGTGACGTCCACACCGATGAGCAGCGGCTGCGTATTCTGCGTGCGCGTCACCACCTGTGGGACCTCAGGCGACGCCGGGCCTGGATCGAGTCGCTCACCGACTATCTTTCTGTACCGCAGCAACTGCGTGGCTACGACCTCGACGGACCGGACAGCCAACCGCGCCGCCGCGAACCCGCGCGCGCAGCCAAGCGCTTCCGCGTCTTCGAGGAACTGCTCACCAGCGCACCCGCGTTCGCCACCCAGCCCATTCCGCTGGCCGAAGAAGGCGAGCACACCTTTCGGGTCCAGGACCGCACCCACTCGGTGGAGTTCACCGAGCATCTACTGACGGACACTCTGCCGCGCTCCCACGCTTTGGAGGCCCTGCCCGCCGGGCTGGGTGAGCCGGTCGAAGTCACCTGGGAGGAACTGGAGAAGTCCGCCGAAGGAATGGACACCCTCGAAGCCGCCTCGGCAGAAGGGCCCAACGGCGACTGGGCACGGCGGTTGCGGCGCGTAAAGCTGCTCGTACGCGATGATGAGCTGGGCAGGTTCACCGAACAGGGCCGGATCAGGATCGACCGGCTGCTCCACATGGTGGGCATGGTCGGCGCGGGCAAGTCCACGATCCGCGACATCCTCACCTTCCATGTGGTGACCCAGACCCCTCGCCGGGTCACGATCGTGGTGGGCGATGTCGCGGAAACGCTCGCCGTGGTGGAGCAGTTCACCCGACTCGGCGTACGCGCAGCCCCCGTGCTGGGACACTCCACTCGAGAGCGCAACATCAGCCGCCTGCACCGCCGCACGGCAACGGCGGGCGCGTCCACCATGCTCGAACACGATCACGCCGGGTTCGCGTACCTCAGCAGCGCCTGCCCTGTGGATGTCCTGCGCGGGATGGAGGCGCGACGCCCCCTCGGCATCCGGGAGGCACCGTGCCTGAGTCTCCACACAGTTCCGGATCGCGACACTGGCGAAGGTGATCCGTTCCTCGACGAGGAGACCCCGGCCGCCCACAACGGTGAGCGGCCGAAGCCGCAGCGGCGGCTCTGCCCCTTGTGGAATCGCTGCCCCCGTCACCGCGGCGCTCGCGACCTGGTCGATGCCCAGGTGTGGGTGGCCACCCCGGCCGGCCTCGTGCACAGCTCTGTACCCCGGCACCAGCACGACGAACAGCTCCGCTATCTGGAACTCGCCTGCCGACTGAGTGACTTGATCATCGTGGATGAGGCGGACCGCGTCCAGATGCAGCTCGATACAGCCTTCGCACCGGCCAGCACTCTGGTCGGACGGTCGCCGAATTCCTGGTTCGACGAGGTCGCCGTTCACAAGTTCCAGCAGATGGCCCGGGACGGTCGGCTCCAGTTGTCCGCCCGTGACGTGGACGACTGGACCAATGCCGTCAATACCGTGAGCGCCGCGACCGACCGTCTCTACGCGCTGCTGGTGCAGCACGGCGAACTCAGGAGGTGGATCAGCATCGATTACTTCAGCGCCTTCACGCTGCACAACCTCCTGCTCGACAGCTGGTTTTCCGACCGGAAGAAGGGCGAACAACCGCCGGAGGCCGCCCGGGCGCTGGACAGTGCCCTTCTGCGATTCCGCGACGACCCACTCCATGAGCAGCAATCGAGCGGGGCGGAGGACGACGTGACTCCGCTCGTCAACACCTTCGTCCACCTGACGCTCGAACTTCTCCACGCGCCGCAGGGGGCACGTACACGCGAGCGGTTGCGGGACACCCTCATGGACATCGTCGGCCAGGACTCCGAGGTGCTGGACCGGATCGACATGCAAGCGCGGCGGTTCGAGTTCACCCTGATCCTGGCCGCCCTCCACAGTCGGCTGGACTTCATGACCACCCTGTGGCCGCGCGTCGAGGCCGCCCTCAATCTGGAGGTCGCCTCCAACGTACTGTCGCGCAGGCCGCCGAAGGACTACGAGGCGGTCATCCCGGAGTCCCCCATGGGCAATGTCCTCGGATTCCAGTTCCGCCACGACGACAGGGAGCGCGACGGCGACCGCAGCGGTGAACTGCGCTTCTTCCACTGCAACGGCGTGGGCCGGGAACTGCTCATGCGACTCGGCGACCTGTGCGCCGTCGACGGGCGCCCCGGCCCCCATGTCCTGCTGATGTCTGCCACGAGCTGGGCGGGCACATCCAGCCGGTACCACCTCCACGCCGAGGTCGGAGCGGTTCTCAGGCCCTTGGACGAGGAGGTCCGGGCCGTCCTGGGTACCGAGTTCCGCAAGGAGTTCCTGTACTGGTCGGACGGCGACCAGCCCAAGCCGTTGCGTCTATCGGGCTGCGACCCCGAGGAGCGCCCCCAGGCCCTGCTCCAGATGCTGCACCAGTTGGCCGTGCCCGATCGTAGTCTGCCGGCCGCGGTCAGCATGCTGGATGCCGAACTGGACGAGATAGAGGACCCGGACCGGCGCCGCATCCTGCTGCTCGTCGGCAGCTATGACGAAGCACGCCGGGCCGCCGAGTACCTCAACCAGATTCCCGAATGGAACGGCCGCATCACGCAGTTGGTGTCCGACGATGCCGACTCGGACACCGCATGGACCCGGATTCCTGAGGACACGGCCGTGCGCACCCTGCCCCGAGGGGACGTCAAGACGTTCCCTTCAGTCGGTGGAGACATCCTCGTCGCCCCACTCCTTGCCGTGGAGCGCGGCCACAACATCGTGCTGAACGGAGGCAAGGCAGCCATCGGCAGTGTCTACTTCCTGGCCCGGCCGCATCCCAGGCCCGACGACATCTCCCTCGCTATCCAGGCGATCAATGACTGGGCCGTCCGACAGCTCCGCGACGTGGAAGGGACGTTCAGGCAGGGTGCGCTCGCCGCGGCGACTCCCGACCGGGCCGGCGTCGCCTTCCGCAGCCGTGCGCGCCACCAGTGGAATCGCTTCCTCACCAGGCGCCTCGCCTGGTCCAGTCTGCGCGAAGACGAGAAGACCGCGTTCACGTGGGACCAGCTCGTTGTCATGTGGCAGGTCATCGGACGGCTGGTGCGTGGCGGTGTACCAGCCAGGGTCGTATTCGTCGATGCCGCCTTCTCACCCCGCGAGGCCGGCTTCCACGCCACCGACACCCCCGAGACCAGCCTCCTGGCAAGTGCTCGTGAAGTCCTCGCACCCTACTTCGACAGCGATCCGGATTCCGAGTTGACGCCGGTCGACAAGTCACTCGTCCAGGAACTGTACGAGCCTCTCTACCGCGCACTTGCGGACATGGGCTGATCCACGCGGTCCACCGTCACCGTTAAAACCCTTATCTCACACTCAAGGAGAACAAGCACCGTGGAATACCAGCGCATCCGGACCGCTGCCTACATGCCCGACCCAGCCCAGGGCTCCTTCGCGCATCCGCTGTACACCCTCGCCCTTCCCACCGAATGGGAGGAGCAGATCCTGAAACTCCACCACTTCGGGCTGAGCGAACGTGAGGCTGCCTGGCGCCGGCGGGTTCCCACGAGGAACATCAACCAGCTGATGCGCGCCACTGCGCCCGATGTCGTCACCGTCGACTCCACAGCCACCTTCGGCGCTCAGCAGCCGTGGCTGTACTGTGCCAACGAATACCCGATGTCCGTCATGAACAGTTTCATCGCGACCTGGCTCCGGCACCTCCAGCGCAAGCCGGACGATCCGGAGTCAACTGCCCTGCTGATGGAGACCTTCCGGAGTATGGACACGGCGTCCCTGCAGTGGCAGATGAGCATGGTGGATCTCCTCGCCCAGCAGAGCCTCTCCCCTGGCGGAACGGCCTCCCCGGCCCAGCATGTGTATCGACTGCTCCCCGATGTCCTGGCCGGCCGGATCACTCACCTGGAGCCGTACGAGCACAACGGCGAGCGCCTGGAGTTCCACCAGGTCGCTGGCATCGGGGGTACCAGGGGACCCGGCAGCGGCGGTGCGGAACTGATGTCGTGGCCGCCCAGGGAGCACGCGCCGAAAGCCAAGAGTGACGGCAGCGGAAAGCGTTCGTACTACTCGGCGGTCATCCGGATCAGTGTGCGCACCGTTCCCTTCTCCTCCATGCCACGCGTGCATCTGAGCGCAGGAATCCGCCGGTTCGTCACGGGCAAGGTGTGGATGCCGTACCAGAAGGGTGCGTCGGTCTATCTGCGTCCGGACGCCTCGCTCGTGCCCGACGGCCCGGAACCGCAGCGCTTCTCCGTCGCCATGATCCAGTGGAAGCACGGCACGACCGACTGGCGCCAGGGCGGCGCGGAAGGGATGCTCGCAGGAGTGACCGCGCTCGACGGGTTGCCGTCGGTGGACCGGCTCGTCAAAGAGGCCGACCACTGGATCGGGGGACGCGACGGCATCGCGCTCGCAGTCGGTCATCAGACCACGATGGGCCCGCACACCATCGGAACCGGGCTGATGCCGAGTGAGCGGCGACGGCTGATCGAGTGGGCGGAGCAGGCACTCGCCCCAGAGCTCGTACCAGTGCCGCAACTGGAGCGCAGCGGCTACGCCCATCCGCCCAAGAAGCAGCTCAAGAAGCTGCCGTCCATCCCGAAGAAGGAGATCCCTCAGGCAAAGCTGGCCGCCATCATCGATCACCGCGAGCGCGCATCTTCGGACAATGCCTCACTGCGGCGCAAGGCCCTCGCCGAAGCCCTCGAAGGTGCCGACTTTGTCGGACTCATCCTGCACCAGACGGACGACCAGCGTGACCGGCTGGTCGCCGCGGCAGAGGAGAACCTCGGGCTTGCCGGACAACGCGAGGAGCACAGGCCCGACAGTTGGGTGTGGGAATCGGAAGAGCTGACGGTCAGGCTGCATGCCCGGCCGCTCGGCACGCTCGGCGCTCCTCTCGGAGGAGACCGGATTCCGCGCCGGGGCAAGGAACACGAGGAAGCCATCGGGGAGCGCCGCCGGGCTGTGGCGAAGACGTTGAAAGAGCTGCGCGACAGCATGCCCGGCGTGCAGGTCGCGTTCGTGGAGCTTGAGGGCGATCGCAGTTTCCTTCGGGAGAAGCGGCGCACCGACCCCAAGCACGCGATCCGCCTCGGCTCCGCGGACGCGGGACTGGTGACCCAGTTTATTCGCCCCTTGGACACCGAGATGGAGGCCGAGAAGGCTGAAGAGGACGCCGTCCTGCGGGCGGCCGCGGCATGGTCTGACGGTCTCCGTCAGACGGGCATGCGGTTCGTTCCTCAGCACACGTTGGGCGAGCTCATCCCACCCGGTCTCAACCAGGTCGCGTTTCATCTGGTCGAGCGCCGACACGACGGTCCCACGGGGAAGGCACAGTTCACGCCCATCGCCGTGCTCATCCGGCCTGGCGCCAAGTGCATCATGGGCAAGACCGCAGAGATGCACCAGTGGGTGCCATACCCGGAGCTGTTGAAGTCGCTGACGGGGCGGGTGAGGGAGGCGGAACTCAAGACCTCTGCGCAGCAGTCCGCGCTCATGGCAGCCTTCATCAAGAAGACACTGGCGGGGCTGCGCAGCGCCCCGACCCTGGTCCTGTCCCACGCCCAGGACATCCGTAAGCGGTGGCCGTGGCTGAGGAACGATGGGCTGGAGCAGGACCGACTCGGACTCGACTGCGGCCCTGCTCAGCGAATCGGCCTCTACGGCAGGCATCTACGCGTGATCCGAATCGCCGACAGCAGCCGGGATGAGACCTCTCAGTGGTGGGCCGAGGCGGAAGAGCTACGCCCCGAACAGATGGGCAAGCGGCGTGCGGGTATCGCGAAGGGGCTGTGGGTGCCCAGGGCGCCGGGTGAGACGGGCCGTGTCTTCTACAGCACGGCCGACAAGTCCAGTACCCAGACGAAACTTACCAACGACGATGCCAAGTTGACCGGTCATGTCAACGCTCAGGGCAAAAGCGCCTTCCGTCCCACGACGAACGCCTGGAACCCAGAGCTTCTTGAAGTGGCCGTCGCTTGTCTGCAGCCAGGCGACAATGCGGAGGCCTGGGCTGCCTTCGTCCACCAGCAGCGGTTCTGTGACGACTACCGCGATGTCCTGGGGCTGCCACTGGTCCTGCATCTCGCACGCCTGGCGGATCAATACGCCCTTCCTCACGAGGACGAAGAGGCAGTGGACCCCGAGACCTCACAAACCGCGGTCTCTTCACCAGAGGAACCGACAGGGCAGATGACCTTCGACTTTGAGTCATCTGAGATCGACGAAGAGTAACCAGACCTCAGCGGTGCGGTCGGTCCCCCGCCGCACTACGAGGCGTGCTGGCCCGCGCCGGTTCGGCGGCGAGGGAGGCCAGGAGGGCGAGGCGTTCGGCGGTGGGGGTGCCGGGCTCGGCGTGGTAGAGGACGAGGATCTGGCGGTCGGTGTCGGGCAGCGGCAGCTTCTCGTGGCGCAGTTCCAGCTCGCCGACCTGCGGGTTGGTGAGCGTACTGGCGCCGCTGCGCTTGGGGCGGACGTCGTGGCGGGCCCACAGCTGCCGGAAGCGTTCGCTGCGTACGGACAGCTCACCGACGAGTTCGGCGAGGGCCGGGTCGTCCACGTCGGGGCCGACGAGCGCGCGCAGGGCGGCGACCGAGCCCTCGGTGCTGGCCTCCCAGCGCCCATGGGCGGCGCCGGATGCGGGGTCGAGGAAGAGGGCGCGGAGCATGTTGGTGCCGGGAGTGAACAGCGGGGAGAGGGCCTGGGCGAGCGGGTTGGCGGCGAGGACGTCCAGCAGCCGCCCCTGGACGTACGCGGGCGTGTGCGGCCAGGTCGCGATGAGCCGCCGGATGCCCTCCGGTACGCGTTCCGGGCGGCGGGGGCGGGGGCGGCGGCGGGGGCGGTCCGGCACGGCGAGGCGGTGCAGATGGGCGGTGGCGTCGTCGTCGAGGCGGAGTGCGCGGGCCAGGGCATCGAGGACCTGCGCGGACGGGTGCCGGTCGCGCCCCTGCTCAAGCCGGAGGTAGTAGTCGGCGCTGATCCCGGCCAGCAGCGCCAGCTCCTCCCGGCGCAGCCCCGGAACGCGGCGCCGCCCGGCGGCGGGCAGGCCCACGTCCTCCGGACGGATCCGTTCGCGGCGGGCCCTCAGATACGCGCCGAGCGGAGTCCCCGCCCGATAGTCGCTCCCCATGCCGTCCACCGTACGGGCGCCGGGCGGCGGTGAGCCTGGTCCTGTCACTACCAGGACCGGCGGGGCTCTGGGTACCCGGCACGGCCGGGAGCACCGTTGACGGCATGACACGCATCACGACACCTTTCGGGCCCCGCTCGACCGCCGCCGAGGTCGCCGCCGACGCCGACCTGTCCGGGAAGCGGGCCATCGTCACCGGGGCGTCCTCCGGAATCGGCACGGAGACGGCCCGCGTTCTGGCGGCCGCCGGTGCCGACGTCACCCTCGCGGTCCGCGACCTGGCGGCGGGCGCCGCGGTGGCCGCCGGTATCACCGAGGCCACGGGCAACAAGGCGGTGCGCGTGGCCCCTCTGGAGCTGGCCGACCCGTCGTCCGTCGCGACCTTCGTCGCCGCCTGGGACGGTCCGCTCCATGTGCTGGTCGACAACGCGGGCGTGATGGCGCTGCCGGAGCTCCAGCTCACGCCCGAGGGATGGGAGACCCAGTTCGCCGTCAACCATCTGGGGCACTTCGCCCTCACGGTGGGCTTGCGACCGGCCCTGGCGGCGGGCGGTGGCGCCCGGGTCGTCTCGGTCAGCTCCTCGGGGCACCTGTTCTCGCCGGTCGTCTTCGACGACCTCCACTTCGCCTTCCGGCCGTACGATCCGTGGCAGGCGTACGGCCAGTCCAAGACCGCCAACATCCTCTTCGCCGTCGGCGCCGCCGCCCGGTGGGCCGACGACGGCATCGCCGTCAACGCCGTCGCCCCGGGCTCCGTCCCGACCAACCTGACCCGCCACCTGGGCAGGCCCTCGGGCGTCACGCTGGAGGAGGGGCTGCGCAAGACGGTGGAGCAGGGCGCGGCCACCACCGTCCTGCTGGCCGCCTCGCCCCTGCTGGAAGGCGTCAGCGGGCGGTACTTCGCGGACTGCGCCGAGGCGCTGCCGGTCGCCCGGCGCCCGTCCATGGCGCCGGTCACCGCCGCGTTCATGAACGGCGTCGCCCCCTACGCCCTCGACCCGGCGGCCGCCGACCGGCTGTGGGAGGAGTCCCTCACCGCCCCCATCCGGTAACCTGAACCGCTCACAATCTGGGGGGATTTGTGCGAAGACCATCGACCACCGTGACGGCTGCGCTCGCCTGCCTGGCGCTGGGTGCCGCCGTCGCCGGATGCACACGCAGCGCCGCCGCGGAGAAGCCGTCCGCCTCGAAGGAGCCCACGGCTCAGCAGATGCTTGACGCCGCGAACGACACGATGAAGGCGCTCAGGTCAGTGACCGTCGACGCGAACGCCTTCGATGCCTCCGGTGAAGACCGTTCCACCCGCCTGAGGACCGACCTCAAGGGCAGGTGCGCGTCCAAGACGACCTGGGCCACCGGTCGCAGCCTCGAGGAGATGCGGATCGACGGGACCGACTACGTGCGCACCAACCAGGGCCGCTGGAGCGCGGCACCCTCCCGCGAGGCGAAGCCCGAAGAGGGGATCACCGGCTGCACGTGGCCCTTCACCACCTTCGGCGTGGCGAAGAAGCGCAAACCGACCGAGGTCAACGGCAGCCCGGCGAGGCGGTTGCTGGTGACCGACAAGGCGGACGGGGGAGGGACGTACACCTTTTACATCGCCACCGAGGGCAAGCCGTACATCCTCAAAGTCGTCTACGAAGGCGCGGTCTACCACAGCATCACCACCTTCAGCGCCTTCGACGAGCCGTTGGATGTGCGGCCTCCGGCCACGTAGGCCGGGAGCGAGGTCTGACGCATACGGCCCGCCAGACCCCGAGGGCGTCGGCGGCCGTCAGTCGCGCGCCAGGTCCCACGCGCTGCCCAGCCAGCCGTCGTGGGAGCCGAGGAGGGCGACGAGGGCGGCGAGGGCGCGGGCGTCCCACCAGTCCTCCAGCGCCTCCAGTTCGAAGGCGCTGCCGGGGCCGCTGTGGTAATCGAGGACGACCCGGCGGTCGACGCGCCACTTGGTGCGGCGCGGTGGGCGGGCGACGTCGCCGCTGCCGCCGATGATGCTGCCGATCGCGATGGCCAGTTGGAGGGGCGAGATCAGCCACCACATGAACCACCAGAAGGCCCGCCCCTTCAGCCCGACCGCGGACGGACCGCCCGCCTGCTGGACGGTCCAGCGGGTGCGGACCCTGCCGCCCCTCATGGCCGGGTCGCGGGTGATGAGGGCGAGGGGCTCATTGGCGGCGCCCAGCACCTCGTACGTTGCCGGGCCGCTCTTGGCCGCCGACTTGGTCACGACGTGCGCGAACACCTGCCGACGATGCGGGTCGGCCCAGAGGGTGAAGGCGCGGGTGCCGTCCTTGCGGGCGGCGCGGTAGGCCTTCAGGTCACCGCCGGGCGGGTCGCGGCGCTCAGGGAAGGCGAGGGGATGGACGGCGCGGTCGGGCTGCGGGGCGGTGTCGGAGATCCGTATCGTCCGGGTGACGCGCCCGTCGTCCGGCGGTTGTTCGTTCTTGCTCACGGTCCGACCGCTCAGCCATAGGAACCGCCCCATGCCCGTACTCCCCCGTCACGCCGTGTTCGTCTGGTGCTGGCGCGGACTCTACCGGTCCGGTTGACGGTGTGCGCCGTCGGTCTCAGGCGAAGACGGACAGCAGGAGTGCCATGCCGAGGCCGAGCACGCTCACCAGCGTCTGCACCGCGGTCTGCGTCTTCGCGGCCTGCGTCAGGCTCATGCCGAAGGACTCCTTGACCAGCCAGAATCCGGCGTGGTTGACGTAGTTCAGGCCGAGCGAACCTGAGCCGATGGCTATCACCAGGAGGGACGCCTCGAGGCCACCGCCGGTGCCGATCAGCGGGGCGAGGATGCCGGTGGCGGAGACGATGCCGACCGTTGCCGAACCGGTGGTGAGGGACAGGAGCAGGGCGATCAGCCAGCCCAGGACGATCAGGTTCATATGGGCTCCCTCGGCCGCCGACGCGATGGCGTCGCCGATGCCGGAGTCCTTCAGGACCTGATTGAACGCGCCGCCGCCGCCGATGATGAGCAGGATGGAGGCGATGGACTGCAGACTGCCCGTCATCGAGCGGCGGGTCTCCTCACCTTGGCCGCCGCCGCGCACGACGGTCACGCCCAGGGCGAAGAGGAATCCGGCGAGCATCGCGACGAGGGGTTCGCCGATGAAGACCAGCGCGGCGCCCAGTTGACTCGATTCGTCCAGCGCGGTCTCGGCGAAGGTGCGCAGCAGCATGAGGGCGACGGGGACGAGGACGGCGCAGATGGCCAGGCCGGTGGGCACGTGGGAGCGGGTCGCGGCGGTGTCGTCCGGGCGGAGTTGGGCGCCGGGGCCGCCCGAGCCCGCGGTGGCCGGGGCGGGCCGCGGTTCGGTGCCGGTGAACTGGGCCACCAGCGCCGCGTCCGGGCGGACCTCGGCGAGCCGGGGCGCGATCCACCGGGCGTAGACGGGACCGGCCAGCACGACGGCGGGGACGGCGCAGATGACACCGGCCAGGAGGGTGAGGCCGAGATCGGCGTGGAGTCCGGTCATGGCGGTCAGCGGGCCGGGGTGGGGCGGCAGCATGCCGTGCAGCGTGCAGAGGGCCGCGATGGCGGGCACCCCCAGCAGGACGTACGGGGAACCCTTGGTGCCGCCCTGGGCCTCCAGCCTGCGGGCCACGCTGAAGATCAGGGGCAACAGCACGATAAGACCGACCTCGAAGAACATCGGTACGCCGATGACGAAGGCGGCGCCCGCGACGAGCCAGGGCAGCCGCCGGGTGCTGGACCGGTCGACGATGGCGTGGGCGATGGCGTCGGTCGCGCCCGAGTCGGACAGCAGACGGCCGAGCATGGCGCCCAGCGCCAGCGTGATGCCGACGTCGCCCAGGGTGCCGCCCGCGCCTTCCTCGATGGACGCCGCGAGTTTGTCCACGGGTTCGCCCGCCGCCAGTCCCGTGCCGACGGCGACGACGATCAGCGCGACGAACGGGTGGATGCGAAGGCGGGAGTTGATCAGGATGATCAGCGCCGCTATCGCCACGGTCAGGATGAGCAGGAGTGACCAGGCGTGCGTGGTCATACGGTGGTGCCTTTCAGACGGGACGGTGCGGGCGCCGCGTCGGCGCGGGGGGTGTCGAGTTCGCGGTGCGAGGTCTCGGGCAGGAGAGCCACGGCGATGACGGCGAGTCCGTAGGCGCTGCCCGCGAACAGGCCGATGCTGGTGCCCATCCCGAGCCGGTCGCCGAGGAAGCCGACGAAGGCGGGGAAGGCCGCCGCGACGATGCGGCCGAAGTTGTAGCAGAAGCCCTGCCCGGTGCCCCGCATCGCGGTCGGGTACAGCTCGGCGAAGATCGATCCGAGCCCGGCGGGGATGCCCGCGGAGAAGAAGCCGAGCGGCATGCCGAGGAAGAACATCTGGGTGTCGCTGATCGGCAGGAACAGATAGGTCACGACCGAGGCCAGGCACATCACCGCGAAGAACATGATGTTCCTCCGGCGGCCGATCCGGTCGGCCAGGACGCCCGAGGTGACGTATCCGAAGAACGCGGCGGCGATGAACGCCGCCAGGTAGCCGCTGGTCTCCAGCACCGACAGGCCGTGGGTGGTGCGCAGGTACGTCGGCAGGAAGGTGGTCAGGGCGTAGTAGCCGCCGTGGCTGCCGAGGCCCAGCAGGGCACCGAGGAGCGTGACCCGCAGCAGATCCGGCTTGAAGATCCGCAGCGGCGAGACCCGGTTCCCGTCCCGCGCGACCCGCTGCCGGTAGAGCGGCGGATCGGTGACCTTGCGGCGGATGGCGATGACCAGGACGGCGGGCAGCGCACCGAGCCAGAACATGATCCGCCAGGCCCAGCCTTCCGGGAACAGGCTGAACAGGACGGTGTACGTCGCCAGGGCAAGACCCCAGCCCAGCGCCCAGCCGCTCTGTACGGCGCCCAGCGCCCGGCCGCGGTGGCGGGTGCCCATGTACTCGCCGACCAGGACGGCCCCGGCCGCCCATTCGCCGCCGAAGCCGAAGCCCTGGACGCCGCGCAGCACCATCAGCTGGGGGTAGTCGGCGGTGAAACCGATGAGAACCGTGGCGACGGAGTACACGACGATCGTCCACCGCAGCACCCGGACGCGCCCGTAGCGGTCGGAGGCCCAGCCCGCCAGCCAGCCGCCGACGGCCGTGAAGAGGAGGGTGACGGAGGCGAGCGTGCCCGCGGCCCCGGTGCTCAAGTGCCAGGTGGCCAGCAGCGTCGGCAGGACGAGCCCGAACATCTGGGCGTCGGCGGCTTCGAGCGTCCAGCCACCGAAGGCGGCCCAGAACGCGCGTTTCTGTGGGGTGTCGGTGTCCCGGTACCAGGCGAACATGCGGCGGCTCTCTTCAGTGGTGCTCGGTCGTGCTCAGTGGTGCGGGGGTGCTCGGTCGTACTCAGGGGTGCGGGGGTGCTCGGCCGTGCTCAGAGGTGCGGGCTTCGTGGTGCCGGGGCGGGTCAGCGGATGTCGACGCGGTAGCGGAAGGTGTGCGCCGGTCCGCGCGAGCGGCGGTACTCCAGCGGCTTGCCGTCATGGGCGCGGGCGACGCGTTCGACCACGACCACCGGCTCGGTGCGCCCGCAGCCCAGGAGCAGCGCGTCGGCCGCGGTGGCCGCCTCGACGCTCAGCTCCTCCGTGGCGGCGGCGACGATCTGCCCGCAGTGGCGTTCGTACGTCGGATACAGCAGGTCGCCGAGGTCGTCGGCGCCGATGCGCTCCAGCGGCTCGAACAGCGGGAGCGGAAGCCAGATGTCCTCGACGAGGACGGGCCGCTCGTCGTACAGCCGCAGCCGGTGCAGGTGCAGCACCTCGCTGCCGGGGCTGACGCCGAGGGCGGACGCGATGGCCCGCGTACTCACCTGCCGGGCGGCGGAGAGGATGCGGCTGCGCGGAACGCCGCTCCCGGCGGCCCCGAACCGGAAGAAGCGGAAGAGGGAGGCGTCCAGGGACGCCCTCCGGACGAACGTCCCGGTCCCCTGACGCCGCTCCAGCAGCCCCTCGTCCACGAGGTCGCGGAACACCCGCCGCATGGTGCCCAGGGAGACCCCGTAGTGCGCGACCAGGGCGGACTCGGCGGGCAGCGGCTCGTCGGGCGACCACTCCCCCGAGCGGACACGCTCGGCGATCACCTCGCGGAGCCGGGCGTGCAGCGGCAGACGGGGGTCGGTCCGGGCGAGGGCGGCCTCTCCGGGGCTCTCGGGCGGCCCGGAGCCCTCCGGCGTGGACGGGATGGAGTGCATGGCGAGAGCATGCTCCGGATTCCTGCTGACGTCTAGTCCTCCATAGGACTATTCTTGGTGAGTGACTTTCCCCGAGCCCCCGCCGCCCGCCGCCGTCGACACCCACGCCCACGTCTTCACACGTGGTCTGCGGCTGGCGGACGAGCGGCGGTACAGCCCGGACTACGACGCCACGGTGGACGCGTACGTATCCCTGCTGGACGCACACGGCCTCGCGGCCGGGGTGCTGGTGCAGCCGAGCTTCCTCGGCACGGACAACTCCTACCTGCTGGAAGCCCTCCGACGGGCACCGGACCGGCTGCGCGGCGTGGCCGTCGTCGCCCCCCGCACGCCGGGGGAAGAGCTCGACCGGCTCGCGGAGGCGGGCGTGTGCGGGATCCGCCTCAACCTGATCGGCCGCCCGGTGCCCCCGCTGGGCGAGGAACCCTGGCAGCGGCTGGGCCGTGAACTCGCCGCGCGCGGACTCCACGTGGAGGTGCAGGCGCGGCAGCGGCAATGGGAGGAGCTGGAACCCTGGCTGCTGCGCTGGCCCGGCGCGGTGGTCATCGACCATCTGGGGCTGCCCGCCCTCCCGTCGCTCGCGTACCCCGGCGCAGCCGCGCTGTTCCGTCTGCTCGCCGCCCCGCATGTGTGGGTGAAGGCGGCCGCCCCGTACCGTTCGGCGCCGCGGGCGGCCACGGCGATGCTGCGGAGCCTGCTGTGCA
This sequence comes from Streptomyces sp. NPDC021212, assembly GCF_044332925.1. Taxonomy (NCBI): domain Bacteria; kingdom Bacillati; phylum Actinomycetota; class Actinomycetes; order Kitasatosporales; family Streptomycetaceae; genus Streptomyces; species Streptomyces sp. NPDC021212. The sequence goes on from NZ_JBIRPZ010000002.1 coordinate 883,717, forward strand.
CCGGGGCCGTCGAGCGGATGGTGTGGGGCAGCGACTGGCCGTGGACCCGCCATGAGGAAGGCCGCGTCTACGGCACCACCCTGACCTGGCTCACGGCGGAGCTGGGCCCCGCCGAAACCCGGCGGATCCTGTGCGCCAACCCGGCCCGGCTGCTCGGCTGGACGCCCACCGCCGGGACCGTCGAAGGCTCCCGCACGGCGGCCGCACCGCGCGCGTAGGCTCGCCGCATGAGCAGCGAGACGACGCGGCGGCCCCTCGTCGCGATCCTCAGCGGGGCGGGCATCTCGACGGACTCCGGCATTCCCGACTACCGCGGCCCGCAGGGGCTGTGGCGGCGCGATCCCGAGGCCGAGAAGCTCGTGACGTACGACTCCTACATGACCGACCCGGACATCCGGCGCCGCTCCTGGCAGATGCGCCGGGAGAGCACGGCGCTGCACGCCCGGCCGAACGGCGCGCACGAGGCCGTCGCGCGGCTGGAGCGGTCGGGGGTCCCGGTGCGCGTGATCACGCAGAACGTGGACGGGCTGCACCAGCTGGCCGGGATGCCCGAGCGCAAGGTGCTCGAACTGCACGGCACCGCCCGTGTCGTGGAGTGCACGCACTGCGAGCAGCGCTCGGCGATGGACGAGGCGCTGGAGCGGGTCGCGGCGGGCGAGGCCGACCCGGCGTGCCGGGACTGCGGCGGCATCCTGAAGTCGGCGACGGTGATGTTCGGGCAGGGCCTGGACCCGGAGGTGCTGACCGAGGCGGTCGCGGTGGCGCGGGGCTGCGAGGTCTTCATCGCGGTCGGCACCAGTCTCCAGGTGCAGCCCGCGGCGTCGCTCGCCGGAATGGCCGCCGAGAGCGGCGCCCGGCTGATCATCGTCAATGCCGAGCCGACGCCGTACGACGCGCTCGCGGACGAGGTCGTCCGCGAGCCCATCGGCACGGCGCTGCCCGCCCTGCTGGAGCGGATCGCCGGGGGCGACGAGGCGCCCTAGACGTGCTGTCCGGGCAGCGGGTTACGAGGTCCGCCAGTCGGGGTGGCCGGGCATCGCGGGGAGCTTCTGCGCGTACAGCCACGAGTGGAGGAAGGACGTCAGGTCGCGGTCGGCGACACGGCTCGCCAGGCGGACGAAATCGGCGGTTCCCGCCGTGCCGTCCCGGTGCTCCGTCACCCACGCGCGCTCGATGCGCCGGAACGTGGCCTCGCCGACCTCCTGCCGCAGCGCGTACAGCACCAGCGCGCCGCCCTGGTACGCGCCCCAGCCGTAGGGGGCCATCCCCGGCTTGAAGGCGCCGGGCTTCGGCGCGGCGATCGGTCCCTGCGCGCGCAGCCGGGCGGCGGAGTCCTGGTAGGCGCGCTTCATGGACGCGGCCAGGTCGCCCCGGTCGCGCTCCTCCTGGTCCCACAGGTTCTGGTAGTAGACGGCGTGGCCCTCGTTGAGCCACAGATCGCGCCACCGGCGGGGAGAGACGCTGTTGCCGAAGTACTCGTGGGCGATCTCGTGCGCGACGACCGTGTCCGAACCGTTGGCCTCCATGCCGTCCTTGGTGAGTTCCGACGCGGCGAGCAGGGTCAGGGACTGCGTTTCGAGTTCACCGCCCGCGGGTGTCGCGTAGATCCCGTACGTCCGCAGCGGAAAGCCGCCGAGGCGGTCGGTGACGAACCGCAGCGCCTCGGGCACGACCGCGTCGATCTGCGGCATGAGGTCGTCGGCCTGGCGGGTGGAAAGGGCGTAGCGCAGCGCGATCCCGTCCGGTCCGCGCCGCTTGACCACGGTGAACGGGCCGACGCCGATCTGCATCAGCTCGGGCGCCAGCTTCCGGCGGCTCTCGAACCGCCGGACCGTGTAGGACCCGTCGCGCCGGGTGCCGGTGAGTTCGCCGTTCGCGATGGCGTTCATCCGCGAGGGGCCGCGATGGTGAGGGTGGCCGGGGCCTTCTGGACGGGATGGTCGGCGAGGGCCGCGATCCGGTGCGCTCCCGAGGGCTGGTTGACGGTCTGTACGAATCCCCCCGCCCGCACCATGCCGACCGCAGCGGTGCCGAGCTTCGCCGCCTCCTCCGGGCCCGGCACCTCGGCGTTCACGGTGACCTTCACCGAGAACTCCCGCCCGCCGGGCACCGCTTCCCGCGGGGTCACCCGCAGCTCCTCCCCCGCGTGCTCCCAGGCCGCCTTGTGGCCGTCGACCGTCACCGAGCGGACCGACGTCCCGGTCAGATCGAGGTTGAAGCGGGAGAGGGAGTGGGTGGCCCGGCCGCGCAACGTGGTGGTCGCCGTGTAGCTCTTCAGGTCTTCGGCGTAGCGGAGCGCCACGCGTAGTGGCGCACCGCGTAGCCGCCGTTGCCGAGGCCGGGGTGCAGCGTGTCCCCGATCCCGGCGGCTCCGGGCGCCGGGGCGCCGGTGTCCTTCGAGACGGCCGCGATGTCGTCGGGGGTGCAGCCGGTCCCCCTGCCAGCGCGCCGACCAGCGCCCCGACGATCCATGGGGTGAGGGAGCGGTGTCGTGTTCGTCGTGTGTTTCGGGCCATGAGCCCACGTTCGCGCGTGCGGTGGTCTCCGGGGATCGGCCGGACGACGGGTTCCCGGCCATCGGCATCGGCCGAATGGACGACCGGTCGGAGGCGGTCCGATGCGGAACGCTCAGAAGAGGCCGGCCGGTTGCCGCCGCGCCTCGAAGTCCAGCAGCCGCCGCTTGCGGTCGAGGCCGCCGCCGTAGCCGGTGAGGCTGCCGGTGGAGCCGACGACGCGGTGGCAGGGGACGATGATGCCGACCGGGTTCTTGCCGTTCGCCAGGCCCACGGCGCGGGAGGCGGTGGGCTGTCCGATGTGCTCGGCGAGCCGGCCGTACGTCCAGGTCTGCCCGTACGGGATGTGGCGCAGCGCGTCCCAGACGCGGCGCTGGAAGGGCGTACCGGTCAGCCGGAGCGGCAGGTCGAACGCGGTCAGCTCGCCCGAGAAGTAGGCCGTGAGCTGGCGGATGGTGGCGGCGAAGGGGGCGTCGTCGGGGTCGCCGGGGGCGCCGAAGGTCTCCTCGGGCGGGCGGTGGCGCTGTTCGGTCATGTAGAGGCCGGACAGGTCGGTGCCGGTGGCCACCAGGGTGAGCGGGCCGTACGGGCTGTCGACGACGGTGTGGGTGCGGGTCACGAGGGGATTCTCCTGGTTCGTACGGGCCCGGCGCAGGTGTTTCCGGCGGGCAGGCGGTTGATGGCGTGGCTGCCGTCGTTGGCCCAGAGGTACTGGACGGCGTACGCGCGCCAGGGCCGCCAGCGGGCGGAGTGGCGGGTGAGGGCCCCGGGCGTGGCGGGCAGCCCAAGGTCGGCGGCGGCCTTGCGGATGCCGAGGTCGGTGGGGAGGAACGCGTCCGGGTCGCCGAGCCCGCGCATCGCGATGAGTTCGACGCTCCACGGCCCGAGCCCGGGCAGCGCGGTCAGCCCGGCCCGGGCCTCGTCCCAGTCGCTGCCGACGCCGAGCGCGATCCGCCCCTCGGCGAGCGCGTCGATCAGCCCGGTGAGGGTGGCGCGGCGGGCGCGCGGCATGGCCAGCGCCTCGGGGTCCAGTGCGGCGAGGGCCCCGGCGGCCGGGAAGAGGTGGGTGAGCCCCCCGCCGGGGTCGGCGACGGGGTCGCCGTGCGCGGTTACCAGCCGGGCCGCGAGGGTGCGGGCCGCGGCCGTGGACACCTGCTGGCCGAGGACCGCGCGCACCGCGAACTCCTCCGCGTCCACCGACCGCGGCACCCGCCGCCCCGGCGCCTTGTCGACCAGCGGCCGCAGCTCGTCGTCGGTGCGCAGCAGGTCGTCCACGGCGGCCGGATCGGCGTCCAGGTCGAGCAGCCGGCGGCAGCGGCTGATCGCCCCGGACAGGTCCCGCAGGTCGGCCAGGGACAGCTGGCAGGCGATGTGGTCGGGGCGCGGGGCGAGGGCGACGACCCCGGGCCCGTACGGCAGCCGCAGGGTCCGCCGGTACGCCCCGTCGCGCCACTCCTCCACCCCCGGTACGGCGGTGGCGGCGAGGTGGCCGAAGAGGTTGTCCGGGCACAGCGGCGCCCGGAACGGCAGCCGCAGCGTCAGCGCCCCCGGCACGGCGGGCCCGGGCTGTTTCCGGGCGCGCTGCCGCAGCTCGGTCGGGGAGAGCGCGAAGACCTCCCGTACGGTCTCGTTGAACGCCCGGATGCTGGCGAACCCGGCCGCGAACGCGATGTCCGCCATCGGCAGCCCGCTGGTCTCGATCAGCAGCCGCGCGGTCTGCGCCCGCTGCGCCCGGGCGAGCGCGAGCGGCCCGGCGCCCAGTTCGGCCAGCAGCTGCCGCTCGATCTGCCGGGTGCTGTAGCCGAGCCGCCCGGCCAGCCCCGGCACCCCCTCCCGGTCGACCACCCCGTCGGCGATCAGCCGCATGGCGCGGGCAACGAGGTCGGCCCGCTCGTTCCACTGCGGCGACCCGGGGCTCGCGTCGGGGCGGCAGCGCTTGCAGGCCCGGAACCCGGCCTGCTGGGCGGCCGCGGCGCTCGGGTAGAACCGCATGTTCTCGGGCTTCGGACCGACGACCGGGCAGCTCGGACGGCAGTAGATGCGGGTGGTGACGACGGCGATGAAGAACCATCCGTCGAAGCGGGCGTCCTTCGCCCGTGCGGCCCTGAGGCACCGGTCGGTATCGGTGTACATGGGTCCAGCATCGGCCACCGGGCGCCGCCGGGCTCGCGGGAATCCGACATCGACGTCCCAGGGGGTGTCTCGCCGGTCATGTCGGGCTCCCGTCCGGGGATTTTGCGACGAAACAGCAGCCCGGAGCCCTGGTGATCGGCATGATGAAGAGGTGACGGAACACCGAGAGATACCTCTGGCAGACGGCACCTCCGTACGGCTGGAACTCGCCCCCGTGGGGGACGCCCCGCTCACGGACGCCTACGGAGACGTGGGCGGCGTCGGAGGCGTGACCCCGGTGGGGCGCGGGACCCGGGCCGCGGCCGCGCTCGCCGACGCCGGGCTCGGCGTCGTCCTCCAGGGTCTTGGCTCGGTGCTCCAGGACGTGCACGACGCGGTCCGCTCGGCACCCCGGCCGCCGCAGGAGTTCACCGTCCAGTTCGGGGTGCAGGTGGGCCAGGACCTCAAGCTCGGCATCGTGGGGGCGAACGGGAACGCCAGCCTCACCATTTCGGCCACCTGGCGGCCGGAGGAGCAGACCGTTCCCAGGGACTGAGCGGAAGAAGCTCCTATAGATCGTCAAGCGGCTTGCTTGAACTGGTCAGCGGTGATGTGAGGGTGGGGTAGATGCCGGTAGACCTCGCGGGCGACGAACCG